>JAVEZS010000020.1:0-31051 GCA_034002885.1 Bacteroidales bacterium
GAGCAGGCGACAAAATACAGGAAAGCTCCTGAGTATCTTCCGGCCGACAGGTTTCAGGATTGATAAATTGCAGGAAAGGAATCGTAATAAACTACTCCTCCTTCGATTCCTTTTTTTTGTCTTCCTCTACTCCGGAAGTCTCATCTTCAACCTTTGAGGCTTTCTTGAATTCCTTCATTCCCTGTCCTATCCCTTTCATCAGCTCAGGTATCTTTCGTCCGCCAAAGAGCAGGACGACAACAAGAATTATAAGTATTATCTCGGTAGCTCCAAAATTTCCCATCTTATGAGGATTTAATTTCGGATAAAGATAGCTTAAAAGGCATGAAACATCAAATTAAAAGAGACAGGAGGCTTCTTAAAAAAGATTAAAGTTAATTCTTCCGGCGGGCTGTAAAATCCGTTTATAAGAATATGTTTTATACCATGAAGGAACAGGTATCTCCGGGTTTTCTTCCGGCTTAAACCTATATCTGCATTATTCCCCATGCAAGAAGTATCAGCAATCCTACAACAAGCCAGCTTAATATGAATCCAACCAGGTCTTCCCTGTACCGCCTGAAGAAATTCACCCTTCGTTCCTTCTTTCCGTAACCGGGAATATCAAGAAGAAGGAGGTCATCGCCTGAGAGCTCTCCCAGTGGTTTCTTCCCGTCGGGACCGGTCTGACTTGCATCTGATTTTCTTCTCATATTGTCGAAAAAAGCATCTATTCTTTCCTGATCCTCAGGTTTTGTCAGTATGCTTACGAGCCAGAAGATGAAAAAACCCGCCAGCATTGCTATTCCAAAAGGAGCAGGAAGCCATTTGTAAACGAGCATCAACTCGCCGGCTGTTAAATAATTAACAATATAATATAGCGAAACAGAAGTGATTACCGCTGCAGCTGCTCCGAAACGGTTTGCTCTTTTCCAGATCACACCTCCCAGGAAGATAATTCCCATAAAAGCGGCGAGAGTCTCAACAAAAAGGAATCCGTGAAGTACATTCTTCACTCCCAGAGCGAAGATCACTGCCATTACAGAGAGGCCAAGTCCGGAATATCTGCCCATCCAGAGAAGGCTTCTGTCGGAAGCTTCCGGATTGATGTATTTCCTGTAAATATTCTGGGTAAAAAGCGCTCCGGTGTTAACCATGAAATTGCTGCACGACGACATATTTGCAGCCAGTATGGCAGCAAGCATCAGGCCGACAAGTCCGGGAACAAGCAGTATGTTGCACGCATATCCAAATGCCATTTCCGGATCAGGCAGCTCAACACCCATTTTTATTACAAGTGCGGCGACGACAAGTCCGGTAAGGGCCCACCCTATCGTGATAAGCCTCTTCACGAGCGACCCGAATGTCTGTCCTATTCTGCCGGCTCTTTCAGTGTTGCCTGTTGCGCACATAGATACCATGTGAGGCTGGGCTGTTATACCCACTATTCCGTTTACTGCCAGCATGGCTATGGTGAAACCGTCAATCCCGCTTGCACTGTTGAACAGATCGAAGAAATGATCAGGCAAGGCTGCCTTCATGGAATGGAAACCACCTACTTCAGCCAGCCCCAGCGGGATCAGAAGCACCGACAGGGTAATTATAAGGAACGACTGGATAAAGTCAGTATAGGCAGCGGCAATAAGCCCTCCAACAAAACTGTATATAATGAAGGCTATAGTCATAAAAAGCACTATCATGTTCGGAGAGAACTGGTTCCCTGAAGCAACCGATATGACCTTTGCGGCACCCTGCAACATCACTCCCATACTGAAAACAAAGAAAGTAATGGCAAAAACAGAATATACCAGACCCATTCTTCTTCCATATCTGTCTTCTATTATCTCACCCACTGTTGTACGCTCGCTGCGTCTGTAGAAAGGTGCGATAAGCCAGTAGAAAGGAGTTATGAGCATATTCTTCCATTGGTACCAGATTGTCGCGAATCCGCTGCTGAAAGTTGCACCAGTCTGGGCAACAGGCATTTCTGCATGAGTTCCGACACCGAATGCCTGGCCTATCATAATGTACCATTTAAACTTCCTGTCGCCCCTGAAATAGCTGTCGCTGGTCTTTATTTTCCGGGAGATCCAGATACCGAATAATGTTATCAGAATAAAGTACCCTATAAGTACAATGTAGTCAATTGTCGCCATATCGTATTTTCTTTATTTCTGCAATCAGCTATAAGATAATGCCAATGAGAGACTTGTTATTCCCGGTTCAGAACTGTTTTGCCGTTAACCCATACCTGCCGCAGGTTTATATCCTGTCCAATCATATCAAAAATTATGAGGTCGGCCCGCCTTCCGGGTTCAAGGGTTCCTCTGTCGGTAAGTCCATAAAGGCCGGCCACGTTCTCCGACGCCATTTTAAAAGCCTCGTCGGGCGGGCATCCTGTGAATTTTATCATATTTCCGACCCCGGTCCTGAGAGGTAGTGAAGCTCCTGCCAGGCAATCCAGGACAGGATTCCTGATAAGTCCGTCATCCGTCATAACTACCTCACTGCCAAAGAAGGAGTAA
Source organism: Bacteroidales bacterium (assembly GCA_034002885.1). GTDB lineage: Bacteria > Bacteroidota > Bacteroidia > Bacteroidales > VadinHA17 > LD21. Next base: position 2,505 of record JAVEZS010000020.1, read on the forward strand.
TTACCCGGTTCAAGCCCTGACAGATGTGTCACATCGGATGTAAGTATTATCCTGTGTGCTCCCTTTACCTTACGGAAAACCTGTATCTCCTCCGGAAGAAGATGATGACCGTCAGCAATTACTGAAGGTGTCAGGTGGTCGTTTGCCAGCTGGGGCCATAGTGGATTGTTATGGCGATGTATCATATTCGCGCATCCGTTGCCCAGATGTGTCGAAACCCTTGCCCCTGCATCGACCGCCATCCGGATATCTCCGGCTTTAGCATTGGTGTGTCCGATTGCCACCACAATATTATTAAGCGTGCACTTCCTGATGAACTCGATTGCACCCTCAAGCTCCGGGCTTAAAGTAACCTGCCTGATGCAGCCACCGGCCTCTTCCTGATACCTTGAAAACTCATCCCACGATGGTATGCGGATATAGTCAGGATGGTGACACCCGTAAAAACCTTCTTCAGGTGAAATATACGGCCCCTCGAGATGAAAACCAGGCACTGATAATCTGACCTCATCTTCTTCAAGCGATTTGCGAAGGTTCCTGAAGATCTTCAGAAGGTTATCATGGCTGTTTGTAATCACTGTGGGAAAAAATGAGGTAACGCCTTCTCTGTTAAGTGCCTTAACAGCCCTGACCATCATATCAGGACTAAGTGAGGGCCAGGAAAAATCGACCCCCATAAATCCATTAACCTGGTTATCGATCAGTCCCGGAGCAACATACCTGCCCCCTGTTTCGGAAGCATTCTTCAGGTTTTCTATGCCGTAAATAAGTCCTCCGGCGATACGAATCCTTACCGGCTTCCCGGTCGAGTAATGTATTGCCTTTATTTCTCCATCCAATTTCATTTTCAGTGCTTAGTAAAGTTTCAGTAAACGTCCGGTGGTTAAATGTCGTCAAAAAGTCAGTCTCCATATTGCACAAAGAGGAGATGTGACTGATAGTTTAGTAATCTTATCAGAATTTTATCAGTTCTGAAGCTGACAACCTGTCAACGAAAAGATTCCAGTCAGTGTGTGTCTTCAGCATTGTTGCCGGTATCATGGGAGTCAGGCTGCTGGTAAGGGTTTTGAAAACAGCATCCGCCTTTACACTATGCGGCACGACTGAGATAATCCTCCTGCACTGCATTATCTGCCATACGCTCATCGATACCGCTTTCTCAGGTACTTCACCGATCTTTCCGAACCATCCTTCACTTACCTGCTGCATCCTGCAGACCTCATCAAGTTCAACCACGATGTAGGCATCACGGGTTTTAAAATCGGCAGGAGGGTCGTTAAACGCTATATGGCCGTTCACCCCTATACCGATAAGGCCAAGATCAATCGGTCTCTTCCTTATTTCCGATGTCAGGTATTTAATTCTTTCTCCAATATCCCCTTCGACATCGACCCCATAGAACTGTTTTACAGGGACAAGGTTAATGAACCTTTCGTAGAGGTATTTCCTGAAGCTTGCCCTGTGCGATACAGGCAATCCGATATACTCATCAAGGTGAAAAACCTCAACTTTCGGCCAATCAACATCCTCCTTTACAAGAGCCTGAAACAACTCAAACTGGGAACTGCCGGTTGAAACAACCATCCGGGCCTCTCCGGCGGTACTGATGATTTCTGAAAGGCATTCTGCAACCATTCCGGCAGCTTTTCTTCCGAGTCTGCCCGGATCGTCAGAAACATGAATTACCATGAAAGTTAAAATTTATTAAAACAAAGCCAATAAGACTATTTAGTCGCAACTGCATAAAAATAGGTTAATAATTTAAGAATTCAATTCCCTATCTTCGCCAAAAAATTTAGTAATGTACAAATACCTGATATTACTGATAGTTGCCTTCCTTTTCCCTGCCGCCACTGCTGTGCTGGGACAGGATGTTGCCGTTAACCGCGATAAATACAGGATAAACATCAGGCACGCCGACAAGCCAGTACATATCGACGGCATCCTTGATGAAGAGGCATGGATTAAGGCTGAAACCACGGGGACATTCAGGAGGGTAACACCCATCGACACTGGTTTTGCCACTGCGCAGACTGAGGTGAAACTTTCGTACGACAAGTCGAATATTTACGTTGGGGTTGTCTGTTATGATCCAACACCCGGAAAAAGGCCTGTTGAATCGCTCAGAAGGGACTATAATTTCCTGAAGAACGACAACTTCATGATCTTCTTTGACACCTATAATGATCAGACAAACGGATTTGCCTTTGGTATCTCGGCGGCAGGAGCCCAGACCGAAGGGCTTCAGTATGAAGGAACAAAAATCCTTTACAGCTGGGATATCAAGTGGAGGTCGGCTGTTAAAAACTATGACGACAGGTGGGTAACCGAGTTCAGTATTCCTTTCCGGAGCGTGCGTTATTTTGAAGGGGACACTGAATGGGGCGTCAACTTCGGGAGGCAGGACCTCAAGTTAAATGAAAAATCAGCATGGGCGCCTATGCCGCGGCAGTTTCCACATTGTTCGCTGCCGTTCACCGGAACCCTGATGTGGGATAAGCCAATGGACAGGGCCGGACTGAGATTTTCACTCATCCCGTATGCAACGGGCAGGTTTACAAAGGATTATTCTGCCGAAAATATTACCGAATGGAAATGGAATGCCGGTATCGATGCCAAGATGATACTCTCATCATCACTCAACCTCGATCTCACTGTTAACCCCGACTATTCGCAGGTGGAGGTTGACAGACAGCAGACAAACCTCGACCGGTATGAGCTCTTCTTCCCTGAAAAGAGGCAGTTTTTCCTTGAGAACAGCGACCTCTTTGCAAGTCTTGGAACGGACAACGTGCGTCCTTTCTTCTCAAGAAGGATAGGGCTTGAGAATCCGGTTCTTGCTGGTGCCCGCCTCAGCGGCAATCTGGGAAAGAAGTGGAGGCTTGGGATTATGGACATTCAGACCGACAAAAAGGGAGATATATTTGCTGCAAATTACATGGTGGCAGCACTTCAGCGTCAGGTTTTCAGCAGGTCGAACATATCAGCCTTTTTCATCAACCGTCAGCTGACCGGCGATACAGAGAGTATTCCCTGGGACTTGTTGAGAGATTTCAGGATCAACAGGATAGCAGGTCTTGAGTACAACCTGGCAAGTCCCGATAACCGGTGGACGGGAAAGGCATATTACCATCAGAATATAGCAGAAGATATTTCTGTGAGAAACTCAGCCGCAGCATTTAACATTACCCGTTCGACGCAGTATCTTACAGCTTCACTGAGCAATGCCTTTACAGGCTCAGGATACAACGCGGAGGCCGGATATATAAGAAGAAGAGGCTATTATCAGCTTAACGGTGGTTTTCAGTATAAGTTCTTTCCAAAAAGTGAAAACATTATCAGCCATGGCCCTGCACTTAAACTTGATACCTATTTTAATCCCTACTCTTCCATGACACTGACAGACAGGGAAACACAACTGTTGTACAACATAGAACTAACTAACAAGAGTTATATGTCATTCGATGTCAAAGAGACCTTCATTGAGCTTCTTTCGCCTTTCGATCCGACTAATACAGGTGGTTTGAAGCTTCAGCCAGGAGATGATTTCAACTGGACTGAGGTGGGTGCCACTTACACATCCGACAACCGCAAAATGTTCAATTTCATCGTTACAGGAAGATACGGAGGTTATTACAACGGAAACAGGCTTACCCTGGGCGGAGAGATCAACTACAGGGTCCAGCCTTACGGAAGCCTGGCCCTGACAACAACCTACTACGATATTGACCTTCCCTCTCCATATAACAGTGCAAAACTGATGCTCATTGGTCCACGGTTTGACTTCACCTTCACAGACAAGCTGTTTTTTACAAGCTTTATCCAGTACAATAACCAGATCGACAATATGAATGTCAACCTGAGATTCCAGTGGAGGTTTGCACCTGTTTCCGACCTTTTCATCGTGTATACCCAGAACAGTTTTGCTCCGGATATGTTTGGAGAGTACAACGGGAATACGCTTCACGACAATTTCCAGGTAAAAAACCGTGGACTGGTAGTAAAGCTATCTTACTGGTTTAACTAAACCGGTTGTAAGTAGTAAAAGACAGACCGGAAGGAGAAGCTGATCAGTGCCTTACCTTATCATGAAGTCAAGAAGCGGCATCTCACCGATTAATGCCACCAGATGATCTCCTTTCCTTAAGGGGCCCACACCTGAAGGTGTTCCTGTAAAGATCAGGTCGCCTGTTTTCAGGGTGAAGAACCGCGAAACGTAGGATATTATCTCATCTACACTAAAGATCATATCAGAGGTATTGCCCTGCTGGACTATCCTGCCGTTTATCTCAAGCCGGAAATCAAGTTTCCCTGCATCAGAAAATGATGAAACGGGAACAAATTTCCCTATCGGAGCCGCTCCGTCAAAACATTTCGATATTTCCCACGGGAGCCGTGCCTTTGAAAGCTTTGTCTGCAGATCGCGTGCGGTGAGGTCAATCCCTGCTGTTATTTCTTCATAATATCTGTGAGCAAACCTTGTTTCAATGCTTTTTCCCAGTTTTGAGATCTTCACAACAACTTCGGATTCATAGTGCAAATCGTCAGAAAAGTCGGGCAGGAAGAAAGGTTTGTTGTTCTTCAGCAAGGCCGAATCAGGTTTCATAAACACTACAGGTTCTTCAGGAAAGGGCCTGCCCATCTCCATGGCATGCCTCTTGTAATTGAGTCCTATACAGATGATTTTCATATCCGGGCGGTCATTTGCCGAAAGAGCGAAGTTTTATCTCCGTGATAATCTTCTTCGTATACAGAGGAAAGTCCCCGTTCATCATCCACGAGTAGTATGAGGGATCATCGGCGAATACCTTTTCAACAGCCTTACCTTTGTATTTACCGAAGTTGAATGTCTCGACACCATTTTCATCAAAGACTATCCTTCCTGCAAAATCGGCAATATTATTGAATGAACTAAAGTCAGCCAGCTTCTCAACATCATTTTCAAGATCGGAGTATCTGTCGAGCTGGGCCTTAAGTACTTCGTAGGTTGCCTGTGTGTCAGCTTTTGAGCTGTGTGCATCTTCAAGCTCCTTATTACAGTAGAACTGATAAGCTGCCGAAAGGGTTCGTTGTTCCTTTTTGTGGAAGATCACCTGAGGGTCAACGTATCTCCTCTTAAGGAAACTAAAATCGATGTTTACCCTCAGAAACTCCTCAGCAAGAAGAGGGATGTCGAATTTAATGGCGTTATAGCCGGCAAGGTCGGTACCCTCAAGAAAAGTTGCAAGGTTTTTGGCTATTTCCCTGAATGTGGGGGCTCCGGCAACATCTTCGTCAGTGATTCCGTGTATTTGCGTTGACCTGGGTGGTATTGGCATTTCAGGATTTACCCTTGTGCTTAACCATTCCTTTTTGTCGGGGGGAGTAATTTTAAGTACCGAAATTTCAACGATCCTGTCACCCGAAACATTTATTCCCGTTGTTTCAAGATCGAGAAAAGCTATGGGACGGCGGAGATTAAGTTCCAATTCTCAGGCGTTTATCATCATTGGCATAAGAAGCATGAGAAGGTCTTCCGACTCGTTCTCGGTCTCGGCCGGCAGAAACAATCCTGCCCTGGTAGGATCGGCAAGTTCAATCATTACATCCTGGGATGCAATGTTGGCAAGTATTTCGAGTAGAAACACCGATTTAAATCCTATCTCCATATCATCACCCGTATACTGGCACTTAATCTTCTCGTAGGCTGAGATGGAAAAGTCGATGTCCTGCGCAGAAACCATTGCCTGGTTCCCTTTTAGCTGCAGTTTCACAAGATTGCTTGCCTGGTTTGAGAAGACGGAGACCCGTTTAAGAGTATTGAAGAATTCGACCCTGTCTATAGTTATCTTCCTTGGGTTATTCTTTGGAATGACCGAGTTGTAATTCGGATAGTTGCCCTCAACCAGACGGCAGACGACCTTATAATCATTTAAAATGAAAAAGGCATTCTTATCGTCGAATTCCACAGTTAACGGACCTTCTTCCCTGGGGAGGATATTCTTAAGAAGCGATGCAGGCTTTTTTGGAAGGATAAATGAAGCGTTATCTTCGGCGTGTGCGTCGCTCCTCTGGTATCTCACGAGTTTATGCGCGTCGGAAGCAACAAAGGTTATCTTATCGGTCGAAGCCTCAACGAAAATGCCGCCCATAACAGGTCTGAGCTCATCATCGGCTGTGGCAAATAGTGTTTTGTTAATGCCTGCAAGCATCACATCGGCATTAATTCCGAACGTAAATTTCTTCTCCTTCCTTATTGCCGGCAGGGCAGGAAAGTCGACCCCGTTCTGGCCCATAATATTGAACTTGCCATTTTCAGAGGTTATTACAACAGCCATGGTTTCGGCGTTGATGTCGAAGGTAAGGGGCTGAACGGAGAATTCCTTCAGAGTATCAAGCAGTATCCTTGCGGGCATGGCTATAATGCCGTCGCCGCTAGTATTCTCCAGCTTCATCCTGGTGATAAGTGTCGACTCGAGATCTGAAGCCGTTATTTCCAGATCGTTGCCTGAAAGGTTAAAAAGAAAATTATCAAGGATAGGAAGGGTGTTCTTCGAACTTATTACCCTGCTAATTGCCTGTAAATGACCAAGCAGCTCGGTACTGGATACTACAAATTTCATATTATTGTGGTTTTAATTTATTCTCAAAGTTGCCATCAGTCTACCCGCAGTTCAGAATTTTCCATAATCCATACCGGCTTTCACGGTGTGTGATGCTATTCTGCAAGTTCTTTCCTCAATATTAATGAAGTATTCTCCAATACAAGAAATGTCAGGTCAGAACTTTTAAACAACTAATAAGCAGCCGGTAATATATATACTCTTTTTCTTCCGGGTATCAACCAGCTTCTTAAGACTTTCCGATTCCCGGCAATCAATATTACAAAAAAAACGCAAACCCTCAAACAAAATATCAGTTTCCGAAGAAATAGGACAGTTTCTTCAGCAACGGATCAATATCTGTGAACCTGAGAACAAAAATGTCCCCTGCCCCATCCTTTTTTCCCAATATCCTGTCGGTGTCGGTTTTCCTGACTTCATTTTCCCCTGTGGTCCTCTCCCATAACCTGAGAGTGTTTGTTTCCTTCCCTTCTGTAGATATTGTTATTGAATAGACAGGTTCCTCTTCAGCTATTTCTCTCTTTTCGGCATCAGAAAGACCGGAAGCCCACGACTCAAACGGAACATGGACAAAATATGAAAGATACCTTGTTATCCTGGAGGTATCCCACCCTGTCAGTTCTCCGGAATCACCAAAAAGCCTGAACAGGTTCCCGCTCTTTTCGATCCGGAATGAAGATGAAGGATCTCTGTGGTTTTGAAGAGCTACAGTAACTATTTCAGAAGGCATCAGATTATAGACTGTATAAGGCTGCCAGTAAAGCTCGTTCATTGTGAAGGCTGATCCTATTTCAATCTCGCTCCCCGGTACGTGTACTATGTAGGGTTTCGAATTCTCCTTAATCTTCATAATGTTGCCATAAGGATTTGAAGCCGTTTTATAAACAAGGAACGAACTGATTGTTTTTCCTCTCTCGCTCACCTTCACCCTTACGGGTTCAGTTCCTGAGCTTCCTGCCACAGTTTCAAACAACTCATCAGAGACCGGTGATTTAATTTCCATTTCGGTAAGTATCCGGTTAATGAACATAATACTGCTTTTACGTGCTTCAAACCTGTTATTGACGAGCCAGATGCCTTCCTTTTGTTCAAGGGTAAGCAACGACTTTCCGTCGCTGAACTCGATACGGGTGATCTCTCTTTCAGGTTTTGCAGCAAAGGACGTGTTACTTTTTCCGAAAGGGGAACGTTCCCTGAGCAGAAACAGAAGAAGCAAAAGGAGAGGAATAATTATTACTGAATACCGTATGGTTTTTGTTCCTTTCATCAGTATTTTCCGTACTTTCTTTTTCTAAGCCAGTTGTAGATAAGTCCTGCTGCGACAACAAGAATCAGAGGTCCTGCAATGTTAATTATCTGCCACTTTGTTCTTTCCTCCCTGATGGTCTGACGGTTAAGAAGCCTCAATTTCAGCTCTCTCGACCGGAGTTCCATAAGTCCGTTATCGTCAACAAGATAATTCAGACAATTTATAAGAAAATCCCTGTTGCCGTACATTTCACCGGTATATCTGTCCTGGCCCAGTGTCAATGGTGTTTCAGATGTTCCAGATTTCCGGACCTCATTGCGTATAACATCACCATCCGCAATCACTATCATTTTTGTCTCAACACTTTCGGTCCTGACTTTCATATTTTTATCCTTCACCAGATTATCGGTGATCCTGTTTCTGAAAGCTGAAGGGAACACTCCTTCGAGCAGAACAGCAACAGGCAGTTGAGACTTGTTGAAAAGTCGGTCATCTGGTGACATTTCAGCTTCTCTCAGGCTAAGCATGAAGGGTGGATTGAGCGCCCGGGTGTAAGGTGATGTAGCAAGAAGAATCCTCTTTTTTATATTACCGTCAAGACCTACCGTATCAATATAATTCACGAACTGACCTCTGACCCTGTTTATGTTTCTTGTTACAGGATGCCCCTGATCGGGCATCATCACCGGGTGATAAACCCACGGGAGCGAAACCGGTTGTTGCCGTGCACCTCCTGTCGAGAGGATCAGGCGTATGTGAGCACACTCCAGATCCTGAATGACTGAAGGATTTATCCTTGCTCCGTATCTGAAGAGCTGATCTGCTATGTTAAGAGGGCGATAAAGGGCTGCTGTCTCTCCGGAAGCAAGACTGTCTTCGTTCACATAAACCTCTTCGGCCAGCCACAGGATCCTGCCCCCGTTCATTATGTACTGGTCGAGAACAAACTTGTCGTTCTCGCTGAACTCCTTTTCGGGCCCCGCTATCACTACTGCAGAGTATCCGTTAAGGATTCCGGGAATACCTCCCATTATTCCCCGGTCGACAGTAAAGAACCTTGCAAGACTGAAAGTAAGGTCGGCAACCTCTATCTCGGGTATCTCATCGTGCCCCTCAAGAAAGGCAACCTTGAAGACACTGTCGGCACTGAGAGTAGCAATTGGCTGAATCATTTCATATTCAAGACCTTCAGTGGAATGAAGAAGGTTTTCTTCAGCACTCAGGGCAGGATTGTTCTTCAGGAAATTGACCGGAACCTCTATTCCGTTGTAATTCACTATCATTCCGGGGAAGACTATCTTCTGACTCGACCCGCCTTCTTCATCCCCCGCCTGAATATTAACGGGATTGAGACCTTTCATGACAAGCGACTGGTAAAATGCATCCCTCTGGTCGGCCCTGCTTCCTGACGACGGGTTAATAAAATCATAATCGATCCTGCGTCCCGACCCGATCCTGAATTCGTCGAGCATCTCCTTCACTGAGCGTCTTAATCTCTTGAAGGGAATTGGCATTTCTCCCTCGAGATAGACCTGCACATAAATATCATTCTTTACCTGGGAAAGAACCTTACGGGTTGGTTCCGAAAGAGTGTATCTTTTATCTTCCGTCAGGTCAATCCTCAGTCTGAGCAACGATCCCAGGTAAGCAGAAATAAGTATAAGGGCAAGGGTATAGGAAAAACGGAGCCAGCTTTTAGTTTTTATGTCGCTTATCTTTTTCATCTCATCGATGCATCAGTTGCTTTTTCTCCATTTACGCGACAACAGAACCATCCGTGTAGCCTCATTAAATATCAGGACAACAGCAAGGAAATAAAAAATATCCCTGATATCGATCACTCCCCTGCTAATGGATTTGTAATGCTCGTTAATCCCAAGGTTTATAACGACTTCGTCAATCTTTTTCAACCCGGGAAGATAGGCGAAGGAATCAAATCCCATGAAAAGGAAGAAAGAAAGCAGGACTGCAATAATAAATGCGACGACCTGGTTATCGGTTACGGATGAAGCAAAAAGCCCGGCAGAGGCATAAACGGCAGCAAGAAAGAACAGACCGGTAAACGCACCCATTGTACCTCCCTTGTCGATGTTACCGGGCACTTCCCCCAGAAGATAAACTGACACATAATAGAAAACTCCGGGAAGCAGGGCCAGAAGGACCAGTGCCACTGATGCAAGATACTTACCGTAAACGATACCTCTTTCTGTCACCGGTTTTGTAAACAGAAGCTCAAGTGTTCCAAGACGTTTTTCTTCGGCTATCATTTTCATCGTCACTGCAGGAACAAGGAAAAGAAAAATCCATGGTGAGAGAAAGAAGAGTGTATCCAGGCCTGCGTAACCGCTGTCGAGGACATTCCATTCACCGGGGAACACCCACATGAAAAGGGAGTTTACCAGAAGAAAAACCACGATCACTATATAGCCTGTCAGGCTGCTGAAGAATCCTCTGATTTCCTTACGGAATATTGCCAGCATAGCTGATTTTTATTGAATGCAAAAATACTCAAACGCAATAAGAAAGCCAGCCCTATCAGAAATCGTTTTTAACAATTTTTGCATATCTGATATCAGCCACGGAAGCATCGGGATAGTAGAATCTTATTATCTCCTTGAAATTAAACCCTCTTGCTGCCATCACCATTGCTCCTTCCTGGCATAAGCCCACTCCATGGCCGTAGCCCCTACCTCTCAGTACGATCTGGTTCCCTGCATGCTGTACTGAAAAAAACGCTGATTTCAGATTAAGGTCGTTTCTGATGCGGTTGAACGGTATTGCGAAGGTTCCGATCCTGTAATCGCTCTGCCGGGTAAGCTGAGGGAAGCTGTAGGATACTGCTTTCCCGGATCCGGGCTTATAACCCGACTTCCCAAGGTATGCAACCCATTCTGCAAGTGGGATGGTCTTTCTCCATGTGGCATTTGGCGAGGAAGTGCAATACGGATCGATGACTTTCTGAATATGGTCGTGGCTTGATAGCCATACATTATCTGAAGTTGATGTCTCTCCCCCGCAGTTGGAATGAAATGCTGATATTATAAGGGTGCTGTCGGTATGGATAGCTACCATTCCTTTAGTTTCGAGGGCTGCCCTTGTTATCAGCGGATCAGAGGTTATCCCGTTAAAAGCCTGGCAATGGGTATTGTCGCATAAGTGATACCTGTCGATGGAATGTCGTTCCATATGTCTGTAAAGGAAGGTCCTGGCAAGGATCGCCTGAGTCTTAAGGTATTCAATGTTCCTTCCCGTCCCCCCTTCTGTTCTTACAACACCAGCAATATATTTTTCTGTATCAGTTACGTTAAGAAAAACAAGTATTCCAAGATCGGGAAGGCAATGAAGATCTCCGCTGTAAGCCTTTCTGATCTGTCCTCCTCCGTTCACCCTGAAATAGAACAGGTCGTTACCTGTTAATCCCCTGACAGTAAGTGAATCACATAGAAAACTCCTGGAGTCGCGTATTTTAACTGCGATTTTACCCTTATACAAGGCGAGGATAATCGGATCGCCTGAGGAGAGAGCAACAGGTTTTCCATCGTAAATGTCGATCTCATATTTACCTGTTGCTACGCTGAAAGCAGCGGATGAGGCATGCTGGTCAGCGAATATCCTGATCTTAACCTGCCCGGGTGCCTGTAACACCCATGCTGTCAGAATAACTATGATTATTAAAATCTTCCTGGTCATTTTAAACTTTTCCTGTCAGAGGACCTGCCATCCGCACTGCACCTTAGCCCTGACCATTTCAGGTGTTCAAAAACCTTACCATATCGGAGGCCACCCTGTCAGAAGCCCCTTCCGGACCCAGAATTTCCCTTACAAGCCTGTAATCATCGAGCATCTTTATTCTTTTTGCACCACCCGGAAGTATTGCACCCAGTTCCCTGACAATATTTTTCTCATTGAGTGAGTACTGAATCAATTCACGTACTGCTTCAAAGCCTGCAATAAGGTTTACGAGTGAGATATACCTGACCTTTATCACCATCCATGCTATAATCATTGAAATCAGGTCTCCCCTGTAGCATACAACCTGAGGAACACCGAGAAGGGCGGTTTCGAGAGTTGCGGTACCGGATGTCACAAGAGCAGCCTCCGACACGGCCAGTATCTCATATGTCCTGTCTTTAAGGACCTGAACTCCTTTTCCTCTGGTCAGGCGGAGATATAGTTCGTCGGGAAGGGTTTTCACTCCCGCAAGTACGAACTGGTATTCAGGGAAATGACTCACTGCCCTGAGCATCCTTGGAAGGACCTGGGCAACCTCACTTTTCCTGCTTCCGGCGAGCATTGCTATTACAGGCTTCTTACCCAGGCCCAGGGCGTTCCTGAGCTCATCTTTACCAGGCAACCGGGCCATCCTCTTTTCAGTTTCATCAAGAAGAGGATTTCCCCTGTACTCAACTTCAATATTATGCTTTCTGTAAAATCCGACTTCAAAAGGGAATATAATGTACATTCTGTCGACGTACTTTCTTACGAGTTCCACCCGGCTCTCCTTCCATGCCCATAACTTTGGAGAAATGTAATACAGAACCTTAAATCCCTCTTCCTTAGCGAATTTCGCCATTCTGAAGTTAAAGCCAGGATAGTCGATAAGTATCACGGCATCGGGTTTGAATTCGCTGATCTGTCGTTTGCACAGATCCAGGTTCTTTCTTATCCTGCCAAGGTTTCTCGCTACCTCGATGAATCCCATGAATGCTGTTTCCCTGTAGTGAACCATCACCCTGGCTCCAGCCGATTCCATAAGATCGCCCCCCCAGCATTCTATATCAGCCCGCGGATCAGATCTGAAAAGCTCCCTGACCAGATTTGAACCGTGAAGATCGCCCGACTGTTCTCCGGCTATGATGAAATACTTCATGAAAGGAATTTTACTGCAAACACGACCACTGCCCAGAATATAGTAATTCCAAGAACTCCCCTTGTGGCTTTCAGCATATCGAGACGGTTAAATATCAGGAAAAGGAAGATATTCGGAAAGACGCAAAGCGAAATTATGTGGGTGACAATATCAGCCTTGACTAGTTTTGACAAATAATCGCTAATGCTTCCGCTTCCCGATGAGAAGAGATACACTATAACAGCTATAAGTACCGGCAGCAGAAATCCCGAAAGCACTCCTGTCGCCAGTTTGTCGTATTTACTCAGAATTGTCATCTGGAGAAACGATCTTTCAGGCTCCCGAGATACGAATGGGCCGTCATGTCGACTGAAACGGGGACCACCGACACAAACCCGTTGGCAAGAGCCCATTCGTCGGTGTCAACTGAATCGGGTTCAAGGTTCTGGAACATCCCTGTAAGCCAGTAATATGTTTTACCCATGGGGTCTTTTCTTTTTTCGAATTCCTCGCGCCAGTTTCCTTTTGACTGCCTGCAAACCATGATACCCTTTATCTCGCTCTCCGGGAATGAAGGAATGTTAACGTTAAGACAGACACCCTTTGGAAGAGGCTCTTCTGCGAGTTTCAGCATTACCTGCCTTATATACTTCTTGCAGATGGAAAAATCGGCATCCCGTGAAAAATCGTTGAGTGAAAATCCAACCGAGTCCACGCCATAAAGGCATCCCTCAAGTGCAGCGGCCATTGTACCAGAATAAAGGACGCTGACCGAGGCGTTCGATCCGTGGTTAATACCCGATACAACCCAGTCGGGCATCCTCTCCAGCAGCTGGTTCACTGCGAGCTTCACACTGTCGGTAGGAGTTCCGTTGCAGGCATAGACCCTTCTCCTGTCAGTTTCTTCAAGAAGCTTAACCCTCAGTGGGCTTTTTACCGTAAGGGCCTGCGACATTCCCGACATACTTTCAAGAGTAGAAACCATGACAACCTTACCGAATTCCTCCATCACCCCGAGAAGAGTTCTCAGGCCTGCAGCATACAAACCATCGTCATTTGTCAGAAGAATCAGCCGTTCGTTTTTTTCGAGAGTCATATAGTTTTTGTTTGAGTTACAAAGATAGATAAATACCTTTTCCCTGAGATAAATTGTTTACTTTTGCACTCTTGATATTTTATTTTCACTACTGCAATGAAGATCTCGTATAATTGGCTAAAGGACTATCTTTCAATTGACCTGGATCCTGCCAGGCTTTCTGAAATTCTAACTTCCCTCGGACTTGAGGTGGAAGGCATTGAGGAATGGGAATCGGTAAAGGGAGGAATGAAAGGTGTTGTCGTTGGTGAAGTCCTTACCTGCAAAAAGCATCCTGATGCTGATAAACTGTCGGTAACGACTGTCAGCACCGGCAGCGGAGAACCTCTTCACATAGTTTGCGGAGCCCCCAATGTAGCTGCCGGGCAAAAAGTTGCTGTTGCCCCTGCAGGAACAATGCTTTACAAGGGAGATACGGCTTTCGAACTGAAGAAGACAAAAATAAGGGGAGAGATCTCTGAAGGGATGATATGCGCTGAAGACGAGCTGGGAATCGGGACCGACCACCAGGGAATAATCGTCCTCGACAAAAGCGCTGTTCCCGGTACTCCTGCTGCAGATTATTTCGGCATCGTGCACGATACCGTTTACGAGATAGGCTTAACGCCAAACAGGATCGACAGCGGTTCTCATTTCGGGGTCGCCAGAGACCTTGCCGCCTGCCTGAGCCTGAACACAGGCCGTGATTACAGGGCAGTAAAGCCTTCAGTCGACGATTTCAGGACTGACACCAACTCCCTGAATCTCGAAGTGATCATTATGAATACAAGGGATTGCCCGAGGTATAGCGGAGTTACAATCAGTGACGTAAAAATTCAAGAATCGCCTGAATGGCTAAGAAACAAGCTTAAAGCCATAGGTCTCAATCCCATCAACAATGTGGTTGACATAACTAACTATGTACAGCACGAAATAGGACAGCCTCTCCATGCATTCGATGCCGACAGGATAACAGGGAAAAAGGTCATTATCAGAAACCTCGGGGAAGGAACGAAATTCGTCACCCTCGATGAGGTTGAAAGAAAGCTGTCGACCCGCGACCTTATGATTTGTAATGCCGATGAAGGAATGTGTATTGCAGGTGTCTTCGGCGGACATAAATCAGGAGTGACCCGGGAAACTAAAAACATCTTCCTTGAAAGTGCGTACTTCAACCCGGTGTCAATAAGGAAAACTTCCAAGCGGCACGGACTCCAGACAGATGCATCCTTCAGGTTCGAAAGAGGAACCGACCCCAATATTACAGTCTGGGCCCTCAAAAGAGCAGCACTGCTTATAAAGGATATCGCTGGTGGAAAGATAAGCTCTGAAATATCAGATGTTTATCCCGAAAAGATCGGGAATGCTAAGGTCGAAGTGAGCTACCGTAACATCGACAGGCTTATCGGTAAGCATATCGAAAGAGAAACAATACTGAGGATTCTCGACAGGCTCGACATAACTGTCATAAGCGAAGAAGCCGGAAACCTGCTTCTTGAGATTCCTGCCTACAGGGTTGACGTAAGGATTGAAGCCGACGTAATTGAAGAGATACTCAGGATTTACGGTTATAACAATATTGAAACCTCCGAACATGTAAATTCCACACTATCCTATTATGAAAGGCCCGACAGGGAAAACGTGGTAAACACCGTCTCCGATCTTCTGTCGGCTAACGGATTCGCTGAAATAATGTGCAACTCTCTTAATCCTTCCTCGTGGTACGAACATAACGAAGATTTCGATCCTTCAACCCTTGTAATGCTTTTAAATCCCCTCAGCTCTGACCTTAACACGATGAGACAGACTCTTCTGTTCGGTGGGCTGAGTTCAGTTGCATGGAATATAAACAGGCAGTCGTACGACCTGAAGCTCTATGAGTTCGGCAACTGCTATTTCACAAAGAACCAGGGGAATAATCCGCCTCTGGTTTCCGATTACAATGAACGCTATTTCCTCGATCTTTTCATTACTGGAAAACCCGGAAAGGAAAACTGGAATTACAAAAGCAATCCGACCGACTTTTTCCATATAAAATCGGCAACGGAAATGATCCTTTCAAGGCTTGGAATAAACAGCAGAGGCCTCATTCCGGGAGAAAGTTCCAAAAGCTGGTTCTCGGAATCAATCACTTACAGCTCAGGGAACAGGATCGTTGCCGAAGCAGGAAGGATCTCAGGTAAGTACCTGAACCTTTTTGACATAAGACAGGATGTATATTACAGCCATTTCGACTGGGATCTTGTACTGAAGCTCATAAAAAACAATTCGATCTCCTTCAGGGAACTTCCGAAATACCCTTCAGTGCGACGCGATCTTGCAATGCTCCTCGACAAAAGTGTCAAATTCGGTCAGATAAGGGAAATTGCCTTTAAAACCGAAAGAAACCTCCTTCATGATGTGGGCCTCTTCGACGTTTATGATCACGAGAGCCTCGGTCAGGATAAGAAATCGTACGCCGTCAGCTTTCTTATTAGAGATGACTTTAAGACAATGACTGATAAGAACATAGAAAGAGTCATGAATAATCTTGTCCAGGCTTTCGAGAGAGAACTCGGTGCAAAGATCAGGTAGAAAAAAGGCAGAATAAATCTTTGTAATGCCTGTTCCGATAATTAAATAAATTCAGTTTTTCCCTTTGCCTTCAGACCTCTGTCTTCCAGATGAACGATCTGATCAAAAAAGCCGGCAATTATTTCTCCCTGGTGAAATTCAGTCACACTGTCTTTGCAATGCCTTTTGCTCTGATAGGATTCACACTGGCGGTAATGAGACCGGAGTATGATTTCAGCATAAAACTCCTGATCCTGATAATCCTCTGCATGCTCTTCGCACGCAACGCGGCTATGGGCTTTAATCGTCTGGCTGACAGAAATATCGATGCAATAAATCCGAGAACGGAAAAGAGAGAGATCCCCTCCGGTAAAATCGGGGTAAAACAGGCTGCAGCTTTTGTCATAATTAATTCCCTTCTGTTTGTGACAACAGCGGGTTTTATTAACCGGCTTACGCTTTTTCTGTCGCCTGTCGCCCTTCTTGTCATACTTGGGTACAGCCTGACAAAAAGATTCACATTCCTTTGCCATTTTATCCTTGGCCTTGGTCTTAGTCTCGCTCCGGTCGGAGCATACATATCCGTTACAGGACACTTCCACCCTCTGCCTCTTATATATTCCTTCATCGTCCTAACATGGGTTAGCGGTTTTGATATAATTTATGCCCTTCAGGATGATGAATTTGACCGCGACAATTCTCTTCATTCGATTCCGTCGGCTGCGGGAAGAAAGAATGCTCTGGCTGTTTCGCTTATTGTTCATGTTTTTACTGTAATCCTTGTTGCAGCAGCCGGTATAGCAGGACAGGGAAGCTTACTATACTGGACGGGGGCTGCCCTTTTCACAGCCATGATCATTTATCAGCACACCCTTGTCAGGCCGGACGATCTTAGCAGGGTCACACTGGCATTTCAGACAGCCAACGGCATTGCAAGTGTTCTATACGGAATGTTTGTTATACTTGACCTTATACTTTTGTAAATCATTGCCTCATAATTGATATATTTTTTGTTTATTGGTACCATATAACTGACTCCCGATGTCCAAGATAGTTGTCAAAGAAGTTCTCACCAGGCGGGAACTCCGTGAATTCATTTATCTGCCTGCAAAAATTCACAAGAACGATCCTGGCTGGCTTCCGCCCATTTACAATGATGAATGGCTTCTGTTCAATAAGAAAAAGAACAGGTCGTATCAGTACGCCGATGCGATATTCTTCATTGCACTTAAGGATAACAAGCCTGCGGGAAGGATCATGGGCCTTATCAACAACAGGTACAATGACATCAGGAACGAGAAGAACGGCAGGTTCTGTTTCATGGAATGTTACAACGATCCTGAAGTTGCTGCAGCTCTTCTGTCAAAAGTTGAAGAATGGGTTACATCAAGGGGAATGGAGAAAATTGTGGGTCCGCTGGGCTTTTCAGACAAAGACCCTCAGGGATTTCAGATCGAAGGGTTCGAATATCCCTATCTTTTTACGGCGGCCACTAACTCACCCTATCTCCCTTCCATGATGGAAGGTCTTGGTTACTCAAAAGAGGTCGATCTTGTCAATTACAACATTCCGATGCCCGATCCTGTTCCTGCGCTTTACACAAAAGCCTATGACAAGTATTCAAGAAACGGGGATCATAAAATAATTGAATTCAATTCGAGGAATGAAATTAAACCTTTCATCATCCCTATTCTCGAGCTAATGAACCAAACCTTCAGTGAGATATACGGATTTGTACCCCTTAACGATCCTGAAAAGCTTGAGTTTGCCAGCCGCTACCTCCCTATCCTCGATCCGGAGTTCGTGAAAGTTGTAAAGGCAGGGGATGAATATGCAGGATTCGTGATAGCCCTCCCCGATCTGACTCCCGGGATAATAGCAGCCAGGGGTAAGCTTTTTCCTTTCGGACTCTTTATCATACTGAAAGAGATGAAGAAATCGAAGAAGATGATGCTTATGCTAGGGGGCATTAAGAAAGAGTTCCGGGGTCATGGAATAGATGTCCTTCTTGCGATAAAACTGCTGAATTCAGCAAGAAAGAATAAAATGGAACTCATCGACAGTCATCTCATCCTTGAGAACAACACAAGGATGAGAGGTGAATGCGAACGACTTGGAGGAAAGGTAGTTAAACGATTCAGGATCTATCGGAAGCAGCTTAAAACCTGAAAATAAATGAGAGCCCCATAAGCTCCTTGAACTGTATCCTGGCAGTCTTCTTCTCTGCCCCGCTCGTATCGAGAACAGGATTTTTATCCTTATCCAGCACTACTGTTTTTGTATCGTCGTCAAATATCAGGTGGGTATTCAGTCTCAGCTCGGTAAACCAGTTAAGGCTGGCCTTCAGTATCATCTCCCAGTCGACATCAATATTGAGCGGATTATTTATATAGTTGGTGAACAACTGAAGCCTGTTTGTAACGGAAACTGTTTTGAAAGGCTTGAATTCGCTTGTGAACTGGAAACTTGCCCCTGGTTCATGTTTCGACCTCCGGTCCTCTGCTATTCCGTATTTTGTCTGATCTATTCTTCCTGTGTCGGGAACAAAGGTCGCTTTGTAAGATAGCGGCGAAAGGTTGAAAGATGTTGTCTTGTTTGGTTTGTAGTCGAGACCCATCCCAAGTGTCAGGATTGCCGGGTTAAAGAATTTTGATACAGGATCGGTATCGTTAGGATAATTATACCCGTTCGATATCTGGGTCTTGAAAAGCATGATTGCACTGAAATCGAACTTTCCGAAGGCCTTATGATTAAGCTTTGAGTTGGTCTCAAAAAGGTCGATATTCTTTTTTATCTTCTCATCCCCCGATTTTATAAGCCCGTACTTCAGGCGTACGTAGTTATTTGAAGATGTAAGTTTCGGCTTATTGTTATAATCTGCATACCAGGTTATGTCGAGAGCTGTTGAGATATTGCTTTCCCCCCCCTTGACCCAGTTCGAAAGCATTCCCTGGTTCAGGGAGAATGAGGTTTCTGTCCGGTTTCGCCAGTATTGCGATTTAGTAAGAATCCTTCCGATATTTACAAGGCTCGTATTATCCTGTGGTTCAACATTTATGCTTGCCTGCCCGATATTCCCCTGCCTGGGCGGTCTTCTGAATGTAACACCATGTTCAAGATAAAGGCCTATCGTATCGCGTGCAGGGTTTCCGATCCATACTGTTACAGAATCATGAAGGTCGTTCTTAAGCCAGAATCTGACCATTCTTCTTCCTGATGAGTTAAACCAAAGGGATGAAGTGGTTCCTTCAGCACCCCTGAAACTTATCAGACTGGAATCACGCACCTCGAGGTAGTCGAGAAGTACCTTTACTGCAGCCTTTACCGAATCATTTCTTACGGTAAGATACCTGTATATCAGAGAATCTCTACCGGTTTTCCCTGCTAAACTATCAGTCTCCGGAAGACTGTCGGCCGGAGGAGGGGCAGGTTTCCCCCCGGACCCCGGAGTTTCAATCCTTGTCACCCTGACGGTATCCCGGATGAAATTCCCCAGAAAGATTCTTGTCGAATCGAAAGGAGGATTTTCAGCTTCTGAAACAAGATGTTTTATAGCATAACGCAAAGGTTCGCTCAGGGGTTCGGTTATTCTCTTTTCATAATTACCCTGAAGGAATTGTATCGCCTGTCCGCACGACATTCTTATTGCCTCCCGTTTCAAGGTATCATCACTGTTTTGTGTTAATATTTTAACACTGTCAGTAAGTACAGCTTCAGCTGAAGCTTCCTGGGAAAAGGTTTCGGTAAAAGGTATCGAAAATAAAAACAGAAAAATGAGCAGAAGTCTTCCTCTCATAAGCATACTGGTTAAAATAGGGCAGAGCCGGTGGTCTGCAGATTAACAATATTTTATAACGCTAAAATCCCCGGAAGGAATATGCATTAACCCCTAAACGGAAGCCATAAAGATACCATTTCCGGACGATTAATCTACAATATATTTTAAATCTGCAGCTTACAGATACAACACCAGAGGTGTTTTAACATTTTTTAATAAATCTGATGCTAAAGTCCATATTTGAAAGTAATAATGATAATTTGCACATTAGTATTATTTTTGTCATAAGGAGTCCGGAAGCCGGATAAGCTTTCTTAAGCTGAAGAGACTATTCTCAGTTATGGAGCATCACATCCCGCGAAGGAAGATTCCCGAAGGCCGGATAACCTTAATTAACCTAACTAACGCCCGATGATTAAATCGATGACAGGTTACGGCAAAGCGATTGCCGAAACACCTCAGAAGAAGATCACCATTGAAATAAAATCCCTTAATTCGAAGCAGCTTGATCTCAGTACCAAGCTGCCATGGCTTTACAAGGAAAAAGAACCGGAGATTAGGAACATCATCAGCCAAAGACTCGACAGGGGAAAGATCGATCTGTCCGTTTATTTCGACATACTTGAGGATGAAGGTATTCCGGTAATAAATAAAACAATAGTCAGGAATTATTTCAGCCAGTTCAGGGAGATAGCAGAAGAACTTGGTCTTAATCTCGATGATCAGATACTGCCGGTAATAATGAAACTTCCCGATGCTCTGAAGACAGAGAAGCCAGAGCTGTCAGAAAGCGAGTGGGAACTGGCCAGAAAGCAGATCATGGAATCAATAGCAGCCCTTGATATTTACAGGATAGAAGAAGGAAAATCCATTGAAGCTGATCTCAGAAAAAGTATTTCGGGGATCCTCGATTCTTTAAAGGCAATTGAATCGTGCGAACCCGGCCGGATAGAAAAGGTGAGGGAGAAGCTCCTCAACATCCTGAGGGATAATGCAGGCACTGAAAACGTCGACAAGAACCGTTTTGAGCAGGAGCTGATCTTTTATCTTGAGAAATATGACATAAACGAGGAAAAGGTGCGTCTCAGGAAGCATTGCGAATACTTCTTCGAAACAGTAGGAAGCAAGTCTCCAAACGGAAAAATACTGGGCTTCATCGCGCAGGAGATCGGAAGGGAGATAAACACCATAGGTTCAAAAGCCAATGATGCAACTATCCAGAAACTCGTCGTTATGATGAAGGACGAACTTGAGAAAATAAAGGAACAGACAAACAATATTCTCTGACCCGTGCCGCTCTTGCCGGTCGATATGGTACCGGGAAATCGTAGTACCGGATTATTAACGGTTAAAAGTCTCTGGTCGGGGTAAAAATTTATCTTCAGAAAGGATGGAAGGGAAACTTGTAATAATATCGGCCCCCTCGGGAGCCGGAAAGACGACCATTGTAAATCATCTCCTGTCGAAGAACCTGGGGCTTGAGTTTTCCATTTCAGCAACTACAAGAAAACCAAGGGGAAAAGAGAAGAACGGAACGGAGTATTATTTCATTTCAATTGATGAATTCATGCATATGATAGCGAATGAAGAATTTGCCGAATTTGAGGAGGTTTACAGTGGTCAGTTTTACGGAACCCCTAAAAGCGAAATAGAGAGGATTTGGAAGCGAAGTAAACATGTGCTTTTTGATGTGGATGTAAAGGGAGGGATCAACCTGAAGGATATGTACAGGAACCAGGCCCTGGCTATTTTTATAATGCCTCCCTCAACCTCTGAGCTTCTTAAAAGGCTCAGGGGAAGGGGCACTGACGAACCTGAAAAGATAATGATGAGGGTAAGAAAGGCTCATGAGGAAATGCTTCTTGCCGACAGGTTCGATCATATTGTGATCAATGATAATCTCGAAAGCGCACAGAAAGAAGCATATGAAATTGTAAGAAGCTTTTTAAAGATCTGAAAACTGCATAATGTTAAAAACAGGATTATTCTTCGGCTCATTCAATCCGATACACATCGGACACATCGCGATAGCAGGTTTTATGAAGGAATTCACCGATCTCGATCAGGTATGGTTCGTCGTAAGTCCCCAGAATCCACTTAAAAAAAAGGACACCCTTCTTCCCGACAGGCAGCGTCTTTATCTTGTTGATCTGGCTATAAAGGGAAATGATGACCTTAGATCGTGCGATATCGAGTTCGGTCGTCCGGTTCCGTCGTATACTGTCGATACCATGGCACTTCTCACCGAAAGACATCCCCGCACCAGTTTTGTTCTTGTTATGGGAGAAGACAATCTTTACACACTTCACAAGTGGAAAAACGCCACCGAGCTTGTGAGCCGCTTTCCCCTTTATGTATACCCAAGGCCTGATGCGGTCAGACCGGATAACCCGGTTCTTGATGAGATCCTTTCGAAAGCCGTTGTCAAATGGGTGAAAGCGCCTTTGATGGACATCTCCGGAACATTCATCCGTGGTGGTATAAAGCGCGGCAAAAACATGTCGTACTATCTGCACCCCGCAGTATGGAACTACATCGGGGAGATGCACTTTTATGAAGGCAGGTGACTTTCTTTTTTCTTTCAGAAGCATTTACAGCTGTCTGAAAGTCTGACCGACTCAGATGCGACCGGTCACGGGGTTACAGCTTTTGTATCTCCTGAACGATTTCCCCTCCCCTGGCAAGAGCTTTCTCATTTTCCGGGATTAGTTTATGGTATCTCTCCGGAAGAGATTTTCGCAGTCCCTCAATAACATTTACCGTACTGAGGACAGGCTTAATCTTAAGAAATCCGCCAAGGACTATCATATTGAATGTTCTGGGGCTGTTCATCTTCGCTGCTTCTTCGGTTGCGTCAACCCTGTATATTGAAATATCCTTTCTTACGGGATGCCGGGTTATTCCGTTACCGTCGTATATAAGGACCCCTCCGGGTTTTATTGCATCTTCAAATTTATCGAGCGACTGCTGGTTCAGGATTATTCCGGTGTCAAAATGCCGTATTATGGGGGAGCTTATCCTCTCGCCGCTCAGGATCACGATGACATTTGCCGTGCCACCCCTCATCTCCGGTCCGTAAGATGGCATCCAGCTCACTTCCATGTCCTGCATGACGCCCGAATAGGCCATAATCTTACCCATCGACAGGACACCCTGTCCGCCGAAGCCGGCTATTATTATCTCTTCAGTCATTTTTATCAGTTTTTGGTTTTTGCTCTGGTTCCTCAGAGGGTGTTTTCAGATCGCCAAGCGGGTAGAAGGGGAACATGTGCTCTTCCATCCAAAGGTTGGCCTGTGTAGGCGTCATCTTCCATCCTGAAGGACAATTGGAAACGATCTCTATAAAGCAGGTGCCCCTGTTCAGCTTCTGAAAGGAAGCGGCCTTTTTTAGGGCTCTCTTTGCTTTTCTGACATTTGCCGGTGTATGAACGCTTTGTCGGGTAACGTAGTATGTTCCGGGCAGCGTTGCAACAATATCAGTCATTTTCAACGGATTACCCATGGTCCTGACATCCCTTCCAAAAGGTGAGGTCGAGGATTTCATTCCGGGAAGGGTTGTAGGAGCCATCTGGCCTCCCGTCATCCCGTAAATGCCGTTGTTAATAAAGATTATCAGGATATTCTCACCTCTGTTGCAGGCATGTATGGTCTCGGCCGTCCCTATGGCTGCAAGGTCTCCATCGCCCTGATAAGTGAATACAAACTTTTCGGGAAGGAGTCTCTTGATAGCTGTGGCAAGGGCCGGCGCACGTCCGTGTGCAGCCTCCTGCCAGTCGATGTCGAGATAATGGTACAGAAAGACCGAGCAGCCTACCGGTGAAATACCAATAGCATCGTGCTGAAGTCCCTCCTCTTCAATCACCTCCGCAAGAATTCTGTGAGTAGTGCTGTGTCCGCAGCCCGGGCAATAATGCATTATCTCCTCTGTCAGTAACCCTGATTTTTTGTAAGCCAGATTTTCCGGCCTGACGATTTCCTTTATTCCTGTCACCTCTTTCATATCTCAGCTCCCACTAATTAGATTATTAAGAAAGTCAACCACCTCATCGGGAGTAGGCACCATACCTCCCATTCTTCCGTAGAAATGAACGGGAGTCTTTCCGTTCACCGCCAGCATAACGTCCTCAACCATCTGCCCGGCGCTCATCTCCACAGCCAGAATCATTTTAGCCTTATCTGCAAGCATGTTTATCCTTTCAGAAGGAAACGGGTAAAGCGTTACAGGCCGAATCAGGCCCGCCCTTATTCCCTGGCGGCGTGCAAGTTCCACCGATTTCTGACATACTCTTGCGGATGTTCCGTAGGCTACAAGGAGGTATTCGGCATCGTCGCAGAGGAACTCTTCGTAACGGACCTCCTTTGCCTTTATCAGGTTGTATTTGTCAACCAGTTTCCTGTTAAACAACTCCTGCCGGTTCGGATCCAGTTCCAGGGAAGTTATCACGTTCCTCTCCCTTGTGGAAGGTTTTCCGGTTGTCGCCCATTCCGGGACTGTACCCGATCTTTCTTTCTGAGGGTTTAGCCACACCTTTTCCATCATCTGTCCTATTGCTCCATCGGAAAGTATCATCACCGGATTCCTGTACCTGAAAGCCAGATCGAAACCCAGTTCCACAAAATCGGCCATCTCCTGTACTGAAGCAGGAGCAAGCACTATCAGATGATAATCGCCGTGACCTCCTCCCTTCACAGCCTGAAAATAATCAGACTGCGCCGGTTGAATGGTTCCCAGGCCCGGGCCTCCCCTTACAACGTTCACAATAAGGCAGGGGAGTTCAGCTCCGGCAATGTAGGTGATTCCCTCCTGCTTCAGGCTTATTCCCGGAGAGGACGAAGAAGTCATAACCTTCTTGCCGCAGCCCGCTCCTCCGTAAACCATATTGATGGCAGCAAGTTCGCTTTCAGCCTGAAGGACTACCATCCCAGTGCGTTCGTAGGGGTTGGCCTCCATCAGGTATTCAATTATTTCGCTCTGAGGGGTAATGGGATAACCGAAATAGCCATCGACACCAGCCCTTATAGCTGCTTCGGCAACAGCCTCGTTCCCCTTCATCAGTCTTAGTTCTCTTTCCATTTCAGGATCATATTTTCATTTTATAAACAGTTATCACTCCATCAGGGCATACAACGGCGCAGTTGGCGCATCCTATGCAGAGTTCGGGATTAGCCGGATAAGCATAATTATATCCTTTGATATTCACTTCTTTAGCCATAGCGATTGTTCCGGTGGGACATGATACCATGCAGATCTCACATCCCTTGCACCTGTCAACATTCACTACAATACTACCTCTTATCTTTGCCATATTGTTTTGTTTAAATTCGTAAACACAGCATCCATGATCAAATAATTCCCCGGCTCTTCATTGCAAAAGGCACAACAGTTACCGCCTTTTCATGTCAACCAGGTTAACTTTCATTTTCCATATCTCTTGTTAAAACATTTAAGCCTGTACTCCAGGTCTCCGAACAACGACCTCGGAACCTGCGACACGCAGGCCCTCAGTCCATCATTCCTCTCACTGCCGGTTGTGTCGAGGGTTATCGCGCTTATACCGTAATTTAGAAGTTTCCCGATCAGCTCTGAAGCACTCATCCCCGGGTATGAAACCGTAAAGTAGAATCCGTCAGCAATGGGTTCGTCAAGATCGTAGGGATATGTAATAATAAAACCGTTATCTGTAAACATCTTCTTCATCAGGGAGGCTTTCCCTCCATATTCCAGAACATCATCCCTGTATCGATATTCTCCGTCGTTAACTGCTTTCAGAAGAGCTGCCAGCCCGTACTGAACCGAATGGGAGACACCGGCCGAGATTCCGTAGAGGGCTCCGAAAATTGCCGAGTGTCCGAATTTATCAGATGAATAATATCTGAGCAGGTCAGGATAAGAACGATTGAAAAGATGGTCGGAGATTGCCATTATGGCTATTCTCTGCCCGGCATAGCTGAAAATTTTTGAACTTGAGATGAGAAGAATATAATCGTCGGTGTAATTGGCTATCGTTGGCTGATAGGGAGGATGGCCGGGAATGCCGTAATCCTTTCTGAAATCCATTCCGAAGTAAGCAAGATCCTCTATTACAATAACATCATATTTACGGCAGAGATCTCCTATTATCGAGAGTTCCTCATCATTAAGACAAATCCAGGTGGGATTGTTTGGATTAGAATAAATGAGCGATGATACTTTACCTGTTTCGAGGTACGACTCGAGTTTTGCCCTGAGTTTCCTTCCCCTGTGATTATATATGTCGAACGAAAAATAATCGTGACCCAGCATCTTTACCTGCTGTTTCTGGACAGGAAATCCAGGGTCGATGAACAGAGATCCTTCCTTTGTCCTGTCATTCCTATTGGCAACCAGGAAACATATCAGCGAACCCATCATCGATCCGACTGTAGGCACACAGCCGGCAGGGTTTACATCTGCATTCATGAAGAGTTTTATAAATCTCGAAGCCTCAGTTTTAAGTGATTTAAGGCCGGCAATATCGGGATACAATGATGCCACACCGCTTCTCAGGGCTTTGATCTCGGCTTCTATTCCAAGCTCCGGGGCGGGCAGTCCGGGAACGCCCATTTCCATCCTTACAAAAGAGATTCCCGTTTTCTGCTCAATACGGTTTACAAGTGAAACGATCTCCCGAATCGAAGCCTTGCCCGGATTTCTTATCCCGGTGGCTTCCACTACCGATTCAATAATACTGTCATCAATTGGAATGCTACTCATGATTCATCTTTAATATTTTCTCCTGTCAATTACACGTTTGGACTTTCCCTCGCTCCTTTCTATCATTTTGGGTTCAACCAGCGATACCTTTACACTCAGGCCCAGTGAACTTTCCAGATTATCCTGGAGCTTTTTCCTAAGCGATTCAAGCTGGCTGATCTTATCGAGAAAGAATTCCTCATCGACTTCGACTTTCAGCTCAAGGGTGTCAAGGTTGTTTATCCTGTCGACAATTAACTGATAATGGGGTTTTATCCCGCTCATATCAAGAAGAACGCTCTCAACCTGAGAGGGAAAGAGGTTGACTCCCCTGATAATAAGCATATCATCGCTGCGACCCAGGCACTTGTTCATTCTGACCAGGGTCCTTCCGCAACGGCATTTCTCGCGGGTCACTCTTGTAAGGTCGCGGGTGCGGTATCTTATTAGCGGCAGACCTTCTTTAGTAAGGGTTGTGAACACAAGTTCTCCTGTTGCTCCTTCGGGAAGCACTTCAAGGGTCTCTGGATCTATTATCTCGGGATAGAAATGATCCTCATTTATATGAAGGCCTTCCTGGCATTCGCACTCGCTTGCCACACCGGGACCGATAACTTCGCTCAGACCGTAAATATCAATGGCTTTGACCTTCAGCTTCTCCTCTATCTCCCTTCTCATATTTTCTGTCCACGGCTCAGCTCCGAAAACACCTACCCTCAGCTTCAGGCTTTTCCGGTCTATGCCGCTCTCGTTCAGAGCTTCAGCCAGGTAAAGAGCGTACGATGGCGTACATGCCAGGACTGTGCTGCCAAAATCGCGCATAAGCTCTATCTGACGCATGGTGTTGCCTCCGGAAATGGGTATAACCGAAGCACCTATCTTCTCGCCTCCGTAATGAAGGCCGAGCCCTCCGGTAAAGAGCCCGTAACCGTATGCGATCTGTATGAAGTCGTTTCGGTTGGCTCCGGCTGCTGTAAGGGTACGGGCCATTACTTCCGACCATGTTGAAATATCATTCCTGGTGTATCCTACTACAGTCGATTTCCCTGTTGTTCCCGACGAAGCATGTATCCTTACAATCTCGCTCATCGGTACTGCAAAGAGACCAAAGGGATAATTATCCCTCAGATCCTGTTTTGTTGTGAAGGGCAGCTTACCAAGGTCGTCGATAGAATGGATACTCTCGGGACCAAGCCCCTTCTCCTGCATTTTATGACGGTAATAAGGCACATTGAAGTATACTCTTTCCACAGTTTCAATCAGTCGCTCTCCCTGGACTTTCCTCAGTCCTTCACGATCCATGCACTCAAAATGCCTGTTCCAGATTTCCATAAAAGTTTCTCCCGTTACTTAATTCCCCTTCTTCCTTACCGGAGGAGTTATTTGTTTCTATTATTTAACTTTTTTGTTCCTTTTAAATCTAAATACGATAAAGCTCGCTGGCATTGAGCAGTTCCAGCTCATGTTCCTTCAATGCCTTTATAGCCAGGTCATTGTTGCTGCATCTCAGGATTATTATCGACTTGGTACCCCGCGAAAATGCATAAGTGTACTCAACGCTGATCTCAAGGTCTGAGAGGACTTTCAGTACCCTTGCATAATACCTGGCCTCATTCGGAGCTATAACGGAGATCACTTCCGAGAGGTTAACCGTGAAATGATTTTCCCTCAGAAGGCTTCGTGCCTTTTCAGGCTCAGGAAGGATAAGCCTCAGAATACCGAATTCAGA
>JAVEZS010000020.1:31151-33892 GCA_034002885.1 Bacteroidales bacterium
TCGTTTATCGTTTATCGTTTGTCGGTTGTCGTTTTTCGGTTAAAGAATGTGCAATTAGCCTGTTTTTGGGCGTAGATATGTGTTTTCAGCCGGTTTCCGGTGACAACTTATAAAATATTATCCGATTTTTACTTTCAATATGCTGAATTTTACTTTCCTATCCTTATCCTGGCGTCTACTGCTGTAATACCTTTCTGACTGCCTATCAATGGATTAAGATCCATCTCCTTTATTTCGGTAGCGAACCTCAGAAGGCTCGACAACCTCACGATTATCTCCGCGAACCTGTCCTCGTTTATTCCGGGTAAGCCCCTTGCTCCCCTTATTATCCTGTAAGCCCTGAGGCTCTTTATCATTGAATACGCCTCATTAAAAGTAAGTGGAGCCAGACCTGACGACACATCCCCAAGTACTTCGACAAATATTCCCCCAAGTCCGCATAATATAATGTGTCCGAATCTGGGTTCATATTTTGCACCTATAAAGAGCTCTGTTCCCGTAAGCATTTCCTGGACCATAACAGCAGTTACTCCTGGAATTTCCTTCATCCGGTTGAACTCGGCCTCGAGGTGTCTCCTTGATTTTATGTTGAGTGTCACACCGCCCACGTCCGATTTATGAACTGGTCCAACCACCTTAAGCGCAACAGGATAGCCTGTTTTCTCGGCAAGCTCTGTAATTTCATTCAGCGTTGTTGCCACTCCTTCCTTTACAACCGGTATGTTAGCTGCAGCAAGAAGTCTCTGAATTAGTTCAGGTTCCAGATATCCTTCCGGAGCATCGTCTATAATCTTTCTGATAAGGGGAACATCGACCTTTTCGAGGAATATGTTTTCTTCGGCAGGCCGTGGAGTATTTGATATTCTCGTCAGGGCTCTGCCCAGAACAACCTCGTCGGGGAAATTGACATTTCCCTTGTTCATGAAATTCTCAAGTTCGCTGAATGAACTTGAGATTGAGGGAAGTATAGGATAAAGAGGTTTGTTGCATTCATTTATCTTCCTGTGCAGAAGCTCATATACTTCTGTCATGTCGGCAAGTCCGTTGTTACCGAAAATAACGCTCATCCCGTCGATATACGGGAGCCTTTTGTCGGTGTATTCGATAACCCTGTCGAGCTGATCGACAGTTGCTGTCGCAATCATATCGATCGGATTAACTGCGGAGGCTCCCGGGTTCATCATTGAAAGAATGGCTTCCTGGTCGCCAGCATCGAGCTTCGGAATATTCATTCCCCCTGCTGAAAGAGCATCGGTTAGCATCACTGCAGGGCCTCCGGCATGAGTTACAATTGCTATATTCCTTCCATTGAGAGGCTTGTGCATGAATACCGAAGCCACAGTAGTGAGTTCCTCGCGTCCGGTGCATCTTACAATGCCTGCCTTGCGGAAAAGAGCTTCAACTGCCGAATCGGATGAAGCCAGAGCTCCTGTGTGAGATGAAGCAGCACGGCTTCCTGCTTCCGTTGTGCCGGCTTTAATAGCAGCAATCCTGCATCCCTTTCTTATAAGCGAGGAGGCATGGTGGAGAAGTTTATCAGGATTCGGTATCGACTCTACATAAATAAGCTTTATCGGCGAACTGATTCCGGGAACATAATTCAGGTCCCAGTATTCAAGTACCTCTTCTACCCCTGTCTGTGCACTGTTTCCGACTGAAAACACGCTTGAGAAGCTCAGTCCCTTGGGCAGGGCCGATTCGATGATAAAAAGCGCGGTAGCTCCCGATCCCGATACAAAATCGCAGCCCTTTTCGCTCAGTCTGGGTACAGGGGTGGTGAACACCCCGTGATAGCTTCCCGTAACCACTCCGATGCAATTCGGACCGATAAGACATCCTCCGGCCCTGTCTATTATACCGGCAATTTCATTTTCGAGTATCCGTCCTTCCTCTCCCGCCTCGCTGAAGCCGGCTGAAATAATTATAAAGGCTGAGGTGTTCTTCTCACGTGTAAGAACTTCAACCACCTCAAGGCAATATTTTGAAGGAATGGCAAGAATAGCAAGGTCGACAGGCGGAATATCCCTTATGTCCCTGTAGGACTTCACTCCCTGGATCAGGTCCTGCCTGGGATTTACAACAAAAAGATCGCCGGAATAAGCTCCGTCGATTATATTCTTTAGGATTTTGCCCCCGGGTTTTAACAGATCTTCTGATCCTCCGACAACTACTATGCCGGAAGGATTTATCAGTTTGTCATTTATCATAGTCAGCTTTCAGGCTTAGGTTTGTATAGTTGAACCGAACTAATAAAATCATCTATTGATCAGAGACCTGCAAACCTCTTCAGAAAACCCACGTTGTGAGCGACTGCAAACAGATAGATTTCTGATATATAACAAATTACAAACACTTGCTGATTATATGTTATGAAGGCAATATAATAAAAATAAATACTTAAAAACAAAATAGCGGTCATGTTAATCCAGGAGATATCAGAATTGATCAATATGGTTATTTTTGCATGGGTGCCGGCGTTGTGGGCATTAAATTTTGAATGCAGCTGTAAGGAATAGAAATGAAAGACAAAGGAGCCGGGGTGGAAATGAGGAATATCCCTGAAAAGGCAATCAAGATTCAGAAGGCAAGCTCAGGCTGCTTATGAACGGGGGATGGTGCCGGGCGCTGCTTTGCGGCACTTCGGCAGGGTATTGCTGCAGATGCTCATAAACCCGGTTGAGCTACTTTTAAAGGTTTATAAGTTAATGATCATGGTACAATTCGGATCGCTTCAACAAAAG
>JAVEZS010000020.1:33992-38398 GCA_034002885.1 Bacteroidales bacterium
GGTGCCGGGCGCTGCTTTGCGGCACTTCGGCAGGGTATTGCTGCAGATGCTCATAAACCCGGTTGAGCTACTTTTAAAGGTTTATAAGTTAATGATCATGGTACAATTCGGATCGCTTCAACAAAAGCCAGAATAAGGTATGAAAAATGCAATTTCCATTAGAATATTTATTGTAACACAATATATTTTTATTGTAATACAATAACTTTTTATTGTATTACGATATGTATTTTACACTTAAAACCATTATTCACAAAGTATTTACAAAAACATCTTTCTGGCACTGATCACTTAAAACTGGTTCATCGTATGAAAAAGACACTATTACCGCTTATTTTCCTTGCATTCTCGGTTTATGCTGCAGCTCAGGAAGGACTTGAATACTTCCTTCCGCCGGATGTTAACTACGATCCTGCCATTCCGGCACCGGAGAAGTTCTTCGGTCACTCTCCCGGTGAATGGCATCTTACTCACGACAAACTTTATTATTACATGCTCGAACTCGCGAGGGTTTCTGAAAGAGCCGTCTGGGAGGAATATGGAAGGAGTCACGAAAAAAGGCCTTTGGGTCATCTTATAGTAAGTTCTCCTGAAAACATAAAGAACCTTGAACTCCTCCGCCAGGAGCATGTTTCACTCTGTGATCCGGAAGTTTCGGGAAAATTCGACATAGCTCAGATGCCTCTTTTCGTGAAGCTGGGTTATGGTGTCCACGGAAATGAATCGAGTGCTCAGAACGCATCTGCAGTTGTTGCCTGGTATCTTACTGCAGGAAGAAGTGCGAAGATCGACAGTATCCTTAACAACATCATAATACTTATCGACCCTTCTCTCAATCCCGATGGTATGCAGCGTCATTCCACATGGGTGAACTCAGCGAGAAGCCTGAACAACAACCCCGATCCGGCATCGTGGGAGTTCAGCGAGAGCTGGCCGGGAGGCAGAACAAACCATTACTGGTTCGACCTCAACCGCGACTACCTGATGCTTCAGCATCCGGAATCGAAAGGAAGGGTTAATGCTTTTCACAGGTGGAAGCCTAATATTAACACCGACCATCATGAAATGGGAGCCGGCGAGACTTTCTTTTTCCAGCCTGGTGTCCAGAGCCGGAACAACCCGCTGACCCCAGCAGAAATTGGAGTTCTGACAGCTGAAATAGGGAAATATCACGAGAAATATCTTAATAAAACAGGAAGCCTGTACTTCACCGAGGAGAGTTTTGATGACTACTACGTGGGAAAAGGATCATCATATCCCGATATTTTCGGTTCGGTAGGTATACTCTTTGAGCAGGCAGGGGTAAAGGGACATCTCCGGGAAACAGCCGGAGGACTTCTATCGTTCCGGTATGCCATAAGGAACCAGGTAACCGTTTCCTTGTCGACACTGGAAGCGGGGCTGAATATGAGGGAAAAGCTTCTGGAAAGCCAGAGGGATTTCTACAGGGATGCACTTGATGAAGCGGGGAAACATCCTGTCAGGGCTTATATCTTCACTGAGCCGGGCGATCATGGAAGATTATCCGAATTCATAAGTATTCTTCTTCAGCACAGGATAAAGGTATACAGGACCACCCGGGCCATAACGAAAGACGGGGTAAGGTACGAAGCCGGAGTCAGTTATATCGTACCCCTGAAGCAAACAGGCTACAGGTTCATCAGAAGCCTCTTTGAGCCAGTGAGGGAATTCACCGACAGCCTTTTCTATGATGTATCCACCTGGGTGTTACCCATGTCGTTCAATATCAGTTATGCTCCCGTTTCACTGGCAAAGGAGTATGAAGGCCTGGCCGGACAGGAGCTGGTATCGGTGCCGGCAGCCGAAGGAAAGGTAGAAGGAAGCGGGAACTCCTATGCATGGCTCTTTGAATGGAATGAGTACTTTTCCCCAAAGGCTCTTTATTCGCTTCAGGCAAAGGGAATCAGGACAAGAGTGGCCACTGAACCCTTTCTCTATGATGATGGCATCCTGAGAAAGGAGTTTGCCGCCGGTACAATTGTTATTCCTTCGCAGGGACAAGCTTACGGGAACAAGGATCTCATGGCCCTTCTTGAAAAAACTGCTTCCGAAACCGGGATAAGCGTTTACGGAGCAGCTACCGGAATGACGCAGAATGGAATAGATCTTGGCAGCAGCAGGATAATTGTTCTCGAAAAGCCCTCGGTAGCCATGCTGACCGAATCAGGATCGAACAGCGGGGATGCCGGCGAGATCTGGCATCTTCTCGATTCAAGGTTCGGTATTCCGGTCACTCTTATCCAGGCATCGAGATTTTCAGCCGCCGACCTCAGCCCTTATAACGTAATCATAATAACCGGGTCTCCCGACATTGGCCAGTCAGGTATTGAAAACCTCAGGACCTGGAACCGCCGGGGAAATACTCTCATCGGTTACGAGACAGGCAATAACTGGCTTGCACGGAACAAACTGGCAGATATTGAATTTGTTCCGGAGACAACCGACAAAAAGAAAGAAGGCATCTACTCAAACCGGGCTAACGACCGCCAGGCCAGGCAGATCCCCGGGTCGATCTTCCTGACAAAGCTCGACCTTACACATCCTCTCTGCTTCGGATATACAAGACCTCTGCTTCCCGTTTTCAAATCGACAACAAGCGTTGCGGTCAAAGATCCTGATATTTACAGCAATCCTGCAGTTTATACCAGCGATCCTCTTTTAAGCGGATACTGCACCTCTTACAACATTGAAAGAATAAAAGACTCGCCCTTTGCCAGCGTTCACTCCGGAAGGGTTATCTCGCTTTACGACAACACTAATTTCAGGGCTTTCTGGTACGGAACGAGCAGGCTGTTCCTGAACGCGGTATTCTTCGGACAAATATTAAGGTAAGGTATAAATGATTAATATTTATTTGTCCGACATATTGTTTTTTGAATAAAATAAAGCTAGGTTTGTCCCATGCTTAATAAAATCAAACCAACAAACTATAATTACCGTTATTATTATTATTGCAGGCTTCCCCTGGTAAGTCCTGAGAGAGTTTAGTGAATATAACACAATAACAGACAAAGGCTTACCAGAAACGGCAAGCCTTTTTAATTTTTATTACAAACATGGCAGATATGGAAAACAGACTTACAAAAGGCACAGTTAAATTCTTCAGCGGCAAGCAGATACCACTCGAAATGCATAAGGTAAAGATTGTCCAGTCACTTAATCTCGTTCCTGTAGAAAGGCGGCTTGATGCGATAGAGGAAGCGGGATTCAATTCTTTTCTTTTGAACACCAAAGACATATTTCTGGATATGCTTACAGACAGCGGCACGAATGCACAGAGTGATGCACAGGTTTCGAAAATGTTCATTGCCGATGAAGCGTATGCCGGATCACAGAGTTTCACAAGGTTCGAGGAGAGTGTTCTCAGAATTTTCGGAAAGAAGTATGTCCTTCCGGTCCATCAGGGAAGGGCAGCTGAGAACATTCTGAGCAAATCGTTTATAAGGGAGGGATCGGTTGTGCCTACCAACTATCATTTTACAACCACTCTTGCTCACATTCAGCTGAACGGAGGAAAGGTGCTGGAGCTTTACACTTCTGAGGCAATGAAGGTGAGGAGTTCGCATCCGTTCAAGGGAAATATGGATATAGGAAGGCTTGAGGAGGCAATAAGAAATGAAGGAGCGGAGAATATTCCTTTCATCAGGATGGAAGCTTCGACCAATCTTCTTGGAGGTCAGCCCTTTTCGCTTCAGAACCTCAGGGATGTTAAAAGTACAGCTGACAAGTACGGCATTCCTTTAGTGATGGATGCCAGTCTTGTAGGAGAGAATGCATACTTCATAAAGGTGAGGGAAAATGCCTACGCGGACAAGTCACTCAGTGAGATACTGATGGAGATGTCCTCGCTCTGCGACATTATATATTTTTCAGGGCGCAAGGTGAGTTCGTCAAGGGGAGGAGCTATATGCACCAACGATCATGAGGTCTTCGACAGGCTGAAGTTCCTTCTTCCCGTTTACGAGGGCTTTCTTACCTATGGCGGGATTCCGATCCGTGAAATAGAGTCGATGGCTGAAGGTTTAAAGGAAACTGTTGACGAGAATGTTGTAAGCCACTCGCCCTCATTCATAAGCTATATGGCAGGAGAACTTGACAAACTTGGTATTCCGGTGATCCTTCCCGGAGGAGCGCTTGGCTGTCACGTTGATGCAGGGCAGTTTCTCGATCATATTCCTCAGAAAGAATATCCTGCCGGGGCTCTTATATCGGCATTTTACATTGTGTCGGGGATAAGGGGCATGGAGAGAGGGACCATGAGCAACAACAGGGATGAGAACGGGAATGATATCCTTGCCGATCTTGAGCTCATGAGGCTGGCTGTTCCGAGAAGGGTGTTCACCCTTTCGCAGATTGAATATGTAATAGACAGGCTCAACTGGCTG
>JAVEZS010000020.1:38498-45425 GCA_034002885.1 Bacteroidales bacterium
CCGTATCTGACAGGGTCACCGTCGATAATATTAAGCAGTACTTCCTGTTCTCCCTTCGGTGAGGTGTTAATCATGACCATTCCCCTCGACTCAGTGCTTTCGCTCCTGTAGGTAACGGCATAAACACCCGGAACAGGGAGAAGCTTGCACTCTTCCGACATAGGGACCCAGGCAAGGTTCACCTCGTAAAAATTATTACGGTAGCTGTGCCGTTCCGGTGTTCCCATCACGATGTAGTAATGATCGAGGTAAGCATTGGCTTTTTGAATGAAACCTTCCCTTATTGCCTGACGTATCTTTGTCGAGCTTACTGTTTCGTGCATTACTTCCTGTTCAGGTATCTCTTCAGCCTCGAAACTATACTTTCCCCGCATTGTCCACAGCTGTTTATAGTCGCCTTCCTTGTTAAAGCCGAAATGATGGTTGAATCCGGCAACAACTACCTTTGCCTTAAGGATTCCGTGGATGTACCTGCTTATGAATTCCTCGCTTGTCGTCCGGGAAAATTCTTTTGTAAACTCCACAATAATAACATTATCGAGTCCGGCTTTCCTGAGCAGATAGAGTTTTTCTTCCTGCGATGTTATCAGTCGAAGATCTTTTCCTGCTGTATCAGGATACAGCACTTTCCTTGGGTGGGGGTGGAAAGTGATGAGCACGGATTCGCCGTTATTTTTTTCAGCCAGGTTTTTCAGCCTGTTCAGGATTGTCTTGTGTCCTATATGAACCCCGTCGAAAGAGCCTGTTGTTACAACAGGATTATTTATCCCTGCAGCCTCCTCAAAACTATTGTAAATCTTCATTCTGCAACCATCGAATATCTATAACTGATTCTCTTTCACAAAATATGCAACCTTTTCTATGGAAGTTATCATGTCATATTCTTCGAGAAACACTTCCGAAGGGACATTCAGTGGCACGGTTGTGAAGTTAAGGATTCCCCTGATGCCGAACCTTACAGCTTCCTCTGCTATATCCCTTGCGAAATCGGCCGGGACAGTCAGAATTGCAATCCGGATGTTAAGTTCACGGATAGTATCTTCCATCTCGGAATAAGGAAAGCATTTCACTCCGCTTATGACTCTGTTTATCTTCTGCGGATCGTTATCAAAGGAAGCCACCAGGTTGAGCTTTGACCTTTTGCCCTTGAAATAGCCTGCCAGTGCTCTTCCTAGATTGCCAATCCCTATTATTGCAACATTCATTCCCTCGTCGGAGTCTATTATCCTGCTGATGGTTTCGACGAGCTCCCTTACGTCATATCCTTTCCTCTGAACGCTTGAATATCCTATCAGCATAAGGTCGCGTCTCACCTGCACGGCTGTAATATGAAGTCTGGCGGCGAGGTCGTGAGAGAAGATAAAGTTCCTTTTTTCGGCCAGGCATGCCAGAAGCGTTCTTCTGTACTCGCTCAGCCTTTCTACTGTTTTTCCTGGTAATGAAGCCATTGTCTTTTCATGAAGTTAGTTTACTTTCTTTGGAAGGCGTACTGTAAAGGTAGTGCCTATTTCCGGTGCGCTGTCGACAGTTATTGAACCGTTATACAGTTCAACTACTTTTTTCACTATCGAAAGGCCGAGACCGCTTCCTGCTATATTTCTAGTTTTTTCATTCTTTATTCTCACAAATTCCGAGAAAAGATTCTCCCTGTCGGCCTCTTTAATTCCTATTCCCGTGTCGGTGAACGACACTATCACGTTGTTTTCATCCTCATCGATTATGATCTCAGCCTTCCCTCCCGGTTTATTGTACTTCACGGAATTTGAAACAAGGTTATTGAATATTATCTCCATGTCGGTGGGATCGGCCATTATGACGGCGTCGGATTTAATTATCTGGAGGACGCTCACCTCCATCTGTATCGCGTAAGGCTGGACCGTCACAATGGCATTTGATGCTATTGATGACAGGTGTACCTCCTCGATCTTTTCCTCTTTCCGCTCGAGACGGATTTTTGTGAAGTCGAGCAGGTCCATAATCAGGTTCCTCATTCCCTGTACCCTCTGCAGCGATCGTTCAACAGGAATCGCGTAGTCTTCGATCTTGTCTCCCGCCTGCTTCTCCTGCATCATCCTGAGATAACCTTCAACAGCGTTAAGCGGGGCTTTCAGTTCATGCGAAAGCACCGACAGGAACTGGTATCTGATCTTTCTGCCCTCCTCGTTCATCCTGTGGGTTATCCTCTTGAGGTACTGCTGCTTGGTAATATTCTCGATGCTTGATTTGAGTTCCTGGGGAGTAAAGGGTTTTGGGATAAAATCGGTCGCGCCGAATTTATGTGCTTTGACAGCTACGTCGAGGGAGGCGTAGGAAGTTATCATTGCGACCACTATATCGAGGTTCTTATTCCTTATATACTCAAGTACTTCTATTCCCTGCATACCCGGCAACTTGTTGTCGAGAAGTATTATGTCGGGTTTCTCCCTTTCGGTTATGGCAATACCTTCTTCGCCTGTTGCTGCTTCGAGAACCTCATAGCTGTAATCCTCATCCATAAACGGATAGTTAACCTGAAAGCTCTTCAGGATACGTGTCACACCAGATCTGATACCGGGTTCATCATCTACTACAAGTACCTTTAGAACTGCCATCTCAAATTTTCAAAAGTTTCATAATCTCCTGGTCGAGCTGTTCGGCTCTGATCCCTTTTTCAAGGTAAATATCGGCTCTTATCCATGTTTTCTCGGATTCGGAGTCGAGGCTGAATGATATCCCTGTCTCGTGAGCAACAGCTGTTGCAAGTATAACCGGAACGTCGGGATATTTTCTCTTTATTTTATAGCAAAGGATAAAGCCGCTGTCGTCGTTTTCCATCATAAGATCGAATATTGCCAGGCTGGGTCTGAACTTTGAGATAACAGCTTCAGCCTCGGCCTGGCTTTCTGCAGCAACGGTTTTATATCCTGCCCTTCCAAGATTGGAGATAGTCTGGAAAAGGTAATCCGGATCATCATCTGCAACCAGTATTGTATAATCGCTCTTCCTCATACCGTTACAATATTATTAATTCTGCTGACATTTTTACTTTTCATTTTTCATTTTCCTTCCTTGCTATTATGGATATTTTTCATCAGTTCTGAGGGCTTTCAACCAATAACAACTTATTTTAACTTTCCTCTTGCTCTGACAGAAATTCATTTCATTCATTCCTTTCCTCTGGGAAGCATTATTTTAAAGCTTGTGCCGGTCGGGCCTCTTGAAGGATCGGTGTTTGATTCCACGCTTATCTGGCCTTTGTGCATTTTCACTATTCCGTATGCTGTGGCCAGTCCTAGTCCGGTACCCTGTCCTATGCCTTTGGTGGTAAAGAAAGGTTCGAATATCTTGCTTTTATCCTCATCCCTGATCCCTGTCCCGGTATCTTTAATCGTAATAGAGACATCTCCGAGTGTATCTTCGAGAAGTATATCTATCGCGCCTCCTCCGGGCATTGCATCAATTGCATTTTTTATCAGGTTGGTGATAACCTGTGTCATCTGCTCTATATCGAGCATAGCCTGTGGATTAGTCGAATTGTCGGTTATGGAGATCGAAACATTCTCCGGTCTGACGACACCCTCAACGCTATGTTCCGCCAGTTCCCTTATGTTAATTATCTGATGGTTAACCTGGTTCTTCCGTGCGAAATTGAGAAGTCCCCCCACTATTTTCTTACAGCGCCCTGCCTGTTCAACAATGAGTGAAAGGTCATCCCTCACCGGATCTTCCGGGGGTGCTTCTTCCAGTAGTATGTTACTGTACATTATAACGACTCCCAGGGGGTTATTCAGCTCATGTGCGATCCCGGCCGAAAGCTGACCCATGTGGGCGAGCTTTTCCGACTGTTTGAGAGCCTGTTGCATCGTCGAGAGTTTCTCATTTGACAGGGCGAGGTCCTTTACTGATTTATGCAGTTTTTCTATTGTGTACGGAAGGCACATTTCAACTTCAGCAAGGCCTTTCTTTATTGCGATTGCATGTTCAACACATGTTTCATAGCCGCACGCGCCGCAATCGAGTTCATCTTTCCTGGTAAATTTTCCCATTGAAGCAAGAACTTCGGCAATTCCGGTCTCTTCTGAAATTTCACGCCGGTCTTCAGCCGGCCGGTGCTTCACAGAAAAATCGAGCTTTACATACTCTTCATAATCCTTTTTCCAGGTTGCGGAATCGAGGCTTTGCATCTTCGTATTTGCATAGGAACTAACCATTGCCCTGCGGTTATACTGTTTTCCGTTCTTTGACAGGCCCGGGCCCATAATGCATCCTTCACAGCAAAGGAGTTCCATATGCTGATTCTTTATAAGTCCTGCCTCGAACTCTTTAAGTGCGTTCTGGAAATCGCGTCTTCCCTCAGCTGCAATGATATTTCCTGTTATTGCGTCATCATTAATATTTGCAGTCTGGAGGAGTCCTCTTGTTACAGGGAAAATGGCCCCCCTGCCTCCATGCGGAACATCGAAGTCTGACGGAACGGCTGAATCGGGTGTTATCCTTTGCAGGTCGAAAAGCTCCCTGAGTTCCGTAAAGGTTATTGCCTCATCAATTTCGGAGCTCTCAGCTTTTTTGGCTACGCAGGGACCGATAAACACTATGTTCATGTCATTCCCGTATCTTGCACGGATAACCCTGCCCATTGCTACCATCGGTGATACCACAGGAGCCAGGTTGTCGACAAGTCCGGGGTGATAATGCTTAATATAATTCACTATCGAAGGGCAGTCGGATGTGATATAATACTGACTGCTTTCCTCCACCAGTTCCCTGTATTTCTCTGCAACAAGGTCAGCTCCGAACGATACCTCGTGGACATACGTAAATCCCAGGGCTCTTATCATCCCCACCAGTACCCTGTGATCTTCTGTTTCCTGAAACTCAGCCGGGAAACTTGGTGCGATCATTGCAGCTGAAGGCTTCTTCTCATCAAGAAGTTTAAGTACCCTGTCAGTAGTATTAAGGAAGACCTTGGCACCCTGGCTGCAAACCTTTGTACAGTTTCCGCATGCGATGCATCTCTCATCGATAACTTCCGCCTGCCCTCCCACTATCCGTATAGCTTTGGCCGGACACTCCCTCACGCAGGTGTAGCAAGTCCGGCAAAGTTCCTTTATGGTATAAACGAGCATGACAACTGTATATTAAAAAAGTAAACCTGAGATGCCGCTCCGGCCTGCAGCTGGTAAAGCTGCGGGCAGGCCGGCATCCTCAAAAACTATATCATCACTATAACAAAACATTCTTTTTCTCAAAGTGGGTGTAAAAAATACTCTTCTCTGTCAATTCGGCATTTTCCTTAAGAAGCTTCTCGTAAAGATTGATCAGGCAGGGCGATTTTCCTGGGATGGTTATCGCTTCAGTCTCATCGGCCTGATAGACAAGCTTTGCCCTGTTTTTCAGATCCTCCCTTGATGAGATGAAGGGCATTCCGGCACCATGGATGCATCCTCCGGGGCAGGTCATAACCTCTACAAGGTCGAAGGCTGTTCCTGCTGCCTGTGCAGATCTCAGTTTTTCGAGCCCCGTAAGCCCGTCGACAACTGCGACCCTTATCTCCTTATCTCCCAAGGTTACACTGCATTCCCTGAATATACCCGACGATCTCAGCTTTTTAACAATTTGTTTGTCAATTTCCCTGCCATCTTTTTTGTAGCTGATCTGACGGAGCACTCCTTCGGTCAGACCTCCCGACACTTCAGCCAGGATTGCCGAAGAGCTTCTTCCGTTAAGCGGTTCATCGGCCGGTTCCTTTTCAACATTGTTGATATCGATCCCGTTAAGGCGGATAAGCCTTGCAAGTTCCCTTACTGTCATAACCGAATCGACGTCGCTTATACCCTTTCGCATCATACCATCGCGCCGGGCTTCGTATTTCATTGCCATGCAGGGGGTAACCGATACGGAAAAGATCTGTTCGGGCTTCACATTGAGCTGGTCTGCGACAATAGTTTTTATAAGTATTCCGGCAATCTGCTGAGGCGATTTCACCTTAGAGAGGAAGGGAATGAGCTGAGGGTTGAATTGCTCGGTATACTTTACCCAGGCAGGGCAGGCAGTTATGTAGAGAGGCAACTCAGATCCTTTTTCAAGTTTCTCCTCAAGCTGTCCGGCAAGTTCGGCAATGCAAATATCCGTTCCCGTCCCCGTTGTGAATACCCGGTCGAAACCTATCTTACGCAGTATGGCGTTCAGGTTCCTGTCGAAATCCCTTGTATATTTTATACCCAGTTCTTCAGCTATACCTGCTGCGGCAACGGGTGAATACTGTATGGCTTTTATCACCTCGTGACGGTTGAGGTATTCCTGTACTTCAGTGATATTGTGTTTTTCATGAAGAGCTCCGGTAGGGCATACCAGGACGCACTGTCCGCACTGGATGCAGCTTGAGAAGTTGAAATCCCTGTCCATTGCCGCTCCAATATGAGTCTGGCTTCCGCGGTTAATGAAGTCGAGCGAAGTCGCTGTAATTATTTCCTCACACACCCTTACGCATCTTCCGCAGAGAATGCATTTTGCAAGTTCCCTTACGATTGCAGGACTTGACTGGTCGAGGCGCGGTCTTATTTTCCTTCCCTTTATCCTTCTTTCTCTAATATTCAGTTCCTCAGCGAGTCTCTGAAGTTCACAGTTCAGGTTTCTGTCGCAATAGAGGCAGTCGTCGGGATGGTTGGAAAGCAGAAGTTCGACGATTGCTTTACGGGCTGTTATTACTCTTGGCGAATGTGTTTTTATCTTCATCCATTCCTCCACCGGCTGGGAACAGGCTGTTACAAGCCTTTCCCTTCCCTCGACCTCAACGACACACATCCTGCAGGCGCCGGTAGGGGTAAAATCCTTCATCCGGCACAGAGTGGGTATGATTATACCGTTCCTGTTAAGAGCCGAGAGGATGGTTTCTCCCTTTTCGGCCTTGATCTTTTTATTATTTACCTGTATCGTGAAAAGCATTTT
>JAVEZS010000020.1:45525-51274 GCA_034002885.1 Bacteroidales bacterium
GCTCTGCATTTCCTGTCGAAGATATGTTCCTCGAACTCTTCCCTGAAATTTTTCATAGCGCTCACAAAGGGATTGGGGGCTGTTTGTCCCAGGCCGCAGAGTGATGCATCCTTCATCACAGTTGAAATGGTCTCGAGCTGCATCACTCCCTTGAAGCGTTCGAGGGTTGTTCCTGATTCCTCGTTCGCAGGTTTCTTTATTACACTCTCAAGTATTTCGAGCATTCTTCCCGTACCCTCGCGGCAGGGGATGCATTTACCGCAGCTCTCGTTCCGGATGAATTGCATATAATATCTCACCAGATCCACCATGCAGGTTGTTTCGTCGATGACTACAAAACCTCCTGATCCCATTCCCAGTCCTTTCTGGCGCAGGTCATCAAAATCGACCCCGGTTTCGAGGTCTTCGCCGGTAATAAACATTCCCTGCGCACCTCCAAGCTGGATAGCCTTGAATTCCTTTCCGTCCTTTATCCCATCCACAATTTCGTCGAGGATCGTCTTCAGCGTGGTTCCCATTTCCACTTCGACCACTCCCGACATCCTGCCGCGGCCCGTTATGGAGAAGATCTTTGTTCCGGGGCTTTTTTCGGTGCCGATGCTCCTGAACCATTCCGGTCCGTTCTGCATAATCAGGGGCACATTCATCAGGGTTTCGACGTTATTTATCACAGTGGGTTTTCCCGAAAGTCCTGAAGTTGTCGGATAGGGCGGTTTAAGCTGGGGCATTCCCCTTTTTCCCTCGAGACTGTTAATAAGGGCTGTTTCCTCTCCGCAGACAAAAGCTCCGGGTTCAGTTTTAATAGAGATCTCAAGATTGTATCCGCTCGAGTAAATATTGTGTCCGACGATTCCATAGTCCCTTGCCCTGTCGATAGCTCTCTGTACCCTTTCGCGGGCATACAATGAACCTGATTTGAGATAAAGGATGGCATTTGAAGCTCCGATTGCATAGGCTGCAATGGCCATTCCTTCTATAAGCCTGTGAGGATCGCTCTCAAGAACTGTCCTGTCGCTGAATGAGCCAGGATCACTCTCTTTCGCATTGCAGATAAGGTACCTTGCATTTGATGAAGTATTGAGAGCCTGTTTCCATTTAAGGCCTGTGAGGTATCCTCCGCCGCTTCTCCCCCTTAGTCCGCTTCTCTCGATTATATCGCACACTTCCTCATAGGTATAGTGTCTGATGGTCTTGATGAAAGTGCGGTATCCTCCCCTTGCAATGTATTCCTCGATGCTTTCGGGATCGTAGCAACCGCAATTGCCAAGGACTATTCTTTTCTGATGTGCGAAGAAGGGCAGTTCATTCACAAAATTAATTCCGGGCCACAGTTCAAAACCCTTTGATCCCGACTGACCAAGAAGGTCTTCTTCGCTTATATCGTTATGGAACACACCGTTCAGAAGAGGTTCGACCTTTTCTTCGGTAATATTCCTGAAGAAAAGCTTATTTTTTCCGGGGAGTTGGATACATACCACGGGTTCGTAATTCGCGGGGCCGGTGCAGCCGACTCTGACGATAAGCGTTCCCTGCTGGTTCTCATCCACGTAGGCTTTAAGGGCATTATAGGTCCTTCCTGCGCCTGCAATTATGCTGCTTGTATTAGATGAAACATGTATGACGGGCACGTCCGTTCTGTCGCGGCGGACCTGCTGCAGTACCC
This sequence comes from Bacteroidales bacterium, assembly GCA_034002885.1. Classification (GTDB taxonomy): domain Bacteria; phylum Bacteroidota; class Bacteroidia; order Bacteroidales; family VadinHA17; genus LD21. Next base: position 47,189 of record JAVEZS010000020.1, read on the forward strand.
TTTCAGTCTCTGCAGGAAGAGTGTCGGATTCAATCAGCAGGACCTTGTTTATAAGGAATGTCTTCAGATCTTCCATCTAGTCGCTCTCAATAATATATTTCAGTCTCCTTATAAGCTCAGGCACCTGTTCAGAGCGCACATGAGTCGTGTAATCACCGTTTATCATTATCACGGGGCCATGATGGCAGCCTCCCATGCAGGTAACTACCTCGAAACTGAAGTTACCGTTTCGTGTTGTCTGTCCGGGTTCAATTTTAAGCTCTTCCCTGAATTTGTTTATCACGGCCTGGGAACCGCTCATAAAACAGGAAGTACCGTTGCAGATCCTAATATGGATCTTTCCTTCCGGGACGAAACGGAACTGGTCGTAGAAGGTTGCCAGACCGAAGATCTTTGTAGTACTGAGACCCAGGTGGCTCCCTACTTTAACTATAGCTTCCTCTGACAGATAGCCATTTTCGGTCTGTATCTCCTGGAGAAGCGGGATCAGGTCTTCACGTCGTCCCTGCTTGTATTTTTTAAGTATGGTATCAAGATCTTCTGCCATCCTTAATAATCTTTCAATTTTCTCAAATATAGAAAATTTTATTGTTACAAAATAAACATTGTTATTTAATTAACAATAAAGATCAATTAAAAGAAGCATTACGGTATTATTAATAATGAGAACTGCAGGATTCTTGTACAAAACCTGTATAAGGACCGTATCTTTCATTCCAGTGCCGGGGACCATACCGGATTCCTTAAAGACAGCAGAAAGCAATTTACTGCTTCCCGGGATAATCTGCACGATCCGTAGAATTGTCTCATCCTGTTCCCCCTGCCAAGTCAACACAAGAACTATGGTTCAGGAGGCCTGTGCTCTTGGTATATATACCAGTATGCCAGCGGTATAAAGAAAAGACTCACAACCGTACCCAGCGACATGCCTCCAATAAGCGCCAGAGCCATAGGTCTCTGAAGCTCTGAACCCATTCCCTGACTGAAAAGTATCGGCGCGGTAGAGAAAATAGATGCCATCGCCACCATGATGATAGGCTTAAGCCTTCGCGATCCTCCCTGGTATATTGCCTCCTTCAGCCCCAGTCCTTCAGCCCTGAGATTGTTTATCGTATCCACCTTCAGGATCGAGTCGTTGATTATAACCCCCGACATTACTATAAGCCCTATCATAGTTATAATATTTATGGTCCCGCCCCAGATCAGGACCAGTAACAGGGCCCCGGCTATATCAATGGGAATCTCAAGCAATACGATAAACGGCTGCACAAGTGATTCAAACTGGGCAGCCAGGATGAAATAAAGAAGTAAAAGGGCCACCAACAGTATGATCGCAAGTTCCTGGAACAGCTTCTGACCAGTTATCAGCGATCCGCTGAAGCTAACATTCAGATTCTGATCCGATCCTGCAATACTCCGTATCCTGCGGGTTATGTCCGTAGGTCTGTTGGCCTCAACATTCATATATACAGGCACATACTCCCCATTCATCCCTCCCCTGATGGTCTTGTAATCGTGAACCCTCTGTATCCTTACCAGTTCCCTTACAGGAACAGGCTTTCCGGTTTTATTCAAAACATCTTCTGTAGAGATTATGTCGCTTACCTGCTTTTCCTTACCCGACAGCACTATCGGAAGGATCTCATACGATGCCCTAAGCTGACCGATGTTATACCTGTTCAGCGCTGCTTTAAGGGTGTTGTACAGTGTCATCGGCTCCACATCATACAGCAGCAGCCTGTCGGGATCAATCCGGAGCAATATCTTGTCTTCAAGGGGCGGATTCGATATCCCCGCGCCCGGCCACTGTTCCTGCATCCGGGCTACAATGCCAGTCATCACTTCAACGGGCGGCACTTCCTTTTCCTTCATCAGGCTTACTTCAACTACAAGAGGAACTTCAGAGGCTGAGAAGATCTTCTCAAAAATATTCTGCTGGGCAGCTATGCTCACTGCCGCTCCAGGCCATCTCTGCCCCAGAAACCTGTTGAAGTCTTCCCCAAGCTCCTTCTGCACCCTGTAATCCCTTGCCTTTATATATACCTTTGCCTGGGTGTACGACAGGTCATAATCGCGGTTGAACAGGAACTGCTGCTCCCCGATGAAGGAATTGCTCTGCAAAACAAGCGCTCCCGGCGATTCCGTCATCTGCCTTATCCTGCGCAGGTTCTCCTCAAGACCGATATTCTCGTTCCAGTCAACCGACACTACCAGTTCATCCTGTCCTATATGCGGAAATCTTTCTTTTTCGAGCGTAATGAACAGCCAGGCCATCAAAAGGATTATCAGCCCAAATGTTATCATGGTCGCCCTCCTGTACCTGAAAAAGAAATTCATTCCGCCTTCGTATTTCTCCTCAATCCTCTTCAGGCTTATCTTCTTCACAAGCCTTGTAAGCCACCCTTCCTTCCCGTTTCTGTAAAACAGGTAGTAAACAGTCGGAAGAAGGGTGATCCCAACCAGAAGCGATACTCCCTGGCCTATCACAATGGCAATGGCCTGGTCATAGAACAGGGCTCCGGAAATGCCGCTCAGAAATATCAGGGGGATGAAAACCGCGCAGGTCACAAGAACCGATGATATAAGGGGCGTGATGACCTCATTGGTTCCCCTGACACAGGCTTCAGTCAGTGAAAGACCTCTGTCAATCCATTGTGTTATGTTCTCGATTATAACTATCGAGTTGTCGATCATCATCCCTATTCCGAGTATCAGTCCGGCCAGTGAGATGATATTTATTGACAGCCCTGTAAGATAAAAGAACAGCAGACTGATCACAAGGGTTGCCGGTATGCTGAAGCCGATAATAAGCGGCGACTTCCCGTCCTTGAGAAAGAAAAACATAAGCAAGAAAGCAAGCAGACCCCCTGCAAGAAGGCTTTGCCAGAGATTCGAGATAGAATAGTCAAGAAGTCTTGTCTGGTCCTGTGAAATCTCAAATTCCATCTGAGGATAATCCGCCCTGAAGACATCCAGAAGCTCTGCCATCTTCGATTCAAGGGAAGCCATCTTTGATGTCGATTCCTTAATGATTGCCAGGGCAATTGCTCTTTTCCCATCCGAATAGTAAATGCCCCGCGGCTGTTCCTCCCTTATACCTACAGCGGCTATATCCTTCATCTGAATTATTCTCGACCCGGTTCGGATAAAAATATCCCTGACATCATTCAGATCACTCAGATAAGAGCTGAACTCGAGATTATACAGGTATTTCCCATCCTTTACCAGAATATTTCCGATGTTTATATTGTTTATCCTTACAGTATTGGCTATATCATCGTCGGTCAGGCCCAGGCTGTTCATTTTTTCCCTGTCGGGACTTATATATATCTCCCTCTTTATCTGTCCGGTTATATCAGCCATCCCTACTTCGGGAAGCTGCTCTATCCTCTTTTTTATTACTGTCTCGGCAAATTCGCTCAGCTCGATGAATTTTTCATCACCGGCCATGCTGTCAGCCAGCGTGATGTTCAGCATGAATACCGGGATATCAGTGGCGCTTGCTTTTATTATCCTGGGCCTCTCAAGGTCGTCGGGCAGATAATTCATCGCTCCGTCGACCTTTTCGTTTACCTCCATGAAGGCAAGGCTGATGTCGTTCCCGAATTTGAACGAGAGCCGTATCAGGGCGCTCCCGTTACGTGATTCGGATTCGATACGGTCGATGCCCTGTACCTGCATCAGGTTCCGCCGCAGAACCGACACTACACTGTTCTCAAGCTCCCTGGCGCTCACATCCGGACGCGAAACTGCAACCGCGATTTCAGGGATATCTATGTCGGGCATCAGCGAAACCGGCAGACGGTTTGATGCTACTATGCCGAGAAGAAGTAATGCCAGGAAGGTCATTACGACGGCGACGGGGCGGGAGATGAGAAATTTTACCATTGCCTTACATTGAGGAGTTTGGGAGAAGCAGGGGGCGGAGGGCTGGGGGCAAAGGGCAAGAAGCATGAAGCAGGGTGCAGAGGGCAGGGGGCAAAGCCAAAAGGCAGGGGTCAGGGAGCGGGGGGCAATATCCACTGCAGAGGATGGAAGAAATTTAGTAGCTGAGTTTATTTGGCAGACTGAGATCGGAAGAGCACA
>JAVEZS010000021.1:0-40768 GCA_034002885.1 Bacteroidales bacterium
CCCTCCCTGATCATCCCTGATTATCCCCTCGTCGGCAAAGACCCACAGAAAGCCTCCTGCCGCAAGAGGATTCGACAAAACGAGTTTCCAGAAATCGTCAAGCCCTGCCCCTGCTCCACCGTCATAGAGTCCGTGGATCATTTCAGTCGGAAAAAATATGTCGCGTCCATGGAAACCGATGTTCATTCCATAATCATAAGGCTTGTAGTGGCTCGTTACGATGCCCCTGAAATGCTCCCAGGGATGAATGACCGGTCTTTTCTGGGGATCATACAGTGAAAAGTCGTCATCCAGGTCAAAATTGAATCCCCCTTCGTTGCCGTTTGCCCATACTATAACCGAAGGATGATTCACATCGCGGGTAACCATCTCCTTTACGAGAGGCCGGCCGGCTTCAGTGGAGTAACTCTTCTGCCAGCCTGTAAGCTCGTCAATGACATAGAGCCCAAGAGAATCGCAGGCATCAAGAAAATGCGTATCGGGAGGATAATGCGACATTCTCACTGCATTCATGTTCATCTCCTTCATTAGAATGACGTCGGCTATGCTGAGCTTTTTACTTGTTGTCCTTCCCGATTCAGGCCATGAACTATGACGGTTCACTCCACGGAAAACAGTTCTCATTCCATTTACATAAATGCCATCATTCTGGCGTACCTCAACAGTGCGAAATCCAAACTTCTCGGTGATCTCATGGATGATCCTTTCACCTTTCATGAGCCTTAAAACAACATCATAGAGTTCCGGCGATTCGGGACTCCATAAGTGCGGATCCTTAACAACGGCAGATACCGACACTTTTCCGGTACCTGACCGCATCGGTTCCGATACCACTTCCATAACAGGATCTCTCTCACGATCCTGGATGACAGCCTCAATCCTCATTCCTTCTCCCGCATTCCTGAGATAAAGGTCGGCGGTAAATCTGCCATCGGCTTTTGCATCAATGGCAGTGCGTTCAATATACTGCCCGGGATATGCCTCGAGGTAAACCGGTCTGAAGATGCCTCCGAAAACCCAGAAGTCGACTTCCCTCTCGGCCTTGTTGATACTCATATCCGACGACATTTTCGATACCGTAACCTCAAGCCGGTTAAGCTGCCCGTACCTGAGATGCCTGCCTATGTCGTAACTGAAGCGGTAAAACGATCCCCTGTGGACTGGGCCGGATGACCTGCCGTTTATAAAAACCTCCGTATCCGTCATAGAGCCTTCAAAAACAATCCTTACAACCTTGTTCTTCCAGTGTGCAGGCACATTAAAATTATAAGCGTAAAAACCCCTCTCATCTGCAAGAAGCTCCGGTCGGGCACCGTAATTGAAGGTCCCGAAACCCTGCAATTCCCAGCAGGAGGGCACCTCTATGGTTGACTTAACGTTGCTTCTGCGGCCCTTTGTGCAAAGGAACTCCCATGTTCTTGTATCGTCCATACCCGTCCCCGAAAGGTAAAGCTTCTCTGTCTGCTGCGACAGCACCAGAAGCGGACTTAAAATCATAATAAGCGACAGGATCATTTTTTTCATTGCAGATGATTGTATTGGTTTATGCCTTTGGATTTATAAAAATAGTAATTCCATTTAAACGGATCAGTATTCATAACGATACTGATCCCTTAGGCATTCGTAAGTCAAATGTCATGCAACAAATACAATACACCGGGGATCAGAATATTATGAAAATTACTGCTTATTTTAAAGTTCACCAGATAATAGAAATGCAGTATAACCTGCGTAGATAACAATTAAAAGGAAAGCCTCCCACCGGTCGAGCGTCTTCCTCCTTAAAGTGAACATAGTGATAAACAGGATCAGGGTACCGGCACCAACAAGATAGAAGTCGTTGTTGAAAGCCGTGTTATACTTCACAGGATTTATTATTGCGACCAGGCCTCCGATCAGGAATATGTTGAAAATATTCGATCCGATAATGTTCCCCACCGCAATGTCGGCGTTTTTCCTGAATGCCGCCACAACAGATGTTGCAAGCTCGGGAAGCGAAGTCCCAATGGCTACTATTGTCAACCCTATTACTTTCTCGCTTATCCCCATTGCCTTTGCAAGAAGAACGGCGTTGTCCACAACCAGCCTTCCCCCGGCAACAAGAGCCGTCAGCCCCAGAATTATAGGAAAAACCACTTTAATAACCGGGATGTCTTTTTTAACAGGAAGGAGGGCCGACTGATCCGATTTTATCTGAAGATAGATGTAGTACTGAAAAAGAATGAACAGGAGAAGAAGCACTATACCGTCAATTCTCCCGAGAGCCTTTGTATCAGAATTGAGATGATCATTTGCCATGAAATAGAAAATGACGACTGCTCCCAGGGAAATGGGTATCTCTTTCCAGACAGTGCTGTTTTGCACTCTCAAAGGGATAATAAGCCCGGAAATACCCAGGACAATATAAATATTGAAGTTATTGCTTCCGAGAATATTGCCGAATACTATATCCTGATGTTCCGTGAGTGTCGCGAAGAGGTTCACCACAAGCTCGGGCGCTGAGGTCCCAAAGGCAACAATCGTGAGTCCGATCACAAGATCCGAAACATTATACCTGCGCGCCAGATCGGAAGCACCTCCCACCAGCCAGTTGGCGCCGGCTATCAGCACTGCAAGTCCGAGGATAAGTAAAACCAAGCGGAGTATCATAGCAATCTCGTTCAAAACACTAAAATAACGATTATCCTTTCAGATAAAAACTTCAAATGAATTTAACAAAACTATACCTCCGTGATGGAATTCCAGCCGGCTCTCCGGGATGTTATCTATGTTCAATAATCCAGAAGGTCGATAAGGTAAACAAGAGAAGCAATTGCAGCGCTGCCCATCTGTAGTTCACGTATATTGACCTTTTCAAAAGTGTCGTTGGCGGAATGATGATACCAGAAGTATCGCTGTGAATCCGGTATATAACCGATCTGAAGCGCTCCCAGCTCCTTAAGCGGAGCAATATCGGAACCTCCGCCCCCGGCATCGAAATCCCTTATGTTGTAGGGGGAAAAATACTTCTCAAGCGATTGAAGCTTTTCAAGTCTTGAACCCTGGGCATCGAATCCGAATCCCCTCGGACTCATTACACCCCTGTCGGACTCAAGGGCCGCATAATGTTTTTCACCCTTTGCCTTTGCTTCCTCGGCATAGGTTCTTCCTCCGGTAAGGGAAATCTCCTCGTTCATGAACATCACGGCTCTTACCGTCCTCGAAGGTTCAATTCCCAGCTTACTGAAGATCCTTATTATTTCAATCGCCTGGACACACCCTCCTGCATCATCGTGCGCACCCTCGGTAATATCCCACGAATCGAGGTGACCCCCGACGGTAATTATTTCTTCAGGCTTACTACTGCCACGAATTTCTCCAATTACATTATATGAAATGGTGTCCTCAAGGTTTTTGCATGTTGTAACAAGATTAATATCGAGCAAAGGATCCTTTTCAAGCCATCTGCTCAACATATCAGCATCGGAAGTTGAAACGGCAACTGCAGGTATCTTCCTTACATCACCGGCATAGCGTGTCACCCCTGTATGAGGGTAATCGTGAAGTGCCTGTGTGGCTGACCTTACAATGACGGCTGCCGCACCATACCGAGATGCCTCCGATGCTCCCGAGATCCTCTGGTCAACTGCAGCTCCATAACCACCGAATGTGTTGACAAGTGTATTTGAGGCCGGACGGTTAAAGAAAACAATCCTGCCCTCAATCTTATCCCTGCCAAGATCTTTCAACTCATTAAGACCGTGAACTTCAATAAGCTTTGTAGTAAGGCCCCCGGGGCCGGTTCCCTCTGAAAGACCGAGTGCCGAAATCGTGAGCTCCGATTTACCAAAAACCTGTGAGGTGACACTGCATTTCTCTATCCCCCTTACCCAGTGAGGGACGGGAACCTCCTGAAGCCACACTGTATCGGCTCCGGCATCAACAAGGGCCTGCCTTGTGTATTCTACTGCCTTCAGCGATGAGGAAGTTCCGGCCAGCCTCCCTCCTGCCTCCTTGCAGAGAAACCTGAGGTGACTGTATGCAGTTGTGTCTGACAGCGCCTCATCGAAAACCGACCTGAGTACTTTCTCAGGCCCCTGCTCCTGCAAGAGGGCTGTAAGAAAAAGAAGACTGTGAATAATCTGCTTTATAAGCATTTTCTTTTCCGGTTTTGTTTTAACAATACGATATCCGGTCTTACCGCAACTTTTTGCATTTGCGGAAGTGTTCTGCGCTCAAATATATGAAAATAGTGCCTTAATCTGTTTTATCGGACTTACAGCGGTGAAGAAGGCCGTCAGAAACCGGTAAAGGGGCTAGGGCTGTCAGAAGCCCGTCCGGGAGCAAAGGACAATGACCCTGAAAGGCGTAGCGATAACAGGTATTGTCATTAAGTAATGATATACGTAATTTATTACGTAATTAAATACGAGATTATTACGTAATTCAGGCATTCGCTATTTCTTGCTTAACAGTAGTTGACAACTACTTGTACGGAGTCAATGGCGCCTGCAAGCTGACAACCGGTTTCAGTTTTCAGGGCGCCGGAACAAACTGCGGGGAGACCACCGAAGAAGGAGGTGTAATATCCATCGGTACAGACGATGACTGGGGGACGGGGGCGTTTGAAAAAAGCACCAGGGGCAGTCCTGACGTTATATCAGCATCGAGGATCCGTATGGTTACTGCAGGCAGGGAAGACGATGAACCGTCTGTCCGCTTCTTCACATCAATTACCTTGAACGTCACCAGTCCGAGATTCGCTCCCTGCAGATTACCCTTCAGGGGAGAATAATTGATGCTTATATCGTTGTCGTAAACCACTGCCACAACAGTCTGCCCTTTAAGCATAGCAAGCCCTGCTGCCCGAAGAGGTGTGACATCAGGTAAAGCGTCAAGCAGAACTTCCCTGTCGTCATCCGGAACAGGTGCTCCAAGACCCGGACCCGGAGTCAGATAGTTAAGAGATCCTTTTTCCGTCGGACCAGCGCTCTTCCATGAATCGGGAATGGTTTTAAGGGCAAACCATCCCTCGTCTCCAACCTGTCCGGTATAAAGATCGATCCTCTCACCTATGTTATCCTGGAAAAACCTGAGATTCATCCTGAGTCCCACTGCAGCACTCTGATCATTGACATCACTTTCCGAGAAACTGTTCGGGGGATTTCCGTTGTCTATACTGTCTTCATCAATGACAAGCAGTACTGCAAATGAAGCATCTTCTTCTTCATCAGGGATTTGATTCTCCTCGCATGAAAAAATAATGAACATTAATGCAAATGCAAAAGCTGCCATTGAAATTCTTCCGGATAAAAAAGCTTTGTCCATAAGCTGCATTTTTAAATCTGATTACGTGTTAACCAGGGGCGCAGTGGGCTCCAATGGTCATTCAAAAGAAGCGCGACCACTTTTTTTTGCCAGGCGGGCTGGAAGAACCTCTCCCCTGTTCAGATTATCATTTGTGGTACGGGAAGACTGCCATTATGCCCTGAACTGAATTAACAGGATGGCAAGTTAGCAATTTCAACCTTTAAATGCAAAAAACTGAATGTGTTGAAGTCAAAAGTCTTTTTGTCAGAAAGAAGGGCATCATCTTGCAACAACATGAAAGCAGCCCTGCTGTTTTTCATAAGTTGCCCAGCATTTTTTTTCCTTCCGAAGATCGTATATGACCTCCGCAAGGGCTTCCTTCATATACCATTTGTCGCATTCAGTTACCTTATGTTTCCTTATCGTGAACCGTGCATAGGAGATATCAAACGCATTTCCGTAAAGATGAGGGCTGTTCTCTGATGCATTAAGGTTTTCCTTTCCCAGGTTTTTTATTGAACCCGTTGTCCTTGTCATCGATGTAATAATAAATCTTGATCCCTTAAGTCCTTCCCTGGCAATCTTTTCCCTGTATCTCTTACCGATCTCCCTGAGGAGTTTTTTACTGCCGCGTGTCAGGTACGGAAAGCTATGCTCCATTTCCCCGACATCATAATATTTTGTATTTCCTACCTTTACAAGCTTGCGGGTCGTCACCCGCCTGGCAATATCCCTTCCATTGGCACACTTTTCAATTCCTGAAAGCCTGGCCTGTTCCCCATAGTCGGGAATCCTGTCGTTGAGCTTCTTACTGTACACAGGCTGGTTCTCGCGGCATCTGGTGCTGAAATAGGAGGCCATCAGAGCCCTGTTCGGCTGAGGGATAAAAATCAAACAGGTTGAGAAGATAAAGAAAAGGAAAAGCCATACCTTCAACCGGTATTCCTTTCTCAGTCTTATCCTTCTGATGCGCATAGAAATGAATTTTGTGCCAAAAATATAGATATGTCCAGTCGCAAAACATCATAGATATCCACAGAAAGCAAATTGTTTCAACAATGAGGCTGGTTAACATATATCGACAATCGCTAATTTTAAACATTACCTGAAAAGGCAGAACCTGAATGCCAGTCCGGTCAGCAAGGTGATCTATTCAAGTTGCCGGGTGATGTGTGCTGGTTCAATAGTTATCAAATATCACTTACATCACGAACTCACCCCCTCGATCCCCCTCTCTACGGCGCAGAGAGGGGGAAGCCTGAGCTTCGCGAAGGCAGGGGGTGAGAACATGAAAATCCGGCAAAGCATTTAATCTTAAGTGAAGTGAAAATTCAATTTTATTCCTTGCCAATATGAAAATCATTATTTTTAGCTATAAGTGAATAAATTAAAGATTATTATATACTTTTCTTCAGACACTATTGATTTATAATATTCATTTCTCAGGGAAACAGTAACCAGCAACAAGCAACCAGCAACTCAGGTTTATTAATAAACCGGCGTAATTGAAAGTATCACGAGACAAAATCTGAAATCATATGATCACATCATCAACTACAGTAAAGAGAGCTGTCCATTTTCTTTCAGTGGCTATCGCATTATCCATGTGGTATTCTCTTTCCCTGACGGGTCAGCCGGCTGTGCGGGTAGCGAAGGAAATCAATCGTTTCAGTGTTGAAGAAGCAAAACAGGCAGTTGCTGTCGACAATAGTTACTTTTACGTGATTAATAACAGCACCATCACAAAGCACCACAGGCTTAACGGGGAGCTTATTGCCGCATGGAATGGAAGGGAAAGCGGGGTAACACACCTTAACAGCGGTGTTGTCATAAGGGGGAAGCTGTTTTGCGCCTCCTCAAACTATCCTGAGTCGCCGATGGCAAGTTCAATAGAAATTTTTGATGCGGCGACTCTTAAGCATATAGGGAACCACAGTTTCGGGATTTTTACAGGATCCGCCACATGGATAGATATGCATTCCGGATCCTGGTATGTCGGCTTTGCCCATTATACCGGAACAGGATCAAGTGAGGGAAAGGATTCGAGGTGGACCTCAGTGGTGAGATTCGACAAGAAGTGGCGCCAGACCGGATCATGGACCTTTCCTGAGAATGTCATCCGGGAGTTCATGCCGCAGAGCAATTCCGGAGCAGTATGGGATAAGGAAGGCCGCCTTTACTGTACGGGACACGACAAGCCGGAGCTTTACGTTCTTGAAATACCCCGGACAGGCTTTACACTGAAGTATATTGAAACCCTTCAGGTACCCGTGTATGGACAGGGTATTGCTGTTGACCGGCAAATAAGCGACAGACTGGTGTTTTACGGCATAAAAAGAAGCGAAGATCTTGTCATTGAGTTCGAGGTCAGGTAGCCCGGTACTTTTCCCCGGCAAACCCGGCTATTCATCAGGTCTAAATATATCCTGAGACAACCGGGGTATTATCCGGAGACTTCCCCCGGCTCATATCTTAAGATCGAGCGATATCAAAAATCTCGAAATAAAAGGCATTGCTCTATCGGCCGGCTTCCAGCCCTGGTAGTTGGGCGACAGGTTAACCCCCGGAGCCAGAATTATATCAAATCCTCCCATGAAAAGTTTTCCGTCTCTGGTAATATTCCATGGTTCAGTGGAATTACCGACATTCTCAGATGTGACATTGTCATATCTTCCGAATATTTTCACCCTGTCGCTGAGGGATACAGTACCGTTAAAAGTATAACCATGATAATCATTCCCTTCGGTAAGGTTATGGTTTTTCTGGAAGTTATAAGCCGTTGACAGGATAAACCGTCCGGTTTCAAAGGTGGCTATCAGCTCGACTGTTTGCTGATCTGTGCCATTTTTAGTCATGGTGTCAAAATAACCACGCAACGACAGCTCTTTTACAGGGCTGATGGTAATTCCCGCGGCTGCCTTGAACGTTGAATCGGCCTCGGCAAGTTTATAACCCTCACCGTTCATCAGGGTTACATCGGCCGAGAACCATGGCGCAATCTTATAAACCGCGCTTAATCCAAGATCTGCGGCTCCCCCAAAACCATATTCATCATGAAAGGGTTTGAAAACATAGCGGAAGCCCCACCTTTTATCTCCGATATCATAGTGTGGAAGAGGTATCATACCTCCTGTAATGGTCCATTTTTCAGTCTGATACCTAAGGTACCCGAACTTAAGCATCCCGGTAAACTTAAGCTTGCCGGCTGATGGATCTGCAACATCAAACACAATGCGCCCTGTTAGCTTTGGTGAGAAGTTATAGTTGTAACCGAAATAAGCCCGTGTAAGATCAAATTTATTACGGGATTCACCATCTGAAAATGAAGAACTCAGATTTGTAAAAATCCTGACTTCAGGTTTTCCTCCCGGCTTGAAAGGCTCAGCTTCCTGGCCAGCCAGACCTGATGGCAGGCCGGCAAATATCACCAGCAACACGGGCATAATAGCATCCCTGATGCTTATGATGCTCCTGAAGAGCCCGGATAACGTTTGGTTTTGCATATTTTTCCTCCTTATCACATTTACTTGAAATAATGCAGTATTTCCGGCAATTAAAAGCCATGAGGCGAAAATAGATAAAGATTCAGTTGAAGAAACCGATAAAAATAAAGATAGAGCTGGTTCTATTTATGATGTCACCGTAGTAAGACGTTATATTTAATTGATCTTGTGGTCTTTAAACAAACATTTCCATGATTGCCATCCATAAAATGCTTATCGAAAAATACGATTTTATGCCACCAAAAAAATACTGTGAGTCAAATGTAATTCTTAATTATTAACGGGGCAGAAGGGATTATGACTTCAACAAAAAGGTTCCGATCCGAAACCGGGATGATATCAATTCCAGGAATTTTCTTAGCTGTTATCATTACGGTTTATGATTTTTGTGAAATACCTGTTAATAAAATAATGCTGCAAAACATACCAAAGAAGGCAATTCACAGTTCTTATTTTCTGTATGAAAATTCTGTTACTGGTTCCGGGTTTTAATTTCGGGGGTGCTGAAAATCACGTAAGAGACCTTGCCAACTCAATGGATGAAGCTGGTAATGAGGTTTTTGTGATCTCAAAGCCGGGATTGCAGAACAAAAGGCTCAACAGCCGAGTACGGTTTGTTTCTCTGCAAATGAAGGACATTCTTTTCCCATTTCATCTTGTGTATTTATGCTTCTTCATCAGAAGGAACAGGATTGATATTATCCACGCACATAAAAGACTGGCGATCTTTCTGGGATGCACGGCCGGGAAGCTTATGAGAGTTCCGGTTGTAGTTACAGTTCATGGAAATCCTCATTATGACCTTCGTACACGAATTTCAGAGAAATGGGCCGGCAGGGTAATTTTCGTCAGCAAGAGGCATCTTGACGGTAATGGAATTTATAAAAGACTCGGAAAAAGATCGGCATTTATCCAGAACGGGGTCAGATGGTTTGAAAATGATTCAGAAAGGAACCTTAATTCAATGACATACATAAGCAGGATAGACTCAAGGCATGCCGAGGTGATTATCCTCATAATAAAAGAAATCCTGCCTCAGGTTCTGAGGGATTTTCCCGGTATTACATTCAATGTCATAGGCGACGGGAAGTCGCTCGGAAATATCACGAAAGAGGCCATGTTCCTGAATAAGAATCATAACAGGGAGATATGTGTGGTTCACGGTTATGTCCCGGAGGTAGAGCCTATGATCCGGAGATCGGGACTGGTCCTTGGAGTGGGCAGGGCAGCAATATATGCCCTGGCGCTGGGTATCCCGGTTCTTTCAATTAACCAGCAGCATATGGGAGGATTTGTTTCTGAAGAGAATTACAGGTTCTATCAGGAAAACAACTTTGTCGCCAAAAACTTCAAAGGGCCCGATACGGAACTCCTGGCCGGAATATTGAGGGAATACCTTGCTGATACCAGGCGTTTTCAGAAAGAGGCTTCAAAGCTTCAGAATTTCGTCCGGACCGACTTCAGCCTTGAAACGATGACCTTACGGATACTGGAAATTTATAATTCCCTTATCATAACATCAGGTAATAAACATTAAGCCGGATAAGGATCTTACAGAGCACCTGAAGCGTCCATTGTGCGTTGCTTTAATTTCCTGACTTCTGATATTTAGTGCGGCAGCGACAGCATTGTTTGAAAAAAAGATTCACGAGGTTATTCAAGTCAGAGTCCGGAGAGATAAATTACAGATTTCTTGGCAATTATTTAATAATTATTGATCTCCGCAAATTGACTCACCACAGATTTCACGGATATCACGGATAAAATCACGGATTTTATTATTTGAGACAATCCGTGCATTGCCCGTGCTCTCCGTGAAATCCGTGGTTAAATAACACAAAGCAGATTAGATTTTTCCCTGTTGGTCCTGATCTTCCTAACCCTGACTAAAGCAAAAAGATGAGTTAGTGCGGTAAATATCAGAAATTTATTTTATACTATTCATAGTCAGCAATCTAAGAATCTCAACTAAACAAAATTTTGATAGCATCAGAAGTCGGGAATTTGTTTCCCTGCAATCTGATTTTAATCCTGGTGGGGTTTTTCACAAGACTTCTCTGAAAACAACAAGAGTGAGGGTTCTTCCCTTTCACGATCTTTTGAACCTTTCAGGAAGAACTTCTCACCCATTTATACTTATTCCGGTTGTCAGCCGGTCAGACCGCAGATATTATAATGTCCATCCCTTTCTGTACTCGTAATGGAAGTACTCATTTGCTTCCGGAAGATTTGTGATCTTCATGTTCTTTGCATCATACTCAAGGGTCTTGTTGAACCTCTGGGTCATGATGGCAATGTTTGTCAGGAGCATTATCTCTGTTACCTTCGACGCCCAGGAGAAGTCGTTGCTTGATTTCTTTCCTTTCTGGATTGAACCTATCCAGTCCTCAAAAATATCTCCTGTCCTTTCGAGCCAGGGTTCAGGGCCCTTAAAGTCGGCATCAGCCGGGACCAGTGTTGGCATTGCAGCATTACCTCCCATCATTATTCCCTTGTCGCCATAGAAGACAGTTCCCACGCGGCGTCCGTCCTCGAGCTTGTCGGGGCGTGGAGGAAGAAGTCCTCCGTCGCACCATTTCACCTTCACGGGAGGCATGTAGCCTATACCGGGGGTGAAGCGTTCTGGGAAATCATATGTCACTGTCTGGGCCAGGGGAAGATATTCACTGTTGTATGGTGTTGAAGTGGCCTGTATCCGTGTAGGATACTCAAGGTTAAGGGCCCAGAGCGGAGCATCATAAATGTGTGCACCCATGTCGCCCATTGCGCCAGTGCCATAATCCCAGAGACCACGCCAGACGAAATGGCATATTTCCGGATTATAGGGTTTTTCCGGTGCAGGTCCCAGCCAGACGTCCCAGTTCAGGTTCTTTGGAACCTTTACGCCGGCAGGCCGCTGAATGTCGCCCTGAGGCCAGTACCCGACCGGACGGTCGGTCCACATGTGTACTTCACGGACATTGCCGACAACACCGGCACGCACCCATTCAACAACTCTCCTTGTACCTTCACTTGCATGACCCTGATTACCCATCTGTGTCACCACGTCATATTCCTTTGCAAGCTCGGCAAGCTTGCGGCATTCATAAACAGTCTTTGCCATAGGCTTTTCGACATACACATGCTTCTTTTCCCTCATGAAGGCAGCTGCTATCGGAGCATGATTGTGGTCAGTGGTTGCGATCATCACAGCATCGATAGAGGGTTCTTTCTCAAGCATCTCGCGCCAGTCGGAATAAACCCTGGCTTTGGGATATCTTGCGAAAACATAGCCGGCGTATTCAGAGTCCACATCACACAAGGCATAAATGTTTGCCAGTTTTCTGGGTTCCCTCTGGGGCCGTGCTGCCTGGGGCGGTCTTGCTGCCGCTCCCTGCTGGCCCTGCATCTGAGCCATCCTGGCAGCGCGCTCTGCCTCCTGCCTGGCGAGCTCAGCCTTGCTGTAAGGCTGGCCTGTTCTGGTGCGGGGAGGTCTGTTAACCTGAACTTCAGGATCACAGATATTGCTCAGGTTACCCGATCCCTGTGCTCCTATACCGATCCCCGCAACATTGACCATGTCGCTGGGAGCCTTCTGGCCGCTCCCGGCAATCACATGCCTCGGTACAATCGTTAATGCCGCCGTTGCTGTACCTACCGTTCCCAAAAATTTGCGTCTTGAAAGATTCTTTGGATTTCTGGTTTTCATCATTCTGGTTATTGGTTAATAAGTAACTAAAGGTATAAAATACATCTGTTGCCTGAGATCTTTATTAATGTAAATTTTCGAAAACCCGACAGAATAAAAATGACTTGCTGGTTGTCTAAAATATGAAGTTTCGGTATCGGTTGCCTGTGTAGCAATAATCCTTATCTGAAACAATTTAAAAAAATGAAGATGAAAGAAATGAGAATCATAGCTGCTGTTTTCCTGATGGCACTCATCGGGGCAAGTTGTCAGCTGAACGCCCAGAGGGGCCAAAGGGGATTCATGAGGGACTCACTCATGAAGGCAAGAACAGATACTGCGTTTTCGGACCGTATGAGAATGCAGAGATTCCCGATGAACGAAAGATACCGTAGTTACGGAAACAGGGATATGAGCAATTTCCAGTACCGGAGGGGTTATTCATATTATGGTCATATGGACAGAAGGCCGGGATACTACAGGCAGGCTCCTGCAGGAAGAGACTTTTATCACATGCCTTTTTACCCGAATCGAAGAAGGGCCGATTCTGCCTTTATGGATCGTCCCGGAAGGTTGTATCAGGGCAGACAGGGTTATATTCCTGAGAATATTCCGGGTATTACCGGCGATCAGAAGGAAAAGATCAGGGAACTGATGGAGAAGAACCGTTCAGAGATGAGTAAGTTCAGGGACGAAACCGCGGCTGCGATGAGAAAAATGAGAGAGCAGCACAAGGAGAAACTGTTCGGAATACTTACACCGGAACAGAAAAAGTGGCTGGAATCTGTCGGTTCTGATAAGCTCGTATCTCCACCAGAAAAGCAATAACGAGGGCTTCCCCTCCAGGGCAAATCCAAGCCGGACTTCGAAGCTGAGTTTCCCTTTTCCCAATGACATGTCAAATATGGCTGCGGGTTTTCCAAATGCCTGGTTTTAAGTACTTCTCATGGATTAGAAGTGCCGGATCTGTTAATGGAATAAAAGTCTGAGATAAATATTTTAGGAAATCTCCAAAGATTTTGTTTTACGCAGGATAAAACCACACCAGAAAAATGGTCCGCTCTGACAATCTTCATTATGTCGCAACTTTCCATTTACAGAAGTAAAAAAAGAATTCATAAATTATCTCCATCAGTTCTCCTGTTTTTTAAAAACGTCTGCTACTGTAAATATTCGTTGTTTAGACTTCTGACGCTATCAAAATTTCAGTCTGGTTGAAATTTCAGAATGTTGACTATGAACAATATATAAATTTGATTTCTAATATTAACCCCACTAATGACTCTTTTTGCTTTATCCAGGGTTAGGAAGATCAGGACAAACAGGGAAAAATCTAATCTGCTTTGTGTTATTTAACCACGGGTTTCACGGAGAGCACGGGCAATGCACGGATTGTTTTTTTTAAATAATAAAACGTCTGATTCCATCTTTCAGAAATGCAACATTGAAATTTATCAATAACCCTATTTTGCACCCTGACAACTTCAAATACGTCATCAATTGTGCTGTATGTACAGGATTAAGACAATCAACGGATTTTACCTCAATCACTACCTTGTCTTCGACTAATAGATCCAGACGATATCCTAATTCGAGCTTCCTTCCTTTATAGATCAATGGCATAGGAACCTGCTTCACCGATGAAATACCACATTCCATTAATTCCTGATGAAGACACTCCTCATATGCCGATTCAAGTAAACCAGGTCCAAGTTGCTTGTGAACTTTCACAGCACAGTCGACAATCTTGCCAGTAAGATCTTTATAAAGTAATTCCATACAATCGAGACACATAAATATAATACTTTTCCGATAATCAATAAGCAAACCCGTGACTTAATTCCGTGCTCTCAGTGAAATCCGTGGTGAATTAATGGTTCTGGTTTAACCGCTGTTCACTGAGAACACAGGTAATGCACGGGTTGTCTCAAATAAAAAAATCCGTGATTTTATCCGTGTTCTCCGTGAAATCCGTGGTGAATAATTCGTGGAGATCAATAATCCTGATATAATTACTATGAAATCTGCAACTTAACTCATCGGACTCTATCTTGAATAACGTTGTGAGTCCTTTTTTTATACAATGGTATCCCTGCCGCACTAATTGATAGACGTCAGGAACTCATACATTATCTCCATAAGTTTTCCTGTTTCTGAAACCGTCTGCTTCTGTTATTATTCGTTAATTTTCAGTATTTTTTGCACTTCAGGCTTCTGTATAGACTTTAATAAATATTTACTTTTCAATAAGCTTAAAAACAATACATTAACAAATATGATCAAAAAATCAATTTCTGCATTTGCTATGGTTCTGATTTCCGGAATGGTCATCGGGCTTCAGGGACAGCCCGCAAGGGTACCGGGGATAGTTATAAATCATGAACCAGCCTTAGAAGGAAGATATATTGGTTCTCCGTCAATTTGCATCCTGCCTGATGGCGGCTATGTTGCCTGTCACGATTTTTTCGGTCCGGAAAGCAATGAACATGTTCAGGCCAAGACTGCAGTTTACAAATCAAACGACAGGGGAAAAAGCTGGGACAAAATATCTGAAATCAACGGACAGTTCTGGTCTAACCTTTTTGTCCACAGGGATCAGCTCTACATAATGGGAACATACCGGCATCACGGAAATCTCATAATACGACGTTCATCCGACGGAGGAGTTCACTGGACAGAACCAGTAGACGGATCATCCGGTCTGCTTCTGGAGGGAGAGTATCACACGGCCCCGATGCCAGTGATCCTGCATAATGGAAGGATCTGGAGAGCTATGGAAAATGCAAAATCCACCACCTCAAAATGGGGTGTACGCTACAGCGCAATGGTTATTTCCGCTCCGGAAGAAGCTGACCTTCTGAATGCTTCGAGCTGGAAATCAACAAATTTTCTCAGTTACGATTCTGCTTATCTGAACGGACGCTTCGGAGGATGGCTTGAGGGAAATGCAGTTGTGGCGCCGGACGGACAGCTGGTCGACTTCCTGCGGGTCGCAACTTCTGAACCCGGAAGGGATATGGCAGCAATAGTGAAAATAAGTGACGACGGATCAACTGCTTCGTTTGATCCCTCTGCAGGGTTTATAGATTTTGCCGGAGGAGCGAGGAAGTTTTCTATACGCTACGATGCAAACACAAAGCTTTACTGGACAATCTCAAATATGATAACTGACCCGCTCAGGGATCTTCCTGCAGGCTCGGTAAGGAATACCCTGGTATTAAAGAACTCTCCTGATCTTATCAACTGGAAAATTAACAAAGTGCTTTTATCCCATCCTGACGTTAAAAAACATGGCTTCCAGTACGTCGACTGGCAGTTTGACGGAAAGGATATTTTTTACGTGTGCCGCACTGCCTTCGACGATCAGTACGGAGGGGCAAATAACTATCATGATGCCAACTATATGACATTTCACCGGATTAAAAACTACGCCAGATTGAAGGACAGGATCATTAGCTTAAAATAATCTTAAAAACAACCCCTGTTTAATTGTCTGAGAAGCCCGGAAATTTCCGTCGTTACAGGTAGTATATCTTTCCCGACACATGGGGTGTCGACTTCCAGTAGCCCGGGTCCCGCCCCGGGAATAATGCCACACAAAACAGGAAATAAATCCAACCGAATAATATTTACATAAGGTTTATGTTCGGAACAGATTCTACTTTAAACCGAAAATCAGAGGGAACCCGAACACGACGAATATTATCCAGACCAGGTACACAGGCAGGAACTTTGATATTGTTTTCCCCACGGCGCTGAATTCCTTCTTTTTGAAGTTAACCCTGAACAGATCGTTCATTATCAGTATAAGGTTTATCAGGACAAGAATATTCGAAACAAGAACAGCGAGCCTGTTTGGGGTAAGTCCGTATTCTCCAAGTCTGTAGAAAATAGCAGAAAGTGCGATCAGATCAATTATTATGGTAACTATTGATAGAATAAACAGTACCATAGCATTGATCTTCTGGTTCTTTATCACTGCAGTTCCTGATACAGAAAAAATAATTATTCCCATAACGCCAAGAAGCAGGACATTAAAAACTAGAAGGAAATCACGATCGTTGTATGGGTCTTTTCCTGTGACTGCCATGGTAATCAGAAAGACCACCAGGGTGATAAGGACAAGCGGACTGAATATTGCTGCTATCAGAGGAGCTATACGGCTGACAAGGGCAGGAAATTTGCCGATAAGATAAGCCGCCACAACCGGAGCTGATACAGCCCCTGCCACAATGATATTTTCAGCATACCACTCTTCAATATTTAAACCGATCGAATCGAACAATCCTATAGTGATCATTGTAAGAAAGCCTCCCGCTGCTGCAATAAGGGCAAAAACAATAGCGATATCGCCATTGTGCCTGATGAAATCAATCCTTCGTCCATGGTTTTTAAACTCAAAGTCCGTAAAGACAATTCCATAAATAAACCACATCAGCAGAGGCATGTGGATATAGGCAAGGATAACAGCGTCACCGGGTTCTTCGGAAGGTAGAAGATTTATGTATAAAGCTGAAACTAAAAACGCGGCTGAGATCAGTGCCAGCCTTTTCATATCTGTAACCCTGTTGATTATTATTGTGTAAAGAACAAGTCCGAGGAATACAATAATGGCAGCGTTTTTTTGATAAAAAACCTCATCCGGGAACAGATTGGGAAATAAGGCGGGTATCCTGATAAGAAACGCTGTCAGGGCACAGACTCCGATTACAGTGATAATCTCTGAAACAGCGAAAGATCTTCCTTTTTCAGGTACATTGTCATAATCCAGCCTTTGCTTCCAGAATTTAGCAGCCTCGGTGCTTTCTATTGACGGATATATGCTTTCAAATTCATCCCTGAAAGCTTTCGGGTTGCTCCTGTATAGCTTTTCAAGCTGCTCAGGATTACCGATGTTGTCAATAATCCCATTCTCATTCTTATTAATGATTTCTGTTTTCATAATCAGACATATTTAAGACTAAATGCACTATTCTTTTTAAAGCCCGTCATAAGCTAATTTTACTGTTTTCTAATCAGATCTTCAAGTGCATTAAGGTGCTGTTTAAAAAGACGGCTTCCTTTATCAGTAATTGTGTAACTGGTATTAGGTTTCCTGCCGATGAACTTCTTTTTTGTTTCTATCAGACCGTTTTCCTCGAGCGCTTTCAGATGACTGGCAAGGTTTCCGTCGGTAACGTCAAGCGATTCCTTTAGACTGCTGAAATCGTATGAATCATTTACCATCAGAACCGACATGATACCCAGTCTGATCCTGCTTTCAAAAACCTTGTTCAACCCTGAGATAAGATCTTTCATCTGAAAAGCTTTTGTTTCTGCCGTGAGGATTCTCCTTCAATGTTCTTTAAAGCCGGGACATCCTCCATCTGTTCATTGATTTTTGAATGTGTTTTATACTTCATATTTCCTGTACAGGAACAAACCGTATGCAATATGGAGAACCCCAAAACCAATTGTCCAGAACATAAGGCCCTGAGCCGGAAATAGGGCGGCCAGGAGTCCTGTAATAATCTCCAGCACTCCCAGATAGAATATCTCTCCATAAGTGAATTTCCCTGCATTGATCAGTGCAAGGCCATAGAAGACAAGAAACACAGGTATTATAAGCTGAATCAGGCCCTGCGTAACCAAAATAAGAGCGAAAGCGCCTCCTGTTATAAGCGGAATGAAAAGACTGTTCAGAAGCCTTTTGGAAACCGGGGTCCAGATACTCTGCCCCGAACGCTTTGCTTTCCGTAGTGAGAAACCAAAGGCAGTTACCGTTGATAGTATCAGAACCGATATAGCCAGTATCCCCAGCTTAATGCTGATTCCTGAAGTTAACTGGGATGATCCGCTGTTCAGATACTCAGAGAAGCTTATTTTGCCGCGGCCAAGGACCAGAAAATGGGCTATGCCGGCTCCGGCTAATGCGTACAAGCCCGGAAAGAGACCTGAAAAGCCACTCAGTGAAAGAAACTTTGTCGAATCTTCCATGATCTTTCTTATTGTTTTCAGATCCTCTGCTGATGTTTGATTCTTTTCCATTAAAAGTACTTTGTGCTGCAAAGTAATAATTAATATTCGGAATGTGCAAATTTTTTTCAGGATCTATATTAAGGAAAAGGCCTGACGGAGCAAATGAGCCCTGATTAATGCCTTCTGCATGGTTAAGGGGATCCCGGATCCTGCCAGTTGGTTGTTTTTCAACTATCGGGAGTAATTCTACTTCTGCATGCTCAATGAGATCCTCCGCCTCGCTATCGCTCGGCGAGGGATGACAGGCGAATATTGCGGAGAAGGGTTAGGCCGCGACGCATGCCGCGGCCTAACCCCCTGGTAACCCAAAGCAAATGTCATCCCGCATCCCGCTTCGTACGGGATGCGGGATCTCCTTACTCAAACAGAAAATTAACTTAACAGAACCTGCTAAAGTGCCATCCTACTCCGGCTTCCAGACCATATCCGGGTCAAGAGGATAAATGGGGCGCCTTACATTCCTGAATGGCAGCGAGCGCATATCAAGGTTGCAGAATCCTGAGGTAAGTGCCATAAGATGAACTGGGGCGATGTCGCGCAGCTCAGGGAAAAGATAACCCAGCTTTACAACAACGATACCGAAATCAAGGGGATCAAGACCGACTTCCTCAAAATCCCTAAGCGTGGTGAAGGAACGACGACTACTGATAATTACCGTTTTAACACCGCCGGTTTCAACAACAGCTGCCCCCCTGGCGCTTTCCATCAATGAATCGGGTGAAAGAAAAAACACTTTTGCCTCAATATCGACCGGCTTGCAAAAAACATTGTCCTTCTTCCCTCCGAGACTTAGTTTCACAATGTTGCCGTATCCTGCATTTAAACACTCCTGTAATGCATCAGGATCGACAATCCCGGCAACGAGGGCATTATTTGCTCCCTTCCTAAGCAACGCTTCAAGAACCTGGGTGTTGTCGCCCGGAGCTCCTGCTGTTGTATTATCTCCCGAATCAGAAATAAAAACCGTTTTACCGGCGTAAGCTCCAGCCATGTCAATCATTTCATCCGCCGGTCCTGAGGGGACATCCATTACCATCTTCTCCCTGCTGTCCCATATCTGACTTGCAAGAACGGCAGCTTCATTCTTCGCTGCTTCACTGAATTTCTTATCCCTTGCAACAACAAAAACCCTCATTGCGGAACGGGGCAGATCGGCCCAGCAGTATCCTGCAAAAATTGAAGCATCCAGAAGCCCTTCCCTGCCTGCTATAACCGGTATCTGACTGTAAATTGAATTCAGTGGTTCTACTTCCGTGATGCTTTTTTCTCCGGGTACCAGAATGGGTATTTCCACAAACTCAATGTGCGGGTCCCATCCGGAACTCAATGCATCTATCAGTAATTCCACTGCCCTTACCCTCGTTTCTTCAGCATCCCTGTGAGGCGCGGTACGATAGGCTGTTAAAAGATCTATTTCCTCAACAAAACCGGGAGAAAGATTTCCATGAAGATCAAAGCTCCCGGAAATAAGAACATCATTTCCTTTCAGCTCCCTGATTTTCCTGATAAGCGTCACCTGAGCATCGTCATAACCTTCAGCATGAAGGGCTCCGTGCATATCCATATAAATTCCGTCGAGACGACCTGCATTTTTAATGCTGTCGAGGATCTCGTTCATGAAAGTTTCGAAGGCAGATTGTTCGACAACACCTCCCGGCCAGGCGTATGCATGCAGGGTCGGAATGACCTCCATTCCAGCTTCCCTTAAAACTTCAGCCCATTTCTGGCCTTTTAACGCGTCGGCCCCCCGCCAGACTGTAAAATCGGACATCGCTACGGGAAGAGTTGAAAATGTATTTGACTCATGCCTTATTCCAAGGGTCAGAACTCTTTTCTGCTGAGATCCTGTCTGGCAGGAAAAAACAGAACCCAGTATCAATACTGATAAAATAAAAAGCACCGGTCGTTTCATATTGTTATTTCTGATTAATTGAGCAAGTGATCAGGTTTTTCCTTACTAATTTAAGTAAAAGATTTCTTCCGGTGGCATCTTTCATGAATCTCGTAAATTGCAAAAAAGAAAGCGGATGATGATCCGGATAATTTCTGAAATGAAGGATCTTGGTGTTGTCAGGTGTGGCGCCACGCATTGTACCGGAGCAAAACAGATCGGGATGATAAGGGAATCCTTTGGCGAAGACTTCGTGGAGATGGGTACAGGAAATAAAATAATCCTTGATTATTAGTAATTTTTAACACTTGAAGCTGGATTTTTAAATATATCTTAACCATGCGTTAAGGTGAAGATAAACAGTACTGGTACACCAGGCATCTGAGAGGGGATTTTTAACGGACTAAATTGAAACTATTCTTCTGAAAAACTAAATAGGAATCAGACAGGACCCCGGAATATTTAAACAATCACAAAAATTATGAAAACAGACAGACGCAAATTCATCCGTACCGTGGGAGCCGGAACAGCAGGACTTACACTGGCTGCTGCCTCTCTTCCCATAACCTCATGCACATCTTCTGTTGGTAAAAAAAAGGAGGAGGAAGATGGACAGGTGATCTTCATTGGTGATAACATCGCGATCGCTGAAACGACCAATGGAAAGGTAAGAGGATTTATTCATAAGGACATTTACAATTTCCTTGGTATACCTTATGGCGCAAGCACTGAAGGGAAAAACAGGTTTATGCCACCTCAGAAACCTGAACCATGGACAGATATTTATCCCGCCGTTTACTGGCCCAACGCAGCGCCCCAGATTCTCGATAATTTTTATGCCAACAGATATCTGGCTTTCACCGATTACTGGCATTATGACGATGTAAGCGAGAACTGCCTCGGGATAAACGTCTGGACCCCAGGCTATAGTGATGGTACAAAACGACCGGTGATATTATGGATCCACGGAGGCGGGTTCACAAGCGGCAACTCCATTGAACATCCCGAGTATCATGGTGAGAATCTGAGCAGAAAGGAAAATGTTGTCTTCTGTTCACTTAATCACAGGCTTGGTCCCCTCGGCTTTTCAGATTTTGGGGGTATCGGAGGTGAAAAATACGCCGCCTCAGGGAACGTAGGAATGCTGGATATCGTTGCAGCTCTTGAATGGATACGCGATAACATTTCCAATTTTGGAGGAGATCCTGGTAATGTGACAATAATAGGCCAGTCAGGCGGGGGTGCAAAGGTATGCACTCTGACTGCGATGCCTTCAGCAAAAGGGCTGTTTCATAGGGCTGTGGCTTTAAGTGGGGCTTCACTGAGATCCGGAGAAAAGAACAACTCGGAAAAACTTGCAGCATACATTCTCAAGGAAGCCGGATTAAATGCATCTCAACTCGATAAGTTGCAGGAGATGCCCTGGAGGGACTATTATGCCTTGACAAGAATGGCAAGCGCAAAAATGAGGGAGGAATCGGGAACAACAGGAATGATGGGAGGATTCAGTCCAGTGGTTGACGGAAGATTCCTGCCCCAGCATCCCTTCTCGCCTGCAGCTTCCGACCTGGCTTCAGATATTCCGATGATAGTATGCACCACATTTTATGAAAGATCACCCAGCTCCTTTGATTCTTCTCTTGAAGATATCACACTCGACAAGGCAAAGGAACTGGTAAAGACTATGAGAGGATTCGGACCCGGACTGGGTGAAAACAGTCCTGCAATAATCGATGCCTACGCCTTAAGTTTCCCCGACAGGAAACCCATTGAAATACTGGCAATGGTACTGAGTAACAGGAAAAACGCAATTGAATTATGCAATGTAAAATCTTTGCAGAGTGCGCCTGTATACCTGGCATGGTTCGGCTGGAATCCCCCGCTTTTCGACGGACGCCTGAGAGCTTTCCATACAATGGATATATCCTTCTGGTTTTATAATACCGATGTTCAGATCTCTCACACGGGAGGAGGATCGAGACCCCGCAAACTGGCAACCGCAATGTCAGGCTCCCTTGCGCAGTTCATGAGGACCGGAAATCCAAACGGAGGAGGTTTGCCTGAATGGCCGGAGTATACTTCCGAAAAGGGCGAAACCATGATATTGGACGATGTCAGTGAGGTACAGAACGATCCTGACAGGGAAGCAAGGAAATCTCTTCCTTAACCAGCCCTTCAGCCTGAAAACTTAAATTGTAATTTCTTAGAAGAATATTATTAAATCCAGTCAATAATGAAAAAATGTTTTGCTTCCTTGATGATCTTCCTATTGTGTGCAGGTTTTTGCACAAATCTTTCAGGACAGAAAATCGAAAAATTACCAAGAAGTATCCCTGAAACGGAGGGAGTCTCATCTGAAGGGATAATTGATTTTCTGAATGCTGTCGATACGGGCCGGCAGGAAATTCATAGTTTCATGTTCCTGAGGCATGGTAAGGTAATAGCCGAAGGGTGGTGGGATCCATACGGTCCAGGCTACAAACATCTGCTGTATTCGGCCAGCAAGACTTTCACTGCAACAGGGATCGGGCTTGCCGTGTCTGAAAACAGGCTGAAGCTGACCGATAAGGTAATTTCATTCTTCCCGTATTCACTGCCCGAAAGCATAGGCCCCAATATGAAGGAGCTTACGGTGCAGAACCTTCTTACAATGTCGGTCGGTCAGGAAACTCCCGCTATGGGAGGAGGAGCCGAAGACGACTGGATTGCAGCTTTTATAAAATCCGAGCCTGAACACAAGCCTGGAACTGTATTCAAGTACAATAACATGGCGACTTTTATGCTGTCGGCTATCGTACAACAGGTCACTGGTCAGACCCTCTTCGATTATCTTAAGACAAGGATTTTTGACCCCCTGGCCATCACCGGGATGGACTGGGACAAAAACGGACAGGGAATAAATCTGGGGATGATAGGACTTAGGCTTCATACCGAAGATCTTGCAAAATTCGGGCAGATGCTGCTTCAGAACGGTAAATGGAACAACAGGCAGCTATTGCCGGAAGCCTGGGTAAAAGAGGCTACTTCTATCAAAATTGAAAGCAGTGATCCAAACAACAAAATGCCAAAGGATAAAAACGACTGGGCGCAGGGATACTGTTACCAGATGTGGAGGGGAAGGAACAACAGTGTCCGCCTTGACGGAATGGCCGGTCAGTTCGTGATCCTGTTCCCCGACAAGGATGCGGTTGTTGTGCTGACGGCAAACGCAAGAAACACCCAGGAAGAACTGAACCTGGTCCATAATTATCTTATCCCGGCAATAAAATCAGTTAAGGCTGTTCCTTCTGATCCTGATGCATACAGCGAACTCGTTAAAAAACAAACCTCACTCAAAATCAAAACCCCGGTTTCAGACGCACCGGAGTCGCGTTTCGCAGGAATTATTTCAGGAAAGGAATTTGCCCTTCAGGATAATGACTATCAGATCCAGTCGGTTTATTTTTCATTTAAGGATAAGGAATGCAGTTTTGGTCTGAAGAGGAACAATACAGTAACAGTAGTTAAGGCAGGATCAGATAACTGGAAGCTTACAAATACAAAAACGGCTTCTCTTCTTGCACCTTCCCGGAGTGCCCCCTCAAAGTCGATTGATGCGGCTTATCTGGTGCCTCAGCAGGTTATTAAGGCCGGTTCGGTATTCGTCTGGACGGATCCCTCAACACTGGAAATAACATCCCGTTTTGTGGAGGAAAGCCTGGGCGAACAGACAATAGTCTGCAGATTCAATGAGATGAACGGAGTCACAGGCGTAACGATTGGTCCAAAACAGATGCCCGGCATGCCTGGACCTCCGGGAAGAATGCAGGCACCAGCAGTTCAGTTAAGGGGAACACTTGTGAGCCTTGATTAATCACGAGGTGTTAATGTAAAGGGAATCAGGGCTATCAATGATAGCCTTGTCAATTAATTTAGTAAAGGACGACCGGACCGCCGGAAAATGTTCTGCTTTCAAAGACTTTTGTTAAGATATTAACAATACCCGGCTTCGAAAGGGAGTGTTATTCCTCTGTATCTGCGCTTTTTAATACTCTTTAACATTATTGTCTGCTAAGGTTAAGTTTTAATCGAGTATATTTTGAGGTTTAAAAACCCATAATACGCACTAAGCCTATTACCTTGAAAATGAACTACCTGAAAACCCTACTGGTATTCCTTGTACTTTTTCAGTCATCATCAGTGTTACTGTGCCAGTCCAGGGCAATAAACAGAGACAAATATGTAATCCGGATAGCTGAAACATCGGAAAAGATCACCCTCGACGGAATACTTGACGAAGAGACTTGGAAAACAGCTGAAAGGACAGGAATGTTCCAGAGAGTCACGCCCACGGACACTGGTTTCGCCAAAGCACAGACAACTGTGATGGTAGCTCATGACGGATCAGATATTTACCTGGCTGCTGTCTGTTATGATCCTACTCCCGGAAAACGGCCTGTTCAATCATTAAGGCGCGACTTTTCCTTCATGGGTAATGACAATTTTGCAGTATTCTTTGATACCTTCAACGACCAGACAAACGGATTCGGATTTTATGTCTCAGCGGCCGGAGTGCAGTACGACCATCTTGGTTATGACGGTAGCAGAGTAAACATAAGCTGGGACGCAAAATGGAGATCATCTGTTAAAAGCTATGATGACAAATGGATAGCAGAAATGAGCATACCTCTCCGTAATCTGAGATACAATGACTCCGACACAATATGGGGAATAAATTTCGGAAGGCTCGATCTGAAAACCAACGAAAAATCTGCATGGGCTCCGATGCCACGACAGTTCAACCATTGCGATCTGGCGTATACAGGAACTCTGGTATGGGATAAACCCTTGAGCAAATCCGGCTTACGCTTTTCCCTTATACCCTACCTTACCGGGAAAGTGACAAGGGACTTCCAGACTGACGATCCTGCCAAATGGAGTAAAGGTGCAGGGTTTGACGCCAAAGTGATGTTGTCGAACTCCCTAAACCTCGATGTAACGGTAAATCCCGACTATTCACAGGTAGAGGAGGACAGGCAGGTCACCAACCTCGACAGGTTTGAACAATTCTTCCCCGAAAGAAGACAGTTCTTCCTGGAAAACAGCGACCTGTTTGCAAATCTGGGAAACGCCGCTGCAAGACCTTTCTTTTCCAGGAGGATAGGGCTTAATGTGCCTGTCACTGCCGGAATGAGGCTGAGCGGCAAACTTAACGACAAACTCAGGATCGGACTGATGGATATGCAGACAGGAGGCAAGGATAACACTCCTGCAGGCAACTACTTTGTAACGGTTCTGCAGCAGCAGGTTTTCAGCAGGTCAAGCATCTCCGCCTTTATGATCAACAAACAAATAACAAGCAGTTACAGCGATACTGTTTACCATGGACTGGACTACAACCGCGTGGCAGGACTTGAATATAACCTCGCAAGCCCCGACAACAGGTGGACCGGAAAAGCCTTCTACCACCAGTCATTTTATTCAGGGGCGAAAGCCAGTTCAGCTGCTGCATCGGGAAACATTAACTTCTCGACACGTTTTTTCAGGGCCTCCATGACGGGATCATGGATCGGGGCAGACTATATTTCTGAAATGGGTTATATCCGTCGAAACGGTTACTATGAAATGGCCCCGACTCTCAGGTATACGATGTACCCTGAAAAAGGAATTGTACTTAGCCACGGACCATCGCTGAATTATGACATGCTATGGGACACAGGCTTCAATATTACTGACAGGAATACTTCTCTGGGATACAGTATCGGCTTCAGGGACAGAAGCCAGATAAATGTTAATGCTTCTGAGAACTTTGTGCTTTTGTCCAGATCATTCAGCCCGACAAACACCGGAGGAGTTCCCCTTCCTGCAGGCTCGTCCTACTCATGGCAGGATGTAGAAGCGGGCTTTGACTCCGACTCAAGGAAGCTGTTCACCTATTCATTCGATGCCGGTTACGGATCATATTATAATGGCACCAGGTGGAATGTCGGCGTTTCTGCCGCTTACAGGTTCCAGCCATACGGAAGCATTGAATTGAGAGCAAGCTTTAATGATATCTTATTACCTGAACCATACAACAGTGCAAAACTTATCCTTATCAGCCCGAAGCTCGACATCACGATAACAGACAAAATCTTCCTGACCACATTTGTCCAGTATAACGACCAGGTCGACAACCTGAATACAAACATCCGGTTCCAGTGGCGTTTTGCTCCTGTTTCCGATCTGTTCATTGTTTATTCCGAGAACTCCTACACGGGTGATTTCACTTCCAAAAACAGGGGCCTAGTGGTAAAAGTATCCTACTGGTTCAACTGATCCCTCACTTCGGAACGGATTAGGGATAGAGCCTTTCAAGTTTCCACTCACCTTTCAGGTCATTCCTGTGATACAGGAGTCTGTCGTGGAGACGGAACTCTCGTCCCTGCCAGAATTCAACACTCAGTGGAGAAAGGTAGTATCCGCCCCAGTTACGGGGCCTGGGAATGTTCTTGCCCTCATACCTTTTCTCCAGCTCACTGAGCCTTTCTTCCAGAAGCTCCCTGCTCTCAAGGTTTCTGCTCTGCTCCGAAGCAAGGGCGGCAAGCTGGCTTTCGCGGGGCCGGCCTGAAAAATAAAGATCGGATTCCTCTTCAGGCAGGATAAATACCTTTCCTTCAATCCTTATCTGACGGAACAACTCATTCCAGAAAAGAGTCATGGATGCATTATTGTTCTCCCTTAGTTCTGTGCCTTTCCTGCTATCATAGTTTGTATAAAATACAAAACCTCTTTCGTCATAACCGCGTAAAAGGACTATCCTCCCCGAAGGCTTTTCATCAGTTCCCACTGTTGCAAGAAAGGTTGCATCAGGAGTTACAGGTATCCTCTTTTCCGCCTTTTTCATCCATTCATCGAAAAGAATAAGAGGATCGGCTGAAATATCTTTCTCATTAAGTCCTTCGGATGTGTACTCCGTTCTGATACCGGAAATACTGGTTTGTATGGATCTTTTCATCAGGCCGTTGAATGATATTGATTTTTTCCTGTAACAGTTCTTTTGGATGAATGTTCAGTAAACCAGGCAGTTTTATTCTGCTTAAACCATTCAACTGAAATTCTCTTTCCGGGTATGGCAATGACTATTCCGGAAGGGTAAGAAGTTTCAGATTCCGTATCGCCCCTGTGGTTTTCCAGGTTGTGATCCCGAAAGGTATGGAGGTCTCGACCTCCATACGCAGCGAAAGGTTTGAATTGCCTATTGTGAAATCCACAATTTTGTCTTCCTGGACCCATGCTTCAACTTTCTCATCGGTCACCCTCAAACGGATTGGCCACCATTTATCGTTTCCAAAATGGAACATTTTGCTCGTATAATTGTTTGCGGCATCATATCCGTCGATGCAGCTGAGTCCGCACAGGGATCCTCCCCAACCGCCAAGGACCAGCGTTAAAAATGAATCCTTTACCGGGAATGTTATTCCGCAAAAGAAATCACTTCCTGCAAGGCGGTTTGCATCAAGAATAACCTCGTAGTTTGTCGTTGGAAAATCATCAGTCCACCTTATCCCGGAAATAAACTCCCCTTTTCCAATAATAATACAACTATCGGTAACGGAAACAGCTCCTTGTCCCTCATAATCGATTACCTGCCAGTTATCCAGTGAGACACCATTAAAAAGCAGCCTGCCATCCTGGACATTACTTCCGGTCTGAAGAATAATCCATGTCAGAATCAGAGTATTTAAAATTTTAACCATTTGCTGCTGCAGTTATTTTCCTTAAAGATACTCTGAATAATGGATCCGGCAAAAAGGCATAATCAATCCCGGGACAGAGCTGATAAGAGCCCTGGAAGGCAACCTTTACTGAATATTCAGCCAGTATGTTACTTTCAGGTTGATTGAACGGATTTTCGGGCCGAAGTGACCGGATTATCACGAAATCATTTTTTTCAAACCTTCAAAAGGTTATGATAGAACAACAAAGCTATTTTAACTTCCCGGTTCGTGATCAGGAAGGATTTTTCCTTTATAAAGCAGTCAGTTGTCTGATCCGTCAGGCTTGCCTTTATATTTGCTGAGGTAACAGATAAAAACGATCAGGATGCAATTCACAATAAGGCCCTTCGATGTAATCGATCGTACTGAACTGCCCGAAGTAAAAGTCGATCAGATACCCTCCAGCGGGGATTCACTGGTAATCGACTCTCAGGTCTGGTTTGTCTGTGATATTGATGACCGCGGGAGAGATAATTCCAATATTGTAAAAGTAATACCTGGAGTTATCAGGTATCACTCCGACGCAGGAAGCCCCGGAAATTATCTGGAGTCACTATCAGCCGCCATAAGCAGGATGCTATAAGAAAATAACCTTTAAAAAGCGCCGGATGTGAATAGGTCCAAAATAATCTCTGGGGAGACCTTGCGTGAAACTGGCATGTATTTTGACGAACAAATTTTGTGCTTTATTGTTTTTTTCACATATTGCCCGCGATGATATTCACTTAAAACAAAACATGTTGATGAAAAACAGAAAATTCTACTTGTTTACTTACATAACTATTGTTGTCCTGCTTTCTAGTTCTACTGCAGAATTAATAGCCCAGGACTGGCCGCAGTGGCGCGGTCCGAACCGCGACGGTGTCTCGAAGGAGACAGGACTTAATCTTGACTGGACGGCAAAAAAGCCACAGTTGCT
This sequence comes from Bacteroidales bacterium, assembly GCA_034002885.1. Classification (GTDB taxonomy): domain Bacteria; phylum Bacteroidota; class Bacteroidia; order Bacteroidales; family VadinHA17; genus LD21. Next base: position 29,027 of record JAVEZS010000021.1, read on the forward strand.
TTGGACTTTCAGGGATGCAGGAGCCGGATATTCAGCTCCTGTGATCGTTGGTACAACCCTCTACAGTCAGGGAGCTGCAAACGGAAAGGATTTCGCTTTTGCTCTTGACACCAGAACCGGTAAACTGAAATGGAAGCAGGATCTCGGACCAATGTTTAACATGGACCGCGGAAGCGGGCCGAGAGGATCGGTTACAGTTGATGGAGACAAGCTTTATTTAATCCGCGGCGGAGGCCAGATTCATTGTCTTGCTGCTGCCGATGGAAAGATGCTGTGGCAGAAGGATTTCAGAAAAGACTTTGGGGGCAACATAATGTCAGGCACTGACTGGGGATTCAGCGAGTCGCCACTTGTTGACGGCAACCTTGTTATTTGCACACCCGGAGGAAGCCAGGGCACAATCGCAGCTCTCGACAAAAACACCGGGAGGGTTGTATGGAGGTCAAAGGAATACACTGATCTGGGAGGCTATGCATCACCTATCGTAGCTGTAATCGATGGAATCAGGCAATATATCCAACTGACTCGTCAGGGCGCGATTGGTGTTTCGGCAAAAGACGGTAAGCTTCTCTGGAGTGCCAATGTGGCGGGCAACAAAACTGCTGCAATTCCCACTCCTGTTTACCGCGACAATATTGTTTATGTCACGTCCGGATATGGCTCAGGTAGTGCGGCTCTGCGCATTTCAAAAAAAGGCGACGCCTTCACTGCCGATGTGTTATACTCGAACAAAATCATGATTAACCACCATGGCGGAGTAGTGCTAATTGGAGATCACATTTACGGCTATAGTGACGGTCCTGGCTGGGTATGCCAGAACTTTAAAACCGGTGAGTCAGTATGGACCCATAGGGTTGCTGAACCCGGAAAAGGTGCGGTGCTAAGCGTAGGTGGCCGTTTGCTCTGCCTCGACGAGAGAACAGGATCACTGACCGTTGCACTGGCATCTCCTGACGGCTGGAAGGAATCCGGCAGACTTGAGTTCCCTGAAAGATCGAAAGTTCCTTCACAGGACAAAAGGGTATGGACCCATCCTGTTGTGTCCAACGGCAAGCTCTATCTGAGGGACCATGACCTGGTGTTCTGTTTTGATTTGAAGTAACGGGATAAGGATCACAGGGGTATTCAGTATTCAGTATTCAGTATTCGGTCAGTCCGATTACCGAATACCGATTACCGGATACTTCTTCAAAACCGTACTTTTGCGGAAACTTCCGTAAGTCTCACGCCTCAAGCTATCTGATGGTGACCTTTGCTGCCTTCACGTCCCTGCTATTCGGCCCGATCATAACCTCAAAATCGCCGGGTTCGCATACATAATCCAGGTTGTGGTTATAGTATTTCAGGTCCTCAGTAGTGAGGTCGAAGGTCACTTCCCTGCTTTCACCGGCTTTCAGCGAGATTTTTCTGAAGGCCTTTAATTCCTTAACCGGACGGGTTGTTGTGCTGTAAACATCACGGATATAAAGTTGGACAATCTCTTTCCCGTCCCTGGGTCCCGAGTTTTTTATTATGACTGAGGCGCTCACTTTACCATTCATTGAAATCTCCGGAGAGGATAACTTTATTTCTCCGTAGTCAAAGCTTGTATAGCTTAATCCATAGCCAAAAGGATAGAGCGGAGAATTTAAAACATCCAGATAATTGCTTCTAAACCTTGAATAAAGTTCATTCTCACCGTGAGGACGTCCCGTGTTTTTATGATTGTAGAAAATGGGAATCTGACCTGTATTCCGCGGGAAGGTTGTTGTCAGCTTTCCGCTGGGATTCACGTCACCGAAGAGAATGCCGGCAATTGATGTCCCGGCTTCCGATCCCGGGAACCAGGAATTAAGGATGGCCGGTACATTCTCATCTTCCCAGCTCAGGATCAGCGGACGTCCGGTAAAGATCACAAGCACGACAGGTTTTCCCGTGGCCGCCAGCGATCTGAGAAGTTTCGCCTGTGGCTCAGGTATGTCAGGGATTGATCGTGAAGCCCCTTCTCCGTTCATGTTTGCATTTTCACCAAGCGCTGCGATTACCACATCGGAGTTATGTGCCAGAATAAGAGCTTCCCTGAGCAGATCCTCGGGGCTGCGATCGTGAACTTTTTTCACCGGCATTCCGGGAATGACAAATCCCATCATCCCGTTGAGCTTTGTCTCAAGGAGTGAATCAGCAACAAGATCGCTTCCCTTTGCATACGTTACAGTACCATTGGTGCCGATGGCAGCCCTAATTCCCTGATAAAGAGACACAGACTGGTCGGCTTTTCCGGTGAGGGACCAGCATCCGGGCATGTCGGAGGATGCATCGCCGAGAGGACCTATTACTGCAAACCGGCCGTTTTTACGGAGTGGAAGCATATTGTTCTCATTCTTCAAAAGGACCTGGCATTCGTCCGCTATCTCTTTTGATATTGCCCTGTTCGCGGGACTGAACAGCTCCTTTGAAGCCCTGTCATCGTTGCAGAATTTATAGGGGTCGGTGAACAGGCCCAGCTTATATTTTGCCTCAAGTATCCTCCTGCATGCCTGGTCGATGTGTGCCTGGGTAATCTTTCCCTCAGCAAGTGATTGTTTAAGAGTATTTGTAAAACCCTCGCTTACCATGTCCATGTCAATTCCGGCATCCAGAGCCCTTGCGCTTACGGTCTTCAGATCGCCGATCCCGTGATTTACCATCTCGCTTATCCCGGTATAATCCGAAACGATGAATCCCTTGAACCCCCATTGCTTACGAAGGATATCATCGAGCAGGTATTTGTTTGCAGTTGCCGGGATGCCCTCGAATTCATTGAAGGAAGCCATGTAGCTTCCTGCGCCCTGTTCGCAGGCCTCCTTATAGGGGAGCATGTACTCGTTCATCATGCGCTGGCGGCTCATGTCGACAGTGTTGTAGTCGCGGCCTGCTTCTGAGGCGCCGTACAATGCATAGTGCTTGACGCAGGCCATAAGTGTGTTTTCGGCGGAATAATCATTGTTCTTCCCCTGGTAGCCTCTTACCAGGGCTTTGGCAATCTCGGCTCCGAGGTATGGATCTTCACCCGGACCCTCGGCAATCCTTCCCCAGCGGGCATCGCGGGAGAGATCGACCATCGGACTGAAGACCCAGTTTATACCGTCGATGCTTGCCTCGGTTGCGGAGATCCTTGCCTCCCGCTCGATAAGTTCCATATTCCAGGAGCTTGCCAGGGCAAGAGGTATCGGGAATGTGGTTTCATAACCATGTATCACATCAAGCCCGAACAACAGGGGTATTTTAAGACGGCTTTTTTCAATGGCCACCTTCTGGATCTCCCTTATCTGTTTTGAGCCTTTCATTCCGAAAAGCCCGCCGATCTCTCCTTTGGCTATCCTCTGCTCCATGGGGCTCAGTTCACCGGCTTTCCGTTCGCCGGCGATGAACATGTTCGATACGGGCAGATTGAGCTGTCCGATCTTTTCTTCAAGCGTCATCTGCGACATCAGCTTGCTGATGAAGGAGTCCATCTGTTTGTCAGTCTGGGCATTTACGTGAAGTAATGCACCAAGGAAAACAACAATGAGTAAATACTGCCTTTTCATTTTCTTTTGGATTAATTATTTAAAATCCTGGTCATTATATAGATCTGCTAATGATCTGAACCGGCCCAAACAGCCCTGAAGGAAGCAAAGGTGCATCCGCCCTATAGAACCGCATGGTTGTGTAGGTGATTTTCTCCCCGGCATCAGGCTGCTGGTCGCCGATGAGCCTGTTGACCCAGAGGTTGGTCACTCTGATCTCAAGTGTGTTTTCTCCTTCTTTAAGAGTTTCTGTTACATCCACATGGAACGGAGTTTTCCAGACAATTCCCATCGACTGACCGTTTACAATCACTTCTGCAAGGTTCTTCACACTACCCAGATCGAGCCACAGTTCAGATCCTTCACTAAACCATTCTGCCGGAGAATTAAGGGTCTTTGTGTAAGATCCGGTGCCCGAGAAATATTTTATTCCTTTATCCGCATTTTCATTCCATGGTGTGAGCGATTCAAAGGTTGCTTCTGCAGGTGCTCCCCTCTTTTCCTGGAATTTCACCGTCCAGGGTCCTTCAATGGATGCCAGCTGTTTTTCCACCGGAGAGGGAACTGTAAATGAAGCCTTACGTGCCTTGTTACGGAACACCACGAAAACAGCATCCTCTGCTTCGAGATGCAACGGGACCTTTGTATTGCCTTCACCGATGGAGTATGATACCTTTTCCATTCTGCCTGTCTCCGGATGCCAGATCTCCGCTTCCTTTCCTGTTACCCTGAATTCAGCCTCGAGGTCCTGCACAGCGGCTTTCCGGTTATTAACCCAGAAGAAGTCGGCATTGCCGGCTTTACGGTGGACGAACATCAGTCTTGTGTCATCCTGTGGTTTAGAGTATGAAAAATCAGGAGATATCTTCATTGCCTCAAGGGCTTCTCCTGCCTTCATCCCGGCCAGTACTTTACCTTTACCGATTGTGTTTTCTCCTTTTTCATTTGCCCACAACCTGTCGGCAATGGCTTTGAATTCGGAAGCATCATCGCTGAGGCTGGGTGTTGCTACAGGTTTGTCACCCGCTACAACTGCTCCGCCGTTCACCAGTTCATCAATCTTTTTCAGAACAGGGAGAGTCATATACCGTGCGTTTGCATCCAGAACCAGCAGTTTGTAGGTTGTACCGGCAGGAGTGGTTATCTTGCCATTTTCCACGCCAAGCACATTCACCAGGGCGTCAGCGTTTACAAAGTCGTAGTTGTATCCTTCGGGAACATCGGGAAGCTTCTCGTGGTAAAGGGCTGTGACATTGTTGTCCTCGCCATAGTACCAGGCTACATCAGCGATGAATTCTCCCTGCTGTAGCATCCACGAACTTCTGGCCAGGTAGTCGATCCATGCTCCTGCCTGTTCGGCCCATGTCTCATGACGTGTGAACCACTGACCGAACGGACCGAGACCGAGTCCCGGGATTTTATCATTTACCGGCTGGTGAGGGGAACAATGAATAACGAAACGGTTAAGTCCGTTGGCCATTTCCATGTCAGCGGTGGGTTTCAGTTTTTCGGGAGAGTAACTCCATGCGTTCATTATGGCTGTCAGTGACTCGGCGGCAACATATTTATGTCCGTAGATATGTGATACGGATGCTGATTCACGAACATCAGCTTTGTAACGTGTGGCAACCTCTGGTCCGGGATCAAGTCCTCCGGGTGTCCATGTAGCGCTCATCGGAATTGCTGCATTCTTTTTCACTTCCATCCCGTCGCCGATGAAGGCGCGACCGCTCTCATGTGACTCGGAATAGCGTGCCATGCCTCTCTCCTTAAGTATATCCGTGAGGTTGTCATAATGGTTCTGGGTTGTCAGGTCCCCGATAGTCTTTCGGAAATCCCACAGGAAGCGTTCGCCCGATTCTGAATTTTCTATAATATGACCGGTCAGGACGGGTATCCATGGAGTCAGATCATAACCTCTTCTGGCACTGAATTCCGCGATCATATTGTCTGTCCAGTTCTGTGTTCCGGCTTCCCAGCTGTCGGTTATAACATATTGCAGTCCCTTTTCACCCATAAGTCCGCCGGTTGCATCCTTGTACTGGTCGAGATAGTTGGTGAAGTATGATCTCACATGTTCTGCACTCAGCTTGTCGACCTCCAGGCCGGTTGCCTCTGGAGAGGCAGGTGAATTCTGGTGTCCGGTAAGAGAATAGCCTAGCCTGATTATTGCCCATTTCCCTGCGGGCGGGGTCCATTCAAGGGATCCGTCGGCTTTCATCATTGAAGTCAGGTTGATCACCTCATCCTTTTTAATAGCATCACTGGAATCAATTTCGGGTGTGATGGCTGTGTAAAGGTCAGTGGCAGTGGCAAAGGCGGCTTTTTCCTCGAAACGGTTAATCCTTTTAACTGTATGAAGTACCAGCTCAGCCACCTGTGTTCCCTGCGGAGCCCTTAGCATGGCAGCATTGATCCCGAACATCTCACCGAGATCACCAAGGTCCTGTCCGGCAAATGGAGATGCCTGGGGTGCTTTCCAGGTAAAGCGGAAATATCTTGCTGTAACGGGATCGAATGTCAGTGTTTTCTGGTTTACTCCTCCTGTTACAATATCTGTTACCTTGTTGAAAGTCTTGCCGTCGTCACCCGCTTCCAGTGTACGGCTGGTTGCATCAGCGCCGAAGCCGAAGGTACCCGGATTGCCTCCACCTACGATTGTAAGAGCATGAATAGTTACAGGTTCACTGAATGCGAACTGAATCCATGAGTTTTCACCAGGTTTTTTATATGGCAATAATGTTGAAGTCGCAAGGTCGCCGTCAGTGAGGGAAGCCAGATTGAACCGGCCGCCGCTGGAGGTTACCAAAGGCTTAAGTTCGTTCAGTGAGATATCCGATTCAGGCAATTTATATGCTACAACGGCTGCGTCAGAGTAAAATTCAGGAATCGGAGTCGGCTCGCCTCCTGCCATGGAGTATCGTGAGGCCATGGAAAGATTCTGGAAGGCACCCGTTGTTGAGGGCGGTTTCGGGAGAGTTCCGTTGAAAGGCTTGCCTCCTTCAACCCTTGTTTCGGTCCAGACAAATTTCTTCATTGCCTGTTCGGGTTTGACCCATGGTCCGCCACTTTCACTCCAGCCGGGAGAACCGGCAATAGCCATCTCGAGTCCGAGAGAGTCGGCCAGCTTTGTTGCATGGAGGAAAGCTTCCTTCCATTCGGGCGTCATGTAAACAAGCCGCTTATCAACTATCTGTGGAGTGGCCAGGGCAGCGTCGAAGTTCTGGGAACCTCCTATTCCCACGTGTTTCATCCATTCGAGGTCGGCGCTTATGCCCTCCTTGCTTATGTTCCCGTTCATCCAGTGCCACCAGACGCGTGGCGCAGCCTCATGAGGCGGATTTATGAAACCCTTTTCTATCAGGGTAAAATCATCGTTTGAAGGTCCCTTGCACATTACCGCGGTCAGTAAGAAAATTAACAGGGTAAGTGAAATGACAAATACCCTTCTGCTTTTCATGGAAGTAAATTTTGCTGACATAAGATGTGATTTTGATAATGATAATGGTCAGCATAAATTTAGTTAATTCAAAGTTTTTCTTACTATTTTACTCAAGAATGATGATGAAAGTACGATAAGGCGGAGATACGGAGATAATGAAATGACAAATACATGCAGTTAACTCCTGTGACACCGTGCAAAACTCCGTGTAACTCGTGGTTAAATACAAATCAACCATGTCCTGATGCATTAAGGAATGAGGACAGGAAATGGTGCAGGGCACAGGGGTATCTTGAGCCTTACGTCTTGAGACTCACATTGGCGCCAGATCCGAAAATATTCGAATTAATTATTCCGAATATATTCGCATTGACACCTCACGCCTTGTTTCTGATCAGTTGACCGTATACTGCGTGAGAGATTCAACATCCTTAATAAAGATTCTGTTGCCCGAAACGATCGGATGTGAATATATCCCACTTTCTGCCAGCTTAAGCTGGGCTATCTTGTTGAACTTTTGTCCGTCGGGCTTTAAAACGACAAAGTGTGAATTGCTTGTCAAGGCAATCAGAACCTGTCCTGCATCAACTATGGATCCGAAATTCTGAAGTGCAGTCTCGTCGGTCCATGCTGTTTTTCCTGTTCCGGCATCGATGCAAAACAATCTGCTCTGACTCGAAATTCCGTACAGAAATCCATCCTTCAGAACGGGAGTGTTGTATACAGTCGTGAATTCGGGATTGCTCCAGAGCTTGTTAATAGTGTAATTGTTCCCTGCCTTTATTATCTCCGCAGCGTTAACACCGTTATTCAATCCTGTATAAAAGACCCTGTTTCCGTCTGCTACCGGCGAAGCTGCATTGTTTACCCTACCCGTGCCAACCGGGGTTTCAAGTTCCCAGAGTTGTTTACCGTCGGCCAGATTGAGGCTTGTCAGTTTAGTCTGTCCCTGGAAAACCACTTGCTTTGTGCCATCTATCGTCATCAGGACGGGAGAACCATAAGGTGGTGCCTCAACGTCGGCTTTCCACTTAACTGAGCCTGTAACCAGGTCAAAGGCAACGAAGGATCCGCTTTTCGGACCTCCGAGGTGGGCATAGCATACTCCTGAACTGATCAGTGGCGACATGCCCGTGAAAAATTGAGGAACCTGACCCTTGAAGTCCTCATTACGCCATATAAGTTTCCCTGAAGAGGCATCAAAGCAGGCAATGTCACCGGCAACTCCCACTGCTACTGCCTTACCTTCGGCAACGGCGACAGAGCTTCTGGGTCCGGGATGGGAAGCTGCAGGTCCTGTTACGGCAGGAGCCGGATATCCGGGTGACTGCCACAGCTGTTTCCCGGAAGAAGCATCAATGCACAGAAGGACTTCATTTTCACCAACCTTTGAGTAAACATATATCCTGTCTTTCACCAGGGCAGGAGTTGCATCTCCAAGACCCACAGTTACTTTCCATTTTTGTGTAAGCTGCTCCGGCCAGGCTTTCGGATTCTCGAATCCGGCTGCTTTTCCGTCACGGTTTGTTCCCCTCCATTGAGGCCAGTCCTGGGAGTGGCTGACAAGGGTAGTTAAAAATAAGATCAGGCTGATCGTTAATAATCGTCCGGTCGATGTTTTCATACTGCTGAGTTTTTTGGTTACTGACTGAAATAATTATATAAAGTAACAACATTACTTACAGGAAGTCAATATGATTTTGTTAAAACCGCGAGCATACAAGCGATTCTAACATCCCGTGCAGGTTATACAAACATTATGGTGAGCAATACAAAGGTTAACGTTCCGAGAACCGCTATCCAAAGTCCCCTTGATCTTCTTTTAGTGATGAAGAATATCATTATAAAACCTGTAAGTGAAACCACTGTCATAACAACCGCTGTAACATCGATCAATGCCATTCCTTTCCGTAAACCCTCATATTGGACAGAGCATCAATTTCAGCCTGCAAACCTGCCTTAACTATCAAAAGCAGGTATGAACGGTTTAGAACGAGGTTGTATTTCCTTAACAAGGCATTGGGAACCCCCTGTCGATTCAATGCCTGAAAAATCAGATTCAGGTCCCTGTTAGGCTGATTGACATATATTAAACCGTAATGGAATATCCAATTCGTATCTTTGCATCGGTAAATATTATACTTAGACTTAATCAGGCGAACTCCGGTCATTTTAACCTAACAGATGCAAACAAAATCGTTCCGGCAATACTTTATTATTGTTGTCCTTGTTTCCCTGGCAATAGCATTGACAATCCGTTTTCCCATGATAATGGAAATGCTTTTTGATGACGGGGGAAGAGGTGGAGGGGGAAGCCGGCACCACAGGGACCTGACACCGGATTTTACCCGGTTTTTCATTGAAACTTCAATTACTTTCCTGGTTGCCCTGGTAATGTTCGTGATGAATTATTTCATCCTCAGACCGACTGATAAGCACAATCCTCTTACAGCAACCAGAATCGTGCTGGCAATCGGTCTTACAATTCTTCTGGTAAGCTTACTCAATCACTCCCTTTATTCCGTATCAAGTATTTTTGACACACGGCCACCGGGTCGCGGAAGAAGGAATGAATTTGACTTTATGAACTTTTATGTTTCTGCCCTCGTTGTCGGATGTGTACTTATCATAAGGCTTGTTTTTCAGAAGCAGGGGATCAAACTGGAATACGAGGAACTGAAGCGCGAGGCTCTTCAGCGGCAATATGAGTCATTGAAAAACCAGCTTAGCCCTCATTTCCTTTTCAATTCGCTGACCGCTTTGAAAGTCCTGATCCAGGATACTCCGGATAAAGCACAGAACTATGTAAATTCCTTGTCAAAAGCCCTTCGCTATACTCTGCAGAGCAATGAAAAACAACTTGTTACACTGAAGGAGGAAATGGAATTCATGAACTCATACATCTATCTGATCAGGATGAGGTATGATACTAACCTTGCAGTGAACCATGAAATTGATGAAAGCCTTCTGTTATACTTGCTCCCACCACTGACAATTCAGACACTTGTCGAAAATGCGATCAAGCACAACGAGATAAGCAAGCGAAGACCTCTCAGGATTGATATTGTTACAACAATTAATGAAAGTCTTTTTGTCAGGAACAACATTCAAAAGAAATACACCGAAGAAAGCGGAACCGGGCTGGGACTTTCAAATCTCTCAAAACAGTTCGAAATTCTTATCGGTAAAGAAATAATCATTTCAAAAAACGATGAGTCCTTCACTGTAGAAATACCACTTAGCAAACAGTAAAGATGAAAGTTCTGATTATTGAAGATGAGATACTGGCCTCGCGTCACCTGAAACAGCTACTTACTGAGGCCGGGAATATGGATGTGGTTGACACGCTTGAGTCGATTGCCGAAACCATCGAATGGTTTGGCAGGAATGCACAGCCTGATATAGTATTCATGGATATACACCTTGCCGATGGCATTGCATTTGAGATTTTCAATCATATAACCATAAGCTGTCCGATAATTTTTACCACTGCCTACGATGAGTACGCACTCAGGGCATTTAAGGTCAACAGTGTGGATTATCTTCTTAAACCTGTCGAAGTATCAGACATCCAGGCAGCACTGAAAAAACTGAAGGCTCTTTCAGACAGTGGGTCGATGCAGACTACCCTGACCGGACTCATGGATTTTTTCAGAAGGGAGCAAAAATACAGGACGCACTTCCTGATACCTGCCAAAGGCGACAAGCTTATACCGGTAAGGGTCAGTGACCTTGCGTGTTTTTTCATTGACACGGGGATAGTGAAGACCTTAACCTTCGACAACCGCAGCTACAGGATTGACAGCACTTTGGATGAGATATGCGAAATGCTTGATCCGGCTCACTTCTTCAGGGCCAACAGGCAATTCATTATATCAAGGGAGGCAGTAAAGGATGTCGATCTGTGGTTCAGCGGCAGGCTTTCGCTTAACCTGAAAGTCGAAACACCCGAAAAAGTTGTGTTGAGCAAGGCCAGGGTCCCGGAATTCAAAAACTGGTTTTCTGGTAAGCAGGGACGGAATGAATGAAGAAGAGAGGGGGAGAGAGGGAGAAAGGGAGACTTGTTTTTGAACGCTTCGATTTGTTCCGGGGCAAGGAAAAAATTAAAGTTCCAATATTTACAGAATAAGTACTAAATTTTAATTTACCAGATAATATGAAGAGAACTCTGACACTGTTTCCAATACTCCTTCTGGTTTTGTGCAACAGTTTGAAAGCACAGGATGCCGTTCCGGTTACACGATTAAGTGACCATGTGACGTTTGACGGTATTCCCGATGAGCCACTCTGGGATAAGCTCAGCAAATTTGAACTGACTATGCACAGGCCGACTTTTGGATTGCAGCCCTCAGAAATCAGTGACATCAGGATTGGTTATGACGATGAATTCCTCTGGATAGGAGCAAAGTTGTATATGAGAGACGCTTCAAGGATATTCTCGCCAACCAGGAAAAGGGATGAAGAGCTGGAGGAATATGATGGTTTAGGAATTTTACTCGACACCTATAAAGATAATGAAACCGCTCTGGCATTCTATACAAATCCTTACGGACTCAGGACTGATTATACAATTTCTGGTGATGCTCAGATGGCAGGGGGTCCGGGACCTGGTTCAGCCATGAACCTTAGCTGGAATACGTTCTGGGATGTCAAGACCATGGTTGATGACAAGGGATGGTATGTTGAAATGAGGATTCCCTTCTCAAGCCTGAAGTTCAAACCTGAAGGTGATGCTGTCACAATGGGCCTGATTATCGTCAGGACCATTAGTGC
>JAVEZS010000021.1:40868-51272 GCA_034002885.1 Bacteroidales bacterium
ATGTCAAGACCATGGTTGATGACAAGGGATGGTATGTTGAAATGAGGATTCCCTTCTCAAGCCTGAAGTTCAAACCTGAAGGTGATGCTGTCACAATGGGCCTGATTATCGTCAGGACCATTAGTGCGAACAATGAAACTGACACCTATCCGGCAATTGACCCGAAATACGGTTTCATGTCGACCAACAAGCCTTCACTGGCAGCCGGAATAACTTTCACGGGACTGCGGCCCACAAAACCTGTTTACATTTCACCTTATCTGATCGGTGGAATGTCTCAGGATTGGATCATGAATGAAAGTGAAACAGAATATGTTAAGAATGACCCTTATCCTGATTATTCGTGGAATGCAGGACTGGATGTAAAGTACAACATCAACAGCAATCTGACCCTCGATCTTACTGCAAACACCGATTTTGCGCAGGTGGAAGCAGATGACCAGCAGGTGAATCTGACCAGATACTCGCTCTTTTTCCCTGAGAAGCGGATGTTCTTCCAGGAAAGGTCCAGTATTTTCGATTTCTCACTTGGGGGTCGGTCCGATAACCTTTTCTACAGCAGGAATATCGGCATTGCCGGGCGAGAGCAGATAAGGCTTCTGGGTGGCGCCAGGCTTACAGGAAGGGTCGGCAAATGGGATGTGGGTCTGATGGACATGCAGACCGCCGAGCATGAGTCAACACCCGGAGAAAACTTCGGAGTGCTCAGGATGAGGAGGCAGGTGATAAACGAGAACAGCTATGTTGGGGGAATTTTTACTTCCCGGATCGGAATGAACGGTGAGAACAACATTGCATATGGACTTGACGGTATCTTCAGGTTGTTCGGAGATGATTACCTGAATGTAAAATGGTCGCAAACCTATGATAGCCGGCTTGATAACACCCTGGGGTCACTCGATCCGTCTTTTTTCCTTGCAAACTGGCAAAGACGTTCGGAGAAAGGATTTTCATATGATCTGAAATACATCTATTCCGGGCAGGAATTCACTCCGGGAATCGGGTTTGTCAGGATGGAAGCCGTCCAGGGTATCAACTCTAATCTGAGGTACGGCTGGTTTCCGGGGGAAGAATCAAAACTGTTCGATTATGCAGTCGGAATGAGGATTGAACGATTCAGCAGGCTTGAAGACGGCGGGCTCGAGTCGATGATTATCGCTCCTGAAGTTGAATTCAGTACAAAGAAAGGCATCAGGGCAGGAGCTTATGCCGAATACCAGGAAGAAGGGGTCTTGTTCCCTTTCAGAATTTCTGATAACATAGAAATCTCCCCCGGATTATATTCATTCTTTGGAGTCAGAACAAGATTCAATACCCCTGAAAACAGGAAAATTTCCATGGGAATTGATTTTGATGCAGGGCAGTTTTATGACGGGACCCGTAAAGGAACAGAGATCGAGGCCAACTTTAACCTCTCATCAAGCTTCAGAATGGAAACAGCCTATGAATTCAACGCTTTGCGATTCCCTGACAGGCCAGGACACAATTCACTTGATATTCATTCTGTAAATGTTAAGGCATTGTACATGCTCAGCACTAAGCTTTCGGCTTCAGCGCTGGTACAGTATGTCAATACTGAAGATGAGCTTATAACGAATTTCAGGATCAGGTACAACCCGCGGGAGGGTAATGATTTCTATATAGTTTACAACGATTTCAGGGGAGTCAACCGTCTTAATTCAGTGCCTGCTTTACCATCCTTCTTTGGAAGAACAGTGATGGTAAAGTATACACATACCTTTATCCTGTAATGTTTTTCAAGGGGATAACTATCCCTGAAAATTCCAGAATCCGAAGTGATTATTTCACGAAATCCGCATTCCTGAGAAATTCGGCGCTCTGGCTTATCCCTTCGAGTGATTCCTTTAGCTTCATGGCAATCACTTCAGGAGTCTGGGGTTCGAAACCCGGAATGGGAGGAGGAGCCTGCTGCTCACTTCCTTCCTGCTCCAGAGAGTCGCCCGGCCGACCGGCCGGAGGCTGAGGAGCAAATGGATTGGGGCCTCCTTTCAGCATTATGTCAGTGAACATCTGCATCATTCCTTCTGTCATGGCCCTCGATTCAGGGGTCATCTTCTCTTCCATCTCAACAAACCAGTCCTTGTGGCCATTCCTGTAAAACTGATCAAAAATTGCCGCGAAATCAATATTCCCGCTCTCCCCTATCACATAGTCATCCTTAATATGGAGAACCCTGATACGGTCAGGGTATTTCTTCAGGTATTCAACCGGGTCCTGTTTGCCGAAAACGGTCCAGAACACATCAAGCTCGAAAAAAACCTTATCGGGATCGGTATTCTCAATTAGGAAATCCTCATACTTCAGGTCAGTTCCGGGCACATTGACAAATTCCATGCTATGGTTGTGATAACCGAATTTAAGGCCTCTCTTATTGGCTTCCTCTCCTATTCTGTTCATCAGTTCGCACTCAGCCAGCAGGCCTTCTGCATTGTTTGACCAGAAATTCATCGGGAGAACTACATATTTGCATCCCATGTCTTTATGATCATCAAAAATCTTACCCCATTCAGCAAGGGTTCCGTCGGGATCTTCAACGTTGAGTGAAGCGTTTATATGACTTGAAATAATATCAAGTCCGGATTTTTCAGCCAGCGCCGCATAATCTGCCGGGCTGTATCCGGCAACCTTTCCCTCTGATGGGTTATAATTTGATATCTCCATAACAACATATCCGTCTTCTGCAAGCGATCTGAATGAGCCTTCAATATCAGATTCAATCCCTCTGACGGAATAAGTGGCAATGCCGAGCTGCTTTTTTTGATTACACGAGATCAAAACAGTCGCGAGAAGTAACAGGAAAATGGTGTGACAGAGGTTTAATGTTTTTTTCATAACAGTAATTTTTCAGGACAATCAATGAAAACCTGTACCAAAGGTAATAATCAAATCCGTTAAATCCTTTTTGTTTTATGGAATATCAGGGTGATAATAATAACCTCACATAATTGTAAGAATTAAGATTAGATGAAGACTGTTCCGGAAGTTTTCTATTCGCGAAAGATTTTTACCGGTAAACGATCCGCAATCGGAAAACAATTTTCCTGGTATCATTTTGTCTTCAGTCGCATCAGTGCCATCATCTTATGAAAGATGTCGGTGTTTTCCTGTATCCCGCTGAAGACATCAGAACCAGGACCAAAGGCAAAGACAGGCACCATGACACCCGTGTGGATCATTCCCGGCTCTGCCCATTTGGGTTTTATCGTTCTGTCTGTTATGCTGCCTTCGGCAATTGACATTCCGGATGCCTCCTGACCGGCTGTAACTATTACGACCGTATTCCTGTCATTCACTGCAAAGTCGTATGCCTTTCCGATGGCATTGTCGAGATCGATTGTTTCGAGTGCGACCAGTTCCCCGTTTTCAAGGTGCGAGGCTCTGTCAGGAAAAGAGTTTTCGACGATCAGTATAAAACCCTTTTTGCTTTTTGAAAGTATGTTTATTGCCGTCCCGACTGCATCAGGAAACATAGTTCCCCGTCCTTCGCTCAGGGAAGGATTACTTTCAGGCGAGGTGAATCCGGCCAGTTTTCCTTGCCGGACATTCCGGATTTCGTCAATTGAAAAGACAACATGATATCCTTTTTGCTTAAGTTCATCGACCAGGTTTCTTTTGTCCTTCCTCTCTGTAAAGAATTTCGATCCTCCTCCGATGAACACATCGATCTCATTTTCAACGTAGGCTGCAGCAATATTCTCTGTAAGCATTCTCGATTTTTCATGAGCAACAAAGGGGGCAATGCTTCCTTCCATAAGAGTATTTGCCGTTACGATACCTGTTGCTATTCCTTTCTCCTTTGCATATTCAAGGACTGTTTTGACAGGAAGGGTATCATTGCCGAGTCCCACTGCTCCGTTGTAAGTCTTTACACCTGATGCCATAGCAGTTCCTGCTGAGGCACCGTCGGCGCTGAAATGAGAGGTGGAATAGGTTTTGCTGAATCCTGTATTGCTGAACTTCTCGATATTCATCTGCCCCTTTTTTACAGCGATACCCGCGTACCACTGAGTTGCACCCATACCGTCGCCGATGAACAGTATGATATTCCTTGATTTTTTTCCCTGGGCATCAGCCTGAAAGGATATAAAGGAAAAGGTTGCGACAAAAGCCAGAAGAACCAGGGTGAACTTTCGCATATGACAGGTTTTTATATTAATGCAAAAGTAAATATTTCAGGGAGATAATGAATACAACAAATCAGAATGCATAGTAGTCGGAAAACTGAGTAAGGTGTGTAACCCCTCCCATTAACCAGTGCAAAAAAAGAAAACCAGTGAGAATGGCAGGAATTCAGGGTAGTCATCACAGCCATTAACTCACCGGTTTGCTATTATAGTACGATACCGTTTAAAGATCAGCGTTTACCGTGTCTTAATATTATAAGCCTTAAGGGCATCGATGTAACGAAGGGAACAGATACCATTACGGGAATCATTTTACAACTTTGACACACATCAGCCTTTTCTGATCCCTGATAAGCAGCCTGCCGTTTGAAAGCGCAATCGCAGCCCAGTTCTGGGTTGTTCCTCCGATCCTTGAGGACATCGGATCATTTGCTGATGCTTCTCCTTCTGCAAACACCTCGGCAGATGCAAGAGGCTTGAAACCCTCAGGTGATGGTTCAATGACGTACAACGATCTCCTTCCGTCAGTGGCAAGGATCACACCGTCGACCAGTATCATGCTGCCCTTATCGAAGAGCGGATCTCTCGTGGTTTTCCACATGATCTTTCCATCCATATTCATACAGACAAGGCCATCGCGGCGGCTGTTGGTTGTGAACTGGGCATAGAAATATCCATTATGCATGATTGGCGGTTTGGTATGATCACCAAACTCATTATGCTTGAAAAGCTCTTTTACACCATAGCTGCCATCTGCATTTTTAGTTACTTTCAGCATTACTGTTCCATGTTCGTATCCGCCAACAACAAGCACCCTGTTTTCGCCGGCATCAAATGCGCTTGGTACCGAGATATGGCATAACCAGTCGTTGTATTCCCAAAGGATCTTTCCTGACGACGGCTCCATCCCGACAACCCTGCCAGGTGTCTGGGGCAGACCACGGTTTCCGACAGGATTGGTTGAAGAAACAACTATAGCAATATGATCTTTTCCGTCAATTTTCACAACAGAGGGACTGGCATAGGATTCATTTCCGAGGTATGGTGTTTTCCATACCATTTTACCGGTAAGCTTATCGTATGCAACCACCCCGGCTTCAGGCGCCTGGGCTGAAACAATCACCAGATTACCGTATATAAGAGGATTTTGGGTGATTGCCCAGATAGGAAGTTTTGCTCCACCGAAATCAGTCCAGATGTTCTTGTTCCAGACAGGTTTATGAGTATTGATATCTATGCAATACAGATCGCCGTTGTGGCCGCAGGAATATACATATTTGCCGTCCACTGCAGGAACGCTGCGCGATCCCGGGAACATAACAGAACCGGGAGCATTATAGCTGTATTTCCAAAGTTCCTTGCCGTCGGCCAGGTTAAAACACCTCATAATGTCACCTGTCTTGTCATCTCTGTCAAGAAGATAAACTTTGCCGTCCTTGATTACCGGTCCGCCATAGCCCGGACCAACGTTTACAGTCCAGAGAACTTCAGGACCGCCGGCAGGCCAAGACCGCAGAATACCTTTCTCAGCGGAGGTACTGTTTCTGTTTGGTCCAAGGAACTGAGGCCAGTCCTGCGCCTGAATAATAAATGTGCTGACTAACAGAAGAATCAGCGTTGTATTTAATTTTCTGTTTTTCATGATAACTGGGATTTTATTTATTTGGTAACCTTAACACATTTCAGCTGTTTTTGATCCCGGATTAATAATTTCCCATCGACAAGAGCTATCGGGGCCCAGTTCTGGCCCATTTCAAGCATCTCGGCTGAAGCCAGCGGCTTGAATCCTGAAGGATCAGGCTGTATAAGATACAGGCTTTTATTGCCATCTGTAGCCAGTATCAGACCGTCGGCCAGTATCATGCTGCCTTTATCAAAAAGCGGGTTACGCATCGTTTTCCACATAACCTTTCCATTCATGTCCATACAGGCAAGACCATCGCGTTTGCTGTTTGTAGAGAACTGGGCATAGAAATAACCGTTGTGCAATATTGGAGATTTTGTATGATCGCCGAAATCATTATGTCTGAAAAGTTCTGTTACAGTATAGCTGCCATCTGCCTTTTTCCCGACTTTTATCATTGCCGTTCCCAGTTCATATCCTCCCACTGCAAGAATTCTGTTTTCACCTGCATCAAAAGTCGGTCCTGTCTGAATCATATTCTCCCAGTTATTGTATTCCCAGAGGATCTGACCTGTCTGTGGTTTCACGCCGAGTATCTTTCCCTTGGTTACGGGGGCTTCCTTGTGCATAAAGGTATTAGTGGATGAAAATACCATCACGAGATGATCCTCTCCTGAAATCTTCGCAATAGAAGGGCTGGCATAAGTTTCATTGCCGATGGCTTCAGTCTTCCATACGATGGCTCCGGTCAGTTTATTATAGGCAACCAGTCCGGAATTTGGATCCTTCGAGTAAGACACGATAAGCAGGTCACCGTAAACAAGCGGGCATTGGGATATAGCCCAAACAGGAGGTTTGGTTCCGCCGAAATCCTTCATTATGTTTTTGTTCCATAGAGGTTTATGGGTGTTGATGTCGATGCAGTACAGGTCACCGTAAGGGCCGCAGGAATAGATCCTGTTGCCATCGATTGTCGGAACGCTTCTAGACCCCGGATATGAAACTGATCCCGGTGCGTTATAACTGTATTTCCATAATTCCTTTCCGGTATTAAAATCAAAACACCTCATAATATCGCCCGTGTTATCGTCCCTGTCGAGCAGGTATACTTTTCCTGCCTGGATTACAGGGCCGCCGTAACCGGGACCGACATTTGTTGTCCACAGAACAGAAGGGCCTCCATCAGGCCATGAACGAAGCAGGCCCTTCTGGGGTGAAGTGCTGTTCCCGTTTGGTCCAAGGAACCGGGGCCAATCCTGTGCATTGATCTGGGAGCTGCATACTAAGAAAACAACCGCAGTGTAAAGTAGATTAATTCTTCTCATAGTTTTTATTTAATTAATAAAGGTAATTAGATCATGTGATGGTTTGTCATGAAATATATTAAAACGAAAAAACAGCGAATTAAAGCGAATCAATTTCTGCCCATTTTCTCCTGTAAATTTCCTCACCACCTTATTGCTGTGGAGGAGGTGCACTAAGTCTGCTAAATGTCAGTGATCCAAGTTTCCAACTGCCTTCAGGCCTGACATATACTTCCGTAACCATGAAGTGGCTTATAACCTCATTACCGCCAACCTCTGCTGTGAGTGTTATCCTGTTCAGCAGGATCGCAGTGGTTTTATCAACAAAATTCACGATTATTTCATGAACGTCGGCTTTTTTATACCATATACCGCCACTTTTGATAACGTCAATTTCACGGGTTTTGCCCCATGATCCTCCCATGTGTACGAACATGGCTTTTTCATGAAAGAGGTCATTCAACGGCTCCACATTCTTGTCTGCCATCCATTGCCATTTGTCCCTGGAGAGTGTGACTATTTCCTGCTCTTCCTTTGTGAAGGTCTGGGCGGCAGGTTTCTGTGCAAAGGTTAATTGCGAACCCAGGATGATTAAGAACAAGCCTGTAAATAATGCTTTCATAATAGTTTTTTTGTTAATCATTTTTTATCTTCATATAAAACTTCTCTATATTAAACCACTGAGATAAAATTATTAAATACTGATTTACAGGCAGTATTATATTTCAGGAAAAAGAAAAAACAGAGCATAATAACGAATGTTAAGTTATAAGTTGTTTTATTTCAGATTCAGTTTCAAAAAATCAATCACCTTCTTTCTTATTTCATCAGCATCAAACATTGCTCCGAAGTGTGGTGCATCCATTACCATAATAAGTTCATTCGGAACACCTGCCAGTGTAAGCCATGAACTCAGCAGCCGTGACTGATCAGGGGAAACGAGATTATCCTTCTCTCCGTGAATTATTAGGAAAGGAGGATCATCTTTGTCAACATAAGTAACAGGGCTGGCTGTTCTGGCCAGATCGGGACGGTCGAGCGGGGCAGCACCAATCAGCAATGCTTCCGGTGATTTTGCATCTCCGGCTCCGGGAAACATTATTAATTCAGCCGGGCCGTAAAAATCCACAACCGCTCTGAACGAAAACGACCTGGTTGTACCCGGCATAAAAAATGAATCGATATTATTATTCTTCGATAAACCCACCATTGAAGCAAGATGCCCGCCTGCAGAAAAACCCATAACAGCAATACGGTTAACGTCAAAACCATACTTTCCGGCATTGTCATACAAAAATGATATGGCCCGGTTGCAATCAAGCATCTGAGCCGGGAAAACTGTCTGTGTGCTGAAACGGTAGTCAATGGAAGCAAGGGCAAAGCCGTTGTTTATTATTTCAGCAACAGTTTTTTTCATGTATCCCATATCGGCATATTTATCGTTACTAAGCCAGCCGCCTCCGTGAATGAATATTACCAGCGGCAGCTTACCATTTGCATTCGCAGGCAGATAAATATCGAGCAAATGTTTTGACAGGGTATCGTTGTTGTACGGTATGTTACCATGCAATATGGTACCCTGGGGAAAAATATGGATAACCGGATTGGTTTGAGAGAAACCGCAGGTCACAGTAAAAAAGAGAAAGAAATGCTGAATAATGATTTTTTTCATCCGTATAAGCTTTACTTTAAATATCAAGTTTTCTGCTGCCCATCCATTTTACTATCTCAGGATCCCTGTGATCAAAAAAGGCACTGGTCCTGGTATCGAGCGATTTTATGGCAGTCATATCTGCAGGATCAATTTCAAAATCAAAGACATTGAAGTTTTCTTTTATTCTTTCTTTTTTAACTGATTTGGGTATCGATACAACGCCTCTTTGTATCAGCCATCTCAATATTATACCGGCAACTGTCTTCTTGTATTTGCCTGCCAGGGAAACCAGCAAAGGATTATGGAATATATCATTTTTACCTTCGGCAAAAGGTCCCCATGATTCAGGCTGAACCTTATTTTCTACAAGGAATCTCTGAGCTTCAGTCTGCTGATGGAAAGGATTAATTTCAATCTGGTTCACTGCAGGAACAACCTCATGAAAAGCTATAATATCCATTACACGATCGGGATGGAAGTTGCTGACGCCTATTGCTTTAACCTTTCCATCCCTGTATAGTTCTTCCATCGCTCTCCATGAACCGTGAACATCGCCGAAAGGCTGATGAATCAGGTATAGATCCAGATAGTCTGACTGAAGTTTATTTAATGATTTCTCGAATGCCTTTTTTGTGTTTTCATAGCCACTATCCTGAACCCAGAGTTTGCTTGTAATAAATAAGTCTTCCCTTGCCACTCCGCTCTTTCTGATGGCATTTCCAACGGCAGCTTCATTCAGATATGAGGCTGCAGTATCGATTAACCGGTAACCCGTTTCAATGGCCTCAAGGACACTTTTTTCACATTCCCCCTGATCCGGTATCTGGAAAACACCAAAGCCTAATATGGGCATCTCTGTTCCGTTATTCAGTAATACCTTTTGCATATCCTGTGTTATCCTATTTTATCCCGCTGTATTCTTCCTCAGTAACAGGCTTCAGCCAGACTGCTCCTCCCTTGTCTGTATTAAGGCTTACGGCAATATGTGAAAATTCATTGTCAGGAGCTGCGCCATGCCAGTGCACAACATTTGGCGGGATTTCCACATTATCGCCTTTTTGTAATAACCGTGCAGGTTCTCCCAGGGCCTGGTAATAGCCTTTCCCCCCGGTTATAAGCAGTAACTGACCACCAGGATGGGAGTGCCAGTTTGTTCTTGCTTTGGGCTCGAAGGTTACATTGCCATAGTTGACATGCAAGGTGGAGTCGGTTGCCCCCATCATGTTAAGCCACACCGTTCCGGTAAAGTTGGCACTGTTTATTTTTTCACCTTTTGCAAAACCTGAAGCACTTTGCCCTGTCGTTTCTTCTGTTTTCTTTTCCAAATCACAACCTGCAATCAGGATGATCAGTAGAAACAGACTTATTTTGTAACTATGTTTCATCATGAATCATTATTTAATTTTTTGACCTGAGATCTTGATTATAATCCGATATCCTTCCTTAAGCTTATTGTAACTGTCTGTTTTTGAGAACTTCGTTTAAAACTGCCTGAGCGGCGCCGGCTTCCTTTTCACCCGGACCAGATCTTATGACATCCACAAATTCTTTCAACTGGGCAGGGGTTAAACCAACATTCAGACAAATGGTTAAATGACTGCGAAGCATTGGTTCTGCTCCTCCGATTGAGCTGAGGACTGAGATAGTTACAAGTTCCCGTTCTGCATAGGTCAGTAC
>JAVEZS010000022.1:0-10870 GCA_034002885.1 Bacteroidales bacterium
TTATTACTCCCTTACGCACTGTTAAATTAGTAACAAATCCATTAAAAAGCTAACCTGAATGAACCGCAGAACCTTTATCAACAGCACAGCGATAACAGCTGCCGGAGTCGGCATTGCCGGACTGATGCCGGCCCATGCTACAGAAAAAACACCGGATCCTTCTGATATCCTCAATGTTGCACTTATCGGATGCAGGAACATGGGTTTCGGGATCCTCGAGCATCATCTTTCCAATCCCGGAGTTAAATGTGTGGCATTGTGCGACATCGACGATTCCGTACTGAATACCAGGGCTGCTGAAGTGCAGAAGAGATTCAATCAGACACCCCGGCTTTATAAAGATTTCCGGAAGCTGCTTGAGCAGAAGGATATTGATTCGGTGATTGTAGGGACCCCCGATCACTGGCATTGCTTAATTCTGGTAAGCGCCCTGCAGGCGGGCAAGCATGTTTATGTTGAGAAACCGATGGCCAATACCATTGCTGAATGCAACATAATTGTAAATGCCTCGAAATACTATGGAGACAGGATTGTTCAGATCGGTCAGCAGCAGAGAAGCGGATTTATTTTTCAGAAAGCAATGGAATTCATTAAGGGCGGTCAGATAGGCAAGCTGCGCAAAATCAATATCTGGGCAAACTTTGAGTATGGGGCTGGAAGCAGTATAGAACCCGATGAACCGGTACCGGCAGGTGTCGATTTTGATATGTGGCTCGGGCCTGCTCCAAAAAGATCTTTCAACAATTCAAGGTTCCATGGCAACTGGCGGCATTTCTGGGATTATGGAGGGGGACTGGTTTCCGACTGGGGAGTCCACCTTCTGGATATCGGTCTGTGGGCAAAGGAAATTGCGGGTCCTCCCAGTAAGGTGCTTGTTTATGGCGGAAACACATTTCACGAACCCAGGGCCAGGGAGACGTTTGATACCATGTCGGTGGTTTATCCATACAGCGATTTTGTTATAAACTACAACGTCACGGGCGGAGTGCAGAAAGGTCCGTGGGATATGCCCTACGGCCTTGAATTCATAGGAGATGATGCAACAATGGTCTCCGACAGGAATAAGCTTACTATATATCCCGAGTGGGATAATGAATCAAAGAAGCCAAGAACACCTGAATATGAATTTACAGAGGGAAAAGAGTCACATGGAGAACATGTTAAAAACTTCATCTCATGTATAAAAACCGGAAACAGACCTGCATGCCCTCCTGAGACAGGCCGGGCTGCAGCTCTTCATGTCCATTTCGCAAATATTGCTGCAAGAACGGGAGAACCGGTCCTTCTATGGGATGAGGCAAATAACCGTTTTACCAACAGCGAAGCGGCAAACAGACTAATTGTACCGGTATATCGTGAACCCTGGGCTTTACCAAAATTCTAAAATGACAAATATGATAACACGCCGGAAATTTATCTCAGAAACTGCAGCAGTTCTGGTCCTTTCACCTCTCGCAACTGATCTGTACTCAGCGAATCAGGAGAAAAAACTTAAGGACTTCGGATTCATTTCAGGAATAATCGGGAAAGAACTGAATGCAGACTGGAAAGGAGCGCTGAAAAAAGCCGCTTCCTTCGGTTATACCGAAATTGAGACCGGTAACTATCTGGGAGAAAGCCTTGAAGGATTCCTGGAGTTTCTCATAGAAACCCGATTAAAACTTGTTGCCGGCGGCTTCGAATTCAAGTCGTCTGAAGAGGAGCTAAAGAAGAGCCTCGATCTGCTGACAAAGCTAAAGGCAGGAATTGCTGTTGTTTACTGGCCCTGGTACACCGGCGGACCATTCAGCCTTGCTGACTGCCGGAAAAGCGCCGAGCGTCTGAACATACTTGGCAAAACCTGCCGCGATTACGGACTGGACTTTGCATGGCATAACCACGATAAGGAATTTATTCCCATGGAGGAAGGACTTCCCTTCGACTTTTTAATGAAAAATACCGATCCCTCGCTTGTAAAATGCGAACTCGATATATACTGGGCTGCAAAAGGGGGAGCCGATCCGGTGAAACTGATGAAGAGATATGCCGGAAGATATAACATACTACATATCAAAGACATGACTCCGGGTGCTGCTAAAGACTTCGAATGCCCCGGTTCGGGAATAATAGACTTCCCTTCAGTATTCAGGGAAGCCGACAAACAGGGGATCAGACATTTCATGGTTGAAAGGGATAATGTACCCGATGGTATGGCCTGCCTGAAGTCGGCTGCAGAATATCTTAAAAAGCTAAGCTATTAAGGAAACGTCAACTTAGTTTATTAAATTCCTTCGCATCATTTAATTGCAGCCTTTAAGCTCCATGATAGAATTCTTTTTACCAGATAGCCGGCAGGATCCGGGGAATTCATTAATCCCCAACCTGCCCTGTAGGGATGAGGCTCATCGATATTGTCCTCAACCGACAAATCGGTGGCTACCATGTAGCCTGCATCCCATATCCTGGTAAATAATTGGCCTTTTCCTTATCGGTGCCTCCGGCTGCTTCGGGAGGAAGCCATATTCTCTCCCCTACCCTTATCAGTATCTCATTGGGCTCGTTCCACCTCACTGCTTCAGTAATTTTCAATCGAACAGGTGTTGCACAGGAAACAGACTGACCCATATCGCGACCGTTCACATAAACCTGAGTTACAAACTGGCTTTTTAATATTGTAAGCATCACTTCGGCATCAGGTCCTCCCGGTGAGATAGTAACAACTTTCCTGTACCAGCTGTATTTTGGTTCATACTGCAGTTTCCTGAAATCAGAGGCTTCAGCCGTGTAGGATGCAGATGGTTTCTGAAATAGCTTATCAAGGTCCTCTATTGCCGGCTCTGCAAGATGGATAAGTCCGGGCACCGGGCACTTCCGGGTGTATAGTTCAGGAGGAAAAGCATCCGTGGTCTGCTCAAAATCCCATGTACCGCTAAGGCTGATGCGGGTACCCGGGTCCTGCCCGGTTATGCGGAAAAGAGCAGTTAATAAACTGATTAAAACAAGCAGAAGCTTTTTCATGATGTTACTGTCTTATTCTTAAAATTACTCCTATTTTTGAGATAATCAACCTGACAATGAACGATAATCTCTTATCGGACCTTAATCTCTCTTTGCGAAAGGGATTGCTCCCGGGAATCCTGACAGCTTCAGCATCCATAAAAAAAATCCCTTCAGCTTTTATCCTTAATAAATGAGTGATAACAACCATCCGGTACGCCTGAGGGCCGGGATACTTGATCTTGTTTATCATGACGGAGCAATCAGATATATAAGATCGGGGCCGGCTGAGATCATCAGAATGATATATCCTGCCCTGCGCGACCACGAATGGCTGAACATTCACGGTGTAATAAGAGATGAGAAAGCCGACATAATGAATGATTCATTCTTGCTTTCATATAATATAAACTATACCGGCGCAGGGATCGATTTTAAAGCAAAGGTCACAATCAGCGGAACGAGGGATAATAAGATCACATACCGGTTCGAGGGAGAAGCAATTACTTCGTTCATGAAAAACAGAGCCGGCCTGTGCCTCCTGCACCCTGCCGGGGAATGTGCCGGAAAGCACTGCCTAATAACCCACAGTGATAAAAGCACTGAAAGCCAGACGTTTCCGTATTTCATCAGTCCCCATCAGCCCTTTTATGATGTAAAGGAAATGCAATGGACGACTGGCGGGCTCATCTGCCTGATACAATTCACCGGCGATGTGTTTGAAACCGAGGATCAGCGGAACTGGACCGACGACTCATTCAAGACTTACTCAACACCGCTATCACTTCCCTTCCCAGTAAGGCTGAAGGAAGGCGAAAAGATTTTCCAGGAAATAGAACTTAAGGTAAGAGGCCAGGAAGAAGAAATTAAGGAAGCAAGTGCGATTGATCTGACAGCTGAAAATGGTGAATATCATTCCTTTCCCTCAACCGGAATATGCCAGACATGGCGCAAGGAACCGCTGAATGAAGATGAGATTAACGCTATCAGAAAGACAGGATTCAGCCACTACAGGGTTGAGATCGATCTCACCAACAAAGGATGGCAGAGCGATATCACTGATGCCTGCACCGAGGCAGCCTTACTTAATCTGCCAGTTGAACTTGCTCTATTCATTGACGGCAATGCTGTGGAGCAGTGCACTGCTCTTACAGGCCTTCTGGCTTACCTGAATCCAGATATAATTCTTTTAATTGTCTATCACAAGTACCGGCCATGCACTCCCGATGAGCTGTCGGATGCTATAATCCCGCTTCTGCGGAGCTCATTACCCGGTATCAGAATTGCCTGCGGAACAAATGCAAACTTCGCTCAGATTAACAGGAACAGACCACGGTCATTAATGCCCGACCTGAGGTGCTGGTCCATACATCCTCAGGAACATTTATCCGATTATGCTACCCTGGTGGAAAACCTTAAGGCTCAGGCATGTACTGTTGAGAGTGCAAGGGATTTCCGGCCCCAAAAGGATATCTGGATTACGCCGGTAACCATTGCCCGGAGGTTTAATGCAAACCTGGGTTTTCACACCGATATAAACAGGCGTGATGATTACCCTGCATCTGATGTACGCCTTAAAGACATGAGAGGAGCATGCTGGGCGGCCGGATCATTTAAATATCTTGCAGAAGCTGGTGTGGCCGGGATCTCGTTCCTTGAGACAGCAGGTGATGCCGGGATCATTGGTTCCGGAAGCCGCGAAGGACTGGAAGGGAAAATGAACGGGAAAAAGGTCTGTTTGTTTCCGGTCTTTCACTTTTTCAGGTTCCTGCTTAAGCATAAAGAATATAAAATACTGACTGTAAACAGCACTGACAGGCTGTCGGCAGAAGCCCTCGGGCTGGTTCGCGATAATTTACTGGTGCTGGCGGTAATTAATTATACACCCGAGAAAAAAGAAGTGAGAATCAATCTGGGGGCGGACCTTCAGATAACAGGAATCATGCACCACGATGATAAGAAAAAAAGCCTGTATAGAGTAGTGCGTCCTTCGCAGCCAGCCATGAATAATCACGGCGGCTTGTTGATTCTTAAACCGTTTTCGATTACATTTATCAGGGGAATTTATACAAAAAAAAATAGACTAACTTAAACAAAACAGAGAATTATGGTACTTGTTCAGAACTACGCGCTGGCTGTCTTTCTATGCTTCGTTGCAATGGTCTGCTGGGGATCGTGGCAGAATACCCAGAATCTCATCGGCAAGGAATGGAGATTCGAGCTATTTTACTGGGATTACACTATAGGAATATTCCTATTTGCCCTTCTGATGGCGTTCACTTTCGGAAGCTTCGGAAGTCAGGGTCGCAGCTTTATTCCTGATCTGGCACAGGCTGATGCAAGGAACCTCCTTTCATCCGCCCTCGGAGGCTTCATATGGAACATAGGAACCCTTCTCCTGGTTGCCTCAATATCAATTGCAGGGATGTCGGTAGCTTTTCCGGTCGGAGGAGGGCTGGGGTGGATCCTGGGTATCTATATTAATTATCTTGGAAAACCTGAAGGAAATCCATGGCTCCTTTTCGGCGGCTCGGCAGTGATCATCATTGCAATTCTTCTCAGCATGCAATCATACAGGAAGCTTGCCAGCAATCAGAACAAACCGCCGGCAAAGGGGATCATCCTCGCTCTTCTTGCAGGCTTATGCATTGCATTCTTCTACAGGTTCGTGGCTTCATCGCTCGCAACCGATTTTTCACCGGCCGACGACGGGAAAATAAGTTCATATACCGCTGTTGTGTTTTTCTCACTTGGAGCCATACTCAGCACACTGATTGTAGTTCCCATTTTTATGGCTAAACCCGTCGAGGGACGTCCGGTAAAGATATCGGAATGGACACAAGGACCTGCACGCGCACATCTTCTCGGTCTGCTCGGAGGTGCAATATGGTGTCTTGGAAATTCGGTAAGCTTCATGTCGGTTGGAGCGGCAAGCCCGGCAATCTCATATGGCCTTAGCAACGCGGCTCCGGTAATAGCTGCCCTCTGGGGTATCTTTGTGTGGAAGGAGTTCAAGGATGCTCCGGAAGGAACAAACAGACTTCTTGGATTTATGTTTGTCTGCTATCTTATCGGACTCGTGATGATAGTCTGGTCAAAATTAGCCTGAAAAATTTAATATTTGATTTATGATATTCAGAACATTAATTACCCTGAGTCTTTTTGCGATCAGCTCGTCATCATCTTCACAGTCTGGTCAGTGGAAGGGCCCTTCAGCCGATCTGTCGCACGGAAAGCTAAAAATTTCGGACAACAGAAGATTTCTAGTCTTTGAGGATGGAACCCCGTTCTTTTATCTAGGCGACACCGGCTGGGAACTTTTTCACAGGCTGAACAAGGAGGAGACGGAGAAGTATCTTGAAAACCGCAGATCGCTGGGATTCACCGTCATCCAGGCTGTCATCCTTGCCGAGGTCGACGGTCTGAATACACCCAACATGGAAGGCAACAAACCCCTGACCGACAATAATCCCATGAAGCCCAATGAAGACTATTTTGCCCATGTCGACTGGGTAATTAAAAAGGCTGCTGAGAAAGGGATCCTCATCGGTCTTCTTCCCACATGGGGCGACAAGTGGAACAGGAAATGGGGTGCAGGACCCCAGATATTCAATCCTGAAAATGCCAGAGCCTGGGGAAAATTTCTCGGGCAGAGGTACATCGATCAAACCAATATAATATGGATCGCGGGCGGGGACAGACCTGTAGAAAATGAGCTGCAGCGCCAGACGGTCGTCGCAATGGCCGAAGGTCTCAGGGAGGGCGACAGAGGCTCACACCTTATAACCTTTCATCCTACCGGGGGATCAGGCTCCTCTCAGTATTTCCACAACGAAACCTGGCTCGATTTCAACATGAGACAGAACGGTCACAGCCTGAGCTTCACTGAAAGGTACTCTGCCACATACGATGATTACAGACTTGAGCCTCCCAAACCGGTCATCGACGGGGAACCGGTTTATGAGGACCATCCCATAAATTTCAATCCCGATGCGAACAGCCACTCAACAGCTGCTGATGTCCGCCGGCCTCTCTACTGGGACCTGTTTACCGGTGCATTCGGGCATACCTACGGCCATCACTCCGTGTGGCAGATGTGGACCCCGTCAAGATCACCCATCAACCGTCCGCTTATGCCCTGGTATGAAGCTATTGATCAGCCTGGCGCCGCTCAGATGCAGTACGGTCGCTTGCTGATGGAATCAAGGCCGTTTCTAACAAGGATACCCGATAACTCGATAATTGTGACCGACAATGTTGCGTCGGCTGTTCCGGGTTCAGGTTCTTATAAATATGTTGCAACCCGCGACCAGGAGGGAACTTACGCGATGGTTTACGTGCCGGTCGGAAGAAAATTCTCTGTTAGGATGGATGCAATAAAAGGGAAAGAGGTTCTTGCCTGGTGGTACAACCCCAGAAATGGAGAGGCCGTAATGATCGGCAGATATCCTAACACAGGAACTCAGAGCTTCAACACCCCTGCACCGGGAGAGAACCTCGACTGGATACTGGTCCTGGATGATGCATCACGCTCCTACCCTGCTCCGGGATCACGAAAATAACAATTATGAGGCTGGGATTATCTTCATATACGTACACATGGTCTGTCGGAGTGCCCGGGTCGACTCCAGTTAATCCGCTGGGAATCTGCGGGCTGCTCGAAAAAGCCATCTCAAAGGGGATCGCTGTTGTTCAGATAGCGGATAACCTGCCGCTCGAGAAACTTTCAGACGAAGAAACCGACCTTCTTCGTGATTTTGCAGATGCTAAGGGTATAAGTCTTGAAATGGGCGGCAGGGGATTAACTCCCGAACATACCATGACATGTCTGAAAACGGCTGAAGCAATCAGTTCACCCATACTCAGAATGGTCATCGATACGAATAACTTCGAACCAGAAGTTCCGGAAATAATCGCAATCATCAGGGAGCTTTCCCCTGAATTCAGATCAAGGAAGATTAAACTGGCAATCGAAAATCACGACCGTCTTAAAGCAGGAGAATTCGAAAAAATAGTCCTTGAAACCGATCCTGAAATTGTCGGAATATGCCTCGACTCGGTCAATTCAATGGGTGCAGGAGAAGGATTTGAAACAGTATCCGAAATACTCGTTCCCTATACGATAAACCTTCATGTTAAAGATTTCACAATAAAACGTTTATCGCACAAAATGGGATTTCTTACGGAAGGAATACCGGCCGGCAGAGGTATGCTCGACATTCCCGGAATTCTTGAAAAACTGAAAGCACTTAACAGGTGTCAGAGCGCCATTCTTGAGTTATGGACTCCCCCGGAGAATAGCATCGAAGCCACAATAGAAAAGGAAAATCGCTGGGCAGACGAGAGTCTGACCTATCTGAAAAACATAATTAAATGAATACCTGATTTATGGATAAACTGAAATTTGCAATTCTTGGCTGCGGGTTCTGGTCGCAGTTTCAGCTGGGTGCCTGGCAGGAACTGGATGGTGCGGAATGTGTGGCCCTCTATAACAGGACCTTATCGAAAGCCGATGAACTGGCCAAACGGTTTGGCATTCCTCATACCTACGACGATGCCGATGAGATGATGCAAAAAGAAGAACTTGATTTCGTTGATATCATCACCGACGTGGATACACATTCAAAGTTCGTTGAGCTTGCGGCCAGGCACAGGAAGCATGTTATTTGTCAGAAACCTATGGCTCCTTCTTTCCCTGTCGCGAAAAAAATGATGCAGCTTACCCGTGATGCAGGTGTTAAATTCTACGTCCACGAGAATTACAGGTGGCAGCCCCAGATAAGAAGGATGAAGCAAATAATCGATTCAGGCGTGATTGGAAAACCCTTTCGCTGCAATTCATTCTGGAACACTGCTTTCCCGCTGTTTGAAACACAACCTTTCCTTGCTGATCTTAAACAGTTTGCCCTTACTGATCAGGGCTCTCATCAGTTTGATGTATTGAGATACCTTTTTGGTGAGGCTGAAACAATTTTCACGCAGATACAAACTGTCAATCCGACAATTAAAGGGGAGGACGTGGCTACTTCCATCCTGAAAATGAAAAACGGAATGGTCTGCATTCAGCAGATTTCATTCAGCTCACCGCTTGAAAAAGAGGTCTTTCCGCAGGTACTCCTTGTTGTGGAAGGCGACAGGGGAAGTGTAAGACTCGATCCCGGTTATAATTTTGCAATTACATCCGGCAATAAGACTAACTATGAGAGTATGACCATGCAAAAATACGACTGGCAGACGGAAAGACTTGAACCCGAACCTCCGGCCATTGTTGCATGCAACAACGATATACTTCTGGATCTGCTTGGAAAAAGCAAGGCAGAGACAGGCGCAGAAGATAATTTCGAAACTGTCAGGCTGGTGTGGGCTGCATATGAATCGGCAGGCAGCGGAAAAAATGTTGTTATAAAGGATATGGTTTAATACATTTAAGTCAAAGAATATGTTGAAAGTTGCATTGATCGGGGCAGGCGGCAAGATGGGATTGCGCCTCACCCGTAACCTGAAGGATTCAGAATACGGGATGTCGTATCTCGAATTGAATCCCGCGGGCATTGAAAAACTGAAAGAGCTCGGGGTATCAGTTACACAAGCTTCTGAATGCATCCCGACAGCTGACATAGTGATTCTGGCTGTTCCCGATGTAGCCCTTGAGAGTGTTTCGGCGAGCGTCATCCCGGAAATGAAGAGCGGAGCCCTTGCTGTCACCCTCGATCCTGCAGCAGCACTGGCAGGGAAGCTGCATAAAAGGAAAGACATCTCATATTTTATAACCCACCCCTGCCATCCTTCAATATTCAACTGGGAACCCGAAGAGGAAAAGATGAAGGACCATTTCGGAGGCAACCTGGCAAAACAGGCTATTGTTTGTTCCCTCCTGCAGGGATCTGAGGAGGATTATGCCCTTGGAGAAGCGCTGGCAAAAAAATTTTACGCCCCTGTATGGAAGGCTCACCGTATAACAACTGCGCAAATGGGCTTGCTCGAGCCTGCCCTTGTCGAGACACTGGCTTCCACATGCATCTATGTCATCAGGGAGGGTCTCAATGAAGTCATAAAACGGGGAGTGCCTGAAGAAGCTGCAAGGGATTTCCTGCTGGGGCACCTCAGGATACAACTGGCCGTCCTTTTTAACGAGCTACCGGGAGCTGTATTCTCGGATGCAGCAAACAAAGCACTTCAGAGAGGACTGAAAGAATTTATAAGAGACGACTGGAAGAAAGTGTTCGAACCAGAAAATGTAAGAGACCAGATCATTGCTATTACCTGACAGGAAAGACTATAACTCCCTGTCTATATTGTGATTCATCCTTTACTGGAAATACCCCCCGGGCGCTTAGCTGACAGGGGCTTTGAACATAGCCTCATAATGGGGTACCGGATCAAAGATACCGCCTGCCCTGGTGAAGTAATCATCATCGAGTTCATAAATCCCCTTTCTGACATTTATCCAACCGGCATCCTTACGGGGATGGTAACCAAGCATCTTATCCCAGTTGACGTAGTTCTGATGACCATTACTCTCCAGCAGTCCGAGACTTCCCATTCCGGGAAATGAGTCAAGACGTGCGGCAACGTTCCTGTTCCATTCCAGAAGTACAGGATTCACAGTAAGGTCAGCGCAGAAACATGGGACTGATCTCTCATATGCTGCCTGAGCTATTTTCATCGTCATGCTGAGTGTCTTCGCAATAGCCTTCAATGCTATTGCCCTGTAACCCATTCCTATCCTCTTTATGACATCATCCTCTGTATGAGCCGTTTCGTCTGATGCCAGTCTGACCGGGATATCGCTTACATCAATTTCCATCTCCTCTGCAAAAGGCTCCTCAATCAATGCTATCTGATCAAATGCCCCAATACTTTTTGCATGATCAAGAAGCCTGAAGAGAGTCTC
>JAVEZS010000022.1:10970-15346 GCA_034002885.1 Bacteroidales bacterium
ATGCCAGTCTGACCGGGATATCGCTTACATCAATTTCCATCTCCTCTGCAAAAGGCTCCTCAATCAATGCTATCTGATCAAATGCCCCAATACTTTTTGCATGATCAAGAAGCCTGAAGAGAGTCTCTTTCTTTTCATAACGGCCATTGGCATCAAAATAATAGGGCAACCTTCCGTCGGAAGTATGAGGCGTCCTGATATCTCCGATTGCTTTGTGAATTTCCGTAAGCCTGGCAATGTCTTTTGCAAGCATCTCTTCCTGTGTGCCGGGCTGTCCGATTTTTATCTTCATGAAAAAGTATCCCTGTTCTGCGGTTTCCCGTATCTCTTCGACCGGAATGGTGTAGGCGAATAAGGGAATTCCTGCGACCTTACTGTGCCTGTGGCTGAGAGCAGGCCGGTATGCCGCAGGAATAATACCGTCAAATGAGCTTATCCTGTTCTCTCGGGCATAAAGGATCCATGCGGCATTGTCAACACCCACAAGAGCATTGAGAGCGAAAGTCTTTCTTAATAAGGGATTGGAAGTTATTTTCTTACCGTACTCATATACCTCGGGATACACCTCTTCCAGAAGCTCCACAGGCGATGTAAAAGTCTGACCTCTTATGATCTGAAGCGCTCTTTCAGTAAGCGCATACATCAGGGCGTTGCCCCCGCTCTCGGAATTGGAGGTAAAGACATGTGCATCCGACCATAATATGCTCTGGGTGCATATGCCTGTTGAATGATGACCTGATGAGCTTTCCAGGTATGCGGCTGTCTGCCACAGCTCCGTCAGGTAACCTCCCTTGAAGCCCATCGGCCTTATCAGAGGCTCTCTCTCAAAATCAGAGCTGACTTTCGAAATGGTAATGCTGCGCGGCTGAAAAGAAGCGCAGCCGGCTGGTATCATCTCAAGGGGCGAAGCCACCATGGCGGCACCTGCTGCAATCATGCCGTTCTTAATGAACTTCCTGCGGGTTATTTCGGGTTTTAATATCATATCAACTGATATTTAACAAGATAACTCCTTAGAAAATCCATGTCCTTCCGAAGCTTGCCCGCAATGATCTCCTGTTTCTTCAGAAGCGGCAGACTCTCCTCAGCTTCCGAGAGAAGAGGATATTCGACATGAAGAGTTATCGGAAGGGATATATTCAGTTTTTTCACCGTACTGAAAAAGAGATCCCATTTAACTATTCCTTCTCCCAGAGGAACAGTAACAGCCTCCGGCCTCCCGTTTACTATAAGCCATGTAAAATCCTTTATTGCCAGGCTGTTTATATGTTCAGCTATAAGGTTCATTCCCAGTATCCATGTATTCGCTCCTTCAACCGAGGCATGACGAACATCATACTGGCAACCCATTACCTCCGGTGCAAAACCGTCGAGAAGCTGATCAATATCCCAGACAGGTCCTCCCACTCTCGTTCCCGAGTGGTTTTGATAGCCTCCCGTTATTCCGTATTTACTGTTCAGCAGAGCTATTGCCTCCAATTCTTTACTGCAGCTGTCAATAGACTGTAAGATTCCAGATTCAGTATTGTAGTCGTACCATCCAAGCCTGTAGTATTTAATTCCTGCAGCCGAAGCATTTTTTAGTACTCTCTCCGTCATCGGATCCCTGGCAGACAGAATACCCGTCACCATCATGTCGAGACGGAGATTGTATTTTTTTGCCTCATCAACCAGCCGTGGCAGAGCCGTTTCAACAACTGACGGCTCAACTTTCCCTCCGGGGCGGACCGTAAGGTCAAAACCAGCTATGCCAGACTGAACAAGACAGTCGCACATGAATCCAAATTCATACGAATCAATGGGTTTTGAAAAAAGCCTGACCGGGTACCTGCCGTCCTGAACAATGGTCCTTCCGGATAATGCGGATGATAGCATAGGCAGAGCAAATCCAGCTCCTGCCATCCGTGCAATGAAGGTTCTCCTGCTCTGTTTCATAACAGTGGTATTTTACGATTCTAATATCCGAAAAAACATCAGATAAGGTACTATCTGACAGTAAAAACTTTCGCCGATGAAATAATCCGGCCTCCCGCCGAGAAACCTTCAACCACGATTTCGTATCCTGACCTTATGTCGGAAGTCCAGAAGCTGATAGTTGCCTTCCCCTGAACGTCAGTCACGACCGATGGGTTCCAGTACAATAAATTCCTGAAATCCGGCAGGCGGCTCTTCCTTTTGACAGGATCAGAATAATCGGGTGATATAAACTCATCGGAGGATTCAGTAACCTTATAGACCATTCTGACGGCGTGATCGGGAAGAGCAACGCTGCTGAAATCACCTGTACGCGTGATTACATTTACAATGCCATACAGAAGGTGATCTCCCACAAAATACCTGCATTTTACTGCATCGATCTTTTCAACGAGTTCCGGATCGAGACCTGCAATAAGAGACGCGTCATTTATTACTACACCATCGATCATCAGCAAGGGAGCTTTGTCATAGACCTGGTTTTCAACAGGATCAAAAATGGTTATCTCATAATCGTCCTTCCGTTTTCTCAGATTGACTCCCGGCAATAGTTCAAAAAAGATCTCCTGCATAACCGGCAGCTTTATATAATCATCCAATTCAATCTCTATGTCGGGTTTGCCATAGAACCTCTGCTCACCGGTGGAAAGTCTTACATCTTTCCGGCTTACAGGAGTATCGTCCGATCTGTAAATCTTCATTACCTGATTATTGACGGAGAGTTTTTCGATATTCTCATCTACTTCAATCCCTGGACCGTTGTTTCTTTCCAGCGAAGGATATCTTTCGGAAAATGGAGTCTCCAGAACAATAGTGTTACCCCTGTCCGTCTCCCCGGGCTGCAAAACAAGATCGCGTGTCTTATCGTCAGCAGGAATGCTGAAAGAAAAAAAGCCGTCATCACCTGTAACGGCATACTGAAAAGAAGCATTTCTACCCGGGATGGAAAGAAAAACGGTCCTGCCGGGATCGGGTACCCTTGTAATACTGTTTAGAAGACATCCTCTCAGATAATGATGCTTCGTCTCCTTTTTGTATTTTATCTCCGGGAATCTCCCGCCCAGGATGATATCCCAGTCGATCCAGTTTCCCGACAAGCCCGAAAAAAGTTCTTCCTGCTCATCATAACTCAGTCTTCCAAGGTCTGCGGTAAGAACTTCCTCAGGCAAAATCCCAAACTCAGAACCAAACAAAAGATAATTCTTCATGTCAGCTGAGAAAGTGCTGTTTGCCGGAGCAACCGACACACTGAGTTCCGCACCTGACATTAGTTCGGTTCCCTGTTCCCCCGAAAGAAATGTTACATCAACCTTTTCCCGGGTACCGGTAGCTGCATTTGCCTCCAGGACAACAGCTCCAGTCTCCGGTACAGGAGTATAAAGGTATTTTTCATAAACCGGCCTGCCTGAAGCATTGAAAAGAGTTACATGATTGATGCCTCCTGGTATATCTTCTCCGGGAACTGTAAGGGAATATGTGTCATATGAAAGCGTTACAGCCGTTTTGTAGTTAATATTTCCCCTGGTCTGAATAAAAACATAGTATAACAAACCATTCTGCATCCTGTAATCCCTGGAACTAATGATGTCAAGGACCAGATCAGCGGATGAGGTTTTTCTTCTGATCATTCTTAAGTGTGACCCGGAATTTTTATCACTCGTTCTTTCAGCACCCGGCAAACCTGACGTATACCGGCTATCAGAAAAACTGGTTCTGCTAAGAGGATTGTAAATCCTGACAAACCTTGTGAAACAGTTCTGAGGCATAAAATTCTTCATCCAGCTGGTGTAGGCCCGTATCATATAAGATCCGGAACTCAATGTGTCAGGCAATACGACATGCCCTGAACCGGAACCGCCTTCAAGGCTGAACCTCCTTTGAATCACGGGCATGTTATCGGGATTCAGGATCTCAAAATATGCTATGCTGCTTTCGACCGAAGGCTTGCCGCTTTTGCGGTCAATAAGATAAAAACTGAACCAGACGTCCTCACCAGCAATGTAATCCTTACGGTCGCAGTGAACATACATCTCCTCCCTCGGGAAGGCGGATGTGTACAGATCAAACCTTTTTTCAATGTTGTCAGCAACAGCTGACTGCGGGTAAAGAGAAAAACCCTTAAACAGAAGTAAAAGCAAAGCAAGGTGCATGATCCTGAAATCCTGCTTCCGATTCGACACCTGAACTATAACTTTATTCATCATCATCCCAGAAATCAGGTTTAACAGTCGTACCTCTTACTGAACAATCGGCGCAGGTTTTTTTATTTGTTATTACTTTATAGGGCGGACTCAGATAAGGTTCGTCCACAATAACCCATGCCGAGATGTCGAGGTTAGGTATCACTTTATTTCCGTATATTGTATCCGAAGGACAATCTTTGTACAGGTTTGCCAGACCCT
>JAVEZS010000022.1:15446-44204 GCA_034002885.1 Bacteroidales bacterium
ACTTTATAGGGCGGACTCAGATAAGGTTCGTCCACAATAACCCATGCCGAGATGTCGAGGTTAGGTATCACTTTATTTCCGTATATTGTATCCGAAGGACAATCTTTGTACAGGTTTGCCAGACCCTTGAAATTCTCCCTTATAAAAAGTCTTTCCGATGTCTTGCCTGAAACACTGAAAAACCCAAGGACCTGTTCAGCCGGATCCTCAACGCAGAATACATTTCCAGGAATCGAGGAAGGTATGATATCGTACAATCCACCAACCTCCTGTGAAACTCTCTGCAGTTTTTCCCAATAAATATACTCATCCTCATTAAGGGAGTACTGGCTGACAAGGATGCTGTATCTGATACTGAGCCTGTCGGACTCGTTTGAAATAAACAGAATCGGATATCTGTTTATAAGAGGCGCCTCAAGCACCGTGGTGTTCTTTACCTTGATAGTTACAGAATTATTGTCGAACCAGCATATTCGGTTGGGCACCATGTATGGAAGCTGGAATTCCCATGTCTCGGCATAATCCCACCTGTAATACCTGCATTTGCCAGTCGGATCGTGTGTGTCGAGATATATTTCGCAGCCTTCGAGCGGACCTGATATCTCATTTTTTTCCCTTATCACAACTTTTTCATAATAAAGACTGTCGACAGGAGGTACCGATACCAGTTCAAGCGGTATGGATTCGTAGTTTCGCGTTCCTTCCACCCCTTCAGTTCTTATGTGCAAAGTGTATTCCCTTCCCGGAACTGCCTGAAACGTGGCAGCGTCTGACTTATAGATCCCAGCAGGAAATTCACTGAACCAGAAGTGATTGTCGGTGTCGTCAGCAACAGAAACCTGGCAACCGGTAACCGGAACCGCAACTGCCTTATTCCCCAGGGGCATTGCCCGGGAAAGCTTTACTGTGTAAGGTCCGGTCTGGTCAGTTATCAGCCCCTCTACCACAAGCAGATCCTGGACTTCGTTCGTCTCCGGAACAAACTGAGTGATGCATCCGGCAAGAGTTACAACTAAAACTGGAATAATATGTAGCAGAAATTTCATGAATATTTTTTCCTCATAATCTTAAAAATCAAAGTTGAAGCTTACTGAGGGTATCGCCCTGCCAAATACAGATAGTCTGTATCCGTTCATCGTATTTCCGTCATTTCTGAAATAGACTGAATAGACATTCGGACGACCCAGAAGGTTGTAAACTGAGAAAATCCAGTGAGGATTTGCAATCTTGCGCGAACGCAGGTTACCGCTGACCTTCAGGGAGAGGTCTAATCTCATGTAGTCGGGAATACGGTAAAGGTTCCTGTCGGAATAATGCACAAGATGAATGTCGCCCATATAATATGTCGAAACCGGGTAAGTGACCGGTCTGCCAGTGCTCCACGTGTAGTTAGCTGAGAAGCTGTATCTGCGTGAAAAGAGGTAGTTGAATGTTGCCACCAGATCGTTCGGTTTATCAAAATTGGATGGGAACCACTCGCCGTTGTTAATTATCTCATCCCTGAACTTTCCTGTACTCCTGAGAAAAGTCCTTGAATAAGTATAACCCAGGCTCCACCTTATCCTCCCTTCATTCTTCCTGATGGCAAGTTCCAGCCCATAGGCCTTCCCTTTTACATTCACAATGTCCTTCTCGATATTCTCAGCCATTACAAGATCAGTTCCCCCCTTAAAATCCGTCATATTGCTTATCCGCTTGTAGTAAACTTCAGCCGATGTCTCAATTTTACCATTGAACAGCATGTGGTAAAAGCCAAGTGCATACTGGTCGCCTGTCTGAGGCTTTAGATAGTATCCGCTCAACCTCCATGTGTCGGTCGGGGAAATGGTTGTTGTATTCGACATTAAATGAAGATACTGCCTCGTCCTGTTATAGTTAAGCTTGAGAGAGCTTTTCACTCCTGTCCTGAAATTCGCAGATAACCTTAATTCAGGTCCTGCATAGGTCCTGTATATCTTTCCCTTACTGAATCCGACGGTGTCGGTTATTGTTGCGATGCTCCTTGAATATTCAGGGTCATAAACCGAAAAGGAGGCAGGTCCGAAAGCGAAGAAGGATGAAGCTCTGACCCCAACATTTACCGACAGGTAATCAGTCACAACATACCTGTCATCAATATAAAGAGCAGTTTCAAGTCCTCTCTCCTCCGGTATGGCCCTGGGCACTACCAGTGAAGAATCGCCAATGGGATTGTAGTTGCCCGGAAGAATATTGTAATATGCGGCGTCGAGACCAAAATTAATCTCATTTCGTCCCTGAAACAGGTTAAAATCAGCTTTCAGCCCTGTGCTTTTTACCCTGTGGGCCATTCGGAAACCCTCAGTGGAAGAGCTGACTCCTGAAACATTGTATTCGTAGTTGCTGTGGTTTACAGCCAGATTGGAAAAGAACCGGCTGTTGAAGAAATGCCTCCATTTAAACGATACTATGCGGTTGTCATAACTGTAGGTAGTATCCGAGTTGAACCTGAATGAATCGTGACTGAGATATGAGGATAGCTCCAGCTTGTTGTTCCTGTTGATGTCGTGGGTTATCCTTCCGTTTACATCATAAAAGGAAGCCCTGCTGTTCTTAAGGTCCTCGTCTTCCATAAGACCCAGAACCCAGTTCGAGTAAGTCGTCCTGGCTGTTAAAAGATAAGTTGTGGTGTCTTTCTTCAGAGGACCTTCAAGCATCAGATGTGCCGTGATGGGACTTATACCGGCGTTGCCTGCAAATTCCTTCCTGTTCCCGTCTCTCGGAGTAATATCCATTACCGACGATATTCTCCCTCCGTATCGTCCGGGGATACCCCCCTTGTAAAGAGTTACATCCTTTATTACGTCGGAATTCACCGCGGAGAAGAAGCCGAAGAAATGAGAAGAATTGTAAACCGGTGCACCGTAAAGAAGGATAAGGTTCTGATCTGATGAACCGCCCCTGACATTAAATCCGGCAGATCCCTCTCCTACCGACTGTACCCCCGGAATGAGAAGGACGCTTTTTATTATGTCCGACTCACCCATGGATGTCGGGAGCAGCCTGAAAGAGGTAATATTAACCTTTTCCACACCAGCTTCGAACCTCTGGAATATAACATTCCTTTCAGCCGACACAACAGTCTCCTTTAGTGGTATGAGCATGCTGTTCATCTCAATATTCATGTCACCCGATCCGTAAAGATTCACATTCACCAGCTTTTCCTTCATCCCGAGAAAAGAATATTGAAGAAGATGAGCTCCCCTTGGAAGTGTTATTGTATAGAAACCGTATTCATTTGATATGGTGCCAGTTGAAAGCTTCTGGACGAGAACAGTGGCTCCTGCAACCGGTTCTCTTGTATCCCTGTTTGTAATATACCCGGTAAGAGTGACGCTGCCTGACCTGAAACGGTCGGCCGGATTGCCTATATCGACGCTCAGGTTGCCAGCAAGCTTCTGCTCGTCGCCTGAATCATAGTATTCAGCCGGGGCAATGAAGTTGGTGTCGCCCTGAACAGATAAGCTTTCCCTCCTTACTGCAAAGTTTTTTGTTATAACAACATTCCCGTCTGAATCAATGAAATAGAATAAGCCCTTGTTCCTGAACAGCTGATCGAGGAATCCGGTAAGGGATTCAAATCCGGGATGCTCACCCGGCCTGAGCTCCTTTACCCATTCATCCCTGAAAAAGAACCTCAGCCCGATCACATTCTCCGCCTTCCCGGCGAACTCATTAAAAGTCATCCCCGAGTAGTCCCATGTTATCCTGTAATCCTCCTGGCCTGTTAACCTTACGGATAAAAGAACGACAAAAATCAATAGGGTAACCCTTAATCTCATTCGTTAATTGTTTCTCAAACGATCGTAAAATTCCAGCACCGGCATAAAACTCTCCGGGTCCTTTCTGCTTATCTTTATATTGTTGCTCCTGATGAAAGAATGGACTTGCTGTTTTTTGTCCTCCAGAAGGTTTAAAAGATCACCTCTGCCCTTTATCCTGTGCAGCTTTCCTTCCCTGCCAAGGTACACACGTTCGATCTGGCTGAACAGATCATATTTGTTTTCAACCGCAAGAGAAAGTATCTCCTTGCTGTATTTTACAAGGAGCGAGGTATTTCCCTCATAAAGAACCCTGACATAGCCCGACAGGCTGTTCAGCGAATCAGCATCAAGACGTTTGAAATAATAGGTTTTCTCTCCGTATTCCAGGTTGAAACTTTCGATGAACTCTTTATTAAGCTGAAGGACTATCTTTTTCCTGGTCACAAGAAGGATCTCATCATTATAAATATCATATTTCAGCATCTGGTTGCTGAAAAACACACCTCCAGCCCTGACACTCCCTTTGAGAAAGTTATCGGAGAACAGGAACGGGTCGCCCTTTATGCTAGTATAAAGGTTGCGCCATGCTCTTCCGTTATAAAGGATCTGAATCTCTACCGAATCGCCTTCGGGTAAGCCGGAGGCAGCGATAGCAGAGCCTCCTGAAGAAAAAAAGCCGAGTATTGTGGCCAGAATAGCAGGAATGAATTTAATAACCTTATCCATCAGGTTCAACAATTACCCTGACGGGCTGAAAAGATAATCCAGGGCATTGCTCTTTGTAACAACACCGGCTGTATCTGCCCGTTAAGGTCTGATCTTATTTTACAATTGGCGTCAGAACAATATTCCTGTACGAAACGTTCCCATGGTCACCCTGGAGATAGATCGGACCCGGAGCAAAAACATCCGACTGGACAGCGCCTCCTGTAGGACCATAAACAGGTTGGTTATCTATGATTTTAACTCCATTCAGGATAACAGTTGCATGACGCTTGTAAAGGGTGATGTCGAGGGTCTGCCATTCTCCTGCAGGTTTTTCAGCTGCAACAACAGGAGTGATCCTGCTGTAAACTGCACCCATATTATGTGGATCAAGCTCCTTTTTATATGAATCAACAACCTGTATCTCATACATCCCGCGCAGATAGACTCCGCTGTTGCTGCCAGCCGGAACGTTAACCTCCAGCTTAAGGTTGAAATCCTCAAATTCCCTGTCTGTCCTCAGATTACCATAGCTTATATGTGGTTCTCCCTCTTTCTGAACAGGATCATTGACAAGTAAACCGTCAACGACCTTGAATCCATTGGTCTGTTTTTCATTGATAAGCCTCCAGCCAGTAAGGTCAGTTCCGTTGAAAAGAGTTAGCGGTTCACCGTACTTCACTGCCGACTTATCGGGAGCCGGACCAACTTCAGGAAGCCTGGTTCCGGTAAAAGTAGTCGTATCAAGCCTCATGCCGTTCCTGGCAGGAGTCAGAAGTATCCCATTCAATTTTTCCCCGTCCCTTACAATTTCCATCCATGAAGTAACTGTCTGACTTTTAAGGGCATTCCCATTATCATCCCTCTTCCTTATGATATTGCTCGAGCGCTGAATCATCAGCAAATAGTCTTTGGCAAGAAACATATTTGAAACAGGAAGAACACTGCCTCCCCCCCAAAGAACGTCCCCGTCGAGGAAGCCATCCTCCTGGCGGACATCAAGCCAGCCCACCGATCCGCCTTCAATATCTATTGTCCAGTGGCCAAGAAACCAGGAGATTTCAGTTTTCTGTAAAGCATCCGCTGATGCATCCTTTTGTGTTCCTGAACAGCCGCCAGCGATCACCATTCCTGCTGCCAGGATAAGAGCAAAGAGTTTAATTTTCATGATTCAGGTTTTAGAGATTGGAAAATGATCTGTGAAATTAAGAAATTAGTTTTCATTGTCAAGACAAAATGCCGGAAAATAAAGGCATGAAATGAAATAATGAGGCTTCCCGATCGATAATCAACTCAGTATGATTATCAGCCGGCAACTTAAGCGATCTGAATTACCGGAGAAATATTCTGTATCTACCTGAGGATATTGCTCAGCCTGAATACATAAGCAGGCTGATAGTCGCCGGGGTCAAGGCGGGGAGGAACTACCGTTATATTGCTTCCCCGGCTCTTCAGCTCAACACGGGCATCCGAACCAAGCATCTCAGCTTTTACCCCTGCCCCGGATCGTATTCCCTTCAGGATAATACCGGATTCAGGCCATTCTGTGCTGAGAACATACAGATCCTTCCCTTTTCTTGTAAAGAACAGACTGCTGCCTGTTTCAGGATTTATTTCAGCCCCCCTGTTCCCGGTTACGAATGCTCTGGTTCCGTATATTGCCTCCCCGTTTATTTTTAGCCAGTTGCCAATATCCATGAGTCTTTGCTGCATTATCACCGGGATGGTGCCATCAGCAGCAGGCCCTATATCAAGAAGAAGATTTCCTCCCTTTGACACTGTTGAGATCAGTATTTTAATGAGCTCCTCCGTTGTTGAGTAGCTGTCGAAGTTCTCGGTCCTGTTGAAACCGAATGATGTCCCGATTCCCCGGCATTCCTCCCACGGGTGCTGTGCAGATTCATCAATGCCCTCCTTCTCGCCGACAAGGCCATATTCCGTTGTAAAAATCCCTCCGTGTTTCGAGCGGGTCTCGCTTCCCCACCTGTCGTTAACGACAACGCTTTCCTTCACAGGCGAATCGTTGTAAAGCCATGCAAGGAACTCGACGCTTTTCCATTTGTCGCTTGTCATATCCCATTCACCATCGGTCCAGACAATATCCGGAGTGTACCTGTTTACAAGATCCTTCAACTGGGGGATCATGTGATGATCGACGTATCCTCCGCGGTCCTCAAGGTAAACAGGATTGAACCATTCGTAAAGCGAATAGTAGAATCCCATCCTGAGTCCCTCCTTTTTGACCGCGGCAGTGAGATCGCCGCAGATATCGCGGTGGGGTCCGATGTCAACGCTGTTCCAGTTCCAGCTCTGGGCACTCGGCCAGAGAGTGAATCCTTCATGATGCTTTGAGGTCAGAACAACATATTTAGCACCTGCATCCCTGAAAAGATCTGCCCATTGTTCAGGATTGAAAAGCTCAGCCCTGAACATAGGTGCGAAATCCTGGTATTTGAAGTCAGTACCGTAGGTCTTTTCGTGGAAAGTTTTAAAATGACTGTTTACCTTGCTCGATTTGTTAAGGAGTTTGCTCCAGTACCATTCCGAATACTTGTCATAAACACCTATATCACTACCCACAGGCCCCCAGGCAGGTACCGAATATACACCCCAGTGGATGAAAATTCCGAATTTGGCATCTTCGAACCACCCGGGAACGGGACGACTGTCAATCGAACTCCAGTCAGCTGTATATTTCTGGGCTGACAATGTCAATGATGCAAAAAGCAAAACCGGACACAAAAGTTTTCTGATCATAAGATTAATTTTTAACGAATACTACAAATTAGTTTCTTTTGCTGCGCTACGCAAGCCCCCGGACTATTCTTTTATCTCCTGTATCTCAAGGATTCCGATGTTACGCCTTCTGTTCTCCAGGATCCTTACATATTTAAGTGCGGGTCTTATCCCGTAATCTTCCCAGGCTTTCTGTGCCCATCCCAGGGCTTCGTCAACCGAGCCGTTTATCTCACTTATGATTGCCATGTTATAGCACGCCCTTCCTGCAATCTGCGCATCCGGATTCGATATTTCAAGTTCCCACAGAGCACCGGCTTCATCCCGTTTGCCAGTCTGGGCCTTCCTTTTTGCGACCTCAAAATTATC
Organism: Bacteroidales bacterium; assembly: GCA_034002885.1. Lineage (GTDB taxonomy): Bacteria > Bacteroidota > Bacteroidia > Bacteroidales > VadinHA17 > LD21. Next base: position 23,039 of record JAVEZS010000022.1, read on the forward strand.
CGTTCCCTTTACGAAATACTCCCTACAGGTTCTGGCCTGAAATCCCTTAAGACAATCATGGCTGGTCAAGACGGTTCAGCCTTATGTTCCTGACTTCGCCCGTGGTCCTCCACGATGCAATGCCAAAAGGCAACGAAAGATAGACCTCCGGACGGATTGACAGGATCTTGTCCCCTATCTCAAAATCAACAACCGACTCATTATCGATCCATGCAGAGATCCTATCTCCGGCAACCCTGAGCCTCACCAAATACCACCTTCCTTTTTCAAAACTGCGAAGGACAGTCGTCTCATTCTCCGAAGCATCCATCCCGTTAATACTGCTCAAGCCGACCACTGTCCCCCCCCATCCTCCAAGGATCAGCGTGCAAGGGAAATCACCTGCCGGAAATGTTATACCGCAGAAGAAATCATTTCCCTCTACCCTCCTTGCCTCAAGAGTTATCTCATAATCAACCTTAGGAAAATCTCCCTTCCAGGTGACTCCGGTACAACCGTCGCCCATGCCAAGGACAATCGATTCACCGGAAACGTAAACAGGCCCCTGCGGACCAAATTGAGTTATCTCCCAGCCCCCAAGGTCGCGTCCGTTGAACAGGAAGGTGCTGTCCTTCCCTCCGGAGGGTGAGTCTCCTAAAATACTCCCGGGATTCTTTCTTCCATGGCAACCAGCTAATGCTAAAAGGAATATCAGATACATCGTAAACAGGCTTAACGGCTTGCTCTTGTCCATTCTGCTCATCTTAAATTTCAGGTCTCTGGTAATTTTTTACTATTTCTGCCTTTTCCCCCTCCGGTCAAAAACACTGTTCCGGCAAACGGCCATTTCTCAATAGTAAATATATGAAATCTGTGTTATTCACCGGACCCGGGCATCTGCGTTAACAAATAAATCATCAGCCTTATTGCTTGCCTGTTAACATTTTTACTTATTTTTGGGATAAGATTCCGGACAATGGAATACACATGGATATTAGAATATAAGATCAAAGTCAACCGGTCGGGCCTCTGCTGATCATCTTCCGGGAAGTCTCCCATTGCTCAATATATTTATTATGATATCATAGTGATACTATAGTGATATTTTTATGATATCATATCGATATCTAAATGATATTAATATTCTTAAAATACAGATAAAAAACATTATGGAAAAACTGATAATAACAGGTAACGGCCTGACCGTAAATGATGTGGTAAATGTTGCAAGGCACAGGCAGAAAGTAGAGCTTCATCCCGATGCGCGAAAAAGGATAAATGAGTGCCGGGCTATGCTTGAGAAGAAGATAAATGCCCATGAGATAATGTACGGTGTCAACACGGGCATAGGAGAATTCTCGGAGATTGTGCTGAACGATGATCAGATAAAGGACTTTCAGAAGTATTTAGTTTATAACCATGCAGCAGGTATTGGAGATCCTGCATCTGAAGAGATCGTAAGGGGTGCAATGCTTGGAAGGATCAATGTTCACGCCCATGGCAACTCAGGGAACAGGCTGGAGATCACCGAGACCCTTGTGGAGATGCTAAACAGGGATGTTACTCCCTACGTATGCCAGAAAGGTTCGGTAGGCGCTTCTGGCGATCTGGCCCCTATGTCGCAGATAGCTCTTCTCCTTCTTGGAGAGGGAAAAGCATGGTATAAAGGGGAATTACTCGAAGGCGCAGAAGCCATGAAAAGGGCAGGGATACCTGTACCCGGACTTCAGGCCCGCGACGGACTTGCAGCAATAAATGGTTCAAACATGCTTACAGCCATGAGCGCCATCTGGCTTGTGGATGCAAATAACTGGCTGAAGCAGGCGGAAATAGCTGCGTCGATGTCGCTCGAGGCACTGAAGGCAAATATGAAACCCTATACTCCTCTTCTTCACGAAGTAAGAGGATTCAAAGGGGCTGTACGAAGTGCTAATGCCATTAACCTTTGCATCTCAGGCGGTGACCTGAAGGAAGGAAGGGTGAAATCGAAGGTTCAGGATGCCTATTCCATGAGGTCAACACCTCAGGTAATAGGATCTGCTCACGACATGCTTGCCTATGCCAGGTCGCAGGTGGAGATAGAACTTAACGGAGTAGGCGACAACCCAATTTTCTTCCCCGACAGGAACATTCAGATCTCAGGTGCCAACTTCCAGGGGTCCCCGGTCTGCGTTCCCATGGATATGGCAGGAGCATGCATAACAATGGTAAGCGTAATGTCGGAGAGAAGGATGAACAGGCTCAACAACCAGGCCCTGAGTGTCGGACTTCCGGATTTCCTTACAAAAGGAGCGGGCATGTTCTCAGGGATGATGCTCAGCCAGTACACGGCCGACACACTTATCGTTGAACAGCGTATCCTTTCGGTTCCGGCTTCTATCCAATCGATCCCCGCAGCCGCCGACCAGGAGGATTTCGTGTCGATGGGAATGAATACATCAATAAAGAATAACCAGATACTCGACTGCGCATACGGGATCCTTGGAATTGAATTGATGGCAGCTGCACAGGCTCTCGACTTCAGAAAAGAAGAGTACAGCTTCGGGCACGGCGTTCAAAAGGCTAAGGATGTCATAAGGAAATATGTCGATTTTCTCGACATCGACAGGCCCCTCTATCCCGACCATACAAAAATGAAGGAGCTGGTGAAATCGTGTGAAATTCTGCATGAAGTAGAGAAGGTAACAGGCCCTCTCGAATAAAAAAGAGGCTATATTTGTAAATATCAAATGACAATATATGAAAAGAACCCTCTTAGCTGTCACTTGTGCGGTGGCTGTTGCTATGTTATTATCTTGCACATCAAAGCAGGAGAAAATGGAAAACAGGATGAAAAAATTCCTGGCTGATCACGAAGCCAGGGTTATCCCTCTTTACCGCGAGGCTGCCCTTACCTCATGGGATGCCAACATAAGCGGAACGGATGAAGATTATGCAAGAAGTGAAAAGGCTTCTTTCGAGCTTGCAAAAGTCTATACCGACAGTATTGCCTTTTCTGAACTGAATACGATAAAAGAATCGGGAGAAGTGAAAGATCCTCTTCTGGCAAGGCAGCTTGAAGTCCTGTATAATTCATACCTCGGAGGACAGGTCGATCCTGCTCTCCTTGAGGAACAGATAAGGATGGAAACGGAGATAAGCAAGAAATTCTCCACTTTCAGGGCTGTGGTGAACGGAAAGGAACTGTCGGACAACCAGGTTGAAGGGATACTGAGAAACTCGGTAAAAAGCAACGAGCTTCAGGAAGCATGGGAGGCTCACAAACAGATCGGACCTCTTGTTGCAGAAGATATTATTCGTCTAGTGAAGCACAGGAACATAATAGCCCGCAAGACAGGCTTCAATAACTTCCACGAAATGAGCCTGAAGCTTTCAGGGCAGGATCCGGCGGAAGTAACAACCATCTTCGATGAACTCGACAACCTTACAAGAGATAGCTTCACAGGACTTAAAGATGAGATTGACACATACTTTTCCTCTTATTACAAAATCGGGAAAGAAGATCTCAGGCCCTGGCACTATCAGAACAGGTATTTCCAGGAAGCTCCGGCAATTTATTCCGTCGATTTTGACAGGTATTACGAGAACCGCGATCCTGTGAGGCTGGTTGCAGAATTTTATGACGGAATCGGTCTGAATGTGGACGCTATACTTGCTTCAAGCGACCTTTATGAAAAGCCCGGCAAGAACCAGCATGCTTTCAGCACCGACATCGACAGGGAAGGTGACGTAAGAACCCTCGACAACGTCAGGCCCGATTCATACTGGATGAACACGCTTCTTCATGAGCTTGGACATGGGGTATATTCCTACTACAACGACAGGGAGCTTCCCTTTACCCTCCGTGACGCAGCCCATATGTTCACTACTGAAGCTGTCGCCAATATGTTCGGCAGGCTGGCCACTGATCCTCTCTGGATGGAGAAAATGGGCATTATCGATGATGAGGAAAAGGAAAGGATATCAGAGATGAGCCACAAGGCATTAAGGCTGCAAATGCTGGTATTCAGCAGGTGGGCACAGGTTATGTACCGCTTCGAAAAATCGATGTATGAAAACCCCGACCAGGACCTTAACCAGCTCTGGTGGGACACGGTGACTAAATATCAGATGCTTCAAAAACCCGAAGGCCGTGATATGCCTGATTGGGCAACAAAGATCCACATCGCTCTCTATCCCTGCTATTATCACAATTACCTTCTGGGAGAACTTCTTGCTTCACAATGGTACAGTCATATCACAACTCATGTTACTGATAATATTGCCTTTGCCGGCGATAAGGCCGTTGGAGAATACCTTAAAGAACAGGTTTTCAAGCCCGGGATGAGATACAACTGGAATGAGATGATAGAAAGGTCGACCGGCGAAAAGCTTACGGCCAGATACTATGCCGGGCAGTTTGTTCAGTAATGTTGCCTTCCCCGGCATAAATGGCGGATGAGGCAATCAGAACGGAATAAGTGAATAGATTTAAGAACCCCCTTCCCTGAAGGAAAGGGGGTAACAGAATAAAAACAAAACCGACAATATGAAAAAAGTACTGTTCCTTCTTCTATTAGTAACAGCAGCCTGCTCTTCTCCGGAAATCAGAGAGCAGACTTCAGGTAAATCGCAGTTAATCAGTAAGCTTGCCATCAGTGTGCTTGTCGACAGTGTAATGGCACTACATCCTTCGGCTGACCGGGCTCTTCTTGAGAAAGGTATAAGTCATGCCGCTTCCTTATGGAGGGCTGAGGACGGCACTCCTGCAGAATTCTCACAGCTGGTTAAGGAAAACTATCTGGCGGATCCCGTAAAAAGGTCTGCCGTTTTCAGAAAAGTAAGCAATTATTTTGAATCGGTAAACGGTAACTTCAACGAGATAACTATTGATCTCAAGAAGAATCTTGATGAGGCCGCCGGCGAGATTGACGAAATAGACCGGATGTTCGGCAATTATTCTGTAGGCTCTCACCTGTCGGATGATCTCTACTCCAATAAGATAGCATTCGTCATTGCACTTAATTTTCCATACCGGAACCTGGAGGAAAAGGAGAAGCTCGGCCCTTCGTGGAGCCGTGAAGAATGGGCCATGGCAAGGCTGGGCGATTATTTCGTCTCCCGCGTCCCCGCAAAGCTTAATCAGGCCCTTGCCGTTGCTTCAGGCAATGCAGACATGTATATCGCCGACTATAACATCCATATGGGTCGCCTGCGCACCGACGACGGAAGACAGATATTCCCCGACGACATGGTCCTGCTGTCTCACTGGAACCTCAGGGACGAACTAAAGGCTGACTATGCCGACCGGGAAAAGGGTGAGGAAAAGCAGGACATGATTTATAAGGTAATGGAACGCATCATAAACCAGGACATCCCTCAGGTTGTCATCAACAACCCTGATTATGAATGGGCTCCCTTCTCCAACAAGGTCACGAAAAACGATGAGGCTGTTGATGCCTCTCCTGAGCCCGATACTCGGTATGAGCACATAATAAGCATTTTCAGGGCCATGAAGGATATCGATCCCTATAATCCGGAGATGAACACCGCCATTCTCCGTAAATTCTCGCTCGAAATGGAGATAGCCCAGGAAGAGGTAGAGGAACTCTTCGATTCATACCTGAGTTCTCCCCTTCTTTCCAGGACCGGCGCCGTGGTAAAGGAGAGGCTTGGACGCGACCTCAAGCCTTATGATATCTGGTACAGTGGCTTCAGGGCACGGACCTCCTTCCCTGAAGAAATGCTTTCAGCCAGGACATCTGCCCTTTACCACACTCCTGAAGCTTTCAGGGCCGGAATGCCGGCAATGCTGAAAAAACTTGGTTGGAGCAGCGACAGGGCACAATACCTGGCCTCCAAAATAGTAGTTGATCCGGCCCGGGGTTCGGGCCACGCATGGGGTGCTTCAATGAAAGGGGCTGTGTCGCACCTCAGAACAAGGGTATCGGAAAAAGGAATGGATTTCAAGGGTTACAACATTGCTGTACACGAGTTCGGTCATAACGTAGAACAGACTATCTCACTATATGATGTTGACTATTACATGATGTCGGGTGTTCCGAACACTGCAATAACCGAAGCTCTTGCCTTCATCTTCCAGGACAGGGACCTTCTTCTTCTGGATTTGAATGACAATAATCCCGACAGGCAAAAAATGGAGACCCTCGATGCAGCCTGGTCGCTGATGGAAATAATGGGTGTGGGAATGGTAGACATGAAGGCCTGGAAGTGGCTCTACAACAATCCTGAAGCCACACCGGCCCAATTCAGGGATGAGGTGGTGAAAATCGCGAAAGAGACATGGAACCTTTACTTTGCTCCTGTTTTCGGTGTGAACGATTCGCCCATCCTGGCTGTTTATTCGCATATGGTAAATTCCCCTCTGTACCTGGCAAATTACTCCTACGGACAGATCGTTCAGTTTCAGCTTGAGGAACACCTCAGAGGGAAGAAACTTTCAGATGAGATCGACAGGATTTTCAGCCAGGGAAGGCTTACGCCCCAGCAATGGATGGCAGGCGCCGTCGGTTCCAAAATTTCGGCCCAGCCAATACTGAATGCCCTCGAAGAAGTTCTGAAATAGATTCTGAGGGAATGATATCCGCAAGAAAACAGGCGTAAAGATGGTCTCGCCTAACAGGTGATTTCAGGATAAATGGGCCCGGCACTATATACGATATGCATCAAATTGAGAATTAATAAAATTCCTTAACTATGAAAATAAAGATAAAAGAGTATCCAACCTTTGATAAAGAGTGGGACAAGGAAGAAACAGAGGAGAAAACGAAAAAGATCCTCAAAAAGATAGGCAAGCTTCAGAACAAAATGTTTGCCCAGAGCAAGTTCAGCCTGCTGGTTGTCCTGCAGGGAACCGATGCATCGGGGAAAGACGGTGTGACCAAGGGTCTTGTCAGATACTGTAATCCATTGGGAATCAAGATCCACAGCTTTAAGAAACCGACTCCAGCTGAATACGCACATGACTTCCTGTGGAGGGTGCACCAGGTTGCTCCGGCTAAAGGTGAGCTGCAGGTATTCATTCGCTCCCATTACGAGGATATACTTGTTCCCTCTGTGGAAAAATACATTCCTGCCGACATCATTGAAAAAAGATATGAGGTAATCAACGATTTTGAAAGGCTTCTGGAAACCAACGACACCAAAGTACTGAAATTCTTTATGAACGTTTCTAAAGAGGCTCAGAAGGAAAGACTTGAGGAGCGTATTGAGCTAAAGGAGAAGCACTGGAAGCACAAGGACGGAGACTGGGATACCCGCGAGAAATATGACCAATACCTCGAGGTCTATGAAAAGATACTTAATACCTGCAACGTGATACCATGGCACATTGTTCCCTCCGACAAGAACTGGCAGAAACTGTATGCCGTTGCAAGTACTATCCTTAAAACCCTTGAGGACCTCGACCTGAAGTGGCCCGAACTTGTAAGCGAAAGGTTCGGCAAGTCAAAACAATCCTGATTCATCTATGTAACATTAAACCAAAAAGCTAACTGCCATGCGCCTGAAATTCTCAATTATTTTTCTGTTTTGCTTTGCCCTTTCAGCAGAAGCCCAGCAGACATACACCCCTGCTCCCGAAAATCTCAGGGCCCGGGAATGGTTCCAGGATTCAAAATTCGGCATGTTCATTCACTGGGGAGTCTACAGCATTCTTGGTGATGGTGAGTGGGTGATGAACAACCAGCGTATCGACAAGGCAACCTACCAGAAACTGCCTGCCTTCTTCAATCCCATCAGCTATGACCCGAAAGAATGGGTCGCTCTTGCAAAAGCTGCAGGAATGAAATATATCACTATTACAAGCAAGCATCACGACGGATTTGCCATGTGGGATTCGAAGCTCACCGACTGGGACATAGTGGACCGTACTCCTTACGGGAAAGATGTGATCAGGGCACTTTCCGAAGAATGTAAAAAGGAGGGAATAAAACTCTTTTTCTACCATTCGCATCTCGACTGGTACCAGGAGGATTATTTCCCGAGGGGAAACACAGGAACCACTGCAGGAAGACCCGACAGTGGCGACTGGTTCAGATATCTCGATTACATGGACGGTCAGCTTACCGAATTGCTTACCAACTACGGTGATATTGGTGGGATCTGGTTCGACGGTCACTGGGACAAAAAGGATGCAGACTGGAGACTAGAGAAGACCTACAGTTTAATCCACAGTCTTCAGCCTTCATGCCTGGTCGGTAATAACCATCACCTGGCTACCTTCGAGGGTGAGGATTTCCAGATGTTCGAAAAAGACCTTCCTGGTCAGAAAACAACCGGGTTCAATCCCGAACAGAAGCTTGGGGGGCTTCCCTTTGAAACATGCGAGACAATGAACAACTCCTGGGGGTTCAACTTACAGGATAAAAACTACAAGTCGACGAAGGATCTTATCCATTATCTCGTCAAGGCTGCAGGACATAACTCGAACTTCCTTCTCAATGTAGGACCTATGCCTAACGGGAAAATACAGCCCGAATTCATAAGCCGGCTGAAAGAGATAGGCGTCTGGATGGATAAATACGGCGAGACTATCTACGGGACAAGAGGAGGACCAGTTACTCCGCGATCCTGGGGGGTTACAACCTGGAAAGGGAACAAGGTCTACGTACATATACTTAACCCGGAGGATAGCAGCCTTCTTCTTCCTGATTTCGGGAAAAAGGTAAAAAATATCACTCTCTTCGGAACGGCAACAAAGGTAAAATTCAAACAGGATGCCTTTGGAATTTCAATATCGGTACCGGAAGGGAGCTTTAATGTAATTGATACAATTCTGGTAATAGAAATTTAGCTTATGACAAAAAAACAGAACCGCCGAAGCTTCATCGGCGCCACTGCAAAAGGAATGGCTGCAGCAGGACTCCTGACGGCTTCGTCATGTGCCGGTTCAGGGAAGTGCCTCACAGAAGACCTTTTTATTCATCATGTCTTCTTTTGGCTAAAGCAACCGGTCACACAGGAGATGAGATCCAAATTCGAGGGGGAGCTTAAAAAACTCGTTACGGTCGAAACCATAGCAGACTATCATCTCGGGGTACCCGCTCCAACCGGCCGCGATGTGATTGACAACACCTATTCCTACTCACTGCTTACAGTGTTCAGAAACAAGGCAGACCAGGACGTTTACCAGACCCATCCCACCCACCTGAAGTTCATTGAAGAGAGTCAGGATCTGTGGGAAAGGGTTGTAGTGTATGACAGCGTAGGTATCTGATCTGACTGGGGAAAACCTGACGCTTTACTTGTCCGGCTATTTATCTCCCCTATTTGAGAAATACTTCCAGAACCGGTATCTCCACTGAAGGTTTCAATACAGGCAGCTGGAGGTTAAGGTTATTCTGGAATTCATTGCTTCCCGTACTGAACCTTATCTCTGAAGCATCGTGCAGAAACTGTACATAGCTTATCCTGCCGGCCATATTCTCAAGTGTAAGTGAACCCATCGGATAAGCAAGAAGGTGGATATAGAGTCTCCTGGTTACAGGATTCCAGGTAAGCAGCGTGTTGGCCGGGGCCTTAATATCCGTAGGAGCCTCGGTACAGTTATAAACCGAACGGCCGTTGTATTTCATCCACTCCCCCATTGCCGACAGCCTTTCCTGTGCTCTGTAATCGAAGACGCCCCTTGCCGTAGGTCCTACGTTCAGAAGAAGGTTGCCCCCCTTGCTGACCGATTCGACAAGAAGTTCAACAAGCTGAGCGGGGCTTTTCCATGTCGTCTCGTCGCGGTAATAACCCCACGAACCGGAGAAAGTCTGGCAGGTCTCCCACGGAACCCTCCTGCCGTTTAGCTCCGGCCACTTCGCAACCTTCACCTGCTCGGGAGTGGTGAAGTCCCATCCCCCTTCAACATCTCTAAGGTCGAGACGGTCGTCTACAATGATACCTGGCTGAAGCGACCTGGCAAGTTTCAGTAGATTCTCCGAATCCCAGTCGCTGCGACCTTTACCGTTCTTACCGGGGAAAGAGAAATCGAACCAGATAATGCTTATCTCACCATAATTGGTAAGCAGTTCCCTTACCTGGTTTTTCATGTATTCCCTGTAACGGTTCATATCCTTCCCCTTGTTCAGGCGCTCATACTCAGCATCGGATTCCTGCCTCTGCGGATGACGGCTGTCGATCGTGTAATCGGGATGATGCCAGTCGATAAGGGAATAGTAGAATCCGACCTTAAGGCCCTCTGCCCTGAAAGCATCAACATATTCTTTAATAAAATCCTTTCCGGCCGGGGTGTTGGTCGATTTGTAATCGGTGAATTTAGAATCCCACAGGCAGAATCCCTCATGGTGTTTTGCAGTGAGAACAACATATTTCATTCCGGCTTCTCTTGCCATTTTTGCCCATTCTTTCGGATTGTAAAGGTCGGGGTTGAAATTGTCGAAATATTTCTGGTATTGCTCGTCGGTCAGCCGTTCACGGTTCTTTACCCACTCGTGCCTTGCCGGCATTGCATAAAGTCCCCAGTGGATGAACATCCCGAAACGGGCATCAGTCCACCATTTCATTCTCTGTGCCTTCTGGGCCTCGGTCTCCTTCGGAAGCTGGGCCGGGGCAATCTGTGAAATGAATAACAGACAAGTCAGAAGGAAGGTCAGGGTTTTGTTAAAATGTTTCATGGTCAGATGTTTTTTTGGTTGTCGTTTATTGCCGTAAATTTATTCAGAGCCTCGACCTGAGAACACTTTCAAGATGTTCCCTATCGAGGGCAACCGGATTATTCTTTGAATCAGTTGCACTGCATATCCTGACGAAATCCTCCTCCCTGATCCCGAATTCCCCGAGGCGTGGCAGATGCAGGATTTCCGTAAGGTTCCACATGTAGTCAATAAAGGCATCGACATAGTAATCATCCGGTTTTTTCCCTCCGGCATCTGTAAAAAGCCGGCCCAGAGCGCTGTATTTCTTAAGGGCGCCGGCACCCTGACCGGTTAACCTTATCTGCTTTACCGTTGCCTCATTTGCTGAAGCTGCAAGGGTCCCGCAGATTACTCCGTGCGGAATGCCAAACAATCCTCCGATCGCTGAAGCGAAACCATGAACAGTGCCCAGACCTGAATTGGCGAGGCAGATCCCCGAGGTAAGGGCCGCAAATGCCATGCCCCCTCTCGCCTCAATATTGGTTCCATCTTCCAATACCTTCATGAAGGATCCCCTGACTGCCTTCAGTCCCTCCCAGGCCAAGGCGTCGGTATAAGGGCTGGCTTTTGTTGAGAGGAAGGCTTCCATAAGCTGGGAAAAACAATCCATCCCGCTTGATGCAGTTATCTCCGGGGGACAGCTGACCGACAGCTTAGGATCTACAAGTGCTATGTCGGGAACAAAATTATCGTGACGAAGGGATCTTTTAAAACCGTCCCTGCCGATCCGCGAAATAACTGCGTTCTTTGTTGCCTCACTTCCCGTACCGGCAGTAGTCGGGATTGCTATGAAGGGCACTTTTGTCCCCGGATGTTCCCTGTTACCGACACCCTCAAGGAACTCCATGATGCTTTCATGACGGTAAAGCATAGCTGATATTGCCTTGCCGGCATCCATGACACTTCCTCCCCCGACAGCAATCACCGCATCAATCCTTTCGTCCATGAATCTTTCGACGGCATTGTCGATAACATCCGGTGTCGGTTCCCCCGGAATGCTTATCCCAGTATATTCTATTCCCTCCTGCCTGAGGGATGAAAAAAGCTCTCCCGCTGCTTCAGTCCTGTTGAAGGAATTATCGTTGGAGACAAGAATAATACGCGTTCCAAACCTCCGTATCAGTCCCGGAAGTAAATTTAATTTTCCCGGGCCGAAATATATCAGCGGGATCCGGGCAAAGTTAAAGGGGCTTACCATTCCGACCTGTCCTTCGGTTCAATAATATCGTATTTGATACCGTACCGCGGTTCGGCCATCATATCCTTTACAGTGTCGCGCCATTTCAGATAATGAGGTGTTTCCTTATGGGCTGCAACTGCAGCCTCTGATTCATATGCCTCATACATCATGAATCGCGAAGGATCGCCGGCCTGACGTACAAAGTCGAAGCGCAGGTTCCCGGGTTCCTTTACAGATTGTTTATGGTTCTCCACCGAGGCTTCAATAAAAGCGTCAACCGTTTCAGGCCTGACACGTATGTGTACGCAGGTTACCACCATAGTCTCTGTTTTTCAGTAAAGTTAAGCCATTTGGATAAAAGTCCAAATTCATTTTTCCCTCAGTTCTTCGTTAGCCGGAGGAGGATAAATAACCATTTAGTAGTTATAAACCAGCCTGAAGTTTAATCCAGAGTTAGCCATTAAAAAATACAGACGTCTTTCTGTCTATTTTGCTATCTCAATTTCGCGCTTTTCCTTGAAGAAAAAGATAAAGGATATAAGAACGGCCACGGCAATATATGCGGGGACCATCCATATGCTTCTCCACTGGTATGCGCCTTCGACGGTATAGTATGCAGTTGTAAAGCCCGAGAACCAGGTGCCTATGAACATACCGAGCCCGTATGTTACAAAGGTGAAGAGGCCCTGTGATGCGCTTTTAATCCTTTCGTTCGACTTCTTCTCGGTGTACATGTAGCCTGTTACGAAGAAGAAATCGTAGCAGACGCCATGAAGAATGATACCTGCATAAAGCATCCAGACATTGGGTCCCATATCACCGAATGCAAAACAGAGATATCTTGCAAGCCATGCTGTCATTCCGATGAGAACCATGTTCTTTACTCCTATCCTGTTAAATAGGAAGGGGATCGCAAGGATGAAGAGAGCTTCGGATATCTGCCCCATAACCATCTTACCTGCGGCATTCTGCATTCCGGCCTGGTTAAGGAAGAGGTTTGCAAATCCGAAATAGAACGACAGAGGGATGCACACAAAGATTGCTGCTATGAAGAAGATAAGATAGGGCTTGTCCCTGAATAGCACAAAGGCATCGACTCCCATAACGCTTCTGGCGCTTGACGGGGTCTTTGCCTGGGGAGGTGTATCGGGAAGGAAGAAACAGTAAAGTCCCAGACCTGCCGAGACCAGTCCGGCCATCAGGAAGGTACCCGGTGTCTGTTCGATCCCGAACAGTGCTATCATAAAGCCGGAGATAACCCATCCCACAGTTCCGAAGACCCTCACGAGAGGGAATTGTTTTCCCGGATCGCTCATCTGGCGGAACGCCACGCTGTTTGACAGCGCAATAGTCGGCATGTATGCAAGCGAATAAAGCATTATGACCCAGTAAAAAGCAGAATTGGTCGAGATCTTCGAGGCCAGGAACAAAAGAATTGCCCCTGTTATGTGAAGTACGCCCATAACCTTCTGGGCAGAAAAGAATCGGTCGGCTATCATTCCCACAAAGAAGGGGGATATCATTGTAGCTATTGCAAGCGCACTGTAGGCGGCCCCTATCTGAATGCCTGTAGCATTAAGGACTTTTGTCATAAAAGTTCCCATGGTGACATACCATGAACCCCAAACGTAGTATTGAAGGAACATCATGACCGAAAGGACAACACTGGTTCTCAGTTTCATAGCGGTTAATTTTATAATTTCAGGAATATAGGTTAAACAGATATTAAATAACCCAATATTTTTCAGATTTCAAAAAGAGAGCCGAAATTTATATTTAATTAACTTTATTGCTCAGAAGGGATATTTACTTTTATCTATTTTTATAATCAAATTACAAGAACCTAAACCTGACTATTTATGAAAAACACGGGCGATCAAAAACACTCTATTTCGAGGAGGAAATTTCTGGGAAGCTCAGCTGCCATAGCAGCGTTGTCAGTGGTACCAGCATCTCTGGCCTGCAGCGGCAATCAGACAGCTGTTGCCCAGCCGGTTGACGGCGATAAACCAGATTCAAATTTTGGAGGTGTCCAGATAGGTGCAATAACGTACAGCTGGAGAAGCATGCCGGGCGGAGTTGAAAATATAATAAAGTATTGCAAGGAAGCCGGTATCAGCGACATCGAGCTTATGAGCGGCGATCTCGAAGATTATCTTGGAGCTCCGAAGAACCCAATGGCAGGAATGATGCGTCCGCCAGCACCTCCTCCTGCTCCGGCCGGTGCACCTCCCGCAGGAGCACCCCCTGCTGCACAGCAGGGCAGCGCAAGGCCAGCAACAGCTCCGGCAAACGCACCAAGACAGCGTCCTCAGCTTACACCGGAACAGGAAGCTGCTGTAGCAAAATACAATCAGGATCTTAAAGAGTGGAGAGTCTCACTTCCGATGGAAAAGGTTGAAGCAGCCCGTAAACTCTTCAACGACGCAGGAATAAATGTCCATATCGTCAAATTCTCTCCTTCGCGCTGGTCTGATGAGGAGATTGATTACGCCTTCAGGACGACAAAGGCAATGGGGGCAAAAGGTATAACAGAAGAGATCAGCGAAGCTGCAGTCAACAAACTGGGACCCATTGCCGAGAAACACGGCCTGTATGCTATCTTCCACAATCACATGCAGTTTGCAACCGAAGGCTTCAGCTATGAGCCTTTCCTTGCAGTGTCTCCCGCAGTGATGATGAATTTCGACGCGGGTCACTTTTTCGGGTCGACAGGAATCCATCCGAATACAATTATTGAGAAGTATCACGACCGGATCTTCAGCGTTCATATAAAGGACAAAACCGGACCCAATGCCGAGCCGCCCAACACCAACCAGGTATGGGGACAGGGCGAAATGCCCCTTGCAGATGTCCTTAACCTGATAAAAAAGAACAAGTGGCCGCTCTACTGCGACATCGAACTTGAGTACGATATCAAACCATGGTCGAATGCAGTAAAAGAAGTCAGGACCTGCGTTCAGTATGCAAGGAATATCCTGATGTAATAAATAACTGCTTATCGTAAAAAAGAAGAGGGTGTCTCAAATACACCCTCTTCTTATTTTTTGCAGTTCGAAATCAATCTGCATGTTTTATTATTACCGAAGGATCGAACGGAAATCTTCCCGATTCCTTTCCATATACTGACAATCCTCCTTCTGAAGATCCATGATCATCAACCTGAAGCCTCACGACTATTTTCCCTTCTTCCGCAGCCTTCCGGATAAGTGGCCTGCTTAATTCAGCCTTTACCAGATAGCCGTAGGAGCCAGCCTCATCGAGAAGCCACCGCTTGCTTCTGTCGCTGCTTCCCCATGCCCAGCCCGGTTCCTGATTCATCCATGAGAGTATTCCGACATGATCGGCAGGATCGTCGGGCAGTTCAATCGTTGCAACCGTGCTTCCGTTGCAGGAAACTACAACTGTCGACGAATAAAGTTTCTGATCTGTCTGAGGATAGCTGTTCTGACCATAACCGGGGGTAGTACCCTTGTCGGTGACCACTGTCATACCGATCCCTTCAGCATCGCCTTCTTCGAGATATTTCTCCTGAGGATAGCGTGCGGCAAGTTCAGCCCTGAATTCCATTGATTTAACCCCGGAAGTGTCGAAGTCTGCCGGAAGCCTGAACTCATACTCAAAGAATCCCGAACCCATTCCCCAGACTTTTCTCCCCTTCTGAGGATTATGATGCCTTATACTCCAATCGGCAGCCGTGAATGAAGAGGGTGGGCTTGATATTACTGTCTTTCCGGAAGGACCTTTCCCCTCAACCCTGAAAGGAACGAAATTCTTCTGAAGGAGATTTCCGGCGCCATCCTTAAGCGATACGGAAAGGATCATTACTGAATTTATGTCGGGAAGCTCAACCTTAACCGGTTCGAGGCTCACGAAGCTGAAAGGCGCTGCTTTTGCCGGAATTTCGCCGCTGATCCCTTCAAACTTCTCACCTTCGGAATCCCATCCCGACAGGCTGTACTCTATCTTAAGCCCGTCAGGGATATCAGCTGTAACTGCACTAATGCCAAGGGGTATCTGAACAGTTGCCCCTCCCAGGTACCTCCTGAAAAAATCTTCGCCGGCAACGACATAGAGATCATTGTGGAGATCGCTCATCGACATACCCGGACAAAGTTCCTCAAGACCAAACTCCTTTATACTGCGGTCAAATCTGTAGTAACCGTTCCATTCATTTATCACGTCATGGAATTCTGTAAAAAGAAAGCCTGCAATCTTTGGTTTTTTTCTGAATTCGTTCATCATTATATGATACTCCCAGGTGATGTCAACGTCGCCTGTACTGCCGCTGTAACCCCACACTGCGCCACATTCCGAGTTAAGCATGGGCTCCTTTCCCTGAACATTTCCTCCGATATAATTATAAGTTGATCCAGGAAAGGTTTTATCAACTATCTCATCAAACAGATCAGCCCATTGGCGGGCAGGGTTGTAAGAATGCCACGTGTTGAGATCAGTTATCACATGGTCGAGGTTGCAGGGAGAATTATCTTCCACAAGCCTTGTCGGATCGAGGGCCTTGGCTTTGTGATACCACGATCTTACCCAGTCCTGGGTTGAAGGCAGGTAAGCTCTCCTTCCGCTGACAGTGTCTCTGGTAAAAAGGCCCCATGTCTCATTGAAAAGGACCCAGGAGAAAACAGACGGATGATTGTAGTCTCTTTTTATTTCATTTTCGGCGATATACTCCCAGTTAGCCATGGCTTCGGGAGTTGGTTCACCCCAGTAGTTGGGAATATCTTCCATGATCAGAAGTCCCAGCTTGTCAGCCCAGTAGAGTTTCCGGGGGATTTCGGCCTTAATATGGATCCTAAGCCCGTTGAGACCCAGTTGTTTTGCCCTTAAAATCTCATCCTTCATGAACTGGTCGGACGGAAACGTATAAAAGCCTTCGGGATGATAACTCTGATCAAGAGTAAGCTTAAGGTAGATGGGCTCGTTGTTAAGAGCCACGTACTGAAAATCCTTTCCAGGGATGTCCACAGCGGAGAACTTCCTCATCCCGAAATATGTATTGACGGCATCCGCCTCTCCTGAATTATTCCTTAGTGAGGCTGTGACCTCGTAGAGGAAAGGATCGTCGAGGGTCCAGAGGTGCATATCTGTAACCGGAAGGGTATGGGAAAAATTCTCCACCCCTGTCTGAACAGGTGCTTCGAAACTGACATTGTTATCCTTCCCGTTCAGGGTGAATTTGAAGCCATCAGGTGCCGGAGCAGAAAGATCGACATCCATAGTTACCTGGTTTTTGTCGATATCGGGGGTAAAACGGATGCCCCGGATATGGACCTCATCGCGCGGTTCAAGGTAAACTGTCTGCCAGATACCCTTGGCGTTACCATAGTACTGCTTTCCGGAGGGCCGGTTATCAAGCTCTTCATCCTCCACCCTTACAACAAGGCTGTTATCGCCTCTCTTAAGGAAGGGAGTTATGTCGAATTCAAAAGGGATATAGCCGCCTTTATGTTCTCCAGCCTGTTCCCCGTTGATCCATACCTTCGTGTGAAAATCACTGGCTCCGAAAACAAGATAGGTTCTCCTTCCTGACCATTCCCTTCCATTAACGGAGAATGTTCTTGAATACCATCCTATGTGTACATCGGGCATTTCGACTTCGCTCATCGGCGATGCCCAGGAAAACGGAACAAGGATCCGTGAGGTGAATGATCCGGGTTTTTCCTGCCAGTTTCCTCCCTCTCCGGCATCTAAGGAATCAGGCATGAAATTCCAGTATCCGTTAAGATTCTGCCAGACAATCCTTTCAAAATCGGGACGGGGATGTTCCTTCAGCGGAATATCCTCAGTAAGTACATTTTTATTACACGAAATTATCAGCAGCAGAACTGAAAAAAGTAAGACACTTCTCTTCATTTGTTTGATTTTTATCATTAATATTTAGTTATAGATCAGGCCATGTCCCATTGTTCGCGAAGAAGTTTAAGAGCAGCAGGCACTACAATGCTCTTTTCTCCTTTTGATCCGCATTCAAAACTCACGTAATGGGAGTAATTGATCATTTTAAGTGCCTTGAAGCCGGTAACATAATTATCTCCCTCGTCTTCGCCGGGAGTATTTCTTGTCTTCCTGCTGGCTATATGCACATGGTTAAGGTATTTCTGTCCCGAGATGAAGGCTCCCATATCGTCGGTCTCCTCCCATGTCATGTGCCAGAAGTCGCCCATACAGGTTACTCCTTTGCTGTCGACATCGCGGCATATAGCGGCAGCATCGCCAACCTGACGGAGAAACCAGGCTTCCTGCCTGTTAAGCGGCTCAAGAATGACAGATGTGTTGTGGCTTAGTGCGAATTCGCCGAGTTCCTTAAGCTGATCAATAAGTATGGCACGCGCTTCAACGAAGGGGAATGAAGGTTGCTGTCCGTTGAATCCGGGAACCAGGATCATTCCATAGGAACCCAGGGCGCCTGCTGCCTGAAGTATCTCCTTCGAACTTTCAATGCACCTGGTTCGTTCAGCCTCATCGGTGGCAATAAGCCATCCTTTAAAGCCTGCACAGATTGCTGAGATCTTAACCTCCCTGTTCTGAAGTGCCTTCTGGAATTCGCTTACCCTTGCCGGGAGGTTTCCTCCTCCCACCTCCAGCCCATAAACGCCATTAGCCTCCATGAAATCGAGCTTTTCATTCAGTGATTCACCGGGGACAACTCCTTCCTGAAGTCCAAGGTTGAGAGCGACAGTTACTGTGCTCTTTTCCTTTGTTTCTTTAGCGGTGCATGACGATAATGCCACACCGCTGCCAAAGGCCGCAAAAGCAGTTCCTATTCCGACTTTCCTGATAAAGCCGCGACGTGTGTCAAGTTTCCTGTTTTCCATCTAATCTGAGTTTTTTATTGTTTGTAATACTTTTTGTTCCGTTTTTTGACTGCACGACCAGGACGCTCTGAAATCCTTTCAGAAGCTTTGTTTTACCATAAAGAAGTGAAAGAATATTCTCCAGATTCCAGTTCCATTAACGCGTGTCCGTCCTCGTATTTTATAAAAGTAACGCCGCTGGCTTTCTTCAGTTTCTTTCCCCCTTCGCGAATTGTTCCGGCAGAAGCTGCGGGGAGGTAAAGTCTCGCACTCGTATTGGCAGGGACGGTGAGACTGAATGACAGGCTGCCGTTCTCATTTTTCCAGGAGCTCGTTATCTTCCCGTACATTGAATCATAGTGGCCGGAAGCCCAGGTCATGGCACCTGTCGGATCGGGCTCGGGCTTCAGGATGAAACGTTTGAATCCCGGTTCATCCCTTTGTATTCCCAGCGAGTATCCTATCATCCACTGCCCGACTGCTCCGAATGAATAGTGGTTAAATGAGTTCATGCTGTTATTCCCTCCGAAACCGTCTTCAACAGTGTAGGAATTGAGCCTTTCCCAGATGGAGGTGGCCCCGTTGTTTACCGGGTAAAGCCATGAAGGATATGACTCCTGCTGCAGAAGCCTGTAGGCTGTTTCGCTGTGACCGTTATCCGAAAGAGCTGAGGTTATCCAGGCGGTTCCGATGAAACCGGTCATAAGGGAAAATGGTGGTCTCATCACGCCTCCGTCATCCTTGTTCTCACGTTCACATGCATTTACAAGGTAGCTTACAGCATAGGGCTTATTGGTTTCACTGAAAGCATCAAGAGCCAGTCCGACTGCATAGGAGGTTTGAGTGTCGGCCAGCTTCATTTCCGGAGCCCTTGCCTGTGAAGATCCGAATCCGCCCCCGCCAATAAGACCGAGAGTTCTGTGATCGGGATTTACAAACTTTTCATTGAAGAAGTCTTTGCGTTCCTGGTACATCCTTCTGAATCTGGCAGCATCCTCATTCTTTTCGAGGATTTCAGCCGTACGGGTCATTATCCACAGGTCGAAAATATGATATGCAGTTGTCAGGAAAGCCTGACCCAGCTGGTTGTTCTGTGGACCGAGCCAGTCGCCGAGAGCCCCATCGGAACTGATCCCGGTTTCTTTGCTTAGTGTCCCCGCCAGATAATCGATATAGGCTACCATGGAATTATAGTGCTCCTTCAGGATCTCCACATCGCCGTACTGCTCAAATGCTTCCCAGGCAACTGTCATTCCTGCGCTTCCCCACAGGACACCTCCGAATCCACCACCCACAGGAGCAACGTCTCCAAATCTTCCGTTACTGCCCTGAGTGTCCCTCATAGCCATGAGATGACGCCTGACAAACTGATTTACACCTGCAAGATAGGTTGCTGTTCTTGAAAAGACCGAAATGTCGCCTGACCATCCCATACGTTCATTCCTCTGGGGACAATCTGTCGGAATGGAAAGGAAATTTCCGTACAGGGACCAGAGTATATTATCAAAAAGACGGTTGACCTTTTCATTGGAAGTTTCGTAAGCTGCTGTTGTCTCCCTTACCGAACTAATAACCAGACCCCTGACGTCTTTGAGGTCGGGGGGAGTATCTACCCCGCTTATTTCAATATACCGGTAGCCATGAAAGGTAAAGCGGGGCCTGATGATGTTCATCCCTGCCTTCGCGATATAAACGTCCTGGGCGAGAGCAGCGCGTATATTTTCCAGCATTATCATTCCCGCATTGTCCCCGTACTGATCCGTTTCGGGATAAAGGACCTCGGCATAGCGAAGAGTGATCCTTTTTCCCTTTTCAGAATTATTTATCCTGATCTCCGGTATTCCTACCATATTCTGACCCATGTCGTAGACAAACACTCCCGGTCTGACCTGTTTCATTCCGACAGCCTCAAGTTCCTTTATAATTCCCGCATTATCGCCAATCTGGCCTGTAAACGACATTTTTTCCCATGAAAGGCCGGTTCCCTGCCGGAGATCAGGCTGAACCGCTATGGTTCCGGTGAAGGCAGTGCCCTCAAGGGGTATCACAACTGCAGGTTTCCAACCTTTATCATTGAAGCCCGGCTTAGCCCATCCCTCAATCAGGCTTTCCTTCCCAGAGTCATAATACTCTCCCTGAAAGAAACTGCCGTAGACAACAGGACCGTCGTTGAAATATTTCCAGTCATTTTCGTTAGAAGTAATGACTTTCCTGGAACCATCGCTGTAGGTGATAACCAGTTTGGCAAGAAGCGACTGCCTGTCGCCAAAAAAGTTCCAGTTACTACCGGTAAATGTTGAATTACCGCTCCACCAGCCTTCGCCAAGCCACGCTCCAAGGACATTTTCTTCACCGGGGACAAGCATTCCGGTAACGTCATATGTCTGATACATATGCGTTATGTTGTACTGGGTGAGGCCCGGATTGAAGTAATCATCACCCACTCTTTTTCCATTAAGGTAAACTTCATATATCCCCCTTGCGGTCACATAAAGCCTGGCACCGGTTATGCCTTGCGATGTTCTGAATCCTGTTCTGAGCATGGGCATGGA
>JAVEZS010000022.1:44304-47737 GCA_034002885.1 Bacteroidales bacterium
CCAATCCACCGGGCACCTTCCCAGGCTGAGATGCCGGGATTCATCAATCCGGTTTCGAACCATGATACGGCTGAAGAACTGACCGAGCTGTTGTCCCATACAGTCACACTGAAATTATATCGGGTTGAAGGCTTTAATGGATCACCCATGTAAGAAATACCTGTTGAAATGTCGCTTTCCGTTTTCCCCGAGTCCCATACAAGGTTTCCTCTGATATCGGTGACAACTATCCTGTATGCTGACTGAAAAAGCCCTCTTTCCCCTTCAGAGGGGATCATCTGCCAGCCGAAGCGGGGATTTGGCACATCAATCCCAATGGGGGTTTTTGTGTATTCAACAAGAAGGTTGCCGACAACTCCCGATGAAAAAGATGAATTATGAAAAAGAAGAAGGGCTGAAGTAATGAAAAGAAATCTTGAAATACCTGATTTAATAGGCCTTAGCATGACTGACTGTTAAATTATTAACAAAGCTTTATTCACTTCTAAAATAGTAAAATAAGGTAACAGTTTCGCAACGACCGGCTTAAAAGAAGCAATAAAAAGCTCTGTCCGCTTCCCTGATTTGCCGGGAGCGGACAGAATATGTAAAAACAAGGAAAGCAGATAGTCCTTACCTTTTAAGGCTGTTACAATCAATAACCACCTTGTCACCAGCACCGTCATAACGGAGCGGAAGGAAGTCTCCTCCAGCAAAGTCTTCCTGGAAAGTAATTTTGTAGTATGCGCATCCTCCCGATTTTGTCTTTACAGCCATTGCTGCAATGCAATACCGGTGCAGGATAGCCCCCGAAATTTCATGACGCCTTATTTCCCAGTCGTATGTTATTGCGGTCCTGAGTACTTCCGTTCCGTCAATCCTGCCTGTCTTCCAGTCATTTGAGTTTTTCAGGGCGGCAACCATCAGGGCTTCCCTCTCACTGTCGGATATAACAGCCACCGGGAAGGCAGCGGAGGCAACGCCTGCATTAAAAGCTGCATCGTTAATCTGGGTTGCTTTAGTTGCATAGATACCGAAATCGTTGCCTTTAATGGTAAATTCTCCCTGTGCCACAGGGCTGTAATAGCAATTAACGACCATCTTCATCTTATGTTCACCTGGTGTCAGCTGAGCAAGAGCCTCAGCAATTCCAACAGGACCTTCATACTTCCTTCCAAACTTATTGTAGATTATTTCAGGATTTCCGTAAGCTGTTGTGGCTGATGGATCGGGGACCAGATCAATTACGAGATATTTATTGTCCTTTATGCTTCCCGTAATGTACATGTTGGCAAAGGTTAACTGCATATCCATTGGCTGCTGATATTCGTACATAGGAGCTTTCCGCTCGTAAATAAAAATCTCTACCTGAAGCTTTTCGCCGGTTGTGGCATTCGGATAAAGTTCCTTTACTGTTTGTGGCAGGTAAGCAACAGCGTAAATGTTTTCGCCCTCGTTGAAGGTATTTTTAAGATTCCCGGGTTGTTTCGCATTAATAGCAGCAGATGAGAAAATTATTTCTCCTGCGTTTTGTGATGATAGATCTTCCATGATGCTTATAAATAATAGTATTGTTACTGTTAATCGGATTAGTTTTTTCATGACCCTGATTTTTTGGCTTTGATGAGATTTGTTATTTCTGAGCGCCATACCCTCTGACATTGCCAAAAAGGCTCAATGCCTCCTTCCATGGATACTTGTTGCAGAACATTGATACAGTCGAAGTCATTGTTCCCTGGATATTCATTCCCAGAATTGAACGCCACTGGTTGGCCGGGGAATTGCGGTCGAGATCGGTCTGCTCGGAATACCTTGCAGTAAGATAGCCTTCGAGGTATGCCTTGTTTACTGCCAACCCTACCGGGATCTCATTTTTATTTCCCCCGGCGCTTTCTATATCAAGATCGCCGAAGTCGCCGGCATCAATTCTCAGACGTGTGTTGCTGGCTGGACTATAATGAAGATCTTTGTCCTTGTTCACAAAGAAAATATTGTTATCGACTTTGACCCATTCGTTTTTATTGAAGCGTGTATGGTCGATACCGGCAAGAATGGATGCTCCGATTATGTTATTATGAATG
Organism: Bacteroidales bacterium; assembly: GCA_034002885.1. GTDB lineage: Bacteria > Bacteroidota > Bacteroidia > Bacteroidales > VadinHA17 > LD21. The sequence continues at coordinate 46,365 of JAVEZS010000022.1, forward strand.
TTGTAGGAGCATTTTGTCATCACCCTTATTCCATAACCCATATCCTGAAAATCCTTCGTCCGGCTCCAGGAAAAAAGGATGGTATTATCAGCTATTTCCACATCGCCGCAAAGAGCCATGGAGTTAGGACCGCCTGTACTTGCACAGGTGCCATAGATCTCGATGGCAGCCATCCTGTTGCCGACAAAAACATTGTTCCTGACAGTGAATTTACCGCTGCGATGGCCTGCCTGCAAGGCAAAGCTTGCACCGTTGACAAAAACACAGTTTTGAACCGTTACGTCTCCTCCGGTCGTTGCGCTTACAAACTGAAGAAGCGGTTCATAAACCGTTGCATAGCCAACTGATGGCTTTTCTGTATCTGACATAAGGCGACCCCCTTCAATTCCCTTCACAATTCCCTCCTTAACATGATAGGCATTGCGCTCACCGGCATCAAAGACAAGATGGTCGATTATTGTTCCCTTTACATCGCGGGTGAATTTCAGAAGGGCTTTGCGAGTGGAACGGGCGCTCTCATTATCAGGCTGAATAAGTGTTGGATGTGCAATAATATCCTGGCTGGAAAAACTTTCGTCCCAGCTTCCGTAAATCTGAACCGGCTTGTCACTCTCGATGAATCCCACATTAAGGGTTCCCGTTTCAACGCCTCCGGCTATATAAATCTTTCCTGCGGGTTCCGACAACTGAATTGCCTTGTCGAGGTTCTTCAGAGGTGCTGCCTTTGAACCGTCATTCTTATTATTGCCGTTTTGTTTTGAAACATAAAGTATTTTCTCCTGTTCCTGTTGCACAGTGTTCTCCTGTGAGCCGGCTGAATTCCTTTCTGTTCCCTGGTCTGATACCTGATTTTCCATAGTCTGGGTAAATGTTTTGGTTAAACCTTTTTCAGCTTCATTGCTAGTCTGATTTGTTTCGCTGTCAGTCGCATACTTTTCATTCCACTCCGGGATCTGACCCGAAGCGGCTGAAATAAATAATGCCATTGAAAGCGCGAGAAGCGGAAGTTTTCTTCGTTTCATTGTTTTGATTTTAAAGGGTTATTGTTTTGTTTTGATATGAGACCATGCTATAGTCTTATCGTGTGGCATAACGACAACTGTAATATTATCGCCTTCAGTGAGGGTGTTGTACAGATCCTCCGGACACTTTATTTTCTTTCTTTTCCCGTCACGTATTTTTAATTCTCCTGTTCCGGCTTCGGTCAGCCAGGTCTCCGATACAACCTTCATGATTATGTAATGCGTTACATAACTTGTCATTGTGGTCTCTTCCGTGAAACTGTCGACAGATTTTGCAATCACAATTCCCGAAAAGATCTCAGGGTCTTTTGTCATTCTCCATAAACCAATGGCATATTTCCCTGAAAACAT
>JAVEZS010000023.1:0-34235 GCA_034002885.1 Bacteroidales bacterium
GGGAATGTCCTCATCTGAATTGATCATTAACAAAAGACTAATATACTGCAAAAGGCCCTTAATGCAAATCAAACATGCAACGAATTAATCAATGGCTAAACCATTGCCGTTTCCCTTAGCCAGAATTTCAGTCAAGCTCATGGATTCCGGGTTCCGAAGCTGTGCCCTCCGGAACGGGATTCCCGAAAAAATCGGTGGAAGGTATATCATAACCATATAATTGCATCACCCTGACACCCCTGTTCTTCAGAGGTGAAATACTGTTCAGCATCATTCCCCTCAGCGATGATAATTTATATGGATCGGTTATACCTGTTGTGAAAGGACCGGCTAAAACAGGATCTTCCTGAATCCCGGTTATTATTCCATTTTCAGTCTCCTGCCCCGTTGCCTTAGCCCATGATGACATTGAATCAAAATCGCAGGATATTACCCCTGTTCCGCCGCCCCACCAGACATTTCCCATAAATCTGCTTCCGGAATTATCTCCTGCAATCATCTTGCCCCGCCCGAGGAAAATGTTGTTGCTGAAAATAAAATTCTTATGATCTGAATTCTCCTCAAAACTTATCACGGGGGCTGAATCGTTGTAAGCCACATTGTTATAAATATAACAATCCTTCAATTGACTACTATCTCCCGAACCGTTCCAGATGAAAAAACTTCCAGATCCTTCTGTCGTGTGACCATCGTTGATGCTGACACAATAACGGATAATGTTTTTTGACCATGATGATGCTCCCCAGTACTGGAAGAGTCCGAAACCCGCACCCTCATTTTCATATGACAGGCAATACTGGATAAGCGAATTGGTCACTCCACCGTCAAGATCGAAGCCACCACCGTCTTTACCTCCTTTGGATGTCCTGTTCCTGTAGCTGATACAATACTGTATAACAACACTGTCGCTCTGCCATGCCCATATCCCCACCGGACCGTTACCCTTTCTTGGCATATCCCATCCGTTGTTCGTGGCAGTGCAGTGATCGATAGTTATATTTCCGGAGACTCCTGCCAGTATTCCGTTCCCGCTGTGATTGTCGAGTCTTGCCGGATCGCCAGGGTTGTTCTCTGCCCTGCAGTCCTTTATAATTATATTACGTGATGAATCCTGACCCGAGCCCATAATGTTTATTCCGCTGAAACCATTGCCATAGGCGAAGACCTTTCTCACCTCGGCGTTTCTGCAGTTATAAAGGTCAACGCCCGATTTTCTGAATCCCTTCGCACAGATGTCCTCAATTATGATGTGTTCACTGTTACGGACCTGCAGTCCATTTGCATTATTGCCCTGTTTCCGTCCTCTGCCCCTTAGATCGATGTTTCCAAGGTGTAAATATTTACAGCTCTCGATACGTATTGCTTCATTATTGCCACCGTCGATAACTGCCTTTCCCTCACCGTACGAACCGACCCTTATCGGTGATGATTCAGAACCATATATTCCCGGGAGAACAAGTGTTCCCTCGAAGACCTCTCCTCCGGCAAAACAGACATCCGCAGGGTTTGACGTAATTCGCCTGTTGGCTTCCCTTATGCTTCTGAGCGGTCTTCTTCTTGTCCCCGGATTTGCATCGCTACCATCCTTACTGACATAGATCCCATTTCCCGATCCGTCTGAACAGCTGTCGCCGATAACCAATACTATCAGAAAGAAGTATAACAGGATTCTTTTCATCAGCATTATCTTAATATTTCTTCAGGCATGGGTTTCGCGCTTTCCGGAACAACCGGCAGCCAGACCATCATCTGACCAGGCCCTCGGTTGCTCCAAAGCGCATAAGGTATCAGGGTAACCGTCTGCTCAGGCATTGTCTCTGTCCTCCCTTCAAGTGTCTTTACCGTCTGAACGCCTGTTGTCCTTATAACCCTGGTTCCATTAAGAAGATCCGGATCAAATTCAGCTGAAAACACAGGATCCTTCCCAATAAGCAGGTTAAGCACCCTCCCTTCAATATTGTCGGGCCATTCGGCACAGTATATCACAGGGCCGCTCTGTACAGCTATCTTTCCCGAATCTTCCCTTATCCTTTGATCGGCTTCCACTGTTCTGACCGGCATTGGAAGATCAAGAACGATCCTGTCGCCTTTATTCCATTTTCTCTTTATGATTGCATAGCCATTTTCCACAAACGCATCAGTCCCCTTCCCGTTCACAGATATGGAATAAGGTTCCGGTTTCTGCCCTGCAAACCTGTATAGATTTCCCGGGATTGCCTCATTAACAGCCCATCCCGGGATCCTTAACTTTATTGTGAATTTACCCGCGCTCTCAGGATCTACCGATATTTCAACCTTTCCGTCCCAGGGGAACCCTGCCTTCTGCTCAACAGCCACCCTTCCTGACGACAAATCAATATCTGCTTTGTTTGACATGTAAAGGTTCACATAGAGTTCATTTCCCGATACAGCATAGAGGTAACCCGGGATGGCAGGTACAAACCTAGCAACATTCGACGGACAGCAGGCACATCCGAACCAGGCCTGACGTTCATGCTGGCCGTTCGATTCAAGGGGATTGGGATAGAAGAACCGGTCGGCCGACAAAGAGACGCCCGACAGCATTGAGTTGTATAAAGTCTTCTCCAGGATGTCAATGTATCTGCCTTCCCCGTGAAGAAGAAACAGACGGTGGTTAAAGAATATGTTCCCTATTGAAGCACAGGTTTCGCAGTAAGCCGACATGTTCGGAAGAACATATGGCTCCGCAAAGCCTTCATTGCCGCCTGTAGCGCCAATTCCTCCCGTTATGTACATTTTTCTGTAAACGATATCCTCCCAGATTTTTGTTATCGCATCGAGGTATTCACGACTGCCTTCAATTGCAGCTATATCAGCCATCCCTGAATACATGTAGGTAGCCCGTACGGAATGACCCACGGCCTTATCCTGATCAACGACCTTCATGTGAGCCTGATTGTATTCTTCCCCATGTGGCCCCCTGATATCGAGAAAGAACCTGGCCAGATCGAGATACCGCCTGTCACCTGTCGCCCTGTAGAGCCTGACAAGCCCCATTTCAATTACCTGATGACCCGGATAGACTTTAAGCCTGTCGTGTCCGAAATCCCTGTAAACCAGATCGGCTGACCTTGATGCAATATCAATAAGCGACCTCTTGCCGGTTGCCTGAAAATGAGCGACTGCTGCTTCATAAAGGTGTCCTATGTTATACAGTTCATGGCTCAGAATTGAATCGAGAAGCCATCTTTCGGGACTCGCCCATTCATGCAATCCTTTTCCGCCATGCATCTCCGAAATGGTCCTGTTTGTGTACAGGTAACCGTCTTCCTCCTGTGCAAGACCGATTTTCTGTATCAGAGTATCAAGATATGTATCAAGTTCCTGGTCTGGATTCGTCTGGAGGGAGTAGGAAGCGCCTTCGATTATCTTGAAAACATCTGAATCATCAAAGGGGTAGATGGTCCTGAAAGTACCTGTATCGAGCCCGCCTGCTATCTCGAAGTTTTTCACCCTGCCAGATGACTCGCAGTATGAAAAGGCGATAGGGATGGTGACATCGGCATTCTTTTTGATCCTTGGAGCCCAGAAGTCATCAGTAAGTTTTACGGACGTAAAGGGCACGGGACGGATGGGGTAATCTGCATCGGTTTTTTTGTTGCATCCGCCTGCAATCGGAATCAATAGTGCTGCAGCGAGGAGATATAGAGGTTTTTTCATAGGAAGCATTTTTTACCAGGTTTCGCGGAATCACGACTGAATTTCAGGTAGTTTTTCTAAGTCAAAAACAGCGTTACTCCCGATTAAACTCCGGGTGACTTATGTGGCTGAATTCTTTTCACCACAGAGAACACAGAGGTCCAAAGAGTTTAATCCATTTCATGTTTTTTTCTTATCTGTGCTTCTCCGCGTCTTCCGTGGTTAAATTCTTCAATTATTTAGTTAGTTCCAGAACCACTACCGACTTCGCAGGCAATGCAACTGTAAGTACATCATTTTTGAATGTATGACCTTTGAATACTGCCGGTTTTACCTTATCTGAAGCTTCAAACGTATTATGCGCATTTATTGCGTCAGCCGTCAGCACCTCACCCGTTATTTTATTGAAGGTATCGCCAATAATCGGGCAGGTGACAACTATAGGTTTATCTGGATTCAGATTTGCCAGAGAAATATGGACTTTACCCTCGTTGTCGACCGATGCAGAGGCCGACAAGGAAGGGATCTTCCTTTCACCGAAAACATAATCCTCGCATTTAAGGTCAGACTGTAAAAGCCTGGAGTCGTGGTGAACCCTGAACATCCTGAAAACATGATATGTTGGCGTTAAAACCATTTTATCGCCTTCAGTAAGTATAACAGACTGCAGAACGTTGACAGTCTGGGCCAGGTTGGCAACCTTCACCCTGTCGGCATGAAGATTGAAGATATTCAGGTGAATGGCAGCGCTCAAAGCATCCCTCAATGTATTCTGCTGATAGAGAAATCCGGGATTAGTGCCGGGCTCCACATCGAACCAGTTGCCCCACTCGTCAACCACAATTCCCTTTATCTTCTGAGGGTCGTAGCGGTCCATTATGGCGGAATGACCTTTAATTACCTCATCTATCTGAAGATTTGCCCGCATTGTCTGGAACCACTGACGTTCATCAAAATCAGTTGCAGAACCTTTGTTGTTCCATCCGTCAACAAGAGAGTAATAATGTATCGAAAGCCCCTGAAAGCGTCCGCGTGAAGCCGGATCTTTCATAAGTGTTTCGGTCCAGGCCACATTGAAATCAGAAGGGCCGCATGCTACCCTGTAAAGCCTGTTGCCCCCGTAATTATTCAGATAGGTCGAGAACTGACGCATAACATCAGTATAATATTCAGCCGTCATGTTGCCACCGCAGCCCCAGTTCTCATTTCCAATAGCGAAATATTTTACCTTCCATGGCTCATCCCTGCCGTTCTCCTTCCTTAACCTCGTCATCGGACTGTCGGCGCTGGAAGTAAGATATTCGACCCATTCCGCCATCTCCCTTACAGTACCCGATCCGACGTTGCCATTTATGTAAGCATCGCAGTCCAGAAGCTCAGTCAGTTTCATGAATTCATGGGTTCCGAATGAGTTGTCTTCGGTTACTCCTCCCCAGTGGGTATTTACTATAGATGCCCTCTTCTCCTGTGGACCAATTCCGTCCCTCCAGTGGTAGGTGTCGGCAAAACATCCGCCCGGCCAGCGCAAGTTGGGCACCTTAATCTCCCGCAGTGCAAAGAGGACATCATTCCTGATCCCGTAGGTATTGGGGATCTTTGAATCCGTTCCAACCCAGAGGCCTTCGTAAATGCATCTCCCGAGGTGCTCTGAGAAATGTCCGTAGATGTCCTTGCTGATAACCGGTCCTGGGTTATTGGCTATCACCACGAACTGGTTTGCAGAATGATCCTTATCATTCTGGGCAAGGGTAGCATTTGCCGTCAGAATCATCAGGAAGGTGAGGACATAATTTAGCTTTTTCATGATATGGAATTTTTGTTTTTGATAATCAGGGATTATAATTATTTACAAGCGGGACTCAAGTCAGTTCATTTTCGACAAAGGCACCAAGCTTTTTATACCTGGAGTACATTTCATCATATTTAAGTGCCCTTGCCGGATCGGGTTTATATTCTTTTTCGAAACCTCCGCCCATAGCTTTGCGTGCGGATTCGAAATCCGGGTGGATGCCGGCCATAACCGAGGCTGCCATTGCTGATCCGAGAGCACAGGTCTGATCGGAGCTTGCAACCCTGATCGGCATATTGAGCACATCAGAGACAATCTGCATTACCCAGGGATTTTTCCTTGCCACCCCTCCTATTGCTATAACTCCGTCGATCCTGACCCCCTCTGAAATGAACCTGTCGTTTATCATCCTCGATCCGAAGGCGGTTGCCTCAACAAGCGATTTGAATATCCTTGGAGCATCAGAACCAAGCGACAATCCGGCAATGGCACCCTTAAGCTCCTGGTTGGCAAACGGCGTCCTTCTGCCGTTCAGCCAGTCAAGGGCTACAAGGGCAGTCTCTTCCTCAGGAATTATTGCAGCCCTAAGACTCAGATCTGTGATAATCCTGTCGGAGGTTTCGGTACTGATCCTTTCCCTTGTAGTCTCATCAAGCCAGCTCATTGAAGAGATAATTTCTTCGACAGGCCACATAAGAAGCTTTCCGAACCATGCATAGACATCGCCGAATGCCGATTGTCCGGCCTCGAGTCCGAGCATTCCGGGAATGATTGAACCCTCAACCTGCCCGCAAATACCTGAAACAAGATTATCTCCAATCTCTTCCATCGGTGAAACGAGCATATCGCAGGTTGAGGTACCCATTACCTTTACCAGATGGTAAGGCATGATCTCTCCTCCCAGCGCCCCGAGATGGGCGTCAAAGGCACCAGTCCCTACCATGATCCCCCCCGGAAGGCCAAGGCGCTGCGACCATTCTTCCGAGATCACTCCTGCACTTACTTCACAGGTATAGGTCTCGGTGAAGAGACGGTCTCTCAACCCTGCCAGTAGGGGATCTAGAAGAACCAGGAATTCTTCGGGGGGAAGCCCGTTGAAGTCGGGATGCCACATGGCCTTGTGTCCTGCAGCGCAACGGCTTCTCTTTATCTCAAGAGGATCGGTGTTTCCGGTAAGCAGGGCCGGGATCCAGTCGCAGTGTTCAACCCAGGAAAATGCATTGTGCCTTACCTTCTCATTAACACGGATCACATGAAGCAGTTTTGCCCAGAACCATTCGGAAGAATAGACTCCGCCCTCATACTTCGTAAAATCAATTCCTCCCCACGATCTTGAAATTTCATTGATCTCGGCGGCTTCCTTTACAGCGGTATGATCTTTCCACAATATAAACATGGCATCCGGGTCATCCCCGAAACCAGGTTTCAACGACAGCGGTACGCCATACCGGTCTACTGCCACGGGTGTCGACCCGGTGGTGTCGACAGTTATTCCTGCGATGTTTAATGTTATCTCAGGTGGAAGCCCTTTCAGGGCTTCTCTCACCGACTGCTCCATTCCCTCAATGTAGTCGAGAGGGTGCTGGCGGAACCTGTTGGATGCAGGGTCACAGTATAAACCCTTTTTCCATCGCGGATAATCAAAGACTGAAGAGCCTGCCGATTCACCGTTCACAGTATCAACAACAACTGCCCTTACCGAGTCGGTACCAAAGTCAAGTCCTATAACATACTTCCTTGCCATATTCATTGTTTTGTTTTATCTGGTTTTCTGTCCTGTCCGTAGTATGCGTTCTTCCCGTGCTTTCTTGAAAAATGCTTGTCGAGTATGTATTTTTCAACCGGGTCTGCTTTACCGAGAAGAACAGTATGAAAAGCGATTCTTGCTATTTCTTCCAGAGCAGTTGCATTATAAACAGCATCCAGGGGGGATGCGCCCCAGCAGAAAGGTCCATGGCTGCTTACAAGAACTGAAGGGACAGTCAAAGGGTCGGTTTCTCCCAACCTTTCAACGATAACCCTTCCTGTGTTCAATTCGTAATCTTCCATAACCTCCGCTTTAGTTAGCTTCCTGGTACACGGAATTTCACCATAATAGTGATCAGCATGCGTTGTTCCGAGAGGTGGTATATCCCTGCAAGCCTGAGCCCAGGCTGTTGCAAAGGTCGAATGGGTGTGTACTATCCCTCCGACTGCGGGGAATGACCTGTAAAGAAACAAGTGAGTCGGGGTATCAGTGGATGGTCTGAGACCACCCTCAACAACTCTTCCGTCAGTGTCAAGGACAATCATATCGGAGGCTTTCATTTCCGAATAGCTGATCCCCGAAGGCTTGATAACAACAAGTCCGGTTTCACTGTCGCGACCGCTTGCATTGCCCCATGTATGAACTACCAGCCCCTGACTCAGGAGCGCCAGATTTGCTTCAAAGACTTCTTCCTTAAGTTTTTCGAGCATTACGGTTTTTTTATTGGTTTTCAAGATTGGCTCAGCTGACATCAAGGTTAAAAAAGAAACCCTCCCTTACCTGTTTCTCATAGTTTTCACTGTTAAACCTGTAATAGTACGCCCCTTTTTTTGAGGTTTCCTTTTCCTTTTCATCCAGTTTTTCAAGAATATCCATAGAGAGGATTTTCTTTCTGAAATTTCTTTTGTCAATTTCCCTCTGATAAATAGCCTCATACAGGTTCTGAAGCTGAACAAGAGTGAATTTACATGGAAGAAGTTCAAAACCCACTGGCTTTATCTTGACCTTCATACGAAGTTCGTTCATCGCTTTACTGACCATTCCGGAATGGTCGAAGATAAGCTCCGGCAATCTCGCAAGGGAATGCCAGTGAGCTCCATGCTGTATTTTCAGTTCCAGGTCGGGATCCTTGATCTTTATCAGCGCACTGTATGAAACTGAGATCACCCGTGCTCCCGGATCCCTTTCAGCATCGCCGTAAGTATAGCACTGCTCCATGTAAACATCCCTCAATCCCGTGAGACTGACCAATACCCTCGAGGCTGCTCCATCAAGGCTCTCATTATCCCTGACAAAACCTCCTGCAAGCGACCACCGTCCTCTGGCCGGTTCAAAGTCGCGCTTTACCAGCAGCAGTTTGATCTCCTTTTCAAGAATATCATAACCGAAAATGATACAATCAACCGCTACCAGATGCCTTGTATGTTCCGAATAAAGTTTCACCAGACATATTATTTAATATGCCTTCCTGTTCTTTCTGTCATACCGTTCCGCCGCAGATATGGTAGTAGACCTCATTCCAGCGGATCTCCTTTTTAAATGACGTCAGGTCACATTTCTCGTCGATAAGGAGAAACTCAACTCCCGTCATATCCGAGAAGTCCTCAATTAACTCAGCTGTTATTGCCGTGCTGAAACCAGTGTGGTGGGCGCCTCCTGCAAGGATCCAGGCTGCCGCGCCGGTCTTCAGGTCGGGCTCAGGCTTCCAGAGAACGCTTGCAACCGGAAGATTGGGCATTTCGGGACATTCTACAACTTCAACCTTATTGACAATCATCCTGAATCTGTTGCCAAGGTCAATAAGAGATGCACAGATTGCTTTACCCGGGGCTGACCTGAAAACAAGACGCGCGGGGTCAGCCTTCCCTCCTATCGACAGCGGGTGAACCTCCAGACGAGGTCTTCCGGCAGCAATCGAAGGACAGACCTCGAGCATATGGGCTCCAAGAACTCTCATTCCTTCCGGATCAAGATGATATGTGTAATCCTCCATAAATGAGGTCCCTCCGGGAAGCCCTGAAGCCATTACTTTCATCGACCGAACCAGAGCAGAAGTCTTCCAGTCGCCCTCAGCTCCGAAACCGTATCCCTTTTCCATAAGCCTCTGGACTGCAAGACCCGGAAGCTGTTTTAATCCGTGAAGATCCTCAAAAGTAGTTGTGAAGGCAGTGAAACGGCCCGCCTCCAGGAATCTCTGCATGCCAGCCTCAATCCTTGCAGCATCCAATAATGTCTCAGAGCTCTCAACCTCCTTCGACAGACTGTATACTGACCGGTATTCATCGATGAGGATTTTGACATCATGATCAGAAACAGCATTGACTGCCTCGACCAGATCGCCAGTTCCAAAACCGCTCACAGAATAACCCATTTTTATCTGAGCGCTGACTTTGTTCCCTTCGGTGACAGCAACATCACGCATGTTATCACCGAAGCGGGCTATCCTCATATTCCTTGCATCATCGAAAGCTGCTGCAACCCTGGCCCATCCTGCAATACGGCCAATAACCTCCCTGTCCTGCCAGTGCCCGACAACTACTTTCCTGTTCAGCCTCATCCTTGAACCAATGAAACCGAACTCCCTGTCGCCATGTGCCGACTGGTTCAGGTTCATGAAATCCATGTCAATTGTTTCCCATGGTATATCCCTGTTAAGCTGGGTATGAAAATGCAGAAAGGGCTTGTTCAGAACGGACAGGCCCCTGATCCACATTTTAGCCGGAGAAAATGTATGCATCCAGGTTATTAAGCCCAGGCAGCTACTGCTGTTGTTTGCCTCCGAACAGAGCTGAAAGACAGCATCGGAGGTTGTAAGTACCGGCTTAAAGACAATCTTTACCGGAACAGATCCGGAAGCATTCAGGGCTTCGGATATGACTCCAGAATCTTCCGCTACCCTGAGAAGGGTATCAGGTCCGTAGAGATGCTGACTGCCAGTAACAAACCAGATCTCTTTATTTTTAAAATCGTACATTGTAAATAGCTTTATGATAAATCCCTGTCAACAGACTACCAGAAATAGACATAGAAGGCAACAATGACAACTATGATAAGGCCAGAAAAGAAAAGATCCCAGTTATTATAGCTGGCTCTTATAAGCGCTTTCTCCCCGGTGCTTGCCGAACCTATATAAAGGCCCCTGATCGTGGCAGGGTCTGCCTTTGGAGTGAAGTAACTTATAACAAGCATAAGCACTATAACAAAGAAGAACAGGATAACCTCATAGTTGTAATTGTTCATTCCAATGAATATCGAGTAAAGCAAGCCGTCGCCCGACAATTCCTTGCCGAAGATATTGAACCCAAGTCTCGTCATTCCAAGCACAAATCCTATCAGAAGTCCCCACAGTCCGGCTTTTGGAGTAATTTTTTTCGACAGTATCCCGAGAAGGAACACTGCTGCAATTCCCGGAGCAAGCATTGACTGGACATCCTGGAGGTAAGCATACAGAAATTTACCCAGTCCCCTCATTACCGGTATCCAGAGCACACCGAGAACGACAACGACCACTGTAGCAATACGTCCGACCCTGACAAGTTCCCTTTCTGTTGCCTGAGGTCTGAACTTCTCATAGAAGTCGACTGTGAAGAGGGTTGCCGACGAGTTGAACAGAGAAGCAAGAGAACTCATAAGGGCTGCGAGGATGCCTCCCACAACCAGCCCCTTGAATCCAAGGGGAAGCAGTTCCTTGACAAGAACAGCGAATGCTGAATCTGAATCGGGAAGGTTAATCATACCTTTTGCATTAAGTGCATAGGCAATCATACCGGGAATTAGGAATATAAAAACCGGAAGAAGCTTAAAACCGGCGCCCAGAATAGCACCCCTTCTTGAGTGAGTCATGTTTCGACCTGAGAGCACCCTTTGGACGATAAACTGATCAGTGCACCAGTACCAGAAACCTATTATGGCTGAACCGAGTATCACTCCTGTCCAGGGAAAATCCTTGTCCTGTGATGATCGCATCAGTTCTGTCATCGAATCTCCATAGTCATTAACCGGAACTGCCCGGCAAATCTCCATTACCTCTGACCATCCCCCTACCTTAATCAGACCAGTTATAAGTATCACTATCGATCCTACCAGGAGGATCGGAGTCTGAAGAATCGAAGTGGCAAGGACAGCCCGCATCCCCCCTAGGGTTGTATAGATTCCCGTCAGGACAACCAGCCCGATGGCGCTTATCCAGAAAAAGTCGATACCAAACATCGACTCGATGCCGAACACCTGCTTGAAAACAATGCCTCCTGCATAAACAGTCACTGCAACTTTAGTGAAGACATAACTCACCAGCGAAATTATGGAAAGAACACTTCTCGCTCCCTTGTTATATCGCTTCTCAAGAAATTCAGGCATGGTGAAGACACCACTCCTTGCATAGAAAGGTACAAAGAACCATCCAAGGATAAGAATGATCCAGCCATGCATCTCCCAGTGAGCCATCGCCATACCGCTTGAAGCACCGGCACCCGCGAGCCCCACAAGATGCTCCGACCCGATATTGGATGCAAAAATAGATGAACCAATTGCAAGCCATGTGGCATCACGGCCTGCAAGAAAATAATCTGTAGAAGTCTCTGATTTCTGCCTCGTAACCCAGACTATTATGGCAATAAGCCCCAGACAGAACAGACCAAGGACAATCCAGTCTAATGTTCCCATAGTTGATTTTTTAATTTATGAATATCTGATCTTTCCTTTATTGGCAAGGTTCAGGTCTACTTGACAGTTACGTACCGTCCTTTCAAATATATACAAAAATATTTATTAAATGTACTGGATACACTTTAATAAAAACGCTGTCAGAATTCTATTTCCACTTTTCCAGAGATTCCTGAATAAAGTTTATTATCCTCTGATTTTCCGTCTTACCGGAACCGGAAACGGGAAATGATTCTCCAAACCTGAAATATATTGTTTTCGTGCTGTCGAGCGGTCCCAATTCCTTAATGAATCTGCCCTGTCCCCAGAAATCAGTCTTGAGCGCTATGGGAATTACCCTTACGCCAGCCTTTTTTGCCAGCTTTACTCCAAGGGAATTAAACTCCGCCGGATTGAACTCAAGGCTTCTCGTACTCTGAGGGAATATGACGATTGAGACTCCCCTGGAAAGTAGTTCCATCCCCTTTGTCATCACCTCCTCAAAATCTTTTCTGGGATCTATTCTTCCTACCACGATAGGATCACGGGATCTCATGACATGACCAAAAAGCGGATGGTTTACAAGGCTCTCCTTAACGACAAAGGTCACTTCCCGGTGGGGAGCAATAAGGCCGGGCAATACCATGGTTTCAAGGGTACTCATATGGTTGCCGATAAAAAGGACAGGGCCCTGGTCAACGGCAATATTCTCCATTCCCGAAATACTGAAACGACCACCTGCCTTTTCAATGAACCTGAGAATATAAAAAGATGAGTCAGCCCAGGCCTTTTTGTCGTAAATCCCTCTTTTTGCCTGAGCCCGGGTCCTCAAAACGACACCTGCATATTTCAATGTGAAATAGAGCCTGTTGTGACGCAAAAACTTGTTCCAGAAACTGTTACCGGACGGATTCTCCGGTGTATCATAGGAAAATGAATTAAAATAACCACACGACATTTCTTACTACTTTTGCTCCTTCCTTATTAATTCCCTGTACAAAACCAGACTGTCATTTATCATCGAATAAGCTTCTTCACGCCCTGCAAACTGCTCCACCACGACATTCTTCTGTTCAAGCTTCTTGTAATCCTCGAAGAACCTCCTGAGCTCGGTCAGTGTATGAGGAGGAAGTTCCGAAAGCTCATTGATATGGTTTACCGACATGTCGTTCCGGGCGACCGAGATTATTTTGGTATCCCTTTCAAGTTCATCAACCATTTCCATTGCTCCTATAACCTTTGCTTCAATAATACTCATGGGGAAAACATCGATGGAACAGATAACAAGAATATCCAGGGGGTCATGGTCGTCACAATAGGTCTGAGGGATGAAACCGTAATTTGCCGGGTAGTGAACCGAGGAAAACAATACCCTGTCGAGCTTCAGAAGCCCCGACTCCTTATCGAGCTCATATTTACCCTTCGACCATCTGGGAATCTCAATATAGCATCTGACATAAGCCGGTATCTCCTTTCCGGGATCTATGCCATGCCAGGGATGGGCAGTTGTAAATTTATCCTTCATTGTGCACCAGATGGGATATTATCTTATCGCACATCAACTGTTACAAATCTATAATTAAAAATTGTAAATTTATCCCCACTTGAACAGGTTATATGATCATACCGGTAAATTAATGGAACTTACTCTTACGGATTCTTTAATATTCTTTATACTTGTTATCGGCAATGTCATTTTTGGTGCGAGTTTCCTAAGAAAAAACAAAACCTCAGAACAGTTTACGACAGGTGCAGGAAGAATTCCAGGTTGGGCAGTGGGAATGTCGATTTTCGCCACTTTTGTAAGCAGCATAAGCTTTCTTGGGCTTCCCGGCAAAGCTTATTCGTCCGACTGGAATGCCTTCGTATTCAGCCTGTCAATCCCCGCTGCCTCCTATGCCGCAGTGAAATTTTTCATTCCGCTGTACAGAGATATCGGAAGCGTGTCGGCGTATTATTACCTGGAACTGCGGTTCGGAGCCTGGGCACGGATCTATGCTTCTGCCTGTTACATCCTGACACAGCTTATGCGTACAGGAGCTATCCTTCTGCTTCTTGCCCTGCCTGTGAATGCCCTCTTCGGCTGGGATATAAAAACTATAATTATCATTACCGGCATTGCAGTGATTTTCTATTCAATGCTGGGAGGAATTCAGGCAGTTATCTGGACCGATACAATTCAGGGGCTTATCCTCATTGCAGGAGCTCTTGTATGTGCCTTTTATCTTCTCTTTTCCATGCCGGAAGGACCCGGACAACTTTTCAGGATAGCAGCCGAAAACAACAAATTCAGCCTTGGAAACTTCGGCCCCTCATTAAGAGATTCGACTTTCTGGGTTGTACTCTTTTACGGCCTTTTCATCAACCTTCAGAACTACGGGATTGATCAGAATTACATACAGAGATACATGGCAGCGGGCAGCAACAAAGCAGCAAAAAGTTCGGCAATATTCGGTTCATTGCTGTACATCCCGGTCTCAGCACTCTTTTTCTTTATCGGGACATCCCTCTTTGCATATTACACGGCAAGGCCGGAACTTCTTCCTTCTCACCTTCAGCAGCCGGGAACAGGCGACAGCGTATTCCCGTGGTTCATTGCTTCCGGATTGCCTTCAGGAATGACCGGATTACTTATCGCAGCTATCTTTTCGGCAGGAATGAGCACAGTCTCAACAAGCCTGAACAGCACTGCTACTATCGTACTTACAGATTACTACAAAAGAATCTTTAACCGCGAAGCCGGAGAAAAAGAATCGATGCTGGTGCTCCGCCTTGCATCAACCATAACCGGAATTACCGGAGTGATCATCGCTCTTCTTCTTGTCGGAGTAGAAAGCGTCCTGGATGCCTGGTGGGCCCTTGCTTCAATATTCAGCGGAGGAATGCTGGGCTTGTTTTTGCTTGGATACATTTCAAGAAAAGCAAAGAAGGCTGATGCCGTGATGGGAGTAATAACTGGAGTACTTGTCATTGCCTGGATGAGCCTTACTCCGGTGTTATTCAGGGAAGGAACCCTGCTTCAGTTCAGAAGTCCTTTCCATGCAAATCTCACTATTGTCTTCGGAACAACCGTTATCTTCCTGACCGGTTTTATATTGAGTAACGTTCTGAATAAAAAGAACAAAAAAGTTTAATGAAAGATCCTTTAATGAAAATCCCTGATCTGGATAAGGCCGGAAAAATGTGAAAGGACACGCACAAAATGTAAAAAATCATCTCATGAAAAGATCGCTTCTTATAGTTTTTTCAGCGCTGCTGTGCAGTAACCTTACTTCCCAGGAACTCTTCAGGGGAGAAAAATGTATACTCAGCTCTGGTTTTATTTACCAGACCGAAGATGTGGATTTTCCAAGCTGCCATGCATCGACAATAGCAGAAATACAAGGCGGTTTCATTGCAGCATGGTTTGGCGGGACAGAAGAAGGTAATCCGGATGTTGGTATATGGATAAGCCGCCTTTCAAACGGGAAATGGTCAAGGCCTGAAGAAATAGCCAGGGGTATTAGGGATAACCGCAGTTACCCGTGCTGGAACCCGGTACTTTATAATACCGGTGATGAGATACTGCTCTTCTTTAAGGTAGGTCCAAGCCCTTCCAAATGGTGGGGTGAACTATGTATTTCATACGACGGGGGAATATCGTGGACACCTCCGGAAAGACTTCCGGAAAACATAATCGGTCCGGTCAAAAACAAGCCCGTCGCCCTTGAGAACGGAACTCTCCTTTGCCCTTCAAGCTCAGAAGACGACGGATGGAGAGTCCATATGGAGATGACAGCCGACAAAGGCATTACATGGCAGAGAACAGAAGCCCTTAATGAAAAGAACATCGCTGCAATACAACCAGCGGTACTTGTGCATAAGGACGGAAAACTACAGATCGTCTGCCGGAGCAAACAGTCAAAGATACTTACTTCATGGTCGGACGACAACGGCGTCTCGTGGACGGGGCTCACACCTCTCCATCTTCCTAATCCAAATTCCGGAATTGATGCAGTTACCCTGAGTAATGGAAAACATGTGATGATTTATAACCACCTGAGCTCGGGAAGAGGCACTCTAAATGTTGCAGTCTCCGATGACGGGATCAGCTGGGAGGCTGCCGCTGTTCTCGAAAATGATGCAAAAGATACTGAATATTCATATCCTGCCGTGATCCAGTCGCAGGACAAAAAGCTCCACATCACCTATACCTGGAACAGAAAGCTGATTAAGCATGTGGTAATCGATCCGTCACTGATTGAGTCGAGGAAGTACATCAACGGCGACTGGCCGACAGAATGAACTAAATTCCTGCTATTTTCCTGCCAGTGGCAAGATAAGAAGGAGAACGGAAAGAACTGCGAGAATACCAACAGCGCCCCATCCGATAATATTCTGAAAGGGCTTGTTAGTATAGTTACCCATTATCTTTTTGTTGTTTATCAGTATTATCATGCTTACCAGAACAACGGGAAGAAGGATTCCGTTGAGCACCTGTGACCAGATAGAGATATCTATCAGTGGTGCATTCGGGATCATGATGATAACAGCTGATATCACAAGAATAGCTGTATAGAGTACATAGAATTCCTTTGCTTCATTCCAGTCCTTGTCAATTCCTGTTTCAAAACCAAAGGCTTCACAAATGTAATAAGCTGTTGCAAGAGGAAGGATCGTCGCCGAGAAAACTGAAGCAACAAACAGACCGAAAGCAAAGACGTGTGAAGCCAGCCTTCCGGCCAGAGGCTCCAGAGCCAGAGCCGCATCCTTTGCTTCAGTTATCCCGATCCCTCCCGGATACAGAGTTGATCCGCATGCCACCATAATGAAAAATGCCACTACAACCGTTACAAAACATCCTATAACAATATCAATAACAGTAAATTTGTAGTCCTTTATCTTAAGCCCTTTTTCAATAACTCAGGACTATTAAAACGGACATCTTAAGAATATTGCAAAGATGTCTTGTGGTTTGTAAAACCGCGAAAGGGTGAATTAATGAGGCTTCCTCAGGAGGAAGATTATTTTAAGGGCTTCATCGGCATGACGCTGAACCTCAGTTTGCGAATTGAACATGTAAACGATTTTCCCTGTCTTGTCGACAACATAAGTTACACGTCCGGGTATTAATCCGAAAAAAGTGGATGGAACTCTGAAAAGATTTCTTACCTCATCATTCTCATCGCTGAGGATTTTGTAATTAAGCCTGTTCTCCGAGGCAAATTCCTTGTGGCTATCTACCGACTGGCCGCTTATACCGATAACTATGGCATCATTTTCAAGGAAGATATCGTTCAGATCACGGAAGTAACAGGCTTCCCTGGTGCAACTCAGACTTCCGTCGCGCGGGTAAAAGAATATGACAAGCATTTTGCTGCCCAATACATCCCTGAGGTGAAAGATCTTTCCGTGCTGATCGGGCAGAGAAAAATCAGGGATCATGTCACCAACTTTAAGACTGTTCATATCTGTTTCTCCTTTTCAAAGAGTTTTCAGGAACGTTATCACGTGATTATAAATATAGAAAAATATCAGTGACCCCGGCAATAGTCCCTATTTTGCCGAAGCTTTGCGGTGCTGTTGTGAATTAAGTCACAAAGCACTGACACCATAACATTTATATTTAAATAAATGGTACTTTTGAGCCTGGCCCCAGGGGTGTAAATTTAACAATTCCATGCAGGAACTAGAGAAATACTTCAACAATTTCAGAAAAAACATTGTCGGCATCGATGCGTCGATATTTACTCCCTACGGAGAAAAGAAACTTGTTTATGCCGACTGGATTGCCAGCGGCAGGTTATACAAGCCCATTGAGAAAAGGATATCCGACGACATAGGGCCCATGGTGGGCAACACACATTCAGAATCGACAGCGACGGGAAGGGCGATGACAGAAGCCTATCACCTGGCGCAAAAGATAGTGAAGAACCATGTGAATGCCGATTCAAATGATGTGCTTATCTTTACCGGAACCGGGATGACCTCAGCTGTTGCAAAACTCCAGCGTATACTGGGACTGAAGGTCCCGGAGCAGGCGATAAACTACTGCGTCTTTACCCATGGTGAATACAACGCGTGCAGGGACATTCCCAATGAGAACCGTCCGGTTGTTTTCCTCACTCATGCCGAACATCATTCAAATCACACCTCATGGTTTGAGACCCTTGCGGAAGTTGTTGTTCTCGAGCCGTCTTCCGATCTGAAGGTTGACCCTGAAGTCCTGCGGAGGCAGATAATCAGGTATAAGGATCGCCCGCTTCTTATTGGTTCATTCACTGCCTGTTCGAATGTCACAGGATATATTCCGCCATACTACAGTCTTGCAAGAATAATGCATGAATTCAACGGTTACTGTTTTGTTGATTTTGCTGCTTCGGCCCCTTATGTTGATATCGACATGCATCCGGCCGACCCCATGGAGCGATTGGATGCAGTATTCTTCTCTCCTCATAAATTCCTTGGAGGCCCAGGCAGCGCAGGAGTTTTGATTTTCAACCGTCAGCTCTATAAAAATGAGACCCCTGACACTCCGGGCGGTGGTACTGTTAAGTGGACAAACAGGTGGGGCGGATACAGTTATATATCTGACATAGAAGTCAAGGAGGACGGTGGAACTCCGGGTTTTCTTCAGGGGATAAAGGCTGCCCTTGCTGTAAAGCTGAAAGAAAGGATGGGAACTGAAAGAATACATATAAGGGAGAAAGAGCTTACAGAAATTGCCTTCAGGGAGCTGACAGGCGTCAAGGGGCTGCACATACTTGCTGACAACATAAACGAAAGGCTTGGGGTTTTTTCCTTTTACATCGACAACATACATCATAACCTTTTCACCAGACTACTTAATGACAGGTTTGGGATTCAGGTCAGAGGCGGCTGTTCATGTGCCGGCACTTACGGGCATTTCCTTCTAAGGGTCGACTTTTCTTTGTCGAAAGAGATCACTGACCGTATAGAAGCGGGGGATCTGTCAATGAAGCCGGGCTGGATAAGGCTTTCGCTTCATCCCACCATGACGGATGAAGAACTGATGTTCATTTCGCGATCGATAAAAGAGGTTGCAGAGAACGGTCAGGAGTGGGCTGCCGATTACGTTTACGACAGGCACACCAATGAGTATAATCACATTTCTGAGTCAGGCGCTGATCATCAGAAATATTCTTACTGGTTTGAGACTGATTGAACAGGAGTCAGGAACTTTTCTTTGTCCCCTCTTCGTGGTTTCTGATTTTAATAATTTCTTACTTGCAGGAAATTTGCACAGGGGAATGAATTTTAGTAATTTTATGGTTTGCAGCAAACGGCCCGTAGCTCAGCTGGTAGAGCACGTGACTCTTAATCATGGGGTCGAGAGTTCGAGCCTCTCCGGGCCGACAAGAACTTTGACGGGCAGAATATCTCTGATTACCGCATAACGTTTTGTTTTCCATAAAGGAGCTGACCGGTTTGCTAATTTCTGAAGGTTGTACCTTTTTTAAGGATCATGTTATTTAGTTTAATTCTTATTAAAGAGTAATTCTTTTTTATTCTTATATCCTTTTTAATATTTTAACTTATATAATATATAACTTCTTATAATTATAGTTATTCTTAATTTATTATTATCAAATAATTAAATTTTTTTCTGAGTATATTTATCAGATAATAAGTCTTATTTTTTGAGAAATAATATATTTTGTTTAACTTCGCAGATAACAAATTTAATTGCCAGGAAAACTTAAATCAGAAGAGAAATCCAGATCCCTGAACAAAAAAAAAAACTTAAAAAAAGAAAGAATGGTAAACAGAACAGCTATAAAAATCCTGGAGGATAAAGACCTCAGAGTCACTCCCCAGAGAGTCGCAGTTCTCGATGTGATACTTAACCTCTTTAACCACCCCTCTGCCGACACAATAGCAGAATATGTGAGAATAAACTACCCCCATGTCCCCCTGGGAACAATCTATAAAATCCTCGATGTATTCGTCGAAAAAGAAATAATCTCAAAAGTAAAAACTGAAGACGGTATTATAAGATACGACCCGGTAAGGGAAAAACACCACCACCTCTATTGTTCCGACTCCGAAGAAATAGAAGATTATTACGACAACGACCTTAATAAACTCCTGGACGACTACTTCTCGAAAAAACAAATACCCGACTTCACTATCGACGATATCCGCCTCCAGATAATAGGAAGACATACCAATAACCCAAAATAACCCGTAAGACGAACAAAAAAACCAGATATTAAAGAAAATAAACCAACGATAACTTATTAACTCTGACTATATTAACTAAAATTTATTTACAATGGGACAAAAAGGAAGAGAAATTGTTAAAATGAATGTTGATGAGCTCATCAACCTGCTGAACAAGGCATTGGCCGACGAATGGCTCGCGTATTACCAGTACTGGATAGGTGCCAAAGTTGTAAAAGGCCCGATGAAAGATGCTGTAATCTCCGAACTCGACCTTCATGCCACCGAAGAGCTTACACATGCCAACCTATTGGTTACCAGAATCGTACAACTTGGCGGGACTCCGGTTCTGACTCCTGAGGACTGGACCAGACTTACAAATTGCGGATATGATGCTCCTGTCGATCACTATGTTGGCGAAATACTCGACCAGAATATCAAGGGTGAACAATGTGCAATAAAGGTTTACAGCAATCTCCTCGACATTACAAGAGAAGGCGATCCGGTCACCTATGACGTTATTCTCACAATACTCTCCGACGAGGTTGAACACGAAGAGGATCTGCAATCCCTCAAAGAAGACCTAGACCTTATGCTAATGAAAAGATAATCATATTTTTATAAATAGAATAGTCACTTAATGTTTAATTAAAATTATATTACAATGGAAGACAACAAAACCTACACAATGCCCAGAATAGGCGAAAAAGCACCTGAATTTAAAGCTGTTACAACCCAGGGCGACATAAATTTCCCTGCTGACTATAAAGGAAGCTGGGTAATCCTTTTCAGCCACCCTGCCGACTTTACACCGGTATGTACATCCGAATTCATGACCTTTGCAAGCATGGAAAAACAATTCAACGAAGCAAACTGCAAACTTGTCGGCCTTTCTGTTGACGGCCTCTACAGCCATATCGCATGGCTCAGAACGATCAAGGAGAAAATCGAATACAAGGGCATGAAAAATGTCGAAGTTACATTCCCCCTTATCGAGGACATTACCATGGAGGTGGCAAAAACA
The DNA here is from genome assembly GCA_034002885.1 of Bacteroidales bacterium. Lineage (GTDB taxonomy): Bacteria > Bacteroidota > Bacteroidia > Bacteroidales > VadinHA17 > LD21. Next base: position 21,025 of record JAVEZS010000023.1, read on the forward strand.
TACGGAATGCTTCAGCCCGGTGAGAGCTCAACAAAAGCAGTAAGAGCAGTTTTCTTCATCGACCCCAACGGAATCATCAGAACAATAATATATTACCCTCTCAGCCTTGGCCGTAACTTTGATGAACTATACAGGGTTATTATCGGACTGCAGACAGCCGATGCATTCTCTGTAGCCCTTCCTGCCGACTGGCGTCCCGGCGATGATGTAATAGTGCCAACTGCAGGCTCATGCGGAGTGGCAAAACAGCGCATGGAAAGCAAGGAAGAAATGACATGCTACGACTGGTTCTTCTGCACAAAAAAACTGGATAAGGAAAAAGTCCTTAAAACAGTTCTCAAGAAATAAACCAGACTGCACCTCTCTGCATCTGATGTTACAACATAAAGCCCCGTTCACTTACGGGGCTTTGGTTTAATTATTATTTTTACGCCGGAAGGTTTGGAATACCGTATACATAAATTTTTTTACCGAAATCAACATGGAAATTATGGAAATAACTTTCGACGGTGGCAAAGTGGTCACCGCGCATTCGCACGGACATGTAATAAAAACTGATCAGCCCCTCGACAACGGAGGAGGTGATACCGCTCCCGCTCCCTTTGAACTTTATATGGCATCAATAGGAACATGCGCCGGTATTTATGTAAAATCATTCTGCGACAACCGCCAGATACCTGCTGAAAACATTAAACTGGTACAGACAACCCGGTATGACAAGGAAACAGGCCTTCCTGTATCAGTAACAATTGATATCCGCCTTCCTGCTGACTTCCCGGAAAAATACAAAGCATCTCTTCTTCATGTGGCCGGATTATGCAAAGTGAAGAAGTCGATACTTAATCCTCCGGAATTCGGGATCACGGCTTCTTCACTTTAGAAGGACCTGAATTATTCAATAAAAGTATTGATAAGCTGTTCCAGCAATTCCTGTTTACCGCTTCGTACCGAAGGTTCTCCACTCTTCACAGCGATTTCCCTGAGATCGGTGAGGGTGAGTTTTCCTTCTTCATAATCCTTTCCCTTCCCTTTGTCGAACGATTCATACCTTTTCCTTCGCCTTTCAGTATAGTCGCTCTCCCTCAGTATCCTGTCCGCAATAATCAGTGCCCTGGCAAAGGTATCCATGCCACTGATGTGAGCAATGAACAAATCCTCGGGATCGGTGGAGTTCCGCCTTATATGGGCATCGAAATTTATTCCGCCGGTGCTGAATCCTCCTGCCTGAAGTATTACCATCATGGCCTCGGTAACTTCATAAATATTCGTTGGGAACTCATCGGTATCCCAGCCGTTCTGATAATCTCCCTTGTTGGCGTCAATGCTGCCCAGCATTCCGGCATCGGCAGCAACCTGGAGATCATGCGCAAATGTGTGCCCTGCAAGGATCGCATGATTCACCTCTATATTAAGCTTAAAATCCTTTCCCAGACCGTATTTGTTCAGGAATCCTATAACCGTTGCAGTATCATAGTCGTACTGATGCTTTGTTGGCTCCATAGGTTTGGGTTCAATAAGGAAAGTTCCACTGAAGCCGTTTTTCCTTCCGTAGTCACGGGCCAGCGAAAGCATCATCGCCATATGGTCGAGCTCCCTTTTCATATCTGTGTTGTGGAGGCTCATGTAACCTTCCCGTCCTCCCCAGAAAACGTAGTTCTCCCCACCGAGGGCAATCGTTGCATCAATGGCATTCCTGAGCTGTACAGCCGCATTGGTGACAACAGCAAAGTCGGGATTGGTGGCAGCCCCGTTCATGTAACGGGGATTAGAGAAAAGATTTGCAGTGCCCCAGAGAAGCTTCACTCCTGTCTGCTCCTGAAGTGTCTTCATAACAGGGACAAACTTTTCGAGCCTTTTCTCTATGTCGAAAACCGAACCTTCGCCTCCGACAACGTCAACATCATGAAAACAATAATAGGGTGCACCTATCTTGGCAATAAACTCAAAAGCTGCTTCAAGCCTCCGGCTTATCTTTTCATCCAGAGATAATCCCTCCCAGGGGTAAAAATGCGTTGCACTGCCAAACTGGTCAGTACCATCGCCGCAGAATGAGTGCCAGTAAGCAATCGCAAAACGCAGATGTTCTTTCATTGTCTTCCCTGAAACCTTCTCATCAGGATTGTACCATTTGAATGCCAGGGGATTTCTTGATTTCCTTCCCTCGTATTCAATCTTTCCGATGCCGGGATATGCCTCATCTTTTCCTTTTGTAACCATATCTTTAATTTTAGTGCTTTATAAATTCTGCAAATTACATAATACCTGTTATTCTGACCAGAAAATCTGCCGGAATCAGATTGTACTGCGCAGGAATTCCTTCCATACCGAGTAGGCATCCCTGTAACCGGCGGCTGCAGTAAGATCAGGAATCACCCTGCCGGAAGGCTGAAGTGATGTGAATGCTTCCTTTTCCGATTTGTAGTAACCGCAGCCTATTCCAGCTCCCCGTGCCGCTCCTGCCGAACCATCGGTATGGTAAAGGTGTATTTCTGTCTCAGTTATTCCCGAAAGGGTTTCCCTGAAAACCGGACTGAGGAACATGTTGGCCTCTCCTGCCCTGATAACAACCGGATCGATGCCTGTCTCCTTCATTATGTCGAGTCCGTAACGGAATGAAAATGCAATTCCCTCCTGAACCGCCCTGAAAAGGTGAGCCTGACCATGCCTGTTGAAATTCAACCCTTTTATATGACATCCGTTATCCTTGTTCAGAAGCATTCTCTCAGCCCCGTTTCCAAACGGAAGTATAGAGACACCCTCAGAACCCGGAGGTATGCCTGAAGCCATCCTGTTCATCTCATCATACGAGTGGCCTGTTCCAGCTATCTTTCTGATCCATGAATTCAGAATCCCCGTGCCGTTGATGCACAGCAAAACTCCAAGTCTCATTATTTCCTCTGAATGATTTACATGAAGGAAGGTGTTAACCCTCGACCGGGGATCAAATTTCCTCTGATCAGTTACTCCGTAGATAACTCCTGAAGTACCGGCTGTCGCTGCCACCTCTCCCGGATCAAGAACATTAAGCGACAAGGCATTGTTCGGCTGATCGCCAGCCCTGTATGAAACGGGAATGCCTTCAGGCAGACCCAGCTCTCCGGCAACACTTTTCATCAACCGGCCCTGTACCGAGAAGGAGGGTCCGGGAACAGGAAGTATATCCCTGTCAAATCCAAAAGCATCAAGGACTTCATCCGATACTCCATTACTGTTGAAATCCCAGAATATTCCTTCTGAAAGCCCTGTATATGTTGTACTTACCTCTCCCGTCATCCTCATTGCTATATAATCTCCCGGAAGCATTATCTTGTCTGCCTTTTTGTATAACTCAGGCTCATTCTCCTTGACCCAGGCAAGTTTTGAAGCAGTAAAATTTCCCGGAGAATTAAGAAGATGTGAAAGACAGAACTGGCTTCCCAGTTTACTGAAAGCCTTCTCACCATAACTCACCGCACGGCTGTCGCACCATATGATTGAAGGCCGAAGAACATTTCTGTCCCTGTCGGTAACAACCAAACCGTGCATCTGGTAGGAGATCCCAATTGCTCCGATCTTCTTCATGTCGGCTCCCGGCTGTGCAGCACATTCCCTCAGGGCTGACCTCAGGTTCGACCACCAGACACCAGGATCCTGTTCAGCCCATCCCTGTCTTAATGCAATTATCGGCATTTCTTCAGAAGGATAAAACGCGCTCGCCACACAATTGCCTGATTCACCATTCAGTACAGAAACCTTCACTGAAGAGCTCCCGAGATCAATTCCAAGAAGATACATAAGCCATATTTTTAAGATAAACCATGAAAAGAAAAACCAGAATGATTCTCAGCTATTTCCAAAAAGCACATCTCCTTCAGTTATTCATTCACCAGATATATTATCAAGCTGCCGGTAAGATCCCTCAAGCTCCATCCATACGTCCCTTACCCTTACCCTGACCTCCGGCTAACAAATTTAAAACAAAATGCATCAATCCGTAACAGGTCCTGCTATTATTAAGCCCTGCTCTCAGTTTTTCAGAGCACCTATGATTTCTGCAATTTGTGCATTACCTTTATTATTTCATTAATGATCTGTTCAGACAAAACCTGCTTTCAAAAAACAGAAGTAACAATCAATTAACTGTTAAAATAATCCGGAATACAATGAGAATTTCACGTGCCAAACTCTTCAGAATGTTTCTTATACTGGCAGTCGCTTCGGTCGGTAAAGACTGCTTAAGTCAGAACCTGTCAACTTTTGAGCTGAAATATGATAAGCTCACTGACATATCTGAAATCCCCGTAAGTGTAAACCTCGATGAGATCACCCTCCTTCACGACTCCGTTTTAGTCCTGTACGAGAACAACACAAAAGTGAAAAGGGAGATCCCGTTCCAGATTGAACCCGGAAACCCCCGGATCCTGACATTTATAACAGGAACCGGCTACAGGCAGGGAGAGAAAATAACCTATGAACTTGAACTGGGCAAGAGCTTTCAGAAAGAAAAAGTGGGTTCCTCAGTCAGCGATGGATCACTTGTCATGGCTTCGGGTGGGAAAAATCTTCTGCAGTATAACTTCAAAACCAACTACCCTCCTGCAGGAATTGACACGGCATATAAACGAAGCGGTTTCATCCACCCCCTGTGGTCTCCTCACGGACAGGTCCTTACACGCATCCAGCCACCTGATCACTATCATCATTACGGTATCTGGAACCCATGGACACAGGTACTTTTCAAAGGAGATACGGTTGACTTCTGGAACATCAACTCGCGACAGGGAACAGTACGCTTTGCGAATTTTGTCTCGGTTGTTGACGGCCCCGTCTTTTCGGAGTACAGTGTTCTTCATGAACATGTTGTATTCAAACCCGGTGGTACAGAGGAAGTGGCTGTCAACGAGCTTCAGAAGGTAAGGGTGTACAGGCCTTCAAAAGACAACAGCCATTTTATTGTGGATTTCCTTATTCAGCTTAATTGTGCCGGAGAAAATGAAGTCCGTCTTCTGGAATACAGATATGGAGGACTGGGATGGAGAACGACCGGTGAGTGGGACAATACAAACAGCACAGTACTTACTTCTGAAGGGAGGACAAGAAAGGATGCTGATGGAACCAAAGCCTCATGGTTACTGGTCCAGGGCGAGACCGACAATGATAATGCGGGTGTTGTAATGATGTCGTACCCTACAAATTACAATCACCCCGAGCCGTTGAGAATATGGCCTGAGGACCAGTATGGACGCGGAGACATGTTTGCCAATTTCAGTCCTACAAGAAATACCGGCTGGCTCCTTGTACCGGGCAGGGTATACTTACTGAAATACCGGTTCCTGGTGTTTAACGGACATATGGACGCTGTGAGTGCAGGCGAAGCCTGGAAGCACTATGCATATCCTCTTGTCCCGGTAATCATAAAAGCTGAATAAAACCACCAGTCAGGTGTAAGAGTAACAGCCTCAAAACTGCTGCCTGTATTCTCTTTTAAAATTAAATACATTAGCTTTATACCTCAGGAACAGTAAGAAATTAAAAAATGAAAAGGAGAAGATTCATTTCAGACACTGTTACGGCTGCCGCCGGAAGCATTGTTCTGCCGGTCATTGTCCCCTCGTCGGTATTCGGAAGGAATGCACCCGGTAACAGAATTAACATAGGACAGATAGGTTTCGGCAGAATTGCCATGACCCATGATCTTCCCGATACAATGAGATTTGATTCTGCGAGGGTGGTGGCTGTTGCAGATCTTGACTCAAACCGGCTGGCAAAAGGGAAACGGTTCATCGGCGATTACTACGCAGGAAAAACAGGAAACCCAAACTATATCAATGTAAAGACCTTTGACGATTATCATGATCTTCTTGCCGACGAAAGTATTGACGCAGTGATAATCTCGACGCCTGATCACTGGCATGCGCAGCCTGCCATTGAAGCTGCCCTTGCCGGAAAGCATATCTATCTTCAGAAGCCGACATCACTTACTATATCGGAAGGCCGTCTTCTTAGTGATGTTGTGAGGAAAAAAGGCGTTATTCTCCAGGTCGGGACACAACAGAGATCCTCAGCCCAGTTCAGGGTAGCCGCGGAACTGGTAAGAAACGGCCGTATTGGTAAACTTCATACGGTAAAGGTGGGGCTTCCCGGCGATCCTTCAGGGCCTGAAGCCCCGGAACAGCCTGTTCCGCTTAACCTTAATTACGATTCATGGCTTGGTTCAACACCAGAGGTCTACTACACCGAGATGAGGGTCCATCCCCAGAACAGCCTGACCGACAGGCCGGGCTGGCTCAGATGCGAACAGTTCGGCGCCGGTATGATAACAGGATGGGGACAGCATCATTTCGACTCTGCGGCATGGGGAATGGATACTGAACTTACAGGACCTTCAATTGTCGAAGCCGTTGCACAATTCCCGCAATCGGGCCTGTGGGACGTTCATGGCGATTTCATGGCAAAAGCAGTGTATGGTAACGGAGTTACGATGCTGGCAAGCGGAGGTTACCCCAACGGGATAAGATATGAAGGTACCGAAGGCTGGATCTTCGTTACCAGGGGTAGCTACAGGGCCTCACCAAGCGATCCGGTACCCGCTGAAGAGTCAGCAAAGGCTCTTGATGCAAGCGATCCTTTAATTCTCAGCTCAGTTATCAGCGAGAATGAGATTCACCTTTACGAAAGCGCCGATCAGCACGGCAACTGGCTCGAGTGCATAAAATCGGGGAAAGAGCCAGTCTCGCCGGTTGAAATGGGTCACAGAGCCTGTTCGGTCTGCCTTATAATTCATATCGCAATGAAACTGGGAAGGAAGCTTGAATGGGATCCTGAAAAAGAGAGGTTTATCAACGATCCTGAAGCCAACAGTATGTTATCACGGCCACAGAGAGCCCCTTACGGCACCAATTATATCAGACTGTGACCCATATTATGAGAAATATTACCCGTTCCGCGTTCCTCACCGCAGCAATACTTACACTACCAATAGCTGTCTTCGGGGGAAAAATAAACGCAACAAAAACGGGATCCAGGATAGAAGTGACAATCGATAACAAGTTGTTCACTATCTATAATTTTCCTGAGGATGAAAAATATCCTTTTTTCTTTCCCGTAAACGGCCCCCTGACAGGTAACTCGGTTACTTCAATGCGAAATGCTCTTTATCCCCATCATTCATCCCTGTTCTTTGGCTGTGATTTTGTTAATGGTGGCAACTACTGGCAGGAAGGGCTTGACCGCGGAAGAATAATATCTGTTAATGCAGGGGTTGAAAAAGAAGGGGGCGACACGGCAGTAATTACCGATGAATGCATCTGGTCGCGGCCCGGAGCATTGTCACCTTTGAAAGACAGCCGCCGCTATATCATTACTGCCCCAAACCCGGAAAGGTTTCTTATCGATGTGGAAATAACACTCCAGGCACTCATGGATGTGAATATCCTGAAGACCAATCATTCGTTGTTCAGTGTTAGGGTGGCTCACGATCTGGCAGTTACAAACGGCGGCACGATGATAAACGCCGAAGGCGCAAGAGGAGAAAAGGAAACATGGGGAAAGAGATCTGCATGGCTCGGCTTTTATGGAAGGAGAGGAAACGGCTTTGAAGGGATTGCCATAATCCAGCATCCTTCAAATCCATGGTATCCTTCACCCTGGTTTACCCGCGATTACGGATTCATGTCGCCTACCCCGATGGAATGGCCCGAAAACGGCGAGGCAACTTTCATGAAAAAAGGAACAACGTTGTTTCTCAGATACCGTGTTGTGATCCATTCAGGAAGCAATACCCGGGAAGTAATTGCAGAAGAATTCGGGGATTTCAGTTCAAAGTAAAACTGCCTTTCTCCCAGGTAACATACCGAAAGGATCAGGGTATTAACAGCTTGCTTTTCTAACTGAAAGGGAATATACTGTACGGAGGGATGTTTACTTCCTTGTCTTCCTGATATGCCTGTAAATGCAGTCTTCCATGTCACACAGCCCGCATGTATAGTCGTTAAATCTCACTTCCCTTCCTATCCCGATGAAACCGCTCACCGACTTTTCAGGGCTCATAAGAGCTGAATCATTCAGACTTATTCCGCAGAAATTGGAGGGCATAAGCCTGAAAAGTTTGTGCTGCTCTGCGACATCCCAACCACAATAACCCGGACTGTAACGGTTTGTGATCTTCTCCCCTCCTGCTTTTATGGTTTTCCCAAGCTCATCCTGCATCAGTCCTGCAGCCCCATCGGCAACTTCGCTTCCGATTATATCATAAATATATCCTTTCAGCAGATCTCCTTCTTTCATGGCCAGTCTGCTCATAATGCCCAGCCTGTCACCAGCTGTTGCCAGAAAGACTGCGACAGCCTCTGATTTTCTGATCTGAGAGAATACTATCTTTTTCAGGTTGAAAACCTCTTCCTCAATCCGTACCGTTTTATCTTCTCCGCTGAAACTCACTTGCCTGAATATCCTGAATTCTGCTTTTATCTTACAGACAGATCCAGCCTCATTCAAAGCTATCTCTATAAGATCCGCCAACACCTCGTCCGACTCTCCTTCCTTGTAGCCCATAGCCCTCTCTACCTGAGGAATATCAAGTTTCAGATCTGAGAAAGAGTACTGAAAGCTTTGTCTGTTCATCGGTTGGTTCGTTAATTACTTTTTTCTTCAACAGGGGATCCCTTCCTGAACAACCCCGCATCCTTAACCACTCTTTCTACAATGTCTTCCCATCCAAGGGTCATAAGATGAATTCCGTTTACTCCTTTCATCCCCTTTACCGAATCAATAAGTTCGAGCAGAATGCTTATGCCCTCCTCTCCTCCATTATCTCCGGCCTTTTCCATCCTTTTCATTATTGTTTCCGGAAGATAAACTCCGGGAACTTTGTTATTAAGATACAGGGCTGTCCTGTAACTCTTAAGGGGAGCAAGGCCAATGAGAATGAACACTTTACCAAGAACATCCCTTTTATAAAGCTGTTCAAGCCAGAGGCTAAGCCTTTCGGGCTCGAAAATAATGTTGGTCTGAAAGAATTGTGCTCCTGCATTTACTTTCTTCTGATCCCTTATTGCCTGCAACACCGGATCAGAAGCGAACGGGCTTGCAGCAGCCCCGAGAAAAAAAGCAGGGGGATTCTTTATCTCCCTGCCGTCGAGGTATTTCCTTTCGTCCCTCAACCGCCTCAGTATCCAGAGCATCTGAACCGAGTCGAGATCGGGCATGTTCATGTTTCCGTACGGAGGAAGTCCTGCAGCCTGACTATCGCCTGTTACACAAAGAATATTTTTTATACCCAGCTGGCAGGCTCCGATAACATCTCCCTGCAATCGTGTCCTAGTGGCATCTCGCGCTGCTATCTGATACACAGGTTCGGCTCCCAGTCCCGCAGCAATACTGCTGCAGGCAATTGACGACATCCTCGGGATGGCAGACGATGAATCGGTAAAGTTGATGGCCTTTACAAAAGGCTTTACCAGTTCTATATTTTGCCTTAACTTGTCAGAAGCTGATCCGAGCGGGGGTGTTACCTCAGTTGCTACCACAAATTCTCCTTTCCTTAGAGAACTTTCAAGGTTACTGACGGGTTGGGTATAAGCAGGAGGATGGTATTCCCTGTCTCCTTTCCACCATCCGGGCTGGCGTATCGGAACGAAAACCGAATCCCAGACTTTCTTCTTTCCGGCTTTATCCGATGAAAATAAAGATGCTGCAAACTTAAAAGTGCCGACCTTTCCTATCTGACCTGCTACTTCGCCCCAGGTCTCCACCCCTGCTTTATTCCAGTCGAGGGGAGGAAGAACTTCAAGAAGGGTATCTTCCCGGCCTTTCCTGTAAGCCCGGTCGTAGATGGCATACCAGACACATTTCCGTGTTGGATCCACATAGCACATCCTGTCGGGTGTTGTTCCGCCGCACGGACCGTTCCGCATTCCCTTGGGACACTCCATCGGGCAAATGAATGCTGTCTCCTGCAGAAGACAGTTACCGCACATCCGGCATCCGAAAAGAGGACCCTTGACCATAAGCTCGACCTTACCAAGCATACGTCTGCCGAAACTCTCTTTCCTGAAGGGATAAAATGCAGGTTGCCATCTTCTGGCAGGTTTAATGGAGGACATTTAAGTGCGTAATTAAACTGAGTTGCTGGTTGCTTGTTGCTGGGTTTTGATGACTATAATAAATCCTTAAGTATTTATACAATGAATATCTGAACTTATATAGTTCATTATTAACCTATTACTTATTCAGCAGCCAGAAACAAGTATCCAGCAACTTGAATTAATAAATTTCAAAAAGAGACAGGGTCATACAGAACCCTGAAAATATCCGACAAACCTGATGGCATAATCATCTCTGCCCATAATGAGATCCGAAGCCCTTACTGCCGGGGCTATTTTTTCGGGATTGGCTATCGGGCATGTCAGCCCGGCAGCTATTGCCATTGCAACGAATATTGAATTAAGCGATTCCCTTCCGGGAAGCCCGAAAGAAATATTGCTTGCTCCCATGGTTATGTTGCAGCCCAGCTTTTTGCTTATAAGCCTGATGGTTTCGAGTGTGACAACACAGGCCTGAGGTTCGGCTGACACTGCCATGGCAAGGGGATCCACAACAACATCCTCACAGTCAAGTCCGCTTCTTACTGCAAGTTCAATAATCTTTTCGGCAACGGCTAACCTCTTCTGAGGATCATCAGTAATGCCGCTTTCGTCCATGCATAGACCAATAATTGCAGCATTATATTCTCTTGCAATTGGAATAAGCGTCTTCATCATTTCCTCCCTGCCATTGACCGAGTTAATCAGGCATCTGCCTGTCGAGACCTTTAGCGCTGCCTCAATCGCTGAAGGATTTGGAGAGTCGAGACAGAGAGGAATGTCAAAATTATCCTGAAGGACAGAAACTGCTTCGGGCAGCAGTTTCTGATCATCGACGCCCGGAAATCCGACATTCACGTCCAGAACATCGGCGCCTGCCTTTATCTGTACATCAGCAAGTTCAAGAAGATAATCAAAACTGCCTTCCTGAAGTGTCGTTACCAGTCTTTTTCTTCTGGTGGGATTTATCGACTCGCCAATTATCACAACTGGTCCGCTTGTATCAATAACCACCTCACTGGTTCTGCCCCGGAGAATTGTCTTCATTTTACTGCTCCGCGAACTGCTTAAGATAATTAACCGCACCCTGGGGATCGGGAGAATAAAAGTCCGCACCTATCCTTTCGCAATATTCCTTTGTAACAGGAGCGCCTCCGACAAGTATCCTTACTTCCTTATGCTTTTCCCTTATCGAAGCAACTGTTTTCTTCATGTTCTCCATTGTGGTTGTCAGAAGAGCTGAAAGCCCAACAGAAGCACCCGGATTCTCGGCTATTGTCCGCAGGAATTTCTCTGTGCTTACATCCACGCCAAGATCTATGACTTCCCAACCTCCTCCCTCTATCATCATCGCTACAAGATTCTTTCCTATATCGTGAAGATCGCCGGCCACTGTGCCAATTATCATCTTGCCTTTCCTTTTCGTCTCACCCGACTGAAAGTAAGGCTTGATATGTTTCATGGCTCCGTTCATGGCTTTGGCCGACATAAGCATCTGAGGAACATAGATCTCCTTCCTGCTGAATTTATCACCGACAACAGCCATGGCAGGGATAAGCGCTTCCTCCAGTATCAGTGAAGGATCCAGTCCGTTGTCGAGTGCCAGTCTGGTAAGCTCATCAGCTCCATCCTGGCCTTTCATGCCGGGCGGATAAGGAGTGACCCTGTCGATCTTTCCGGTTTCAACACACCTGGCAATTCTTGTTAAGATATCATTCATCGAATGGTTTTTTAAGGGATGTTCAGATTTCTGCCTCTAAAGTAAAAATTTCAAAACAACACGGGATTAAATTTAAAAATTATATCCGTCAGAGAACCTGATGAGGACTATAATTATGATAAATATGCATACCTTTTATGTACTTTTTTTAATTTGGTTACCTTTAACATCCTAAACAAAAAGATCATGAAATATCTGAAACTAATCATCAGCCTGTGTTTTGCACTATGGGTAACTGCAGAAGCGAATCCTCAGGGGATCTTCGAACGCAGCGCTGATATAGGAAATCCGAAAAACCCTGGGTCGGCAGTGTTCAACAGTGCCGATCAGTCGTATTCACTTAAGGGAGCAGGGTATAATATCTGGTTTGAACGCGATGAATTTCATTACCTGTTCAAAAAGCTGAGCGGCGATTTTATCCTGACGGCACAGTTCAGGTTTGAAGGCAAGGGAACTGATCCGCACAGAAAAACAGGGTGGATGCTTAGAGCCGGTACAGAGGAAAACTCTCCTCACCTATCCGCCACTCTCCACGGCGACGGCCTGACGGTGATGCAATGGAGGGATTTTGCCGGAGCTGAAATGAAAGATCCCGAGGATCAGATTTTTGCTCCCGACTCATCCTATGATGTACTTCAGCTCGAAAGGGCAGGAAAGATCTTCTATATGAGAGCGGCCCATTTCGGAAAACCATTCGTTAATATCGGATCGTATGAAATGACGGGACTTCCAGACGAAATCCTCGCAGGTCTTTTTATCTGTTCCCATAATCCTGATATTACGGAAGAGGCAACAATCTGGAATGTAAGGATTGACAAACCTGTCGGCGACAACTATAATGCTTCCCGCGACGGTGTGGTGGGCTGCCGCATGGAAACGATGAATGTGTTTGACGGAAAAAGAATGGTGATCTGGGAAAAACAGGGCCGTTTTGAAGCTCCTAACTGGATGCCCGACGGTAAACAGCTGCTTTTCAATATGGATGGCCTTCTTTACCGTATTCCTGTCAAAGGCGGAGAGATAAGCCAGCTTAACACCGGAAGCGTAACAAGAAACAACAACGACCATGGCATTTCCTTCAACGGTAAACTATTGGCAATAAGCAGCTCAAAGGATGATGCGGCCGGAAAAGGCTCAGCAGTGTATGTAGTGAAGCTGAAGGGAGGCGAACCGCGGCTCGTTACCCCCGAAACGCCTTCATACTGGCATGGATGGCACCCCAACAACAAGGAAGTAGTATATGTAGCCCAGCGCGGAGGAAAACCAATCTACAACATTTATCGTAATTCCATAAAGGGAGGGAAGGAAGTTGCCCTTACCGATATTCCCCAGGGAGAACATGTCGACGGCTGCGAATACTCACCCGACGGAAAATATATTTATTACAACGGGAGCCATTCAGGGAATATGCAGCTGTGGAGGATGAAAGC
>JAVEZS010000023.1:34335-47438 GCA_034002885.1 Bacteroidales bacterium
AGGAAGTTGCCCTTACCGATATTCCCCAGGGAGAACATGTCGACGGCTGCGAATACTCACCCGACGGAAAATATATTTATTACAACGGGAGCCATTCAGGGAATATGCAGCTGTGGAGGATGAAAGCTGACGGAACCGGCAGGGAACAGCTGACTTTCGATGAAAACAAAAACTGGTTCCCTCACATCTCTCCCGACGGAAAATGGATAGCATACATAGCTTTCCCTCCCGAAATAGAGAAAAACAGCCATCCCTCCTACAAAAGGGTTACACTCCGGCTTATGCCCGCGGAAGGCGGAGAACCAAAAGTGATTGCTTACCTCTACGGAGGACAGGGAACTATTAACGTTCCTTCATGGTCGCCCGACAGCAGGCAGATTGCTTTCGTGAGCAACTCGGGTAATTAATCCGGAACTTAATAACAACCAATAGAACATTATGACAGCAAAATTCTCAAAAACAGGCATTACTGCCATCCTAATCATTCTGACCGCAATGGGTTCATGTAAAAACACCAGCAGGATTGAATACCCTGAAACAAAGAAAACAGACTATGCCGATACTCTCTTCGGGACTGCTGTTCCGGATCCGTACCGCTGGCTCGAGGACGACATGTCGGAAGAAACAGCAGAATGGGTTAAGGAACAGAACAGGGTTACTTTCGCATACCTTGAAGGCATACCTTACAGAGCTGAGATTCAGGAGCGTCTGACAAATATGTGGAACTTTGAAAAGTTCTCCTTGCCGCACCGTGAAGGCGATTATATCTATTTCTCACGTAACGACGGACTTCAGAACCAGTATGTGGTTTACAGACAGAAGGGAGATGGAGAACCTGAGATATTTCTCGATCCGAATAATTTCTCCGCCGACGGAACAACATCCCTTGGTGAAACAGGATTCTCCCGCGACGGATCAAGAATGGCCTATTCAATTTCCGAGGGAGGTTCAGACTGGCGAAAGATAATTACCATCGATGCCATTTCACGCGAGATAATCGGTGATACTCTCAGGGACATCAAATTTTCGGGAATCTCATGGAAGGGAAATGAAGGCTTTTACTATTCAAGCTACGACAGACCTTCCGGAAGCGAACTCTCCGCGATGACCGATCACCATAAGCTATATTACCATCGCGCTGGGACACCCCAAAGCGAGGATGTCATCGTCTTCGGAGCTGACCTGAAAAGAAGATATGTCAGCGGATACGTTACAGACGACGGCAGGTACCTGGTAGTTTCAGCATCAGTATCCACAACCGGGAATGAACTCTACATCATGGACCTATCGGTGAAAAACCCTGTACTAAAGGTTGTTGTGGATAATTTCGAAAACAATCACTTCGTTGTCGACAATGACGGAACAAGAATCTTTATCTTCACCGACCTGAATGCCCCGAACGGGAAAGTAGTCTCTGTCGATGCCGGGAATCCATCTTCGGAGAACTGGAAAGATTTCATACCCGAAACCGAAAACGTCCTTTCGGTTTCAACAGGAGCTGGATATTTCTTTGCGAATTACCTGAAGGATGCTATTTCATATGTAAGACAAATAGACAGAACAGGAAATACAGTCAGGGAGGTTACTCTTCCGGGAATAGGATCCGCCAACGGATTTTCCGGAAAAAAAGACGACAGCCTTATCTATTTTTCCTTCGCAAACTACACTACTCCTTCATCCATTTACAGCTTCGATCCCTCTGACGGAGAAACGAAGGTGTACAAGAAGCCGGTCGTGGCATTCAACGGTGACAATTACGAGTCGGAACAGGTTTTCTATACTTCAAAGGATGGGACACGCATTCCGATGATAATAACCCACAGAAAAGGGATGGAACTTGACGGAAAAAATCCAGCCCTGCTTTACGGTTACGGAGGATTCGGGATCAGTGAAACCCCTGAATTCAGCATTGCTGCTGCAGTCTGGCTCGACCTGGGAGGAATATACGCAGTACCCAACATAAGAGGAGGAGGCGAATATGGTGAAACGTGGCATATCGCAGGAACGAAAATGAACAAGCAGAATGTCTTTGATGACTTCATTGCCGCCGCTGAATTTCTGATAGATAACAAATATACATCACCTGATTATCTGGCAATGAGGGGAGGCTCCAATGGAGGTCTTCTGGTCGGGGCAGTTATGACGCAGAGACCTGAACTATTCAGGGTAGCCCTGCCAGCTGTAGGCGTCCTCGACATGCTGCGCTATCACAAATTCACTGCCGGTGCAGGTTGGGCTTACGATTACGGAACAGCAGACGACAGTCCCGAGATGTTCAGGTATCTCCTTGCCTATTCACCTGTTCATAATGTCAGGGAAGGAAAAGAATACCCGGCAACACTGGTAACGACAGGCGATCACGACGACAGGGTTGTTCCTGCCCATTCATTCAAATTTGCCGCGCATCTCCAGGCAAAACAGACAGGACCCGATCCCGTACTTATAAGAATCGAAACCAAAGCCGGACACGGCGCAGGTACTCCCGTAAGCAAAACAATTGAACAGTATTCGGATATTTATAGCTTCACTCTTTGGAATATGGGTATCAGGGATCTTAAGTAGCAGTCCCTGACCAGAAAGAAATGATCTGAAGGCAACAGTTCCCGCATTAGGCGGGAACCCGGTCCAAATACAATAAACCATGGTTTGAAGAACGTTCGCATGAACGTTCTTCATCCATTTAGCTTTTGATGTAAGCTTTTCAACCTTCGGCTATCAGTTTCAGCCTGTCGCAAAGATCCTTAAGCCCTTCCGCAGAATCGCCACCAGACATCTCTATACTTGCCCAGCCATTATACCCTGTTTCTTCAAGAGCGTCAAAAACAGCCTTCCAGTTTACATCCCCCTCTCCCAGCTTTGTCCTGAAACCTGCCGATTTACCCTCTTTATCAGCAAGCTTACGGCTGTATTCCTTTATGTGGATCTTCGCTATCCTTTTACCCAGTATCCTTATCCATTGCTCGGGCCAGCCGTAAGCAAGGATATTGCCGCAATCAAAATAGGCACCTACGGCCTGACTCCCGAACTGGTCGATGTACCGGGCAGCCTCAAGAGGGCTCAGAAGAAAATTGTTCCAGACATTCTCAATTGCTATTTTAACATTCAGCTTCTCAGCAACAGGGATCGCCTTTCTTATCTCCTCCGACGACCTGTCCCAGCATTCATCATAACTTACAGTGTCGCTCACCCTTCCCGGTACAAGAAGAACTGCATCGGCTCCGTAGGTTTTTGCATCTTCCAGGGCTACGACAAGTGCAGCGACTCCCTGTTCCCTTATCGCAGGATCAGGGCTCGAGAGAAGAAGATTCCAGTGTTTTGAGTCGCAGACACTGTGAACTTTCATATTTGTCTCCTGTATGGCATTTATTACCTCGCTGCGATCGAGGTGACTATCAGTCTCGACCCCGTCGAAGCCCGCTGCCTTTGCAGCAAGGAACTTTTCCATGATCGTCTTTCCGACACCGATGCTTCCCCACATGATTCCTTTTTGCAATGGTGCCCTTGCCGGGACCGACCGGGCAGGGAAAGCTGAAAGAGGAACCGCGGTGAAGAATGCTGAGGCGATAGCCGCCTTTCGTGTAAATTGCCTTCTGTTCATAATTGTGTTGTCCTTTCAGTGCTTTAGGTTTCAGGTCAGGTTAGGTGCAACCCCAATTACCGGGGGCACTTCAGGAATATCCGGAACAGGACCGAACTCATAGACTTTAGGTCCGAGTGCCAGATCTGAATTCATAACTTCATCCCATGTAACATCCTTGCCTGTATAAGCCGACATCCTTCCCATTATGGTAATGAGGGTGGAATTCACCTGAGCCTCCCCGTCGTTAACTGTATTTCCGGTTCTGATCCCGGTAACAAGATTAATATGTTCCTGCACGAAAGGATCAGTAACTTTCCATGTTTCATCCGTTGATCCTTCTTCGGGATGAGGATATTTCCAGATCTCTTCTCCCTTCAGGTTGTAGATCATCCCCCTGGCATTGGCAAATCCCTCGGTACCAACAATAAACTGCTCGGTCAGGTTGCTGCATCCTGTTATCTGACGTGCAGCGCAATGAGTATGCATTCCATTATCGTAAATGTATTCGACACTGAAGAAATCATACTGGTCACCTGTGACCCTTCTCTGACGCCCTCCCCATCCCATGGCCTTTACAGGGTTTTTGCCGAGATACCAGTTCATTACATCGACCTCGTGAATGAACTGTTCAACGATATGATCGCCTGAAAGCCAGCAGAAATTTGCCCAGTTGCGCAGCATGTATTCCATATCGGTCCAGCCGGGCTGGCGCTGAACAACCCATAAGCCTCCTCCGTTGCGTATGATGTGGGCGCTGACAATTTCGCCTATCGCGCCGTTTGCCACCCTGCGCCATGTCTCAACAAAGTCTTTCTGAACTCGTCGTATTGTACCGCTTACCATGCACAGCCCTTTTTCCTGAGCCCGCTTGACTGAGACCAGTACTTTCCGCGCTCCCACCGGGTCTACAGCCACAGGTTTTTCCATGAAAATATGCTTACCCGCATTAACTGCAGCTTCAACATGCAATGGTCTGAAGGCAGGAGGAGTGCAGAGAAGAACCAGATCGACCCCTGAATCGATAACCTTCTGATAGCTGTCGAAACCCAGAAAGCAGCTCTCATCCGGAACTTCAATGTTCTTTTCCTTCTTAAGCTGTTCCCTGCACTGATCCATCTTATCCTTGAAGACATCCCCAAGTGCTGTTATCTGCAGGTTGGGACCCGCATCGAGAAAATTTACGGCTGCACCCGTTCCCCTTCCGCCACATCCTATAAGGCCTGCCTTAATTGGCTTGCCATCAGGAGCCTGAGTGAGGAAGGAAGGCAACTGGATCTCCTCTTTCTTTGGTTTCCCTGAGCATGATGAAACCAGAGTGGCCGTGCCTATTGCTCCAAGGGCTGCCACAGATGTTTTTGCAATAAAACTGCGACGGTCAATGCCCTCCCTGATTGTGCCCTTTGGGCTTTTTTCTTTTTCCATAATTGCTGATTAATCTTCTAATATTATTTTAATAAACTTCAAGTTCCCTCCATCCGGGTATTGACGGGAATTTTACATGCGGTTCGGTCTGATACCAGTAGCAAACCGAAGCTATATCCGATTTCTGTGCAAGGTAGCGGCCGCCCTGACGCCAGCCAAGGTCCTGGATGGTTATCCTGAGATCCTTTTCAAACCTTACCGGATCCATAATATGCCAGCGGTACATTCCAAACCTCTGCACAACATTGTAATGCCCGTCGCCTCTTATAACCTGATGAAGCCCCGAATAGGGAGTACAGAATTCAGTATAATTCACTTCCTCAACTCCGTACTGATTCTTCTTCCTGGTGTCGAAATCGTATGAACCGCAGATGTAATCCTCTGTACCTGTCCCGCAAATGGTCGGGTACTGAGTGTCTCCGTCGATGAAGAATTTGATCTCACCCTCACCCCACCATCCGTTGTTGTTTACACCCCAGGCAAGGTAAACGCCTACATAATGCCCTTTGCCTTTTATTCCTTCCACAATGGTGTAGTCGGATGTCACATTAGGATTGAGACGCCTGTACTGTGCATGAAAATAGGCTGCATCAGAAGGCACATCGGTAAGAGTATAGTCGATCTGGTAGTAAAGCGTCATCACATCGGCATCACCTACATTTTCCATTGTGATCCTGCAGTGCTTTCTGAAAGGCATTACCCAGTAGCAGTTAAAGGCACTTCCTGGATTAACGCATATTGCAGATGATACAAGAGGCGCGTACTGGCCCCATCCCATTCCAAAAAAATCGCCCACAGGACATTCAACTGAAGGTTCAGTTTCATTGTCCCAGTAAATCCTCAGGATCGAATAACGCCATTTACCTGCCGGTGTCATCCAGATATGCTGAATTGCCCCGGGCCCGTCAATATCGGCCAGGGTAAATGTCTCACCCGGCTGGATACGAATATAGGGATTTACCTTCCAGCCCTGACCAAGATCGCGTGCTGCATTCGACGCATTGGCCGCGTTTGGCTTATCCTTGTCGGCTGGAGAGGCCATACCCGCCCGGCCTTTTTCACCCGTGAAATTCTCGGGACTGATGGAACGGGATTTTGCATCTGAAAGCCTGTAGAGATTCCCCATATTCATGTCAAGACCATTGAATTTCGACTGTCCCTCCAGAATAAATGGCATTAACAAAAACAGGAAAATAAGTGTAAGATTTCTTTTCATATACGCTGTCTTATTGGTTATGTGATTGCAAATGAGCCGAAAAATAGGTCAGGTTATGTGGTAGTGATAAAATTATTAAATTATCTTCATTAAGAGGATAAAAATTCATGATAACTTTAATTTAATTTAAGGCCGGTATTCTGACTAATTTCATTCCTAAACCGATCGATTAATGCAACTGAAGTTTTCCGTACCCCATAATCTTGTCATTGTTTTCAGTATTATTATCATCTCGGCAGTGCTGACCTGGATAATACCCGGGGGCCGTTACGACCGCCAGACAATAGAGGTCAACGGCGTCGAACGAAGCGTGATAGTGAACGGCTCATTCCAGTATATTGATAGCCAGCCTCAGACCTGGCAGATCTTTTCGGCTTTTTACAAAGGCTTTATCAATATGTCACACATAATAGTGTTTGTGCTGATGATCGGAGGCGCTTTCTGGATAATGAACGATACAAAGGCAATTGATATCGGGATCTTCTCTTTTCTTGCCTTCACAAGGAACATGGAACGATACCGGCCTGTAAAGCTCCTGGGGGTGAACAACATAATAATCACCCTCATAATGATCATCTTCAGTCTTTTCGGGGCTCTCTTCGGCATGAGCGAGGAGACAATAGCCTTCGCCGTGATCTTTGTTCCTCTTGCTATCTCAATGGGGTACGATTCCCTGACCGGAATAGCCCTATGCTATTTTGCGGCCCACATCGGCTTTGCAGGAGCGATCCTGAATCCATTCACAGTCGGAATTGCACAGGGACTGGCAAGCGTACCTCTCTTCACCGGAATAGAGTACCGGACTTTATGCTGGGTGATCATAACCATTGCCGGAATAGTATGTGTCCTTATCTACGCTGCAAGAATCAGGAAGGATCCCAGGCGTAGCCCAATGTACGATGCCGATGAATACTGGCGAAAGAAGGGAAACTCCCATATAGATGAGATCAGATATGAAACTCCTCTCACGGCATGGATAACAGCCGCCCTTACAGGCATAGTCCTTCTGATATTTGCAGTAAAATACCCTGTTACACGACTGTCACTGGGCCTGTCGGTGATCGAAGCCCCTCTCCTTCCCTTAACTGCAGGCTTATACTTCCTTTTCAGCTATATCGCCCTTAGAAAATCAGTTCATTTCTTCGTGCTTAACATCCTTGCCTTTACAATGATCTACCTTGTGATAGGTGTGCTCGGATATGAATGGTATATCATGGAAATTGCAGCACTGTTCCTTGCAATGGGACTTGTTACAGGTTTTGCTGCAGGAAGAAAACCGGGAGAGACGGCAAAACTGTTCGTCGAGGGAGTAAAGGACATCGTTTCGGCTTCACTGGTTGTCGGCTTTGCAGGCGGAATAATAGCTATCCTTAGCGACGGACAGATAATCGACACTGTTCTCTACTCTCTTTCGGGTGCACTTGAAGGATCAGGCCAGATGACTGCATTAAGCATAATGTACCTGTTCCAGTCGCTTCTGAACCTTATAATCACATCGGGATCAGCCAAGGCAGCGCTTACAATTCCTATTATGGCTGAATTCTCGGATATAGTCGGACTTACAAGGCAGGCCACCATTATGGCTTTCCAGTTCGGGGCAGGCTTCACCGACATGATAGCCCCTACTTCAGGTGTCCTTATGGGCGTACTCGGAATGGCCAGGATCCCCTATGCCAAATGGCTTAAATGGATAGCCCCGATCCTGCTTCTGCTTGTGATTCTGGGATTTATCCTTCTCATTCCCACTGTGACAATGAAACTGAACGGATTCTGAAAAAAAAGGTGCCCCTCCCGGGACACCTCTCCTTCAGCTTTATATTTTCAGAAAATATACCTTACTGATAAGGCTCCTCCGTCGCCCCAGAATCCGGAATAACCCGAAAGATTGAACGCCGGTTTCCAGTCCAGACTTATATTTACGGGAAATTCCGAGAAATTATATTCAATCCCCAGAATTCCGTCTATCCCGATTACCGTATAGTTGGAGCCTTCATCGCCCCAGCGGCTATGGGTGTAATCACCGTTCCAGAATCCGATGTGAGCACCTCCCCCGAAGTACCAGTTAAGCCTGTCTACATCAAAAGCATTGTCGTGGACCTCATAAAGTCCCGTAAGTTCAAATCCGTGCCATCTTGTTGAAAGCAGTCCTTCAACTGCCGATCTCTGACTCAAAAAATGCTTCACGGAAAGACCGTTGGAAAAACCCAGCCGCAAACCTACCCCCGTATCATAATCCTGGGCTGAGGCTAATGCAGTGATGAATAAGGCTAATGTAAAAGTAAGAATGATCTTTTTCATTTTTTCCGGTTTTAATTTCACGTAATTGTTGACAAATTTAAAAAATCCGGCTGTTAAAAAAAAATCGGGCTGTTTATCCTCTGAATTTATCTTCAGATTGATCCCGTAACCCTGCCAGAGAAATACCTGACGGATTACTGTTTAATTCCATCATGGAAATCAGACATTTCAGGTAGAGGCATTATCAGAACTATCAGCTGAGATCAGGAATTTATTGATCCGCTGATTTTCCGATTCAGGTAAAAGACTATAATACTCCTGGGATAAAATAGAGAAGGGTCTGTTGACAGACCCTTCCCAGCTGACTAACACCGGACCTGACATCCGGAAGTGATTAACAAACCTTAGCCAACCTTTCCTGATCAATTAACAAAGAACATATACTTGTAAACAAAACCATTCTCCCTGAGCCACCAGCGAAGAGCCTTGGCAATTTTTCTTCTCCTGAGAAGGACAGTCCCCATTTCCTGTGATGAAATTCTGTAAAAAGTTTTCACGACCTGACTGTTTTAGTTTCTACCATTTCCATTGATGTAAATATAAGTAGCCAGAAGGCGCATGTCAATACTCCAGAGCTCAGTCAGTGAGCAAATGCGACCGTTTCACGGATCCTCCGTCAAAGCAGAACCTTCAGTCGGTTAACAGTACAGTTTACTGATACTGGTTTTCATGACATTCGTCAAAAAGAAGAGCAAATTTACCATCACTTTCTGCCTAATCCGGTTCAGTCTATCCTATTTCTAATGTAAAGCGCTGAAAATCTTTTCTATAAACCTTCATATAACAATCATAATTACTGTTTTTGATTTTTGACAGAGAACATAAAAAAGATGACGGAAATGTTAAAAAAAAAGCCTGCCCGGTATAAAATCAAGGCTAAGTAGTATCTTTCAACTTCAATTTTTAATAAAAAGACTTAAAACCGAAGTAAAAAGGGAAGAATTATGCCGCTGAATATTTCAGATAATCTGCCAGCTGTAAGGATCCTCGAAAAGGAAAATATATTCGTCATGAAAGAGACAAGGGCCCTTCATCAGGATATAAGGCCCCTGCAGATTCTCATCTTCAATCTGATGCCCGTAAAGATCACAACAGAAACCCAGATCCTCAGGCTCCTTTCCAATACACCCCTTCAGGTTGAAATAACCCTTATCTTCACTAAAATGCACCTTTCGAAAAACACTCCGAAAGAGCATCTCGATTCGTTTTACAAGACCTTCGACGACATATCCTCACACCGGTACGACGGACTGATAATAACAGGAGCGCCAATAGAGCATCTCGACTTTGAAGAAGTCGATTACTGGGAGGAAATGGTCAGGATCATGGACTGGGCCGACAACCACGTCACATCCACGATGTTCATCTGCTGGGCTTCGCAGGCTGGCCTTTATCATCACTACGGAATACCCAAGTACATGATGAAGGAAAAAATGTTCGGCGTTTTCAGGCACAAGATCTACAGCAGGACTAACCTTCTGACAAGAGGCTTCGACGATGAGTTCCTTGCCCCGCATTCAAGATATACTGAAGTAAGAAAGGAAGATATTGTGAAAATCCCTGGTCTTGACATACTTGCCGATTCGGATGAAGCCGGCATATATCTTGTTGCCTCAAAGGACCTCAGAAGGATTTTCGTTACCGGTCATTCCGAATATGATCCCCTTACACTTAAAGCTGAATACGAACGTGATCTGTCAAAGGGACTTGACATAAGCATTCCGAGGAACTACTTCCTTAACGACGATCCCCTTCAGGAGCCAATGGTAAAATGGCGGAGCCATGCCAGTCTGCTTTTCTCCAACTGGCTGAATTACTGTGTTTACCAGATTACCCCGTATCAGCTCGAGAACGGGGACAGGTAATTATGATTATCCGGTTTCATCCTTACGGGAATCATAAGCCGGAAAAGGGCAAAAAAATAACGGATCAGCCTGCCTTTATTGAATCAGTCATCGAAACTGACTTTTTTGTAACTTGTAAGATCAAGAGCCATCTTTCTGTAGGTCTTTTTGTTATCCTTGTCTCCCTCAAGATCGTATATCCTGCTTAAACCAAAACAGGCAAGCGCGGCTGTCTCATTCCCAAAGTAGCCGAAAGGGGTTATCTCAGAAAATCCCCGGTTGTAATATTGCTTTGCCAGTTTGAGATTATGGTATTTTTTTTCCTGAAGTATGCCGTTGTATATTGTTACCTGGGCTTCAAAAAATCTGTTTCCCGAATTGCCGGAACCAGATTTGATCAGCTTCTCGGCTTCGTCATACCACTTTATAAGAAGAAGATTCTTGATTTTTGAGGCCCTGTACTGAAGATTCCCGGGATAAAGCTCATTTAACGATTTGCTGTAGGCATAGGCTACCTGATAGTTGTTCTCAAAATGGATGTAAATATGAGAAAGAAAAGTATAGGCTTCAGCTCTCAGCATCAATGACTTCTGCGCTGCAGCCTGCATCTCCGAGAGCCCCTTGATCCTGTCTCCCCTTGGAAACAGAAATGCCAGAACCTTGTAAACAGGTCGTGCTTCAGGATATGCTTCCCTGTAGTAGTTGTAAAGACCTGTAAAGAAGTAAAAATCATCATAGTAAGAGGTATAGTCAAAGCACTGACGTATGTATCGGTAGGTTGTCTTTACGAGAGGAAAAACATTATTGCTCAAATTGTTATCGGCATAAAAAAGAAGCAGCATCCCCCGTGCTCCAAGATTGGAGAGCAGGTATTCGGGATAATCGCCTGTTTCCTCCCTCTCCTCACAGATCCTAATGCATTTTTCCATGTAATTAACATAGGTCGTCTGAGCCTTCGACCCGGGTTTTATCGGATAGTTTTCCCAGTAGGTTATCATACCACTGAAAAGATGAATAACAGGATGGTCGGGATATAACCGGCTTAGTTTTCCCGCTGCCTTCCAGGCCTCATCAAAACGGAAATCGTAAACCGCATCTACCCCGTTCTTCAGCAGGCGTATTGAAGACGTGTCCTGTAAAATCTGTGAAAACAAAGGTCTGCTTCCGGAAAAACCGTAAAACAAGGAAATTACCAGAAGGACTTTAAATATTCTCGACATTGCCGGATATTTTATACAAAGTAACAACTTTTTCAGCTTGTAAATTTTTTAACGTAAGTACACCTCAAAATACTTTTAAGCATAGTAAACAGCAATAGTAATTCCACTTTCGTGCCTTTTGCCAGGAATCCCCTTTAATGCTGCTACCCTCTCACCTTGCCCTGAAATCAAAATAAAGCGTTATTGAAGTTACGTCGCCCTTCATCGAATATAACATATTGGGGAAGCCCTGAGGACCAAGTTCGGAGGCCTTGTGAAACTTTGTTCCCATCGGGGCTATACCGTGTAGGAAGGAAATATCCCCTTCCGGGAAGGGTGGAAAGACGGTATTGCTTACTGCCTCTTCAGGCCTGTCGGGAGTGAACAGACGAAGGAATAAATCGTGTGTCGCTGAAACAACCGTAAATGGCAGATCGGGATTCTCAAATGTCGCCCAGTAGAAATCGGAGTGATAACCCTTGAATTCAGGATAATCCCATGTTTTGCCTGTCATCGTCCTGTTGTGTGTCTTGTGGTGAAGTCCGAAGGGAACGCCCTTAAGCCTGTTCTTCCAGACCCTGTAGGGACCTCTTCCCAGCCAGGTAATACCACTTATCTTTTCTTCAGGATAGCTGAAGTTAATACCGGCGAAATTCATCTCCCCCCTGAGAGCGTATCCGTAATCTAACCTTACCCAACCGCTCGGGTAAATTGTCCATAAAAAGTTCCTGGTGCTTCCTCCGCCATCGACCTCAACAATATGCTTACCGTCTTTGCCATAGTGTTTTACTCCCCTGCATTCATAATCGCCATGTGCCAGAACCGGTCCCTCACCGAACCCGATTGAGCCATCGCGATTACTGACGTTTCTGAGGTAACCGGTCTTCCTGCTAATTTCAATAACAACTCCCGAAGCCCCGAGTGTTATTGTACTGTCATTTTCAGAAACCAGAACTTCTCCTTCCGCTGTTGTATCGACCAGCTCCGAAGCCAGCTGTGAGGGTGATTTCACAGGCCAGCTCCAGCTGTTCATCTCACGGCCGTCGGGATAATAAGCAGTAAGAATGAGGGCATCATGTTCACGCCATTTTTCAGGGAGTTCTATGTTTATAAATCCCTTTTCGCCCGGCCCGATGCTGTGATGTTTTACAATTCCCGAAACTACTGTAGTTATATCGCTCCTATTCTCTGAAGGCTTCCTGAAATCAGCCAGCAACCATTCAATCCTGCATTTATCGAGATTAGTGAACTGGAACTGGTTCGTGACCTCAATCGTTCCGTCAAAAGCCGGGGTAAGGTAAGGAAGGTCGATATAGACAGGCGACCAGATCTCCTTCACGGTATAAAAGCTTCCCTCCTTCTCGCGGAAAGGACCGACAATCCCGTCAGGCGCCCGTTCTCCGACAACATCAATTGCCCCTCCCTGATCATCCCTGATTATCCCCTCGTCGGCAAAGACCCACAGAAAGCCTCCTGCCGCAAGAGGATTCGACAAAACGAGTTTCCAGAAATCGTCAAGCCCTGCCCCTGCTCCACCGTCATAG
>JAVEZS010000024.1:0-7255 GCA_034002885.1 Bacteroidales bacterium
AATGCTGTAGGCTTTAATGCCAAAGACACTTCATTACGTTTTGGATTTAAAACCGGAATTCGGGAATTACTTGCTAGAGACAAAATGGTTCTAGACATATTGTTTCACAAGAAACCAAAATTCTTGGGAGAGACAATAGAAATTAAATAACGACGCCACAACAGGTCGGTATATGCAACCGCCTTCTGTGCCGCGAAAACTTTGTAATCACAACGACAAATTAGTAATGGCGGCACAGGCCTGCCCGCAATAGTGTCACGGTTTTTGCATACCCCGACAACTTTGTAAACGAAAAGAATAATCCAACACGCCATCACGAGTGCAAAAACACGCACCACCGTCCCGAGGACTCGGGACGCCAACGCCACATACCGCAGAACGTTAGCTGCAAGCGTAATTCACGTAATATTTTATGCATTTTGTTACGTATTTGAAAATTATTACGTATATTTGCAGTAAGTAAATTACGTAAAGATGGACACAAAACTTACACTCAATGTAGACAGCGAATTAGTCCAGAAGGCTAAATCGTACGCAAAAGATAAAGGGCGGAGCCTTTCTGACCTGGTTGAATCGTATTTTAAAGCTTTAACACATAGAAAAGCTATCAGTGATAATGAGTTGACTCCAAAAGTAAGATCATTACACGGTTCATTTAAGGTGCCTCAGAACTTTGATTATAAGAAAGAATTATCCGATCAACTGACCAATAAATACCTCTAGAATGGAAAATGTATTTATTGACACAGATGTCATTGTTGACTTCCTTACTGATAGAAAGCCCTTTTCGCTTGAATCTGCCAAAATCTTTTCGTTGATAGATCAAAAGAAAATCAAGGGCTGTGTTTCATCCCTTTCATTCAGCAACCTGTATTACGTTCTCAGGAAGTTCGGAACCCACAAAAAGGTTATCAGTAGCCTTCAGGAATTATCTGATATGGTAGATATTCAGAAAGTTGATAGTGATATTGTTAAGTCTGCGCTTAGCTCGGATTTTAAAGACTTTGAGGATTCCATTCAATATTTTGCAGCTCAACAACATAAAAAGGCAGACTGTATAATCACTAGAAATATAAAAGACTACAAGGATAGTTCTCTACCAGTCATGACGCCTGAAACGTTTCTGGCCACATTTGAAAACACCGCCAGCAGCTAACAGGTCGGTATATGTCATTGGTTTTACGCACCGCGAGTGCAAAAACACGCGCCACCGTCCCGAGGACTCGGGACGCCAACGCCACATACCGCCGTACGTTAGCGATTATAACTCTTTATTCAACAGAAAATGTTAGAAGAAATAGTAAGAAAATATTTTTCATTCGTCGTGGATGAATATCATTTCAAGCAATTGCCTGAATATAATTTTGTACGAGAAATTCACATGCAATTCATTCGAGATAATATTGTAATAAATATTGTTTTCGAAGGTAGCTATGTTGTTGAAGTAATTGATACTCATAAGCCTATTGAGGCATTAATCAATGGAACAAAAAAAATTACTGATTTTGACTACTTTAAATTTAGAAGATATTATATATCGCATTTAAATATTAAAAGCCACAAGAATTATTCGGCAAACTTAAGTATAGATTATGAAAGAGATAATCCAGAAATAGGCTTGATTAGAAGTTCAGCATTTCTAAAAAGTTATCCAAAGATACTGGAGGGAGAATTGAAAGGGATAAGAAGACTTGCTCGTCGTCATATTAAAAATACAATCGCTAACATCGACGGTATGTTTAATAAGCTTGTCAAGGTTTTTGTTAGCTCCTGCACCCTAGACAGCTTTGTAATAGTTCTTGCACCCGGACACGCGCATCTGCCTGCAATTTAAATCCTGCACCGTGATAGATTTCTGGCCTACCGGGACAGATTTGTGGCGGTGCTGTCGTCGGGTAACGCCCACTAAATTATACCGCCGGGCCGTTGTAAGTCATGCAAAGACATTCGTGCAACCATGACAGAAAATAATGTAGTTTAAACTTTTTATATAATCAATGAAAAAAGACATTAAAATTCCAGATTCAATTAGCACAAGGACTGAATACAAAAGAAAATTCAGTTTATGGGAAATGTATCGTGCCTTTATTCTGATACCGAATGCTGCGACTAAGATTATTGGAAACAAAAGAAAAAAATTAGTCAACAAAGATTTTGTTGAGAGATTACAATTGGCTGTAACTGAAGTAAACGGTTGTGCTGCATGTTCATATGCCCACACATATATGGCATTAAAACAAGGAATGAGCAGTGAAGAAATAAATAGTTTTTTAAGCGGAGACGGAACATTTATAAATCAAGACGAAGCCAAAGCAATCATTTTTGCTCAACACTATGCTGACACAAGAGGTTTTCCTAAAAAATACGCATATTATTCTTTGATAGATGAATATGGAAATCAAAAGGTAGAAATTATTGTTTCTGCGATACAATTAATGCATCCAGGAAATATTTACGGTACACCTTACAGTGCACTAATATCTAGACTCAAAGGCAAACCATACAAAGACAGTTCATTGATTTATGAATTAGGAACTCATATTGGTGGTTTAATTTTGTTTCCAATATCTTTGATTGATGGATTTTTAAGAGGTATTATGGGATTTTCAAAGATAAAACTTGATAACAGCACAACAATCGAATAGGATTTATGATTAATAAAAACACGAAACGCTAACACGGACAATATGGGTAAGTGGTTTGTCACGGTTTTTGCTTTTCCTGTCTGACTGCGCAGACAGGCAGGCTTGCACCGTGACAGTTCTCTGGCCCTCCCGAGGACTCGGGACGGGGTTACCAGGACCATGCCCGGATGCTGCGTCGGGTAACGCTTACTAAGCCCTACCGCCGGGCCGTTATAGGCAACCCAAAGCCTGCCTAAATGAAACTTTGATTAAAAAATTTAAAGTACATGAAGTCCATATCAAGGACAGTATGGGTATTATCAATTGTAAGTTTACTTACTGATACCGCCAGCGAAATGCTCTACCCAATTTTGCCAATATACTTAAAAACAATTGGCTTTTCTGTTGCTCTAATTGGCATACTTGAAGGGGTGGCAGAGGCAATAGCTGGGCTAAGCAAGGGATATTTTGGAAAGCTTTCTGACTTATCTGGGAAAAGAGTGCCTTTCGTACAAATCGGCTATTTATTAAGTGCTATCTCTAAACCAATGATGGCAATTTTTATTTATCCTCTTTGGATTTTCTTTTCCAGAACCCTTGACCGTTTCGGAAAAGGTATAAGAACAGGGGCAAGAGATGCTATACTTTCTGAACAAGCCACCCCTCAAACAAAGGGAAAAATATTCGGATTCCATCGCTCGATGGACACCCTAGGTGCTGTTTTGGGTCCTTCATTAGCTTTACTTTACTTATACTATTACCCACAGAATTACAGAACTCTCTTTTATATTGCATTCTTACCAGGATTTTTTGCAATTCTAACTTCATTCCTACTGAAAGACAACCCGGTTATTATCCAGAAACAAAGTGTCAAAACACCATTTTTCTCATTCTTAAAATATTGGACAGTTAGTTCAGCGGATTATAAAAAACTAGTACTTGGACTTCTAGTTTTCGCTGTAGTCAATAGTTCCGATGTTTTTCTATTACTCAAAGCAAAGCAAACAGGGCTTGATGACTCACTTGTGATTATGCTCTATATTTTCTATAACCTCATTTATGCTTTGTTTGCATTTCCTTTAGGGATTATCGCTGATAGAATTGGTTTAAAAACAATTCTAATCCTTGGGCTAGCTCTATTCTCGTTTGTTTATTTTGGAATGTCGGTCAATGAAAATAAAATTCTCTTTTTTGAACTCTTTTTTCTTTATGGAGTATATGCTGCTGCAACAGAAGGAGTCTCAAAAGCATGGATTACAAACATAACCCATAAAAACGATGTAGCCACTGCAATTGGAACATTTGCAGGATTACAAAGTATTTGCACCATGATTGCCAGTTCACTAACCGGAATCGTCTGGTTATTGTTTGGTGCAACAACTGCACTAGTTTTTACAGCAATTGTAACATTATTTGTAACCGGTTACTTCTTAACAATTCCCAAACCATTAAATAATCTCAGTGCCTAATAGTTAAATTAATAAATTGGGCAGCCTATGCGAGAAACCTTTTCACAGCATATTTAAATTTTCTGTACCATGACGGGACAAATCCCGCCCACCTATCGGGGATCAGCAATCTTGACAACTTAATCATGACACGAAAATTCTCGTCCAACTACCGGGACTTTGCAAAAACTCATGCCAACCCCGACACAGACAGCAAGTCACTATACCGCCGACCTTCGTTAGGGTTCATTTATAGTACTGTATTCTAATCCATAAATCACATATTGACAATTATTTATAATAAGACAAATCCGTTTCCCCTGACAATGATATCATGATCAAAACTACGCTAACAGCTAAATCTCTAGGGGTAGATAAAATAAATTGAATATCCTATGTGATTTTTAACCAGACACTGTTACTAATGGAGTAAAAATGTGATCACAGAATATTTTATTCACAAAAAGAGTAACAGCATGACAGATGACAGAAATTAGACAAAAGGACCAATTCCTTGATATTTTAGAGAAAAATATAGGGATCATTTTAAAAATTTCGAGAGCATATGCAAGGTCAGTACATGACAAGGAGGATTTAATCAACGACATTACTCTTGAACTTTGGAAATCATTTGAACGATTCAATGGGGAATCCAAGGTATCTACCTGGATATACCGGGTGGCGATTAACATATCAATGAATTACAGTCGCAAAAAGAGAAGCAATAAATTGTATTACACCTCTGACCTGAAACAATTTGAATGTCCAACCTGGATAACAGAACCTCCGGATTCATCTCCTTCTGAAGTCTTATATCAGTGCATCGATGAGTTAAATCAAATAAATAAAGCAATAATCCTTCTCTACCTTGATGGCAATTCACACGATGAAATATCTGAGATAACCGGAATTTCAAAAACAAATGTCGGAACAAGGATTAGCAGAATAAAAGAACAATTAAAAGATTTGGCAACTACAAAAATTTAACAATCATGGAACTTATAGAATTACAGAATTTATGGCAAATATACGATAAGAAACTTACCGAGAATACTCGCCTTAACAAAGAGATATTGAGGACAATGCTAAAGTCAAAACCTGAAAAAAGAGTAACATGGTTAAAACTAAAAGCCGGATTTGATTTGATCTTACCGTTAGGAATTATACTTGCTATCATGGTTCCCGGAATTGAATTTCGTAACGAGATTAGATTCTATATCGGGTTGTCTCTGTTTGTGCCATTTGCATTAGTAACTTATTATTGGGTAATTAGATATTATCTGCTGGTTAAAAAAATTGATTTTGCTAAACCTGTAACTGAGATTAAAAAAGACATTAAAAAAGTTGAAATTTATAAGATTAAGAAAACAAAATTTGGATACATTTTTTCCCCTCTTGCAATGATCGGCATCTTTTTAATTGCTGATATCCCAATATTTTCTAGAAGTTCATTGTTGCCAATTACTTTAATTGTCTTAGTATTCACTTTTTCAATATATTATACTTTTAAATATTCTATATTTGAACGATTTAGAAAGTTATTCCTGGAGATTAGTGAGATAGAACAGCTTGAAAAAGAATAATTAACAGAAAGATGGACTTTTACTCTCAGAAGTTACGGTATAAATAATAAAACGAACGCTAACAGGCCGCTATATGTATTTGGCTTTCCGCACCGCGAGAACTTTCTTCGGGATAACCTGTATCGCGACACAGCTCAAGGGCTCCTAAGAAACATTCTGCACCGTGACAATTCATCTACAGACAATTTTCTATCTTTAAATCAGATATAACTTCAATGAATATTTTAACAAGATTCAGGTTTCTCCCCACAACATTTATATAATGAAAACAATTCAACTTATTTCAAAAGGTCTTGCTGTTTCGTTATTCTTTTTTCTGACACTATTTATTAGTGCAGGTCACATTAATTATTGGCAAGGGTGGCTATATGTATCAATGAATCTTTTTATGACACTAATGACAGCTATCGCATCAATAGGAAATACGGAGTTGACTAAGGAAAGACTTAGGCCTGGGGAAGGAACAAAAAAATGGGATAAACTCTTGTTGGGTATATCTGCTCTTATCTATTTGATAATGCTGATTGTTTCAGGTCTGGATTCAGGACGATTTCACTGGTCACCAAATCTTCCTTGGAGCCTGTACATATTAGCAATTATACTGACTCTTTCTGGGCATTCTTTTTTTCTAATTGCAAAAAGGCAAAATAAATTCTTTTCATCTGTAGTCAGGATTCAAACAGAGAGAGGTCATACTGTTTGTGATACAGGTCTTTATAAAATGATTCGTCATCCCGGATATTTTGGGATGATTATTTCAACACTCGGATTTCCATTACTTTTAGGTTCTCTTTGGAGTATAATACCGGTGATTCTTTCAATTTCTGTATTAGTGATCCGGACCTATCTTGAGGACAAAACTCTAAATAATGAATTAACGGGTTATAAAGAGTATTCTGACAAAATCCGATATAAGTTGATCCCTAAAATTTGGTGAGTTTAAAAAACATACTCCATCGAAAAATTTGAGCCAACGTGAAAGTTTTTATCTACTCCGGCGCTATAAACGGACGGTTTAATAAGCTTGTCACGGTTTTTGTCGGCTCGTGCATCCAGGATAGTTTTGTAATGGTTCATGTACCCGGACAACGGCCTTCGCTACCACCTTCACTCCGTTATGGTGGTCAGAGAAAGCTGCGGCTGTCAAAGCGCTCATCGGCATACAATTGAAATCCTTCACCGTGGCAGTTTATCGGCCCCCCTGGCGCAGGGTACCAGTAAGCTTCCCGGTGCTTGTGTCGGTTAAAACCCACTAAATTATACCGCCGGGCCGTAATAAAGCATTCAACTATAGTATATTAGAAAAAGACCATGAAAGAAATTTTAGCAATAACAACAGAAATTCGCTCCCTTACTGAGGACTGGGAGCCGAGATTAAGACAGCTATCAGATGAGATAATAACTCAACGAAGAAACAATCAGCAGCGGACAATAAAACAAATACTCGGACATCTGATTGACTCTACATCCAACAATACCCATGCAAAAGGGTGAAACAACTAGACAAAAGATACAGAACTAAATATAACACAAGCTTTATTGAGAATCTGACAATGATCAAAGAAAAAGGGATAGTAAAATTTCTGGACTTTGAATCAAG
>JAVEZS010000024.1:7355-47340 GCA_034002885.1 Bacteroidales bacterium
AATACCCATGCAAAAGGGTGAAACAACTAGACAAAAGATACAGAACTAAATATAACACAAGCTTTATTGAGAATCTGACAATGATCAAAGAAAAAGGGATAGTAAAATTTCTGGACTTTGAATCAAGACGCAGGACATGTCACAATTGTGGATCATTACTGAGTGTCCACCGGGACTATTGCCTTACTTGCTTGAAATTGAATTAAAACATAAAAATAAAAGAAGGAAATCCCATGCAGAAAAAGTCTTTAGTGGTAATTGACATTCAAAATGACATTACCAAAAACTACAAAGAAATTATTGACAATGTTAATCGGTCAATAGATTGGGCAGTGGAAAATGAAATTCATGTCGTTTACATAAGGCATTATAACTTATCTGACGGTACAAGGACTTTCAAACCTAATACTCGTGGGTCTGAATTAGTTTCGGACATGAAACTGGTTTCCAACAACATTTTTGAGAAATCCAAAGGCAACGCATTGACCAGCGAAGATTTTGCTGACTTCATCCGGAAAAATGAAATAAGCGAATTTTACATCACAGGAGCAGACGCCACTGCCTGCGTGAAATCAACAGTATTTAATATGTGCAGGGAAAACTACAAAGTTACAGTCTTATCAGATTGTATTACGAGTTACGATAAAAGGAAAATTGACGAAATGCTTAATTATTACAAAAAAAATGGCAGTAAAATAATTAATCTGAATGACTTGTCAGAGTCTAAATAATAATGCCAGCTGCAAACACGGAAGCCCTGTATGCCGACAGGAAGTCATTATACAATTAAATTTAAAATTACATTACGATGTAACAATTGACAAGCTTATTACTGTTTGGAGTCCTGTTTTGCCATGGATAAACTTTGCAAAAACACGAAATCCTAACGTAATGGGGAAACTGCCGGATTGGAAGACTTATTCAAAGGAGAATGGTGAAACGATGTATTTTGATAATGAATCCCATCTATTTAAAAATTATACAAAATGGCAACAAGTAAAGATGATCTTACCAGTTTGCCCAATATTGGAGAAGCTCTTGCTGAAAAGCTTAAACTGATTGGGATCTCAACGCCAGATGATTTAATAAACATTGGCAGTGAAAATGCCATGATTAAAATTAAAACAATAGATAAGGACGCTTGTATTAATATGCTTTTTGCCCTGGAAGGCGCCATTCATGGTATAAGGTGGCACAGACTCGACAAGAATAGAAAAACAGAACTTACAGAATTCTATAACAGACTTAAATAATGCACGAGGACCTGACACGGATGGTAATATTTACAGTTTTGTACCGGTACTTTTCTATGGCCAGAGATGATCTTTCGTTGACGGTACTTAGTCAGGCAAAGCCTGCTGATTCCGGTTCCGGGACATAAGCAAACATTCGTCCCTCGCCCCTGCAGGTGTAAAAAAGTATGCTTTTTAGCAACGATATAGACTAATCTGACCATATCTGTAAATTTCTGCCATATACTTAGGCCCTTTTTTGATTATATTTAATAATTGTTTCAATTTTATAATTGGACCTGATGAGACCAATTTCTTTTCTCCTGTTCCTGATCCTGGTAAGTAACACTATCCATCCTCAGCAACTTTCGGTCAAATCCTTCGGATGCTATGGAGGTTCGGAAACTGACTATATCACAAACAGCATAATGACGCGTGACAGCTCCGTTTATATCGTGTTACGTTCATTTTCGCAGGACAGGGATGTTGGCTATGCCCCGGCTGAATCAAAAGCATGGATAGTAAAATGCAACCTTGCAGGTGATACAATCTGGACAAGATCGTACTATATCTCCAGTGAGAATTATCTTTACACAATCCGGGAACTTCCCGGAGGAAACCTTATTCTGGCAGGATTGGCGCCCTTTGATTACAAGATTGGGGAGGGACTCTGGATCGTGGTAATTGATCCGGATGGGAACCTCCTGAAGTCAACACTTTATGATAATAATGGACATACTGCTGCGTGGGATATCAGGATATGTGATGATGACAGTTTTATTCTGGCCGGTGAAACATTGGATGAAAGCGTTCCCGGTTTCCATAAAAATGGTGCTAATGAAGATATCATTGTCCAAAAAATGGATTCAGATTTTAACATTACCTGGTCAAAAGCATTCGGAGGATCAGGTGCCGATATCGGCAGATTCATATTTCCAACCAACAATGGTGGTTTTGTATTGTTTGGGAATGTCGTCTCTGACAATGGAGATGTTGAGGATAATCATGGAACAGGAATGAACACCAATGATATCTGGGCCGCAAAAATAAATTCATCAGGTGAAATTGAACATCAGAATTGTATCGGCGGTTCGTGGCATGAGCGACTGAGCAGCGTAATCCTGACACTTGATAAGGGATACCTGCTGATTGGAAACACCACTTCGGATGACGGTGACGTAATAGGTTTCTGTGAATCTGGTTTTGTTCCGGGTCTGGAGGATCTTTTTATTGCTAAGCTCGATTCATCCCTGAATACGCAATGGGCTAAGGCTTATGGAGGATTCGACAAGGATTATGGGCATTCGGGTTATCAGGATAAGGATGGTTCTTTCTTCATCATTGGATCAAATGGAGCTGACGGATGCTGGGTGGATGACAACCATGGATATTCTGACTGGTGGTTTTGCCGTATCGGTAAGAACGGGGAAATGGTTTTCAAACAAAGCATGGGTACTGATAAGACTGATTATGGAAATTACATGTACAGATCCGGTTCTAATAAGCTTCTGTCAATGGGAGTGGTTCCGTCGGGAATTTTTATTGATGGAGGCTTGACCGATTTTGACCTTTTTTTGCTGAGCCTTGAATTCATCAGTGAGATACCGGATACAGGTGACAGCACTATAATAACGAATCCTGACAGCACTGTAATAACGACTCCTGACAGCACTATAATAACGAATCCCGACAGCACTCTTACTACGAATCCTGATATCGTTAATATTGATATGCGCATTTATCCAAACCCTGCGAGAGAACTAATAACTATTGATCATCCGGCCTTTCTTGAAATCAGGCTTTATGATATGAATGGAAGGGAAATGATTTATTCAAAACAAAAATATGTGGATATTTCTATGCTGTCAAGAGGTATGTATATCGCCAGGATCTATTCATTAGATCATACTTTCCGGTTGGTAAAATTACTTATTGAATGAGCGATAAGGCTCATTATGAGGATAAAGATAAAGGAACGAGAATGCTATTCTTAATAGCGATTTATTGATATTTTAATGAAGTCAGGTCATTTACCAAGGTGTTAAGAACTACTCATATTGTTTAGGATACGATAGTTTGGTTGTTATTCTTAGTCCATTTAATTGTTTTGTGAGTAAAGCTACACATTGCATTTTAAACTCCGTCAATGCGTGAAATATACTCTCCTTCCGACTGAAACCGGACTGGCTGAATTGCACCGTGATGGTTTTGAGGCTAAAGCTGTCATAAGTAATATTAAGATTTCCAACAAACCAAAAATAACGCAGAAATGAAGACGCTTTTAAGAAGGGAAGTTGCATCCCGGATATCAGGACTGACACTGGTCTGTGCTGTGTTCTGGAGTTGTTCAACTGCCAACAGGATCTACACTGAACATGACATTGTTTACTCGACGGCAAGATTTGAACTAAAATACCACTTCAGGGACCGTGATCGCAGGAGTCCTCTCTATTTCTTCACGCAGTCAATCGTCAAGGAGATCAATCAGGGTAATGATGTGTCATACAATGCCTATGATGTTCTTTCCTTATCCGGTTCCAGTTTCAGAATGGATGAGAAGGTTATCCTTGTCATTGATAATAAGGCTTACCCTATGAATGTCGACAGAATGGAGCTTGAAAATGTGAGAAGTATATCAGAAAACACAGCGGATATTTTAACAGCTGATTCCACATCAGTTTCCGTCATAACGGGTTATTCTGAGAATAACAGAAAAATAACCAGATTCAGGTATAATATTCCAGCCACAGTTATGGGAATAATCAAAGAGTCAGACCAGATATTCCTTCGTTACTATTCCGGTCCCAGTATGATAACCGTTAAACCTAAAAAGAATAGCATTAAAAAGATTAAAGAGTTGATTGACATTACTTAGGATTGTTCTTTATGCTGACAGGCTGGCAGCAGGCGAAAAAAATACCTTCTATTGCTTTTGAAGAGAACTATTCTTATATTTGATTATTATTAAAAGAGAATAATTCTCGTTAGAAGGTTATTTGCGATGGATGCCAAAGATTTTAGTAAGGAGCTAAATGAGAAGGGATTGAAAGTTACTCCTCAAAGAATAGCTGTTCTGGATGCTATTATAAGCCTGAACAATCATCCAACCGCTGAAAACATTATGGATCATATAAGAAAGATCCATCCGAATATCTCATCGGCAACCATATACAAGGTTCTCGATGTTTTCGTATCAAACGGCCTGATACGGCGGGTAGACACTGAAAGAGATATTATGAGGTATGATGCAATAACCGAAAGCCACCATCATATCTATTG
The DNA here is from genome assembly GCA_034002885.1 of Bacteroidales bacterium. GTDB lineage: Bacteria > Bacteroidota > Bacteroidia > Bacteroidales > VadinHA17 > LD21. Next base: position 11,867 of record JAVEZS010000024.1, read on the forward strand.
TTCAGACTCAAATCGCATTGAGGATTACAAAGATGAGGAACTGCACAAATTGCTTACAGAGTATTTTCAGAAAAAACAGATTCCGGATTTTAAGATAGAGGACTTAAAACTTCATATTATCGGGAAATTCACAGGGAACAACACATAAGAAAATGTTTTTATTGAAACCAATATTGATTTTACTTGGGACGCTTTCTCTTTTCGCAGGGATCACAGGCATTTTTGTTCCGGGTTTACCCACTACTCCTTTTCTTTTGCTGACAGCCGGCCTGTATATCAGAAGTTCCCGAAGGTTATATGGCATGCTGATCTCAAACAGATTTATCGGATCGTATATCTCGCGGTATAATACAAATAACGGAATGACCTTTAAGGCAAAGCTTTATGCAGTTACCATGATGTCTTTAATGATAACAGTTTCGTGTATATTTCTTATTGATCTGCCTGCAACCAGGTTATTGGTGATTGCCATCGGAATGATTGGAGCGATAGTAATGATTTTCATTGTACCAACGGTAAAACATAAACCATAAATAAAAATTAAAAATAATGGGAAACAAGTCAGAAAAATCAGGTAAATGCCCGGTCACCGGTGCTACAGCTAAGCATAGTGCCGGGGCGGCTGGAACAAAGAGCCGCGATTGGTGGCCAAATCAACTAAAGTTGAATATACTTCGCCAGAACTCTGAACTGTCTAACCCAATGGGTGAAGATTTTAACTATGCAAAAGAATTTAAGACGCTCGATTACAAAGGCCTGAAAAAAGATCTTTATAAATTAATGACTGATTCTCAGGACTGGTGGCCTGCCGATTTTGGACATTACGGTCCACTCTTTATCCGAATGGCCTGGCACAGTGCCGGCACTTACCGCACACTTGATGGCCGCGGAGGCGGCGGCACGGGGCAGCAACGCTTTGCCCCCCTGAACAGCTGGCCTGACAATGTCAACCTCGACAAGGCGCGCAGGTTGCTCTGGCCAATAAAGCAAAAATACGGGAGAAAGATATCATGGGCCGACCTGATGATACTTGCAGGGAATGTTGCCCTGGAATCAATGGGTTTCAAGACTTTCGGATTTGCCGGAGGCCGCGCGGATGTCTGGGAACCGGAGGAGGATGTTTACTGGGGCAACGAAACCAAATGGCTGGACGATAACCAGCGTAATCTTCCGGAGAGCGATATGGATAATCCGCTGGCAGCAGTCCAGATGGGACTTATTTACGTCAATCCGGAAGGGCCGGGAGGAAAGCCCGATCCGTTAGCCGCGGCAAAGGATATCAGGGCAAGTTTTGCACGTATGGCGATGAACGACGAAGAGACAGTTGCCCTTATCGCCGGGGGTCATACCTTTGGTAAGTGTCATGGTGCGGGAGATCCTGCTCATGTTGGTCCAGAACCTGAGGCTGCACCGGTTGAAGAAATGGGCCTCGGATGGAAAAGCTCGTTTGGAACCGGGAAAGGAGATGATACGATAACCAGCGGGCTTGAAGTAACATGGACACAAACCCCTGTAAACTGGAGCTTTTATTTTTTCAAGAATTTGTTTGAATTTGAATGGGAACTTACCAAAAGTCCGGCCGGAGCCTATCAATGGGTTGCCAAAGACACGGAAGGTCTGATGCCCTATGCTCATGATCCTAAGAAGAAACATCGTCCAACCATGCTGACTACCGATCTATCGTTGCGTTTTGACCCTGTTTATGAAAAAATATCACGACGTTTTTATGAACATCCCCTCGAATTTGCCGATGCTTTTGCACGTGCCTGGTTTAAACTCACTCATCGCGACATGGGGCCACGCTCCCGCTATCTGGGTCCTGAGGTACCGGCCGAGGAACTTATCTGGCAGGATCCGATACCAACCGTTGACCATGAATTAATTAATGACAAGGATATCGCCGGATTGAAGGCAAACGTTCTGGCAACCGGATTGAGTGTTTCGGAATTGGTATCCACAGCCTGGGCCTCTGCTTCAACATTCAGGGGATCTGATATGCGTGGAGGCGCAAATGGAGCAAGGGTCCGACTTGCTCCTCAGAAAGACTGGGAAGTAAACAATCCTCCGCAACTGAAAAAAGTGGTAAAGGCACTTGAAAAAATTCAAGAAGCATTTAATAAATCGCAAACGGGGAACAAAAAAGTCTCTTTAGCCGACTTAATTGTTCTTGCCGGATGTGCCGGTGTTGAGAAAGCTGCAAAGGATGCCGGGATTAATGCCAAAGTGCCGTTTACACCGGGTCGCATGGATGCATCCCAGGAACAAACTGATGTTGAATCGTTTGCTGTTCTGGAACCAATCGCCGACGGATTCAGAAATTACCAGAAAAGCAAGTTTAAAGTCTCAACAACCGAATCGCTTATTGATAAAGCCCAATTGCTTACTCTGACAGCTCCTGAGCTTACTGTACTAACAGGCGGACTGCGTGTTTTGAATACAAACTACGACGGTTCAAAACTCGGGGTTTTCACTAAACGGCCTGAAGTTCTTACAAATGACTTCTTCGTGAACCTGCTCGATATGAATACTGCATGGATGCCTGATCCGGAAAGTAAGGAATGCTTTGTCGGACGTGACCATAAAACCGGTGAGATAAAATGGAAAGCCACCAGTGCAGACCTTGTTTTTGGTTCCAACTCCGAACTGAGAGCAGTGGCAGAAGTATATGGAAGCGCTGACGGCAGGGAGAAGTTTGTAAAGGATTTTATTGCAGCATGGAATAAGGTAATGAATCTCGACCGGTTTGACTTGTCGTGATTAAAATTTGAAATAGAAGCAAAATCATTGATGGATATAAAAAGTATAGAAAAAAGGAAAGATAAATTTGAAAAGTAAGATTGCAGAATCTATAAGGCTGAAAAGTAATCCTGTTGCAGTTTTTCGTTCTGAGCTTAAGCCCGGAGAAGCGTTGCGGTTTAAAGAAGGGAAAAGAGGTTGTGTGATCCCGATGTTGAATGAGGCGGCAAAGGGCAATATTGTATTATTTGAGGAAAGCACAACTTCATGCCGGGGTGGAAAAGTCGGACTTGGTTTTTCGGGTTTTCAATCAGGATTTATCGAACATTTTCTGTCAACAGGGATACCGGGAGGACGCGAAGGAGAATATTACAAGAAGAGTCCTGAACTTGCAGCTGAATTCACATCCGGGGTCCCCAGAGTAACACCCGGGAAGTATCTATTATTAAAACCCTTGTCAGAAGTATCCACGGATGAAATTCCAGATATCATTATTTTTCTGGTTAATGCAGATCAGTTGTCTGCTTTAATGTGGTTTGCAAATTTTGACAAATCAACCCAGGACAATGTTAAAACAGACTTTGGCGCCGGATGTCAGCAGTCGATACTATATGCCCTGGATCAGGTCAATAAGGAAGATCAAAAATGTTTCATCGGACTAACTGATCCTTCAGCGAGAAAGTATATCCATAAAGACATCTTATCATTCAGTATTCCCTATAAGCGATATCTGGAACTTGAAGATCAGGTTGAAGAGAGCTTTTTAACAAAGGGGACATGGCTCAGTCTTGCAAAAAGAATTGGTAGAGAAGGAACCTGACTAAACAGGGCTTTGTCTGTTTCTGAGGAGTTATATTACTGCCGATGATTAACGAAATTCCTATGCCATCAACCTGCCGGTTCTCATGCAGCGTTACAAAAAGTTCATTACCTTAAAGCAGGAACATTACTAAACAAAATCAACAATATGTTAAACAAGAAATCCTATGCAAACGGACAACCTGTTTTTGAGCTGATGGATAATAAGCTTACCTACTTCTATAAGAATGGCACTATCAAGGCAACTGGTCCTTTTATTAACGGCCTTATGGAAGGCGAATGGACATTCTACAGGGAGTCGGGACAACTCTGGCAGACTGCAAATTTCAGGAACAGCAAGAAACACGGATCCTGGGTCCGTTATGACAAGAACGGCAGGATTGAATACCAGGAAGAATTTGAAAACAATAAAATCATTAAGAAAAAATAAAGATAGGCTCACTCAGCCTCTTTCTAACGGGGTCATGCAGAAAACGGACATTCCAGAAACATGACCAAATTAAACCAATACCTGAAAATTATGAGGGAGTTACGCCAGGATCTTCAGTATGAGAATGTCCGGTTCAGTGATATAGAACCGGAGGCAGTGGATTATGAAAACTGCAGGTTTAAGAATTGTGATTTCACGGATTCCGATCTGTCCGATATAAATTTTATTGAATGCATCTTTGAGATATGCAATTTAAGTCTCACCAAACTGATAAATACATCATTCAGAAGCACCATCTTCATGAACTGCAAGCTATTGGGCCTGCATTTTGAGGATTGTAACAGATTACTGATCTCATTTGAATTTGAAAGGTGCTCAATTGATCTTTGTTCATTCAATAAACTTAAAGTTAACAGGACAAGATTTAAGAATTCAAGGATTGCTGAAGTGGATTTTTCGGAAACAGATTTAAAGGATTCATCATTCATAAATTGTGATTTACAGAAGTCGGTTTTCGCAAATACCGATCTTGAAGGCGTTGATTTCCGGACATCATACAACTATTCAATTGATCCATGCTCAAACCGCATAAAGAGGGCGAAATTTTCACTGGCAGGGATAGCAGGTCTGATGGATACATTCGATATTGAAATTGAATAATTTGTAAGGAAGGACCCGGGCGGGAAGGAGTTATAATACCGGGTAAATAATTATCATGGATCTGAATATTATTATAAATTTATTGATTGAATTCCGGAGTCTTTTTAATCAAAAATAATCCTTTATGAAAACACGCAGGGACTTTTTCAAACATTCCCTTCTGGCAGCTGGTGCTGTGATGACAGGGGCCTCTTTCAGACTTACTGAAAATACTGATCCTGACATTCAGATATCTCTCGCGGAATGGTCATTTAACCGGGCGTTATACGGTGGTAAAATGGACCATCTCGATTTTCCGGGTATTGCAAAAAACGATTTTGGAATAAGTGCTGTCGAATATGTGAATGGCTTCTTTGGAGGTAAAAAAATGAATTTCAAGGAAGCAGCAAAAGATACTGTCTATCTTAATGAACTTCTTAAGAGAAGCCGGGATGCAGGAGTCTTTAATCATTTACTGATGGTTGATGATGAAGGTCCTCTTTCTTCTACGGTTGATAAAGAAAGACTTGAGTCAGTCGAAAACCACAAAAAGTGGATAGAAGCTGCAAAAACCCTTGGCTGCCTTACAGTACGGGTGAATCTTCACGGAGAAGGCTCTTCTGATGACAGAAAGAAAGCTTCTGTTGACACTATGGGCCGTCTCGGTGAATTTGCCTCAACGATGAATATAAATGTTGTAGTGGAAAATCACGGAAGTTATACCTCCAATGCTGAATGGCTGGCTGACGTAATGAAGCAGGTAAATATGGATAACGTTGGAACTCTTCCCGACTTCGGAAACTGGTGTATCTCTCATCCCTGGGGCACAATTCAGGAAGGCTGTGAGGAGATGTATGATATTTACAAGGGACTTCAGTTGCTGCTCCCCTTCGCAAAAGGAGTGAGTGCCAAAACCTATGATTTCGATGCGAACGGGGAACAGCCAAAACTCGATTATAAAAGACTTCTTGGAATTGTAAAAGATTCAGGATTTAAAGGGTATATCGGAATTGAGTTTGAAGGAACAGGGCAGCCCGAAGAACAGGGTGTGAAAAAAACCATGGATCTTTTAAAGAAGTATTTATGAGACCAATAGGGAAAGCCGTTAACAAAAAAGAATATTGGGACTAAGACTGATTACCGCGAACGCCTCTAATTTACAATTTGCGGTATCATGTTCAGGCACAGGTATTTATTCAAAACATAAATTTATAGTGTAAGATTTTACGGAGGAAAAGTAGTTTTTGGTAAACTTGTATTTCCGTTTCGGGAGATAGTTACTCCCGCGGAATATAATGAAAGTCAAGTTTATTCATAATTTTTAAAATCCTTCAAAATGATCGACAAATCAAAGGAACTGACAGCCTCGGTTCAGCTGATCAATGACAGACTGCACTTTTTGGGAAAAGCAGACGGGAATGAACCTGTGTCTATTGATTATATCCCGCCTTTTGGTGACAATCTCGGTTATACTTCGCTTGAACTGCTGCTTCTTAGCCTTTCATCCTGCATTGGCAGTGCTGTTCTGTTATTCCTGCGCAGAATGAATAAAACCATAAGCAGTTGTGAGATAAAGGCTGCTGGTCAGCGCAGGGAAGAACATCCTACAGGTTTCAGGAACATAGATGTGACCATTCTGATTGAATCGCCTGATATCTCTGATGACGACATGAGCAAGGTGATAAAGCTCACCGAGGACAAGTATTGTCCGGTTTACTCCATGATCAGGGGGACCACGGATGTTCGGATCAGGTGCATTGTAAACAATTAATATGTTATCATGGGATGTTCGGGAAAATTGTGTATACGAATTAATCTAATCAAGCATCAGGATTGAACATGGGATTTCAGGCAGCCTGTTTTAACCGTCAGGTTCCTTCCGGCAGATTTACCAGTGCGAAAATGAGCAGACAAAAGGATTTCTTTATTACTCGTGGCTATGAAAAGGCAGATAAAGCTTAACCTGATAACCTATCTTGCTTTTCTGCTTCTGACCATTGCGGGAATTGTCTACGGGAATCTTCTGCTCAGCAAATCTTCCGGACTCAGAGTCTGGACAGGCAACAATGTTTTAATGATGCTGGCAGGCATCCCCTTCCTTTTTCTATTCGGGAAGGCAGGTATCCCGGAGTTCTGGCAGGCCGGCATCACAAACAGGAAGCGCATAGGGTTCCCTTATTTGCTGGGACTTTTGTTTGGCCTGCTTGATATTATCGTTTTCAGGATCATATTACATCCGGAACCATATAAAGAGCTTCCGCCATTCACCCAACCTTTCCCTTACTCTGTTTTCCTTTATTTTTCAGGAGCATTTGAGATTGAATTGTTCTACCGTTTGATACCACTTACAATCATTTGTCTTTTAGGTAAATGGTATAAAAACGGACGATATTTTATTCATTTCTTTTTTACGGGAGCGGTCATTACATCTTTGAGAGAGCCCCTTGAACAGTTACCGGTGGGAGCTTTTTGGCTTGTTGCGTACTCATTTGCTTCCGGATTTCTGATGAATTTATTTCAGGCCCTGCAGTTCAGTAAGAACGGATTCATCGGCTCACTATCTTTACGACTGGGGCATTATTCCTTATGGCATATCATGCTTGGCTTATACATTCAATATTTTGAACTTTAATCCCATTATGAAAGAAAATCTACTAAGAAAATGTGAAGACTATCTTGAATCACTCTGCTTCGACATCAGTGAAAGATGTGTAGGAAGTGAAGGGAACAGACAGGCGACTTATTTCCTTGAAAAAGTCTTTTCACAGAATGATTGGGAAACGGAAATGGTTGAGTTCGATGCTATAGACTGGGAGCAGGATTCAGAGAGGGGCCTTCTGCTTTTTCGCTGTTTGATCTGCCAGAAGGAATGCTTCAGCAGGCCAGAAATATTATCAGCAGGTACAGTGGAATTGAAGAGGGCGTTCTTTGGCCTCAGGGCGATCACAGTATTTTTCTGCAATACGGCGTTCCGGCAATTGCGGTATCTTCAAAATGGTTTATTGATAATATGGACAGGCAGGATATTAGGCACACTCCAAAAGACAATCCTGAAATCGTTGACTGCCGGAAAATCGTTGAAGTTTCGATGGCTCTCAATGAACTTATCAGATCACTTTAGCTTAGTCCCAAACGTTTTTAATCTGCTCTTACTGGATTCGTTAAACAGGTTATTAATACAGAGAAATCATGATATCAGGGATTATCGTGTTAAAAATTGTCCATCTTATTTCAGTAACCGACGGGTAGAGGATCTTATCAAATCATAGAAACCATGAAAAAACTCTTCTTTCTGTTCATTGTGATGCAATTACTCTCCTGCACGGCTGCTGTTGATCAGGATGTAGTCAGGAACGAAGTCCGCGAAGCTGAAAAGGCATTTGAAAAGATGGTATCAGAGAAAGGGATGGCAGAGGCGTTTTACCATTTTGCCGGCGACAGTGCGGTAATCCTCAGGGGTAACGATTCACTGATCTTTGGGAAGGAAGGCATAAAGCATTATTACCAGATGAATTCAAATCCGGCAGCCAGGCTTAGCTGGACTCCGGATTACATTCATGTATCCGGATGCGGCACTCTCGCCTATACCTATGGAAAATACATTTACTCAGTCAGGGATTCTTCAGGCACGAATAATGAACGCACAGGGGTTTTTCATACGGTATGGCGGAAGCACGACAACGGGTGGAAATATGTCTGGGACTAGGTCATGTTGTAATCAGGGATATAAAAGGATATAGGGCGGCAGTTCAAAACGAAAATACTATATTTAATTCCTCACCAAATACCGAAAACAATGATCAAAATACAACCTTTATTCCGGTCTTTTCTGATACTCCTGCTGATCTCTTCCTGCACAAATGGAGGGAGGCAGGCTTATTCTCCTGCCATGGAAATGGCTGTTCCGGATATGGCTGCATCTGAAACGGGGAGAGCGGCTAAACAGGAAGAAATCACAGTCAGAAAAGTTATTACAAGGGGCGAAATAAGATTTCAGACAAGGGATGTAAGTGAGACATCAGGATTTATTTCTGGCAAGGTAAAGGAATCGGGCGGCTATATATCTTCGGATAATATTTTCAATTCAGACGACAGGATAACGCAGAGGATTGAGATCAGAGTTCCTTCAGAGAAATTTGATCTTCTGTTATCGGAGATTTCAGAGAAGGCGAGGAATGTTGACTATAAGAATGTCGGTATTCAGGATGTAACTGAAGAGTATATCGATGTAGAAGCAAGGATAAGGACAAAGAAGGAACTAGAAAACCGTTACCGCGAATTGCTGATAAAAGCAAGGACTGTGGAAGAAATATTGTCGATAGAAAAGGAACTCGGGACTCTTCGTTCCGATATAGAATCGATTGAAGGGAGACTAAGATATCTTTCCGACCAGGTAAGCTATAGTACTCTGTCGGTTGAGTTTTACCAGCTGACCGGTACAGCAGTCAGTTTCTCCTCAAAAACCGGCCAGGCCATGCTGATGGGATGGAGGTGGTTTCTGGCATTTATTATCGGACTTATGCGTCTCTGGCCCTTTATCCTCATAACCGGGCTGACCTTAATTGCTGTAATACGATACCGTCGGAAAAAGCTGAGAAGGGCAGGGGGAATCTGACACAAAAAGACTGATCCTTCTTTTTGAAGGCCGGGCCTTTCATAAACAGGAGTTTATCATTGAGGTCCTTATTTAATCAGGAATTCGTATACTGAAATCTGAAAACGATTTCATTCTGAAAGTTTAAGTTGTAATTTAGAAGCCTGAAAACTGAGCGATTGTCAGCATCAGAAATGAAGTCCCCGCGATGTCTTGACGGCTGATAAATGCCAGATATAAGTATTTCCGCCATGCATAATGAAAATATACTATTCGCTTTCGGACTTACCCTGCTGGCCGGCTTGTCGACCGGTATCGGAAGCATCATGTCGCTGCTCTCGAAGAAATTCAACCCGAAGGTACTAGCTTTGTCACTGGGCTTTTCTGCCGGAGTTATGATCTATGTTTCCCTTGTTGAGATTTTCGTCAAGGCAAAAGAGGCTTTGATTGCAGCACATGGGTTAAAAGCCGGTAATGTTTATACTGTTATTGCTTTTTTCTCGGGAATAGCGCTAATTGCCATTATTGATAAGCTGATACCTTCGTTTGAGAACCCCCATGAAATAAAGAATATTGACGAGAAGAACCTCGATCCGTCCAGCAGCAGGAAACTGCTTCGGATGGGGTTGTTTTCCGCTCTTGCTGTGGCGATTCATAACTTTCCCGAAGGGCTTGCTACTTTTATGGGAGCGATGACCAATCCTGCCCTCGGAATAAGCATCGCGGTGGCGATTGCCATCCACAACATACCGGAAGGAATTGCAGTATCTGTCCCTGTCTACTATGCCACCGGGAGCCGCAAAAAAGCATTCTGGCTCTCGCTTCTCTCAGGTCTGGCCGAACCGGTTGGAGCTATTGTCGGTTATTTCATTCTGAGGAGTATTTTCAACGATTCTACTTTTGGAGTCATTTTTGCCGGAGTTGCTGGTATTATGATATACATTTCACTGGATGAACTTCTGCCCACTGCCGAGGAGTACGGGGAACACCATGTTGCCATAGGTGGAATGATCGGGGGTATGGCGGTAATGGCTGCGAGCCTTCTGTTTTTTGTATAGACTGTCTGACCCGGGAAAAAAGATTCTTCTGTTCACCCAGGGAGAATCCTGTCATGGTTTTCGTTTTCACGGCAATGCCTTTCTCCCCTGCAATTGTTGTTTGCATAGCGGTATCAGAGGCTGTCTGGAAAGTATAATTGCTGTCTTCTCTCAGCTCTTCATAAGCCCTCCCAATCCTTATAATAGCCTCATAAGCCCACCCAGCCCTTCCCTTAAGCAATAAGGTAGAGCTAAGGCCTTGCAAATGAGGAGAATTTCAAACATAGGACAAGCCGTTTATCAGCCTGAGTACAGGCCAGATGGCGCGGTTACAGTTGTTAATGGAATTGTCGGCAGAAATTCAATTCATTCATTTAAATTATCAATTAGCTTTGATATATAAAGATAATATCTATATTTGCTTCAATTATTAAATGAAGCTGTACTGCGGGGAGAAGAAGAACACAAAGCGAAGGTTAAAATTCCTCCGGCTTCGGTAAAAGAAAATTTAATGGACAGAGCAGTCACACAGACAGATGTAATACCGACATCAGAAGTTCTTCTGACGGAGGAAAGGATATTTTTCATTAAGGAGAGATTCAGGCGCAGGTTGTGTCACAATCTTAATCTGGTAAACGTATCGGCTCCCATTGCCGTGCCTGATGGAACGGGAATCAATGATGATCTTAACGGGGTTGAAAAGCCTGTGAGCTTTCAAATAAAAAGTGCCGGTAATGTAAGGGTATCGGTTGTTCAGTCGCTTGCAAAATGGAAACGGGTAAGGTTAAAGGACTTCAATATCGAACCGGGTAAGGGTATACTTACAGATATGAGAGCTATCAGGCCTGACGAGACCTTAAGTCCCATTCATTCTGTTTATGTTGACCAGTGGGACTGGGAGAAACACATTCTACCGGAACACAGGACACTGTCATACCTGAAGGCGCTTGTTGAATCGATCTATGATGCAATAAAGTCAACCGAACACGATCTGTGTATTTTTTCACAGGATTTTTCTGTGAAGCTTCCTGAAAAGATACATTTCATACATGCGGAAGAGCTCCTGATGCTATATCCTGATCTTACTCCCAAGCAGAGGGAAACTATTATTGCAAGGGAATACGGTGCAGTATTTATCATAGGCATAGGGGCCAGTCTGAGCAACGGAGAACCTCATGACGGAAGGGCTCCCGACTATGATGACTGGAGCTCGCTCAACGAGGATGGCTATATCGGTCTAAACGGTGACATAATATTATGGCATCCCGTGATGAAGATTGCACTTGAGATTTCCTCAATGGGAATCAGGGTTGACAGGGAGGCCCTGGAACGTCAACTCAGATTAAAAGGCTGTGAAACAAGGAAAAGCCTTCTGTTCCATAGGATGTTACTGAATGGCAGTCTTCCTTTATCGGCCGGAGGTGGTATAGGACAGTCGAGGTTGTGCATGTTTCTCCTCGGCAAGACACATATAGGTGAGGTCCAGTCGGGAATCTGGTCAGACAGTATTCAGACTCAGGCTGAGTCATCGGGCATACAGCTCCTTTAGATTCTCACAGGGAGCCGCATTATCTTTCCTTTCCTGTCGTATAATTTTTAGTCTGCTCATCGCATTTCCGGGCTAAAAGTCAATGACAGAATCAAAATTTCTTTTGCGTTTATTATTGGTATATTTTTTGGAAAGATATTTTTTTACGATATTTGAGAATACCGTAATAATTTAGATTATCGCTTGTTGATATTTATTTTTTCATCTAAACTTTTGCTCACATGAAAAAGCTTAACATTCCGGTCATAATGGTTCTCTTCGCAGCTACTCTTTTGCTGGTTATTTCATGTGCTGTCAATCCGGTTACCGGCAAGAAGCAGGTAATGCTGATGTCTGAAGCACAGGAAGTTCAGTTGGGGATTTCCTATGATCCACAGGTTGTTGCAACCTTCGGATTATATAATGATCCGGATCTCCAGAAATTTGTACAGGCAAAAGGCGCTGAAATGGGAAAGATATCTCACCGCCCAAATCTTGAATACCATGTAAAAGTAGTTGACTCACCGGTGGTAAACGCCTTTGCCGTTCCGGGAGGCTATATTTATTTTACCCGGGGGATTCTTGCCCAGCTGAATAACGAAGCAGAATTAATGGGGGTTCTTGCCCATGAGATGGGTCATATTGCTGCAAGGCATACTGTCAGCCAGCAGTCGAAGCAGCAGCTTGCCCAGCTTCTTCTGATAGGAGGGATGATAGCATCAGAGAAATTCGCTCAGTATGCCCAGTATGCTCTTCAGGGCATGCAGCTTTTGTTTCTCAGTTTCAGCCGTGATGATGAACGTGAAGCCGACAGGCTTGGCGTGGAATACTCATCAAAAATGGGCTATGATGCTCATAAAATGGCTGATTTCTTCAAAGTCCTTCAGAAAATGAGTCTATCGGAGAGCGAAGGAGGAGTACCTACTTTCCTTTCGACGCATCCCGATCCGGGCGACCGCTATAATGATGTAAACAGGCAGGCGGCCGAATTGCAGAAGACCCTCGGCTTGTCAGAATATAAAGTAAATGAGGACAGTTATCTTCAGCTGATTGACGGGATTATATATGGAGAGGATCCTAAGCAGGGCTTTGTTGAAGGCAACACTTTCTATCATCCCGACCTGAGATTCCTCTTCTCGTTCCCCACAGGATGGACTCTTGAGAATTCGCCTTTGCAGGTAACCATAACACCTCAGGATCAAAGGGCACTGATGCTTTTCACTCTTGCATCGCAGAAAACCCTCGAATCAGCTGCTGACAGCACCCTTGCCCAGTATGGCCTTGAACTTCTGGGGAGTAAAAGGGCTACCGTGAATGGACTCCCGGCAATTCTGACTCAGTCGCGGCAGGTAGTTCAGGATCAATCCACAGGAGCGCAACAGTCGAATATGGTGCTGACATATTTCATAAGCTACAACAATCTTATTTATGTTTTCCACGGTATCACTACAGAAGCCGATTTTAATACTTATGCAAATACGTTTAGTTCCACGATGAACACTTTTGCAAGGCTGACCGATGCCTCGAAGATAAACGTAAAGCCGAAGAGAGTGCATGTGGTGAAAGTACAGCGAAACAGCACCCTTGCCGATGCCTTTGCTTATTACAGGGTACCACAGGGACAGTATCAGGAGCTCGCCCTTCTGAACGATATGGAGCTTACCGACCGTTTAAATGCTGGCAAGCTGATAAAGATAGTCGGACAATAGCCAACTTAATAAAAAAAAGGGGGTGTATCTTGTTTTACAACTATGAGTACACCCTCTTTTTTTTTATCAGCTATCCAGATCAGTATTTTGGCAGTTTATAGCCGTTGTTGTATACCGGAGTAATCAGTTTGTTGGCAGTTTTTGTTTTAAAAAGCTGTTTCGAATCATCCCAGACCACTTTTTCTCCTGTCCGGTAGGCAATATTACCCATTTGCGCTACAAGGGCCACTCCTCGGCCGATCTCTATTCCGGCATTCAGTTTCCCGGGGGTATTGTCCCTGATGCATTCCAGCATGTTTTTGGTATGAAGGTCAAGGCCGTTTCCTACATTTTTCTGAAGGGGCACAGCTTCAGTTCTCTCTTTTTCGGGGAAGACTTCCCATCCGCTCCTGTCAAGAACAAGGGTCCCGTTTTCACCAATGTACGACATGCCATGAGGTCTTTTCCAGTTACCAAGGCCGATACCTATGGTATGCTCCCATATCATCGTGAAATCATTGAAATCATAAACTGCAGTCATTGTATCCGGAGTTACCATGTCGTCTTCAGGGAAAGCGTATTTCCCACCGATTGCCATTACTGATGAGGGTATGCTTTTACCCATTCCGTAGAGTATATAATCTATAAGGTGTACTCCCCAGTCGGTCATCAGCCCGTTTCCATATTCCCAGTACCATCTCCATGTGAAGTGGAAGCGGTTCATATTAAATGGCCGTTTTGGAGCAGGTCCCAGCCACATATCATAGTCTACGCCAGCAGGTACGGCTGAATCCGGTACTTTTGGAACAGCACCCTTCCAGTCGACGTACGACCAGGCCTTGCATGTTCTGATCCGTCCCAGTTTACCTGTTTTGAGATAGTTTATCGCGTCAACAAAATGAGGCTGGCTTCTTTGCCACTGTCCTACCTGTACCATTTTGCCATATCTTTTTGCGGCATGGTACATTACATTTATTTCGGCGATTGAGTTACCCAGCGGTTTCTCAACATAAATATGCTTTCCTGCCTCTGCGGCGTGAACAAATTGCAGGCAATGCCAGTGATCCGGAGTACCGATTATAACTATATCGATATCCTTGTCTTCGAGCATTTTGCGATAATCGCTGTAAAGTTTTGGTTTTGCAAAGCCAAGTTTTACAATATCCGCTGTACGGCTTTCCAGGAAATTGGCATCGACATCAGCCAGACCTGTGCACTCAACACCGGGATTCTTCAGAAAGGATGCCAGATTGCTGTAGCCCTGGCTTCTCACTCCTATAAGACCCACCCTGATCTTGTCGCTCGGAGCAATTTTCGTCTTTGTAACCGGGAGTGCATTGACCGGAAGTAATGTTCCTGCTGCCAGTAATGAAGCTGTCTTAAGAAAAGTTCTGCGTGTCGGGTTCATTTTTATTTGAATTTTGATATGCGAGTGCCAAGGTAATATTTTATTGGAAGATGTTCAATTCTGGCAGTCTTAAAAAATCATTAACGGAGTTTGGCCGGGAAATATTAATATGCAATCCCTCAATTGTATTGTTAAATTGGCTAATTTGCTTTCCTAACACTTTGGGAAAAACAAAGGTATTATGAAGCTAAGGTTTATGTTCCTTATTATAATGCTGGAGATCAGTATTATAAACCTCGGTGCCCAATCCTTCCGGCCTGATGATCCTATACCTACCGATCCTGATATCCGCATAGGGAAGCTTTCAAACGGCCTGACTTATTATATTAAGAAGAACAACAAACCCGAACAGCGTGTTGAGTTCAGGCTTGCCATAAATGCCGGATCGGTTTGCGAGAATGACTATCAGCAGGGCCTGGCCCATTTCATGGAGCATATGTGTTTTAACGGGACCAGGAACTTCCCCAGCAACAGGATAACAGACATGCTTGAGGAGATGGGGGTTAAGTTTGGTGAAGAGCTTAATGCTTACACCAGCTTTGATGAGACTGTATACATGCTAAAGGTTCCGTCAGACAGAATGGAATGGGTTGACAGGGGTTTCCAGGTTCTTGAAGACTGGGCTCATCAGGTTTCGCTTGAAGAATCCGAGATAGACAAGGAAAGAGGAGTAATAATTGAGGAGTGGAGGCTTGGTCTGGGAGCCGAGGACAGGATGCAGGCGAAATATATACCTGTTTTGCTAAAAGGTTCAAGGTATGCTGAAAGGCTTCCGATAGGAAAGATCGAAATAATAAAGAGTTTCCATTATGACACCCTTCGCAGTTTCTACAAAAAATGGTACAGGCCCGACCTCATGGCTGTTGCTGTTGTTGGAGATATTGATCCTGATGTTGCTGAGGCAAAGATAAAGGAACATTTCGGAAGGATATCCCCGGCAAAGACGCTGGAACCAAGGTACGAATTTCCCATTCCGGATAATGCAGAACCTCTTATCAGCGTGGTTACCGACAGGGAAGCAACCGGTTATACGGCAATTGTATTTATAAAACACCCCAGGTCGGATGAGGGAACATACAACGGATACCGATTGCAGCTGATGCAGATTATTTATACAGGAATGCTTAACAAGAGGCTTGATGAGATCGCTCAGAAGCCGGGATCACCCTTTTTATATGCTGGCAGCGGATACGGGGCCTTTATCGGAAGAAGTTCCGACAGCTATCAGCTTATGGTAAGCGCCAAGGAAAATCAGATTGAGGAAAGCATGAATGTTCTTCTTAAGGAGAATGAACGTGTAAGAAGATATGGTTTTCTGACTTCCGAGCTTGAAAGGGAAAAGAAGGAGATCCTTACGGCATATGAAAAAATGGCCATGGAAGCCGACAAGACGGAATCGGCTTCTTTTGCTGACGAATATGTAAGAAATTACCTCGAAAAAGAACCCATCCCCGGCATAAGAAAAGAGTTTGAAATGGTTAAGGAGTTCCTGCCGGGGATTAAGCTTGAAGAGATAAATGGTCTTGGAAAGGAATGGATAAAGGATGAAAACATAGTTGTCCTGGTCACTGCCCGCGAGAAAGAGGGGGTTCAGGTTCCCTCTGAAGGAGAGGTTCTTGATATTATAAAGTCGGCAGCAAGTTTTGAACTTGAACCCTATGCCGAGGAGCTTTCGGAAGAGCCTTTGCTTAAGGAGGAACCTGTTCCGGGTAATGTAACAGGCATTACGGGGAATACGATTTTCGGCTATACTGAGGTCTCCTTCAGCAATGGAGCGAGGATTATCCTTAAGCCAACCGATTTCAGGAATGATGAGATTGTCATTTCGGCATTCAGCCCCGGTGGCCTCTCCCTGTATCCCGACGAGGACATCATGTCGGCAATGCTGGCTTCATCAATAGTTGTTCAGAGCGGTCTGGGTGAATACGATTATACAGGACTTCAGAAAAAGCTCTCAGGGAACACCGCCAGGCTTACTCCCTTTATCAACAATCTTCACGAAGGGGTCAGTGGTAACTGCTCCCCAAGGGATCTGGAAACCCTGTTACAGCTGAATTATCTTTATTTCACTGCAACACGGTCAGATGAAGACGCTTTCAATGCCTTTATTTCCAGGCTGCGAAACACCATAAAGCCAATGAGGACAAATCCCATGGTTATGTTTCAGGATACTCTTACCAGAATTGTGTCATCGAACTCCCGTAGGGTTATTGCCGTCCCGACCGATGAACAGATTGATATGGCCGGTCACAAAAGGATCCTGGATATATTCAGGGACAGGTTCGCGGATGCGGGCGATTTCACCTATTTTCTTGTTGGTAATTTCAGTATTGAGGATGTTATTCCGCTTCTTGAGAAATATATTGGAGGGCTTCCTTCCTCTTTCCGGAAGGAAAACTGGAGGGATGTGGAACCGGAGTTCCCGGAAGGAAGGATTGAGGTTGAGCTGCCGGCAAATTCTGAACCCCAGAGCCGGGTAGCAATGATCTGGAACGGCGACTTCAAATGGAAGGAAAAATTCAGGTATGGATTTCCGATGCTTATTGATATCCTTTCAATAAGACTGAGAGAAACCATGCGCGAAGATCAGGGAGGCGTTTACGGGGTAAGCTTCAGCGGAAGTCCTACGAGATTCCCCACACCTGAATTCTCAATAACCTCGATGTGGGGTTGCAGTCCTGAGAATATTGACACTCTTTCCCGGAGTGTGATTAATGAGATGGAGAAGATTAAAAGTGATGGGCCGTCGGTTCCGGATCTGAAGAAGGTTAAGGAGACACTTTCCAGAGAGCGGGAAACCAGGATAAAGGAAAACAGTTTCTGGATCTCTGCACTGCAGAACCATTATCTCTACGGTAACAGGCTTATGACATTGGAGGAATACAGGAATTACATCAATTCATTCACGGCGAAAGACATCAGGAAGATAGCCAGAAAATTCCTCGATACATCAAATTACGTTAAGGTGGCGCTGACTCCGGCACCTCCGGAAGGTGAAAAGCAGCCTTGAAGATAAGACCTGGCAGCTGACTTTTGCAGGAAGAGGAAATGGTCTTTAAACTGTTCTTCAGAATAACCCGTGCAGTTCGGCGTTGATCTTGTCGATGACTTCGCTAAGGTGATCGTTGTTGTTCGGGAAGTTGTAATGATCTGCTTCGATAATAAGCATTCTTCCGAGTTTGTAGGACTGGATCCAGGCTTCGTACCTCTCATTCAGCCTTTTAAGGTAATCGAGCCTTATAGAGCTCTCATATTCACGTCCTCTCTTCTGAATCTGGTTAACGAGAGTGGGAACCGACGCCCTGAGGTAGAGGAGGAGGTCCGGGGGTTCAATGAGGGAACTCATCATGTTGAAGAGGGAGGTATAGTTTTCGAAGTCGCGTGTTGACATAAGCCCCATGGAATGGAGGTTCGGGGCAAAGATATAGGCATCCTCGTATATGGTCCTGTCCTGAACGATCGTCTTTTCCGATTTCTTTATCTCCAGGATCTGGCTGAATCTTGAGTTAAGGAAGTAGACCTGCAGGTTGAATGACCATCGCTGCATATCATCGTAGAAGTCGTTGAGATAGGGATTGTCATCCACATCCTCGTAATGGGCCGTCCAGCCGTAATGTTTTGCCAGAAGTCCTGCCAGTGTCGTTTTCCCCGATCCTATGTTTCCTGCGATTGCTATGTGCATGGCTTAATGAAATATTGTTTTATCAGATCATAAAATTACTAAAAAAAGGGAAGGATTTCAGTTTTGAAAAAAAAAGTAAATGAAGGCTTCAGGGCTCTATACATTGTTGCTTCTCACAACAAGAATTATCTCGTCAAGGTATTCCCTGGTGTTCGAGAGACGGGGTACTTTGTTTTGTCCTCCGAGCTTATTCTTCGATTTAAGCCATTGTGTGAACGTCCCCCGGGGTACAGGATTTACCATGGGTTTGGTAAGATTTATATCCTTGTACCTTTTTGCCTCATAATCGGAATTTAGTGATTTAAGTTCAGAGTCAAGTATTTCTGTGAAATGCCCTATGCTGTAAGGTTCCTTTTCAAATTCAATAAGCCATTCGTGTGATCCTCTGGAAGCTGCATCCATGAAGACCGGACCGGCGGTATATTCAGTAATAATTGCACCGGTCAGCCGGCAGGCTTCGGAAAGAGCGCTGTCGGCATTCTCAACAATAAGCTCCTCGCCGAATGCATTGATGTACTGTTTGGTCCTTCCCGATATTCTGAACCTGTAAGGGCTGGTTGAGGTAAATACAATTGTATCTCCTATCAGGTAACGCCAGAGACCTCCGTTTGTCGATATCACAACAGCATAATTCACACCCTTCTCGACTTCCCCGATCATCATAGCCCTGGCTGAGGGCGATCCTGCTTCTTCAGCAGGAATGAATTCATAGAAAATACCGTAATCGAGCATCAGTAGCATATCGTTCTCTGAGGGATTGTCCTGAATCCCGAAGAATCCTTCAGAAGCGTTGTAAGTCTCCATATAATGCATTTGCTCTCCGGGAATTAGCTTTTTATATATCTCACGGTATGGGGTAAAACTTATTCCCCCGTGAAAGAACACTTCAAGATTTGGCCATACATCGAGAAGGTTTGATTTTCCAGTGTAGGAAAGTACGCTCTTTATAAGGGTAAGGTACCAGGAAGGGACGCCGGAAAAGCTTGTAACATTCTGGCTAACCGTTGTTTTGATAATAAGCTCAAGTTTTTGTTCAAAATCTTCGATCAGAGCTATCTTCTGCCTCGGTGTCCTGATAAATTCGATGTAAAAGGGAGCGTTCCATATCAGGACAGCTGAAAGGTCTCCATAGATATTGTTGCCCTGGTAGTTTATCCTGTTGCTACCCCCGAGTGTGAGAGCCTTTCCTGAGAAGATCCTGGTGTCAGGGTTGTTTCCCGTATACAGGTAAAGAATATCTTTTGCTGCCTGATAATGGCATTCCCAGAGCGACTCCGTGCTTATCGGAATGAATTTGCTTTTCGTTGAGGTTGTTCCGGACGACTTTGCGAACCATTTTATTTCGCCAGGCCAGGCAAGGTTCTTTTCCCCCTTCCTCATCCTTTCAATAAGAGGGAGATAGTCCTCATAGTTTTTCAGTGGTACCGCCAAGGAATAATCTTTATATGAACTGATGGCAGAAAAACCGTGCATCCTTCCCACTTCAGTCTGTTCTGCTTTACGGATCAGAGAAAAAAGAACTTCATTCTGACAATCAACCGGATTCTTCCTGAAGTTGTCTATCTGGTTTAAACGCCTGGCGCCTATGCGTGTTAAAACTGAGGGGATGATGCCCATTGAAACAGACCGGTAAAAGAAATAAAGATATGTAAAATTATTCCAGAGTAAGATGAGACATCAGGTGAAAATGTCCTTCAGAACTTCCAGTGAATTTATCTTTTTCAGCCCGGGCAGATGAATGCTGAAATATTTTATCATCGTTCTGAGAACTTCATCGCGCAAAAACCCGGTAAGGGGGATTTTTGCCGCGCTGTCGAAGGAGCCCGTGAAAAAGCCGGCAAGGACTTCCGAAATATTCTCTTCAGCAAAGGAATTATGAAGAGGGGGTGATGAAACAAATACACCGTTCACAAGATCGAAATACTTTTCGTCCGCACATCCTCTTTTCCCGGGTTCAAAACCAAGATAGCTGCACAAACCGGCAAGAAATGCAATATGGAAGTTGGAATATCCTGAAGTGGAACGGTCGAGATATATAACTGCGCCTTCAATGAAATCGAACAAATCGCCATTGGGTGTCTCTTCTTTCAGCACCGAGGATAGTATCTCAGATAGGAATACTGCTATTGAGACTTTTTTCACATTGGCGTAAATGTCGGCGGGTGCAAAGAAAACCGAAAACTCCTTCAACATCTGAACTTCCCTTGATTCCTTTATGTAAAGGACCATATCGAGGATTGACATAGGCTGAAAGAAGATATTATGCTTGCCTGCTTTCTTATTTCTCATCCCCTTTATAAGAACGGGCCTTCTTCCGAATTCACGGGTATAGACCTGTGCAATAATACCTGAATCAGTATATTTTATCTGATGAAGGATTATTCCCCTCGTCTTTTGCAGCATCTCAGCCAATGATTTGGTCAAATATAAAATTATTATCTTTACCTGTCAATCAAGGGCAACATGATATCAGGCAATAATGAAGAGCTTCTGAAGCGTATCGCAAAACTTGCAAGGCAGAACCAGGAGCTTGAGGAATACATCAGGGAACTGCAGAAGCAGAACGAGAATCTTGCCGGAGAAAACGAGAAGCTCAAGTCTGAGCACCACGAAAAGACTGAAACGACAGAGAGAACTTACAAGTTCAACATGGCAACCATCCTCTACGCCGATATAAGAGGGCTGGCACAGCGTATCGGGGGAATGGATTCAGTCGAGGTCATGGACGAACTTGATGAGATAATACGTGAGTTTGGCTCGATAGCTTCCAGATACAATATAGAAAGGATTAAATCTATTGGAGACACTTTCATGTGTGCAGGCGGAATTCCCGTGAAGAACATAACAAACCCTGTGGATGTCGTTATGGCAGCTGTTGAGATGCACACCTTCCTTGAAAGTTTTGAGAATACCAGGCGGGGAGCAGGCAATTCGATATGGATCCTTAAAACGGGGATCCACACTGGTCCTGTAACTGCCAGTATATCAGGAAAGAAGAAAGTCAGTTATGACCTTAAAGGGGATACCGTTAACAATGCAAGCAGAATAGAGAATCTGTCAGAAGACGGGTCGATACTTATCTCGGTTATGACTTTTGAGCTGGTCAAGGAGTTCTTTGACTGCGATTATTTCGGCAAGCTTCCCGTTAAATACAAAGGTGATCTCCAGGTATACAGGATAAGGGGTCTTAAGCCGGAATTCTCACAAGAGGGAAAGGGTCGTATCCCGAATGATGCTTTCCGGACAAGGTTCGGGCTTATCCAGTTCACCGACCTTCAGGAGCTGGTTCTCGACAAGCTCGAGAAGGAGCTTCCGGGTTTTGTATTTTATCACAATGTAAAGCACACGGTGGATGTAGTCACCGAGGTTGAGCTTATTGGTTGGGCCGAGGGATGCAGTGATGAAGAGATCCTTCTTCTTAAGACTGCCGCTCTCTTTCACGACACCGGCATCACCGTTTCCTTCGATAATCACGAGCATCATGGTACTCTTTATGCCCGGGAAGTTCTTCCTTCATACGGCTATACGCCCGGCCAGATTGAAAGGATCTGTTCCATAATTATGGCTACCAAGCTTCCTCCGAGACCACAGAACCTGCTTGAGGAGATAATATGCGACTCAGATCTTGATTACCTTGGAAGAAGCGATTTCATCCCGGTCTCCAACACTCTCTTTGAAGAACTCAGGGCACAGAATAAAATGAGCGACCTTAATGAATGGAACAAGCTTCAGGTAAAATTCATTTCAGGCCACCAGTATTTCACCAAAACTGCCAGAAGCCTCAGGGAAGTGAACAAACAACTTCAGATAGAGCGAATTCAGAGCCTGATTCAGGATTAGTCAGTTCCCTATTACCAGAATTTTTACCATCCCTGTCAGGGAACCATCGGGAGAAGCGCAGAAAACAAGATAGACACCTGTTGCAACCCGCCGGCCGTTATAGGTTCTAAGATCCCATTCAGCCTGCCCACCCAGCGAACGTGTTTCGAATACCAGATTTCCGCTGATGTCAGTTATTTTTATCTCGCTGTTCTCCACAAGCCCGCTGATTGTTACATTGCCGATGAAGTCCTCCCTTACGGGATTCGGGAACGCGTAAATATTCCGGTAGTCATCTTTACCCCTTGTCGCCGTTTCCCTGACCGATAGGAGTCCGGCCGATGTTCCTATCCAGACCTCACCCGACACGTCGTCAACTGAAATTGCTGTAACGTGGTCTGAGTATAAAGGGGAGTTTTTCATATTGTAATTTCTGACAACAGACGAACCATCCGGTGAAACCAGGTAAACGCCTGAACCTTCTGTACCAAGCCATTTCCGGTTTGCTCCGTCGACTTCTACAGCAGTAATCTTCTCATTCCCCAGAAGATAGTCGGCGGTTCCGGTCCCATCGTTCCGGGGCACCTTTATCCGGTAACATCTGACATTATTGTCAAACAGGTCTGCTCCGCTCCTGTATACAGCAGGACCCTGTTCAGTGGCCAGCCATATATTCCCCTCTGAATCCTCAGCAGCTGCAGAAACAGATGTAAAAAATCTGCCATCGTTGTCTCTCACCTGAATCTTGCCGTACCTGTCGTCGCTGAAGTATTCGGGGGTACCATTGTCATCAAACAGGAACAAACCCTGACTGCCCGGAAGGATCACCAGAGCCTGTCCGTTCCTGTTAATGGTAATGTCTCCTGTCTCTGAAGCCGCCATTGTCATAGGATTAAGGATCCATGATCCGTCCTTTTTAAGGATCTTTATGCTTCCTCCGCCAGAGCTATGGGTAACCCATAGATTTCCTGACATGTCAAAAGCCATTCCGCAGGTGCCTGTTCCTGTTACTGAAGAATTACCCGTTTCCAATGGTGAATTGGAATTGTCATAATGTTTCACAAGGCTTGTCCCCCGGTACTCGAAGAGTCCGTCGGTCCCTGCCGAAACGAAAAAACGGGAATTATTGGCTGGATCAATGCATGCTTTTAATGCCGCTGTGGCATCTTCAGACAGGATATTTGTAAACCTGTGGTTCTCATAAACAGATACTTTCAGGTGCTGGTCAGAGGGATTCTGGAAAGAATCCGCAACTCCTCCGCATATAATTGTTCTCCCTCCTTCCGATACGACTGATACCGGGTAAGTTGTTGCAGGCCCTGAAAGGGTAAGTGATTCAAAATCTCCCTGGTTTGTCGCCCTTACCAGCCCGTGACTTCGATCTGCAATCCAGACACAGCCGGAACCACATGATGAACGCGATATTTCAGGTGTTCCCCAGCCATATGATGTGATAGTTCTTACCACCTGGCCATCTGATGAATATATAGTTAATTTTTCAGGTGAAGACACCATGAAGCCTTCCGGGCAGGCATCGAATGACCAGTTTACTGTTCCGGGTATATAAGAAAGCTGCCTTGTTTCACTTCCGGAGGATAATATCCTGTCGCCGTTCGAAGGATCGGAGAGATTGCAGTAAAGGGTTTCACCCGAGAAAATGGCGTGGGTGTACCTTTCATCTGGTCCGGGAAGAGCTTCTAACAGTTCCCAGTTGCCGAAATACGACAGTCCCTGGCTGTTAAGCCCAGCCTGCCACATTCCCTTACTGGTTGCTGCAAATATCGTTTCAGTGCCGAATGCCACATCAAAAACCTCATTATTCTCAGGTCCCGGTCCGGGTTTCCATGTATCGCTTATCTCCTTCCTGTCAAGGTCAATAACTACTATTCCTAATCCCGTGGAAAGGAAAGCATTCCTCCCCATGGTCCTTATCCTGTTGAAACGGGTTTCGAGATTTCTGTTAAGAATGTCGGGGATGTTGAATATTGTATTTTTACCAGCAAGATCAATATTCCCGTTGTTGTAGGCTATTATCAGAATCTCTTTTTCATCCGACCATCCTATTTCGCTTATTCCCGTGGAGGAGAGTCCGTTTACCCTTGAAAGTTTTTTCAGCTCGCTGTAGTTATTGTCGAATATCAGTATTGAAGATCCTGTTGAGGAATACACCACATCATCACCGGCTGCGACCGACCTGGAAGTATTGTAGGGCAGATGGTCAGCCCATGATCCCGGAGGGAGCTGGCCTTTCAGAAAGGCGGGGAACAGAATGAGCAATAGTGTAAATACCAGCCCTTTCATTTTCAGTTAGTTCTAAGATCTGTCGTTGTCCGGCAGACTGCAATGAGACCTGAGGAATGATGTCAGTTTCCTGAATGCTCTTGCACGGTGTGATATCCTGTTTTTTTCATCCAGATCCATCTCGGCGAAAGTGAGGTCTCTGTCTTCGGGTATAAAAACCGGGTCATATCCAAATCCTGATGATCCTCTCTTTTCGTTTATTATCCTTCCCTCGGTAATCCCTTCAAAAAGATACTCCCTGCCGTCATATATCAGGGCAATAACCGTCCTGAACCTGGCTTTCCTGTTCATTTCGCGGTCCAGTGCCGTAAGGAGCTTTCTGATATTTGCTCCTGAGTCTTTTGCCTCTCCGGCGTATCTTGCCGAGTGTACGCCAGGTTCACCGTTCAGAGCTTCCACTTCAAGACCTGTGTCATCGGCGAATACGTTCAGTCCTGAAGCCTTATAAACAGCCCTGGCCTTTTCAAGAGCATTTCCTTCAAGTGTCATTTCATTTTCCGGGATATCGTCTGTAATGCCGATGTCATTGAGGCTAAGCAGTTTGAAGCTATCACCCAGTATGTTGTTGATTTCCCTTAACTTGTTTTTGTTGTTTGAGGCAAAGACTATGTTCATAGAATTTTATATTTCACGGTCGAATCAGCAAAAGTGATGAAAGTTATGAAATTCCACAATGGGGCCATAAGTTTGCCGTTAATAAAGTTTATTGATACATTTGATAGAAGTACGTTCAAAAACCAAATATATGCTGTCTTTCAGGGAGCTGGGCATTCCGTTTTTAGCATTGGCAGTTACGGCATTGCTCTCCTGCGGATGTGCCCCTTTTTCAGAACCAGCCGGCAGTCTTTATGAAAAAGCATTTTACATTGGGGGAGCGGTTCTTCTTTTTACCCTTCTGCAGTATATAATTTTCAGGATCATTGAAGAAAAGTTCAGGAAGAAGCAAAAACTGCTTGAGGCGTTGCTTAACAAGAAGAATGAGGATCTTCTTAAGGAAATGGAAAAAACAGAAGCCCTTCTTTCAAATGTTCTTCCCAAAAATACGGCCGATGAACTTATGGCCAAGGGTAAGGCTACCAAGATCAAATACAATTTTGTTACGGTTTTATTCTCAGATATACAAGGGTTTACTCAGATAGCAGAAGAAATGAACCCTGAGGTTCTTATCGATGAGCTCGACAAGTTTTTCTTTCATTTTGACTCGGTGGTTGAGAAATATCACATAGAGAAGATCAAGACTATAGGAGACGCGTACATGTGTGCCGGAGGTATTCCCGAGAAGAACAGGACCAATCCTGTGGAAGTTGTGCTTGCCGCTCTGGAGATGCAAAAATATATGGATAACCTTAAGATGACATCTCTTGTTCAGGGCATGAAATACTGGGATATCAGGATCGGAATACATACAGGTACGGTAATAGCAGGGGTTGTCGGTCACAAGAAGCTGTCGTATGATATCTGGGGCGACACCGTGAACACGGCGAGCAGGATGGAATCGTCGGGAGATGCAGGAAAGATAAATATCTCAGGCACAACCTATGAGTTTGTCAGGGACTTTTTTTCCTGCGATTACAGGGGGCGGATGCCAGTTAAATACAAGGGTGATCTTGACATGTATTTTGTAACCGGGATACTGCCGGAACTCCGGGATGAAGAGGGAGAACCCAATTCAAGGTTCAAATTCAAGATGCTTCTTATAAGGCTTGAAGATGTTGAGGATGCCGTTGATAAGATCTTCATTGAGGAAGCAACTGCTGATCTGTATTTCCATAATGCCCAGTTTGCACGGAACATCAACGCGCAGGTTGATCTTCTGGCTCATGCTGAACAGTTGCCGGAAGAGGAGTATATCTACCTCAAGCTTGCTTCGATATTCCTGATCACGGGTTTTATAACCGATTACAACAATCCGGCAGAAGCTTCATTTACCCTTATGAGAGAAATGCTTCCCCGCTTCGGATTCGACGAGAGTTATATTGTTGCCACCAGGCATCTGATCAACAATTCATTTCTTGCACGGCACGAATCTTCTTCTGATAAGATACTTCACGATGCCCGTTATGATTATCTGGGAAGGATCGATTATATAAAGCTGACGGAAAGGCTCCTGAGGGAAAGGAGGGAACGTGGCAGGGAGATATCTGTTGAGAACTGGATTGAGACCCAGAAGAAGCTGGTCTCCGATCATGAGTTTCTGACAAGGACAGGCAAGCTTCTTCGCAGTGTAAGTGCCGAAGATCAGATAAAAGCGCTGCTCGAATGGTACAAATAACAGCTTTTAGGCATAAAATCTGAAGGATTTTAAGTTTTTATGATGTACTTTTACCGCTGGTAATTTTATAGTTGTTCTTATGGAAAATATTGACTGGAAAAACCTCCCTTTCGGCTACATCAGAACTGATTACAACATACGCTGTTTTTACAGAGACGGGCAATGGGGAGAACTTGAAGTCTCGACTTCGGAATACATTGATGTTCATATTGCTGCCACCGGCCTTCACTACGGCCAGGAAGCCTTTGAGGGTCTCAAGGCCTATATGGGCAGGGATGGGAAGATCCGTTTGTTCAGATGGGAAGAAAACGCAAGGAGGCTCCTCTTTTCGGCCGACGGGATAAAGATGGCAGGACTTCCTGTTGAAAAATTCAAAGAAGCTGTTTTCAGGGCCGTCGTGCTTAACAAAAGGTTTATTCCGCCTTATGGATCGGGAGCTTCGCTTTATATCCGCCCTCTGCTCTTCGGAAGCGGAGCTGAAGTGGGGGTTAAGCCGGCCAGAGAATATACTTTTATTGTTTTTGTTACTCCTGTAGGTCCCTATTTCAAGGGAGGGATCAAACCGGTTGATATGCTTATCTGCAGGGATTACGACAGGGCTGCCCCGAAAGGAACCGGGATATTCAAGGTAGGAGGGAATTACGCAGCAAGCCTGAGGGCAGGGATGGCAGCCAGGGATGGCGGTTATGCAAGTGCGATCTTCCTCGATGCCAGGGAGAAGAAATATATTGATGAATGTGGTCCGGCAAATTTCTTTGGAATTAAAGACAATACCTATATAACTCCCAAATCAGAATCAATACTTGCATCCATAACAAATAAAAGCATTATTGAAGCAGCCGAATCGATGGGAATCAAAACAGAGCGCAGACAGGTTCCTGTTGAAGAGCTTTCGGAATTCAGTGAAGCCGGCGCCTGCGGAACAGCTGCCGTAATAAGTCCAATTGCCAGAATAGTTGACCCTGAGAAAAACAAGGTATACGAGTATTGCAGGGACGGGAATCCCGGACCTGTTACCATGAAGCTCTATCATAAGCTTGTTTCTGTTCAGTATGGCGAGGAGCCGGATGAGTTCGGTTGGACAACTATAGTTGAATAAGGTGAAGAAGAAAGAGACTGGATTATCAAAAGCAAGGCTCAGCGGTTCGTACCTTACACTCGTAATAAGTGTGTCGCTGGTACTTTTCCTTCTTGGAATTCTCGGTCTTGTTGTAATCAATGCAAAGGAATTGTCCGACTTCTTCAGGGAAAGTCTCTCTTTCTCAGTAATACTTGATGATAACGCCAGGGAGGCTGATATCAGGATGCTTCAGAAAGATCTCGATGCAAGGACTTTTGTAAAATCTACCGAATACGTATCAAAAGATGATGCAGCAGTCAAGATGAATGAGGATCTGGGTGAGGATTTTATAAGCTTTCTCGGGAACAATCCCCTTCCTTCCTCAATCGACGTCTACCTGTATGCGGGATACACAAATCCTGACAGCGTGGCCAAGATCGAGAAATATATTACGGAATACCCATTTGTGAAGGAGGTCTGGTACGAGGATTCACTGCTGGTTCTGATAAATGAGAATGTTAAGAAGATCAGCATCTTTCTTCTAATTCTCAGCTCATTCCTTTTCCTTATAGCAGTCACGATTATTAACAACACCATCAGGCTGGCTATATACTCGAAAAGGTTTCTGATAAGGACGATGCAGCTTGTAGGTGCAACGCGCGCCTTTATACGGAAGCCGTTTCTCATAAGAAGCATTTACCATGGCGTTCTTGCGGCGCTAATCGCGATGCTTTTGCTTATTGGGCTTCTCTATCTTATAGAAAGAGAGTTCCTGATGCTGTTTTCGTTTGAAAATACCCGTCTGCTTCTGATCCTTGGAGTATTCCTGGTTGCAGCCGGGATACTGATAAATGTCGTTTCAACATTTTTGTCGGTTAACCGTTATCTTGTAATCTCAGAAGATAAACTATACAATTGAATAATGGCAGCAAAAAGTGATAATAAGGAAAAAAACAGCTTTGCTCTCGGCAGAGAAAATTATAAGCTTCTGGCCATCGGTTTTGTAATAATAGTTGCAGGTTTCCTGCTTATGCTGGGAGGCAAATCGGATGATCCTGAAGTTTTCAGTGAAAAGATTTTCAGCTTCAGAAGAATAACCCTTGCTCCGGTCGTAATTCTTGCAGGCTTTGTCTTCGAAATATGGGCAATAATGAAAAAGCCCAAAGATGTCGGGAAATAACACTACATGCTATTTAAATGAACTTATTTGAAGCTGTTGTCCTTGGGTTGATACAAGGGCTCACCGAATTCCTGCCTGTAAGCAGTTCCGGTCACCTGGAGCTGGGCAAATACCTCTTCGGCCTAGATCACGAGGCTAACTTTTATTTTTCAATAGCGGTTCATGGTGCAACGCTCTTAAGCACTTTCTTTGTGCTCCGGAAAGAGATTGCAGGCCTTTTCAAAGGTTTTTTCAGGTTTACAATGAATGAAGAGACCAAATACGTCATAAGGCTTGTTATATCGATGATACCGGTGGGAATTGCAGGATTGTTCATGAAAGATATCGTCGAGAATTTCTTCACTGGAAATATGGTTACTCTGAGTTTTGAGTTTCTGGTAACTGCTATTTTTCTGATCCTTACCCTTGTAATAAAGCCCAGGGAAAGGGAGATGACTTATCTTGATTCGTTCATAATAGGTGTTGCCCAGGCTCTCGCAGTCCTTCCCGGAATATCCCGTTCAGGCGCTACCATTGCCACAGGCATGATGCTGGGGAACAGAAAGTCGGAAATTGCAAAATTCTCCTTCCTTATGGTTCTTGTTCCAATAATAGGTGCGAATTTTATTGAATTAAGCTCAGGTGATTTTACAAGGGAAGGAACATCCTTTACCGTGATAGCTGCAGGTTTTGTTACAGCTTTTGTTTCGGGTTATATTGCCTGCAGATGGATGATTAACCTGGTTACAAAAGGGAATCTCAAATGGTTTGCACTATATGTGATCCTTGCGGCAATCTTCTCATTATTACTCGGACTTAATGTTATCTGAAGAAATCAGCTCCTTTGAAAAAGGGGAGGTTCTGTTTTTTGACAAACCCCTTTACTGGACATCCTTTGATCTGGTAAATAAGATCAGGAATATTCTCAGGCACAATCTGGGGCTGAAGAATATCAAGGTCGGCCATGCCGGAACCCTCGACCCCCTTGCTGATGGTCTCATGATAGTCTGCACGGGAAAAGCAACAAAAAGGATCGATGAGTTCCGTGATCTTGACAAGGAGTATATTGCAGAAATTCATTTTGGAGCCGCTACACCTTCCTATGACCTTGAGACTGCGATAAATGCTACCTTTCCGGTTGAACAAATTTCCGAGCAACTTGTTTTACAAACACTTGAAAACTTCCTTGGGGAACAGGACCAGGTGCCTCCCATACATTCAGCCAAGCTTATCGGCGGAAAGAGAGCATATGAGTTTGCAAGGAAGGGTATCGAGAAGGAATTGAAACCGGTAAAGGTGTATTTCAGGGAACTGGAGCTGCTTTCTTTCGGTATACCAGAAACACGCGTCAGGATATTATGCAGTAAAGGGACCTACATAAGATCATTCGCCAGGGATCTGGGTTCAGCTCTTGGAAGCGGAGCTTATCTTTCGTCACTCAGAAGGAGTGGAATAGGACCTTACAGTCTGGGAAATGCCCTGACACTTGAAAAATTTGAAAAAATAATCATGGAAATGAAACAAAATTGAAACTGCTCCGTATAAAGGGTTTCTAAAAATGAAATAGAGAACGTATGAAACTATCACAATTCAGGTATAACTTACCTCAGGAGCTTATTGCTCTTTATCCTGCCGAGAACAGGGATGAGTCGAGATTAATGGTTGTCAACAGAAAGACAGGTACTTTTGAGCATAAGATCTTCAAGGAGATAACAGCTTACTACAATGAACATGATGTACTGATCTTCAATAATACAAAAGTTTTTCCGGCCCGGTTGTATGGAAACAAGGAGAAGACGGGAGCCGAGATAGAGGTATTTCTTCTGAGGGAATTAAACCGCGAACAGCGTCTCTGGGATGTTCTTGTCGATCCTGCAAGAAAAATCAGGATTGGCAACAAGCTGTATTTCGGGGAGGATGACCTTCTGGTAGCTGAGGTTATAGACAACACCACCTCACGCGGAAGAACACTCAGATTCCTTTTTGACGGCACCTATGAGGAGTTCAAACAAACTCTTTATGGACTTGGCGAGACTCCTCTTCCAAAATTCATTAACAGGCCTGTTGAACCGGAAGACAACGAGCGCTACCAGACGATATTCGCAAAGCACGAAGGAGCTGTCGCTGCGCCGACAGCAGGTCTCCATTTCAGCCGCGAACTCCTTAAGAAACTTGAAATAATAGGAGTAGAATTCGCGGAGATCACTCTTCATGTAGGACTCGGAAACTTCAGAAGTGTTGATGTAGAAGATCTTACAAAACACAAAGTAGACTCGGAGAGAATCAGGATCACCGAGGAAGCTGCTGAAAAAGTAAACAAGGCCAAGGAAAATAAGTACAGGATATGCGCTGTTGGAACAACGGTTGTAAGGACCCTCGAGAGTTCCGTCTCGACAAGCGGTTATCTCAAGCCATTTGATGGATGGACCAACAAGTTCATTTTCCCGCCTTACGAATTCAAGGTACCCGATATGATGATAAGTAATTTCCATCTTCCCTATTCAACTCTTCTGATGATGGTGGCTGCCTTTACCGGTTATGATCTGGCTTTTGAAGCGTACAGAACTGCTGTAAAGGAGAAATACAGGTTCGGAACCTACGGAGATGCCATGCTGGTAATTTAGAGTCCTGTAAGAGGAAAGACATTTTCTGGAAATAAAGTCATGAAGATAATAAGTCGGATCATCCCGATCCGGCTTTACTGTTATTTAGCTAACAGTAAGTCACAGTTTTTCCCAAAAAGAAAACACATTCTGAACTCTTCGGTTTTTAAGCTGAACGGTATCTGCTGCGGCTTTTAAACTTCTTTAACAGTTAACAACCTGTTAATAACAAATATTGAAAAAGTCCGTTTATAGTAAGGCAACAAGGATGGGAGCCATTAAAATAACAATTTTCCGCAATCTAAAAGAAAGTGTACTTGATTGCAGCTATCTGATTTTGAGACAATTTGAGGAGTAACTCTGAAATAAGGCTTTTCCGTACAATGCATTATCCTTTTCGGGCAATAAGTTCGGCCGTCAGGAAATTCCACTATTCGTTTATATTAATCCTTCTTGCCCTTATCCCTTTTTCGAGCCTGCATTCACAGTGGCTGACGGGTTACAATCACAGAAAAGCCATCACCATTCTGGAGAGCCAGATACCGGGCTCTGTAAGCCTTGTGAATTTTCCCGTACTCATTGACATTACCGACAATGACCTCAGAATTTGTCCTGGAGGCTTTATGGAAAGAAATGAGGGGTGGGATATCAGATTCACGGATGTGAGCGGGAATCAGCTCAGCCATGATATTGAAGGGTATAATCCATCAACCGGACGCCTGACAGTTTGGGTTCGCGTTCCGGCTCTTTCAGCGACTGCAAACACAGTTTTATACCTGTATTTCGGAAATCCTTCGGTTACTGCCAGTTCCTCCTCACGCGATACCTGGGATCCAATTTACAGGGGAGTATGGCACCTGGGCAACATCTCTGATGCTTCCTTATATTCTCACCCGTCGACAAACATCAACACCACCAGCACTCAGGGAAAAATCCTTGATGGAAGGGATTTTGTAAGATCAAACCAGCAATATATCAGTATTCCCTATGACAATGATCTGGATTTTGGAGAGTCAATAACCGTATCGGCGTGGATCAATGTTGACAACAACGGGTACGACCAGAAGGTTTTCAGTAACCAGAACGGAAAAAGCAGCGGTGGCGGATATAAGCTCGGAATGTATACAGACCGAAGGGTCGAATTTGAAATACGCACAAATGGGAATACCGCAATCCTTAACCGCGGGGTATCAGGAGGGACAATAATCTCTCCCAACCAGTGGTACTATGTCACCGGTGTCTACAGCAACTCCGGGGATTTCATCTGCACTTATGTAAATGGTGATCTCGACAGAACCTTTAATACTGAAGCTACGGCAGGATTGACAGGAAGCGGCAACCCCGCGATAGGTAGGGAAACAACAGACGACAAGTACTTCTTTGACGGCAAGATCGACGAACTTAGAGTACAGCGCACAGTAAGGGATGCAAACTGGATAAAGACGGAATTCAATAATCAGTCATCCCCTTCAACATTTTTCTCAGCAGCACCAACTGAATCATTTATAACGGCAATCTGCAAAAACACTACACTGAACCTCGATGCTTACGGTACAGCTCTTCTAACCATACCAATGATCGACAATGGCAGCAGTTCGGGTTGCGGAATAACAAAAACCCTTAGCCGGACCACCTTCGGCTGCTCCGACCTTGGTTCCAACAATGTTACACTGACGGTAAACAGCAGCTTCGGGAGTGATAACTGCATTGCAACAGTTACTGTAGCCGATGCATTGCCACCCGTTATTTCCGGCTGCCCTTCAAATATTACTGTGAATAATTCTTCGGGAAGCTGTTATGCCAATGTCAGCTGGACAGAACCAACTGCATCAGATAATTGTACCCCGTCAGGAAGCATTGCCTGGACAAAATCGCATTTACCCGGTTCATCGTTCCCTGTCGGAACAACAACCGTGACCTATACCGCCAGGGATGCATCGGGAAATGTATCTGCTCCCTGCACATTTACTGTTACGGTTACCGATAATACTGATCCGCAGATCACCTCTCCTGTTACAGGCGAAGTTCCGGCAGCTATGAACAACAACTGCAGATACATTCACAGCGGAACCGGCTGGGACGCCGGAGCAACAGACAACTGCACCGTATCATCATTATCCTATACACTTTCGGGGGCGACAACAGGCAGCGGGACATCCTTGAATAATGTTGTTTTCAATTCCGGAAGGACAACTGTAAAATGGACTGCCGTAGATAATGCGGGAAATGATTCCGAATTCAGTTTCGACGTTCTGGTTTCCGATACTCAGGCTCCTTCAATCAGCTGTCAGGTATCCGGTACTCAAAATGTTAAGACCGGCAAGGACTGCAATTATGAACATGATGGTGCTAACTGGAATGCAACGGCAACAGATAACTGCAGCCTGGCTTCACTTACTTTTAATCTTACGGGAGCCACCACCGGCGGGGGAACAACCCTGCACAAGGTCGATTTCAATGAAGGATTAACTACGGTTACATGGATTGCGCTCGATGCAGCAGGAAATGAATCTGTCTGCAATTTTCTGGTAATGGTCAGTGACCAGACCAAGCCTGATATCTCCTGCCCGGTAAGCGTAAGTCAGTCTGTCTTCACAAATTCAGGATGTACTTATGTTCATACTGGCGTGGGCTGGGATCCGGCAGCAAATGATAACTGTTCTGATGTAACTGTTCAGTACGTGCTTTCAGGCGTAACGACCGGGAGCGGAACAACTCTTGATAATGTTGCATTTAATAGCGGAAGTACCCTGGTGACCTGGACGGCAACCGACGAAGGCGGCAATATGAGCTCCTGCAGTTATTACGTACTGGTGTCTGACAATGTGGTCCCGCAGATTGCCTGTCCGGGTGATATCAGCCATCAAGCCGATCCCGGAATTTGCTCATATTCATTTGCAATCGCGGCACCAACGGCGACTGACAACTGTACGATAAAAAATTTAAGCGGGTCCAGAGACGACGGATTATCCCTGGATGCTCCGTACCCTGTCGGAACCACCACAATAACCTGGCGGGCAACCGACATGAGCGATAACATCAGTCTCACCTGTTCCCAGAAGATAATTGTAACTGATACTGAAGCCCCTGATTTTGCTTTACCTGCCGATGCAAGGATATGCAGGGCGGCTGACTGTTCATACGAATCGTATCTCTCTCCGGCTGTCACCGGTTTCATAAACAGTCCTGAAGACAATTGCACTCCTCTGATATCACTTGTAACATCCTACTCGGATGACCTGTCAGGACTTACGGACTGCAATACTTACGGAACAATACAGAGGAAGTGGAAAGTCGCAGATGCCTCAGGCAATTTCACAGAGAAGGTCCAGTTAATAACATTGGAACCAGTGCCTTCAGTAGTGGTTGGTAATAATAAACCATCTGTATGCAACGGAGACAATGTTGACATAATTATAAGCAGTCCGACACTTGTTTCGGTGCCTGATGATTTCCAGATTGATGTACAGGTGACTTCCACAGATCCCTCAGCCACAGGTGGTACTGCTACTGCAGATTTCAGCCTTGCACTTTCCCAGTTACCCTTTGTCATTGATGGGACACTCACCAACAGCTCGGATGAACCCATAGAAATAACGTACACTGTTTCTCCCTCCATTACCGGATGCAGCAGCGGAAAAGCCGTTGCGATCAAGGTTATTGTCAATCCCACGGCGACAATCACGAGCGATGCCACTG
>JAVEZS010000025.1:0-46619 GCA_034002885.1 Bacteroidales bacterium
TCAGTTGTATTCGAGGAACTCGAAAAGAAGAATCTGATAATTGACCTTCGAAGTCCTGAATCCTTCAACAAAGGCCACATCAAAGGAGCTGTCAGCAGGAACTTCAGTGATCTCCCTGAATATTTTGAAACCGGTATCAGGCCTTTTGAGTACGACCGGATCATTATTGTTTGTGACGACGGACAGGTTTCATCGTACACTACTGCTTTGTTAAGGATGATGGGATATGGAAACGTATTCGCACTCAGGTGGGGCATGGGAGGATGGAACAGGGCCTATGCTCAGGACGGATGGATGAAAGGTGTGTCGGGGAAGTATGAAGATCGTCTGGAAACAGTTACGACTGAAGCTCCCGTTCCAACAGGGATGCCGGAATTGAAGACCGGCCTGGCAACAGGAAAGGAGATTGCTGATGCCAGGTTCAGTAAGCTTTTTGAAGAAGGTACTGAAGAAATCTCTGTAACTGCGGATGAAGTTTTCAGCGATCCGGGGAAATACTTCGTAATCAACCTCGAGAGGAAAGATAAGTATGACGATGGACATATTCCGGGAGCCGTAAGGTACAAGCCTGAATTGACGCTCGGTTTTCCTGAGGCGATGGCTACCATCCCTTATGATAAAACTGTTGTGATTTACTGCGGCACGGGCCATAATTCAGCCTTCGCAACAGCTTTCCTGAGACTCTTCGGCTACGATGCAAGGACCCTCAGGTACGGGAATAACAGCTTCATGTATGATAAGATGATAAAAGAGAGAACAGCGTTGTCGTGGCTGCCGTTCACACTTGCAGAATCGAATGATTACCCGGTGGTAAAATAGTCCGGGATTATCTGAAAAAATAACCGGCCTGACGAATAATCAGGCCGGTTTTTTATTCCTCAGTTGTGGATCCAGAAAGAATATAGAGATCTTTAATCCCCATCTCACTCAGTATCATCCACAGTTTGGCAGCTTCAGAAATATTATCAGAATACAATATTACCGGACCCTTGTTCTTCCTTATAAGCCTTATTTGAAGTTTTTCAAGGATCGATCCCGGCTCCATTCTTACACTGGTATTTCCGAACCGGTTGGCTGATACAGGTTCAGTTCCCATATCAACCAGGAGCTTTTTGCCTGTCATTGCTTCCATCTGTGCTTCATTTATAATATTTGAGCCTGTTGCAGAGGGTTCCGCCCATTTAACAGCATCGTATTTGAAATTACCGGGGCTGAGGGTCCGGATCAGAACAAGGATCAAAACCAGAATGAAGATCGAAAGTATAATCCGGTATTGTTTCAGAAATTTCATGTTTCGCTTACCTGTTTAACAATTATTCGCATCCGCCGTCAAGTTTTTTAGCCGAGAATTTTCTCGATTCCAGGAATTGTGCCTTAAGACTGTCAGGCAGGCTGTTAAGGGTTGTATACATCTCGCCTGCGCGCCTCCTGGTCTCGAAGAGAGCATTTTCCCTTGCAGTTATTCTTTCTCCGGAAAATTTTGACTCAACTACCGTCTTCATCCATTCACCGATGCCTCCGTCCATAACAAAAACGTTATCATAACCCAGTCCTCTTGCAAATACCAGGGCATAGGATTGTTCAGCAACATTGTCAGAATATAAAATACTTTTAATGTCCTTATTTCCCAGCCAGACATCAGGATCTTTGCTGATCAGTTCTTTGTATTGAACGTTTACGGCTCCCGGGATTGTCTGTTTCCTGAATTCTTCAGGCAGTCTCAGATCAATGAGCTGAACTGTACTATCCTCCGTAACGATGTACCCTGCTACCTGGTCAACGCTCAGATAGGTTTCTTTGCTTAAAACGTCTGCAAGCAGTTTGTGAGGTTCACCTGTAAAGGAGCGGTTGGAAGTAAGAGGCAGCATAGCCAGTATCAGGCTCAGCATTATAAGCAGCAGGGATATTTTTCTTCCGGTTTCCATGTCAGAATTTATAGTTCTCTGGTTATTTCAGGTCTGGCGAATTTCTTCTCTGCAAGCTCTGCAATCAGAAACATGACGGCAGCTGCGGCAGTAAGGAGAAGAGTAAAGAGTCCCGGGGAAAGGCCGAGTGACTCATTGAGCTTCACCGGTCCCCTGTAGCCGGAAGTTGCCATGTTCCCGATAAGGGGGTAAGTTTCGGTAAAAAGAAAGGCACCGGTAAATCCTCCGGCCACAAAGACCATTGCATCGATTTTCCCGATTGATAGAGCGCTGAGTCCGGTCCCGGGACAGAATCCTCCCATAATAAATCCTGCTCCCATAATCACACCTCCGACAATTGAAGAAGTGACATAGAACTCGTTGACATATACCTGGTTCAGGTTAAGCAATCCCAGGTAGCTGAGGAATTGTGAACCGATCAGGGCCACGATAGCCGCCGTGAAGAAGACCTTCAGCACGGTTGTATCATATCCGTAAAACATCCCTGCCAGCTTCCGGCTCGATGAGAAACCTCCCTGTTCTAGGGCAAATCCGAAAGCCGTCCCGATCAGGAAGGCAGTCAGCATATTAAGCCATTCAGGGAACATGAAGTATGATGATAGTGGAGCCATATAAATTCGTCTTTTAGTTTTTCGTTCTTCGTTCTTCGTTCTTCGTTTTTCGTTTTTCGTTCTTCGTTCTTCGGTCTTCCGTCTTCGTTTTTCGTTTTTCGTTCTTGGGTCTTCCCTGCCTGCCTGCTGACGCATTCAGTCAGGCAGGCGTCTTCGGTCTTCCGTCTTTTTCCTTTTCTCCTTTATCTATATCCAGTTCTTCCTGAAGAACCATGCAAAGGCAAATGCGGAGCCGAAGATGGCGATCATGGTCACGAAGCCGGCTGTTGACAACACTGCCATTCCTGAGAGTGCAGCACCGCTTGTACATCCCCGTGCCAGCTGTCCGCCGTACACAAAGAGCGCTCCACCCAGAAATGCAAAAATCAGTCTCCGTGCAACAGATATTCCGGGTTTTCTTTCAACCTTCAGCTTCAGTCTTCCCGACAGGGCGCCTGAAATAAATCCTCCTGCTACAATTCCGAATATTTCGAGGGTAAGCCAGTTGGAAATAGGTTTTTTCCCGTCCTCAAAGTATTTTGAATAATGCGGGGAGTTTTCAATATGTGAAGGGCTGACGGTATTCACTGCTGCAACCACGCAGTATTTGATGCCGCCGCTTGCTCCCAGTCCGCGTCCCGCGACAACCATTGCCAGAAGCAGCACAATACCGAGAAGCGTGCCGGCAAGGTAAGGATTCATATAGCTTTTTCTGACCATGTCATTTTCAATAAGGTAAAAGCCAAGCAATCTTATAGTATTTCTCCGGAGTAACCTGATCGCTCAGAGTTGATATTTTAACAATAACATCTACCCGGCAAAATAAGTTTAACAAATTTACATATTTAATTAATATCCCCGTTTTTCCAAAGGTGGTCAGCATTCTCCCCAGTAAAAAGGCAAGCAAGCTTGTCTTGAACAATCCCTTATCGCACCGAAGAAATGTAACGAATTATTAAGAAAAAAAAAGAATAATTCCCACTTTTGGGTTTTAATCAAAACCCGGGAACAATGCAAAGTGCAGACAGTCTGAAAAGGAGAATAGAAATGCAGGAAAGAAATGATTTGAAAAGAGAAACTCCTGAATCCGCAACAATTAAAATAGCGGACGATTCCAATTCGAGTGAGATTCTTGTCTTTACTTCTCTGTGCAATGTTTATAAAGTTCAAAAAAAGGAACTTATGGACAAACTTCAGGCGCTGCAGAAAATTGATCTCGAACCAGGGGAAAGACCGGTTTATCTGACTGGAGAAAAGAGATATAAAGGCTTTCTGATTGTGGCATTTGAAAATGGTAAAGTCGGAAAAATTGCCATGGAAAGTTACAAAACCGAATTTGCCAGGAAAAAGCTCCGAAATGCTTTCAGCGGCAAATCGCGTTTGATCTTTATCGAACTAATAGAACATGATATAGATCTGGTTGCGCTAAGCAGCATAAAAAAGGTTGTCCTGTTCAACACCTCTCAGATCAATGCGGTGGAAAGCCGGTCAACCCTGGGCGTTCAGGTTATGAAACCGAAGGATGGAAGCGTACTTATAAAGGTTAAGCGCCTGGAAAATACTAAACTGGCGGATCCTGAATATTACCGGAAGAGTGAAGGCCTGAATGCAATCGGATTTTATCTTAAGCCGGGTGATGAAGTCTGATTTCCGGTATTCAGCATAAGGTTTGGCATGCCGGAAAGATTCTTCATTGGATAGAATTTTGAACCACTTGCAGTCTCTTCATGAGGAATCGTCCCCTTTTGCATAATAATAATTCTCGTAAAGCTTTTCAATCATCCGGGTCCTCTTCGAAACCGTGAAATGGTATGTTATCGTCAGGATCTTTGTCGAAAGGTCCAACACCAGGTGGATTAAAAAGACCCCAGCGATCAATTATATAATCCCATTTGTCGAATCCTGCCACCCAGTCAATGAACAGCAGTCTGTATTCTTCAATAAGATCCCTTACCATCTGCCAATATTCAACATATTCAAATCCAAATGATTCAAGAGAATGCTGCTGAACCATCAGATCGCGTGCAGCTTTGCGTATTATGGCAGCATTTTCCATTTTCAGATCATACAGTCCGGCTGCCTCAGCTCCGGCAACTTTTACAGTAAGCTGAGCTGCATCAGACAACATCCAACCTTTTATGTCCATAAGATATTCGTTGTTCTCCGGAATCAAATCGGCAATTTTGCTTACGATATCTAAAATCTCCCTTCCTTTCCGGTAAATAGGAAGTTTTTCCGAACGTGCGATATCATCCTCATCATCTGAATTCATTTTCATGACAGTATTTATTGCGATAAAAGATAAACCAGACTAATCTAATGATTTTGTAACCTCGGATATTAACTTTTCAGAGGTAATGACATTACCTGATGGTCCATATAAGCTATAATTTCTCATATGCCCCACATTTGAATTCTTTCTCATCTGCCTGTGCACTTCGATTCATATTGCATAAAATATCATCTTCCCAATCATCACTATTATTTTTTTTGCAAGTTAAACATAGTGGCTGCATTTTGATGGTTTCCCTGTTGATCTCATATCCATCATCATCGAATATACCGGCAATCTTCAATGGATCCATCTCATCAATATGCCTCCTTCCGTCCTTATCCCTCTTTTCAAGAGCTGTATCAATTTCATAATCACCTCGCGGATGATCTTTCCCGGTAATACAGCTGAAACAACCAAAAGGAGCCGTAGCCGAGCCAACTATCCAGATATCTTTTCCGCATTGGCATCTTATACCATTTCTATAATAGTCCAGCGCAGCATCAATCCGCATTCTAAGTGTCTTTTCATTGTCATCCGGGTTTTTCCTCAAATGAATTTTTACATACTGATCAATTGAAACTGGTTTCCACATATTATCTTAATTTAGTCGAATTAATAATCATGACTCAACGGATATCACCATTTGTGATTTCCAATTCAGAAATGTAACAAGACGTTTATATTAAACCCAGCGAGAGTTTCAATCCAAATTTACGAATAATTAACTAAAAAACCAGGAACTGGTTTACGCATAAAAAAATAAAATATTGTCGAACTCATTCGAAATGAAAACTTGTTGATGTCGCTTTCACATCATATATTCGACATGAAATAACTCTTTTGATGAATGATAAAGCCATTAGCTGAGATTTTCTGAAAATGGATATTTTTTAAAGGATCTGCCTCACATTAAAAAATTCCGTGTTACTTTTTGAACTACCAATGAAAATGGCCCTGAAAATATCTGATTTACAAGGTTATTTGTTTTTGATAGTCGGGTTGAGAAGATTTGCAGTCTCTTAACACATTGTATACCAATATATTGTAAAATATGATTTTTTGTCTTAAAGAATCTGAAAAGAAACGTCATATTAAATGCAAGATTTGAAATGTCAGGATCTTGCAAACTCAATCAACAATTTATAGTCCCCTCCATCTGCCGCATAAATAGCTTCCAGGTATTTTTTTCTGAATTCACCTTTCTTTGATAAATTTCTACTGCCCCATGTGAATATTGGCTTTTTTAGACCTTGTGAGATAAGAATGTCAGCATAAAGTCTGGAGTGACGGCCATTTCCATTCGGGAATAAATGAATCTTGACTAGCCGGTGTTTAAATCTGACCGCAACCTCATCCGGTTCAAATATTTTATGTTCAATCCAATACCTGCAGTCAGCAATAAGTTTGCTCAGCTCTGTCGGTATTTGAAATTTATCGACGCCGATGTTTTTATTCGATTTCCTGAATTTACCGGCCCATTTCCAGACTTCGCCAAACATTTGCCTATGTAATTCAATTATAAACTTCTCGGATAGTACTTCTTCGAGTTTGTAATTCCTTCTTAATGTCCATGCAACGGCTAATTCAATATTCCTTTGCTCAAACTCATCCAGTTCTCCTTTTGTGGATATTGTTTTGATAATAAGACCTTCCTTTTCATTCTCGTCCAGCGGACTCTGTCCTTCGATATATTCAAATTCTAATCCCATAAATATTTCGGCATCTCCTGTTGAATCTCAAGCGCTTTTTCCTTAATTGCTTTCCTGAGTCTTTTTTCAGAATTCTTTTGTTCTTCAAGACTCATGTTAACAGAGGTTCTCATTACGATTTCTTTGGCAATTTCCAGGGCGCGCTGTTTTACCATTTCCGAAATACTTTCCTTTTCGGGAATAAATCCATAGATAAACTTCATATTAAGACCTTTACCAAATTGTCTTAGGACATTTATTGAGATTGTTCCGGCCTTTTCTCTTTCCTCAATTTCTTTTACACTCTGGGCTGTAATGTTCATCCTCCGGCCCAGTTGCTTTAATGACATTCCCAGGGATAATCTTATAGCATGTACCCAGCCTGATGATGGGACAATCACCTTTTTGACAGCTAAAAAGGACATAATCTTACTGTCCGTCTGATCTAAAATTAATTTTTGAGTTTTCATAAGGTTATAACCTTAAAAAGATTGAACAAATATAAGGTTATAACCTGAATAAACAAAATTATTTTAAGGTTATAGCCTTAATATAATAAATACAGATCCGAACATTTCAACAGAAGAAAGTATACGCTGCCAAATTTCAATACTCAAATCACTAATACTTTTCAAAGCAGCATTTTTAAACTTATTC
The DNA here is from genome assembly GCA_034002885.1 of Bacteroidales bacterium. Lineage (GTDB taxonomy): Bacteria > Bacteroidota > Bacteroidia > Bacteroidales > VadinHA17 > LD21. The sequence goes on from JAVEZS010000025.1 coordinate 7,136, forward strand.
CCTTTGCCACAGGGGCAGGGTACAAAAATCAGAAGCGTTTACCACTTCTGGCCAGACTGAAGTTCAAAAATCTAATGTATATAATAACAGACATATACAGCCGGCTGGAGATGGTCAATAAACTCCGGTGGAGAGTAGTCATGGTCAACGTCTTTTGGAAGAAGACTGTACAGATTAATCATTTTCACAATAAAAAAAATGTATAATGAACTTCAGTTTGAGAAAGTTGTTAATATTTACAAATACAGATATGAAAACGAATGACAAAATTTTCAAAATATTAATTGAGGAAGGGTTCAGTAAAGGTAACGTATCTGTTTTTGATACTTATTCCTCACCCGACTTTGTTGAACATCAATATGGATTCTTCCCTCCCAATGTTGAAGGAGTTAAAAAGGCTATTAAAAGTCTGCACTACTCCTTTCCGGATTTTTCTTTGATCATAGAGGATATAATTATGGACGGTTCTAAAGTCTGGGGTCGGATGACAGGACGTGGGACACATAAAAACAAATTTGGGCCAATGTTTCCGACAGGCAAAAAATTTGAGATTACTGTAATCGATATTATGCGATTCGAAGCCGGGAAGTTAACTGAACACTGGGGTGTCCCGGATAAATTCTCTCTTATGGAACAACTTGGTATGAAACCCCCACCAAAACTTATTATGAAAATAATGAGTTTGCTCAACAAATGAAAATGAAAAGAATAAACTTCGTCATATCAGCACTCGCAGTAATACCTGCACTTGTATTTGCAAAAATTGAACCAATAACAGGACAAAACAATCAAACACCAGAAATGAAAAGAGTCAATAAACAACGGGACAAGGAATCGGTTCTCAAGGTTGAGGCTGCATATGACCAGGCCTGGCGGGTTGGAGATGTTGAGGGAATAGTCGCTTGCCTCAAAAAAGACGCGGTACTGATAAGCCCTCGGGGAGAAGTAGCAAGTGGTCACCAGGAGATTCGTAAACTATTCGGTGAGCTTTTAAGTGGTCCCGCCAAAGGCTCGACACATACAAGCCGTATTATCCGGGTAAATTTTGTGACGGACCATGTGGCAGTTCTTGATGGGGAGGCACTTATTGAGGGTGGGGAATTCGATGATTTATCCTCCCTGGCACATCATATGTTCACCGATATTTTGGTTCGTAGCGGAGATGTTTGGCTTATTGCTCAAATCCGTGCATATGTAAAATATTAGGTTGAGACGAAAGCATTTTATAATAAATCGAATTTATTCGGCAAATTCAAAGCAAACCAACAGAAGGTTAAACCGAATAGACACAAAGACTCATTCGTTAGGTCTGTTTCTTAGAATGATTCCTTTATAAATAGAAAATCAATACAGATTTATTGGTTAGCAACTTAATGAACGAAGATAGAGGTATGACCAAATAGTTTTGTACTACTTTTTGTACTACTAATGAAAATGGCCTCGTAAATATTTGATTTACAAGGCCAATTGATTTACTCAGTCGGGGTGAGAAGACTCGAACTTCCGACCTCTACGTCCCGAACGTAGCGCGCTAACCAACTGTGCTACACCCCGATAATTTTATTTAAAAGAACTTCCGATCATAAAACTCAAAACTTTAAGCGCTAGTCCCCGAAACTTTCCAGAACTTAATATCCCGTACAGGCCGGCAAATTTATAAAATTTACCGATAATTCAACCTAAGGATATACCTCTTTTTACCGTACTGATACCCGACACCATCCTGGAATATTCTTAAAGATCTGTTATACAGATACTAAGACCGGGGATAATGGCAAGTCGCCTCAAGTCACCTCACCTCCGCCCTCAGGCTGTCGAGCAAATCAGTATAATCTTCTATAAGATCCCGATATTCCCCCGAGTTTATCAGATTGTTAATCTCTCCCCTGTCGGCCCGGAGATCATAAAACTCACGGCTGCTATCCTGAAACTCGTAATAGTGTATGTATTTGTAATCAAGACTCACAACAGCTTCAGATTTCGGAAGACCCGGATGTTCAAAACGATGTTCATAAAAGAACATATCCCTTCTGTCCCCTTCAGTCTTCTTCCATGTACCCTGCAGAGGTTTGCCCTGCATTCCTTCTGGTATTCCTAAACCAGCATATTCAAGTATGGTAGGCGCAATATCAATGTTCAGTGCAATGTCAGAGATCTGCCTGCCTCTGTTCTTTTCCTTCTCCAGGGGATTATAAATAAAGAGAGGTATTCTTATCGATTCTTCATATGCAAACCATTTTCCAGCCAGGCCATGTTCCCCTAAAAAGAATCCATTGTCTCCTGCCATGATTATTATCGTATTATCCCCTATCCCCGCTCCCTTCAACTCTTCGACAATATTCCCTACCACATCATCTACCCCCTGGATCAGCCTGTAATATCCCCGAATGCTCTCCCTGAAAAGAGTATCAGTCTCAAACCTTATCTTCCATCTGTTCCTGGCTTCATTGTTATTACGGAACCACGAAGGGAACATTCTCCAGTATTCGTCATCAGCTGTCGCCGGCCGGGGATAATCAAGATCCCTGTAATCATCTGAATACCTTTCATTATATATGAACTGCCGTGGATCTCCGTCCTGAACATGTGGTGCCTTAAAACTAACAGAAAGGCAGAAGGGGCCTTCTTTTCCAAACTTCCCGATAAACTCCTTTATTCGTCCGTCAAGGATGTCCGTATAATGGGTCATTTTGCCTGTTGAATCATAATTTTCATACATGGGCTGTATTACCCTGTCACAACCCCAGTAATCATATTTTTCCTCAGGCTGTGCCTTTATCCCCACACCGTATTTTCCTATGAACCCTATCCTGTATCCTGCTTTTTCCTTAAGAAGAAGGGGATAGGTCTGAGCCACTGCCTGGCTGCTCATATCCGTTGTAAAATCGTTGATGCCATGACGCGAGGCATATTGTCCGGTAAGGATACTTGCACGGCTTGCACATGAAATGGAAGTCGTTACAAATGCATTGGTGAATACCACACCCTCCCGGGCCAGTCTGTCAATGTTGGGGGTCGTAATATAGGGATTGCCAGTATAGCCCATTGCATCATAGCGATGGTCGTCGGTGAGAAGGAAGATAATGTTTGGCAAAGGTTTTTCCTTTTCACAACCAAAAACCATAGGTACAAGAGTCAGGGGAAAGTACCTGATTATATTTCTACTGTTCAGTGTAATCCTGCTCACGAATGATTTAATTGCATTATTTTCTCCACAATCCCGGCAGAAATTTATAATAAAGAAGGTGACGCCATGTAATAAAATCGTGAGCTCCTCTACTCCCGATATAGTATTCGTGAACGATGTTCCTCTTCATAAGTTCGTTATGAAAGACTTCATGTCTTGCACCCGGCCTGGTTTCATTTGTACCGGCGCCAACAAACAGGTAGTCAACCTTTGAATTGAAATCGGGAAGCCCAATGGAAGGCGTAAGATCAAGTGACTCTGCCGAGCTGAGAAGACCGAAGGAAGCAAATTTGTCGAGGTTATTGAAGCCAACCACCTGAGCATGCCTTCCTCCCATCGACAACCCGGCAACAGCCCTGCCATTACGATCGGTCCGGACACTGTACGATTCTTCGACGAGCGGTATGACCACCCTTGTCAACTCATCATTGAAAATACTGAATGTCAGTTCACTATGCTTCGGATCGCTCCGGTGCACCACCTGGTTGTTCGGCATAACTATAACCATCGGCAGAGCTTTACCCTCCGCGATCAGATTGTCCTCAATAAAGTTCACCCTCCCGAAAAGACTCCATGTTGAAGCAAGCTCTCCCGAGCCACCCAGCAGATACAATACGGGGTACTTACTGTCGCTGCTGTAACCGGGAGGAAGATAGATATACATCTCACGTTCTCCCTCTGTAACCTGTGAATGATAAATATGCCTCACAACCGTACCGTGAGGAACATTCCTGGCATCATAGAATGCCGGGCCTTCCCCATGTACAACCAGAATGCTGAAACCAGGCTGGCCTGCGAAGCCGGTAAGGTTGTTCGAAGGATCATCAACGCTTACACCATCGATAATCAGTTTGTAATAATAAATCTCCGGTTCGAGGGGTCCCACCTTCAGAGTCCAGATACCATCTTCCCCCTTTGTAAAGGGAACAGGCTTTGACACTCCCAGTCCAAGCAGAACATTTCCGGTCAGGCTTATCTCCATTGCCTCCGGGGCAGCAACTCTGAAAGTCACCATTCTGTCATCAGTTACCTCAGGTGAGATGACCGATGCCCCGAAAGGTTTCAGGTTCTGAGTGTTTCTCTGAGGGGCCCAGTCAAGATTAATGTGTGACTGCTGGGCAGCGATAAAATTTGACACTGAAGTTATAACAACCAGTATCAGCAAAAGTGCTTTGATTTTTTTCATGATATTGTTTTATTCCTGTTTATTATCACAATCGGGGAACATTACCTGGGCAGTCTGATAAAGATACCTTCGCCAGTTTGCCCATTCATGTCCTCCGTCGCTCAGAACCCAGAAATTACGGACTCCGTAACGGTTAAAGACGGCCAGGTCTTTCATCCCGTTATAGAGGGCGATATCTGTTTCTCCTGCTGCCATATACAGCGGCACACGGAAAAGACCGTTAAAACCCGAATCGCTGAAGACAGCCTTGAAATTCTCTTCGAACTGAGTCTGTGTTTCAGGCGAAATATGTCCTGAGCTGTAAATATAAAGCTCGCTGAAAGTATCCAGATGCGGCAGTCCGGTATGGAGCACAACAAAACCACCCATCGACAGACCGGCAAGCGCCCTGTATTCCCTCGAGGCCTTTGTCCTGTAATGGGAATCGATAAAAGGAATGATGCTGCTTATATATTCTTGTGAGCATTGATCGTCAGTTCCCGGGACAGGCGGGTTGGCACTTGCTATTCCCCTTGTATTAGGCATTACAATAATCATGGGTTTAGCCTTTCCTCCGGCAATAAGGTTATCGAGGATCAGATGCGCATATCCTCCCTGCCTATTGTTTTCGAGCGTCCATCCTGAGTCATCATCACCTCCTCCATGGTTCAGGTAAAGAACCGGATACCTTACAGTACTGTTAGGGTCATAATCGGGAGGAAGGTAAACATGCATTCTTTTTTCTTTTCCGTCGGGAGCCAGGTAATTCACCTTTTCAATCCTTCCGTGAGGGACAGCTTTCATGGCATAAAAACCTGAATCGGAATATGCAGGCAGGGCAGGCAGTATCGGCAGGGGGCATGGGCCCTTTCTGGGCAAATCCATTCTTCTTGCCTGTCCACCCTGTGGCGGAACCTGCGGCGGGTTCTGAGCGGAAAGAACCAGCGGTATCGCGGCAAAAAGAATAATAAACAATCTGAATTTTAAAAAAGTCTTATTCATTACGAAACTTTGTTAATGTAATTACTTCAACAAATACCTGTCTTATTCTACTTTAATACACTACTCTTTTCGGCCTTTTCAATTTCAGTCCGGGCATCATCAGGAAGCAGAAATCCTTCAATCACCAGCTCACCTGCTGCTTTCCTGACTTCTTCCACGTAACGTTCGTGGGTCTTGTATCTTTCCTGAAGCGACTTACGCGGGTCAGAGGTCTCCTTGCGATCTTTTTTTGTCTTTTTAAATGGAATGAACATACCGTTCAAAGATGACAGGTCTCCCTTTCCGTAACCCTCTCTCCTGAGAGCCCAGCCGGTATGGGTGCCTAAAGGTACCCTGATATTGATCCCGCGAATACCTCCTGTCTCATTTCCGTCCCTGTCGACTTTCGGGACCAGTGTCCTGTAATATTCTTCTGTTTTTGGCTGGGGAGGTTCAAGCCTCAGAATTCCTGTCACATTTCTGAAATCATATTCAGGGCCATAGTCCAGGAGCGGCAGTTCGTTTACTTTCCCGTTGTACGGGATACCCGGTATTGCTGGCCATCCTGTGCTGCTGATTCCGGGGCTGACAAGAGTTCCTGTTGCGAGTGTCGGATAAGCGGCGGGCGGAGGCTCAAGATCGTCCATCACCCATTGTTCGAGACGAACAAGGAGCGCCCTCAGATAAGGCTGCCAGGAATTGGGATTCATGGGAAATCCGCTTGCCTGATCGGCGCTTTCCGAAGGAGTATGCTGAGTTCCCGCAAAAAGGTAGATCCTTACGTTTTCCGGTATTTCCAGATCACGAAGTCCACGGGAATCGGTTGTTGTCAGAGAAGCCCTGAGCTGCCAGTATTCCGACGAACTAAGAGTCTGCATTATTTTCGGGCAGGTTCCTGTTTCAGCGCATTTCCCAAGTATCCCTCCAGTAACTCCCGATATTGAATCATATTCAGTGCTCCATGTAAAAGGAGGGTCATTTCCGGGGAACAGATGATCCTCTCTCTGCAGCCCTCCTCCCCCGGGTCTTCCGAACCTTACATTGAGGGATATCCTGCGTGTGCCTATATGTGCATTCACCCCGTCGAAGACCTGTCGCCCCTCTTCATCCTGATTGAAACCGAGGAAAAGAAAGGTACGGGTAAAATTACTGCACTGCGACACTCCCTGCATTACTGCGACCTTCACCGGATTCGCATCTTTTCCCTTGTCTGTCAGCGGATTGAGATAACCCAATTCATCCTCCGTTTCATTTCTGAGGAAGGATGTAATATCTCTTACAGCGGCAAAACCAAGTCCCAGGACGAGAGGGTTTTTCGCCATATAAATAAGTTCATAGATATACCCGGGTTGAAATCCGTTAGCCGCCGATATTTTTCCCGGATTTGGAACTCCTGGGTAACGAAGTTTCGAGCAGTCGGAAAAAGCCCATTCAGTGTTGGGAACGGGTTCACGAGGATCCGATTCCAGCACGCGCCTCGTAAGCCTGCTGCCTGAATTATCAATACTTACTGTCTCATAGCTGTGATGTGTCTGCCCTGAGAAAAATCCGCTGCTGAGGTCCAGAGTCCTTGTTTCCGTGTTGACCTGGAACTCTGTCCTGAGTATACCGGCAACCTCATCTCCATTCACGGAGGCATATGGCACTCTCATTGTAAGGCGGTTGCCTCCTCTCAGGACATCCCCCTGCCAGGCACACCAGAGGTAAATGTAACCTCTGGAAAGGAGAACCGAATCGGCCGGAAAAATATTTCCCCTGTTTGGAAGGCTGAGAAACAGCAGCCCGTTGCTTTTTTCCATATCAACCGGCCGGAGTATAACAAAGTCGGAGACATATTCAACCATTCCTCTTTCATTCACAGGTGCGAGGTTTATATCCTGGATGACACTGTTGAGCGGATCCTCAGGATCGACTTCGCCGTAGAACTGTCCTGTAAGTCTCAGATAGGAACCTGCATGCCCGAATTTTTTGTTTTCAAGGTAAGATTCTGTTTTGGTCACCACAACTCTTGTTACAACAGCCTTCAACGAAACCGAAACGAGGATTGAAAGGCTCAGCAGAATAATATGAAGGCATCTCCTCCTGAAAAAATTCATACTCATCAGCTTCTGGTTTTGAATTCCCTGGAAATTTCCAGCAAAAGTTAAATATATACAATTCAGTTTGATTACGGTTTCCACCAAACCTTATCATTTTTGCATGGCATGGAAAAAATTATTTTATATCTTTCCCCGTTCTCAGCAATTATTGCGGTAGCACAATCTGACACGAAACCCAGGTTATGAAAGATACATCAATTCCCCGGCCATCAATCCATGTTAATTATTCCCATTACCAAAATTAACATTACGATGGCATCAGAACGTATCGCATCAATCGACATAATGAGAGGATTAACGATCCTGCTCATGCTTTTTGTCAACGATCTCAATATGGATGTGGTCCCGGCATGGCTGGGTCATACAGTAGCCGGTCATGATGGAATGGGGCTGGCCGACTGGGTATTTCCGGGTTTCCTTTTCATAGCCGGCATGTCTGTCCCCTTCGCCTTCTCAAAAAGAACAGCCATGGGTTTAACATCTGCCGACAACAGCAGGCACATCCTGACACGAAGCGTGAGCCTGCTTATCATCGGCATACTGATGCTAAATACGGGAAGAGTAAACCCGGAACTGACCGGGATCGGCAAAAACCTGTGGGCCCTTCTGATGTATATCGCTGTTCTCCTCATCTGGAACAACTACCCCGACAAGGAGCAGAAAATTTACAGGAACACCGGATTCAGGCTGGCAGGTATCGGTTTACTGATACTTCTCGTTTTCAGATTCCGATCTGGTCTTCCTGAGAATGACGGATCACTAATTGCAGGCTGGTGGGGAATACTCGGGCAGATAGGCTGGGGTTACATGGCAGCTGCCTTCGTCTACCTTATCTTTCGGGATTCCCTTCTTAAAACAATTACTGCTACACTTTTCTTCCTGGCTCTGAATATATTAAGCGCAGCACAGCTTACCGGTTTCATGGACCCCATAAGGCCTTTTCTGGGTGTTGTACTCGACGGAAGTGTTCCTTTCCTTGTACTTTGCGGAGTGACTGCCGGTGTGATGATGAAGAATGCCGGAAAAGTGGGGCAGTGGTATCTTATAAGGGATTTTGTAATTGCTGCAGTCGTTTTACTTGCTGCAGGATTCTTTCTCCGCCGATGGTTCATCATATCAAAGCTTCAGGCTACTCCAAGCTGGGGACTTATATGCTCCGGAATAAGCCTTTCTGTATTCATTATCGTATACCTAGTTACAGACATTTACAACAGGACCAGATGGGCGGCTTTTTTCAGGCCGGCAGGAGAGAATCCTCTCACTACATATATCTTCCCCTCCATAATCTATCATCTGATCCAGATATCAGGGATTCAGCTTCTTTACTACAAACAGTCAGAGTTATCTCTTGTCGTAATTGCAGGATCGATGGTCTGGACAGTGCTTATGGTGTGGATAGTCGCTCTTCTGAAACGGGCAGGGATCAGCCTGAAACTATAAACTTCATTTTATAAGTCAGGCAGTAATATCATACGGGATACAATCAGGTTTGAACAGGTCTGAAACAGATACAGTTTTGAAAATTCAGGCACAGCTTTTCTTTACCCTCGCTACTTTGTTTTCCGGAGGCTGCTGTTGTTTTTAGCTGCCAGGAGTCTGTCAAAGAGTCCGGAATCGGTTATCTGCTGAAAAACAATTTCGGGTGTCAGCCAGTTCATACAGGCATGGTCTTTTCTTCTGCAGCTTCCTTTGCCAAAAACCGTACAAGGTCTGCAATTAAGCCTGCTGTAAGGAATTCTTACGGAATATTCATCCGGCTGTCCCCAGGCTCCGAATCCGGTAACGGGATCGGTAGCTCCCCAGATCGATATTACATTTGTTCCCGTAAGTGCGGACATATGCATATTTGAAGAATCCATTGATATCATGACATCCAGTACCGACATAAAAGCGATCTCCTCTCCAAGGTTGAGTCTGCCGGCAAGGTTCTCCGAATTACGGATTTTCTCATGGATCACATCCAGTTTCCCCTGTTCATCCTTTCCTCCAAAAAGCCAGAATTTAGCCCTGTAGTGTTCCGAGAGCTTTTTCATCAGGGAGATCATGTTCTCAACCGGCCACATCTTCAGTTTGTGTTTTGCGAAGGGAGCTATTCCGATGTTTATCTCCCCATTCGGATCTATCATTCCTGAAATGCTTCTGATCGAATCTTCGCCTGGTATTATCCAGGGTCCTGAGGGCAGATTGAAATCAAATCCTGCTTTTCTCATGACATCCGCATAACGATCAACCGTATGTCTTATCGGTTCCCTGCTGATCCCTTTTATTATGGCTTTTTTTTCCTTTCGTCCCTTGTCGATCTTAACAGCCGGAACTCCCTTAAGCCTGAAAAAGGATCTCAGTATTTTGGATCTGAGCACGTCGTGCAGGTCGATCACGTAATCAACGGTGCCCTGTTTCTGAATATCCCTGTAAAGGCGGAACAGCCCTGAAATGCCCTTATGGCTTTTCCTGAAATCAGCCAGGAAAAGCTGGATCTTTTCGTAGGAGCCAAAGTAAGCCCAGAACTGAGGCCTGGTCAGCAGGATTATTTCTGTTTCGGGGTACCTGTCGAGCATTCCCCTCAGCACGGGGGTTGTAAGGGCAACATCGCCCATGGCTGAAGTTCTGATTATCAGGATCCTCATTTTAATATTTTTCGTATGATTTTTCCTCGATTAGATCGGAGGAAGTCTTTATGTTGATTTCTCTCTTGATTTCGGATCGTTTATCATTAGTAAAATAGACTGCCCTTGCAGCAGCTACGAAATCGGGACCAAAATCCTTTTTCCTTTCAAGATCCCTTATGCGGTCCTCGATATCCCAGAGATCGCAATTTACTTTATACAGGTCTTTGTATAGAGGATCTTCCCGGTTAATTATCATTGCTGATGCCTCCTCAAGGATTCTGAATTCCTTCCTTAAGTTCTCAAGTTTTGCCTTATCACTTATCCTTTCCAGTTTGATCTGAACAATTGTCAGCTTATCAATTATCTCACCATTCGACACTTCTATTTTCATTGCGGGCAGTTTGTGCTTTTTCAAATTTAGCTTGTTTTTATTAAGGGGCAAATAAAAGAACTTCCCAAAAAGGATTTCCTGCGGTGTTCTTTTGCATCAGTAAGGATCAACGTCAACTGCTATTCTCAGCGACGATGCTCCGGGAGATCTTTCAACCTTTTCCATCGCCTCTGCAATAATCTGTTTCGACCGGAGGACCGGCACATCCCTGCCAAGCTTTATAATGATTGTTTTAATGTACCAGAGCTGTATTCGTGAGATCACCGGGTACTCAGGTCCCAGAACGGATTTTCCGAATTCCTTTTTAAGTTCGTTTCCAAGTTGTTCGGCCAGGGAATTCAGGATCGTCCTGTCACGGTGCTTCACGCTTAACCTGATCATCCTGCTGAACGGAGGATAATAAAAAGCTTTTCGTTCTTCAGCCTGAAGCCTGAACATGTTTTTATAATCATGGTTCAGCACGAGTCTTATAATCCTGTTCCCGGGTTCGGAAGTCTGGATCACCACTTTACCCACCTTTTTCCGTCGGCCTGCTCTTCCGCTTACCTGTTCCATCAACTGGAAGCTCCTCTCGTGAGCCCTGAAATCGGGAAAGTTGAGCATGTTGTCGGCATTCAGAATGCCGACTACCGTGAGATTTTCTATGTCAAGCCCCTTTGAGATCATCTGAGTACCTATAAGGATATCTGTATTTCCCTCTTCAAGCGACCTGATGAGCCTTCCAAATGAATTTTTGCCCTTTGTCGTGTCCTGGTCCATTCTGGCAATACGGGCCTTTGGGAAGATAATCCTTATCTCGTCCTCTATCTTTTCGGTCCCGAATCCCCTGGAAACCAGGCCGGATGATCCGCAATTGCCGCATTTCGGGGGAATGGATGAGGTGAATCCGCAGTAATGGCAGACCAGTCTGCCGATAGCCTTGTGGTAGGTAAGGCTTACTGCACACTGAACGCATTTTGGAATCCAGCCGCATTCCGGACATTCGATATAAGGAGAGAAGCCTCTTCTGTTCTGAAAGAGGATGACCTGTTCATTATTTCCCAGGGCTTCATCCATGGCCTCAAGCAGTTCGGGAGTAAAATGCGACACCATAAGCTTTTTCCGGTATGCCTCCCTGGTGTTTGCAAGAATGATATCCGGAAGTTTTATATTCCCGTATCTCTCATTCAGTTCAACTAGTCCGTATTTTCCTGACAGGGCGTTATAATAACTCTCGACCGAGGGTGATGCCGATCCCAGAACACTCTTGGCACCATGCAGTCCGGCCAGCACGAGTGCTGAATCCCTTGCGTTGTATCTGGGCGAAGGGTCATGCTGTTTGTATGAACCGTCCTGTTCTTCATCGACAATTACGAGTCCCAGGTTATGAAAAGGAAGGAATAGTGCTGATCTCGCTCCAAGGACAAGGCTACATCCGTTTTTTCTGTCGGCCACACGATTCCATATTTCAACTCTTTCCGCGCTGGTGAACCTCGAGTGGAAGACACCGGTAGCCTGTCCGAAGTGCCTGTTAAGGCGCTGAATTATCTGAGCTGTAAGTGATATCTCGGGAAGGAGGTAAAGAACCTGTTTTCCTGCCTTTATCTGTTCACTGATGAGATGCATGTAAATCTCTGTTTTACCGCTCGAGGTAATACCGTGCAGAAGGGCGATTTCTTTTTTCTCAAAGATCGTTTTTATCTGTTGGTAAGCGGATTCCTGTGCAGGGCTGAGTTCTTTCAGCATTTCAGGATTTATCATGTTTACGGGAAGCCTGCCTGTCGGGATCTGCTGCGAAACCAGGATTCCTTTTCTGACGAGGCCATCAGCTGCCGCAGGTGATGCATGTGCTTCCCTGAGAAGTGAGGCTTTTCTTACGGGTTTGCCCGGTTTGCCCTGTTCATATCCGCAAAGATCGATGAAAACAGTCAGAAGTTCATACTGTTTGGGTGCTCTGACGAGTTTATCGAGTACAGTGTTTAGCTTTTCTTCATCAAGCTCAGGCGACAAGGTGAGAAAAGTCTCTTCGTGTGGCCTGTACTTCTCTGCCACAGGAAGTTCTGTCACTCCCTCGGGACAGAGGTCGGAAGGTATTGCAGCCTTCATCACCTCTCCGATGCTGCACATATAATACTCCGACAGCCACTTCCAGAATTTCAGCTGAATATCATTGACAACAGGCTCAGGATCGTGGACTTTAATAACTTCTCTGACACTTATGCCCTCAGGGTTTTTATTATGGGTCCGGACAACGATTCCCGTATACAGCTTTTTATTTCCGAACTGCACGAGAACACGGGATCCTTTTTCCACTTTTCCTGCAAGCAGGTCAGGAATGGCGTAGGTAAAGACCCCCTTTACCGCGAGAGGCAAAACAATATCAGCATAGTGATCATCAATCATCTGAAAAACCTGGTGCTAAAAATGATATCAGACCGATTTCAGGAAGCTTGACATTACCGTAAGGAGATGTTCCTTTCTGATCGGTTTAATAAGACAGGCATCGCAGCCCGCTTCAAGGATTATATCCTTATCATCCTCAAAGATAAAAGCTGTCTGGGCTATAATAGGTATATCCTTCCGGATCTTCCGTATTTCACGCGTAGCCTCTATCCCGTTCATTTCAGGCATCTGCATATCAAGAAGGACGACATCTATTTCAGGTGTTTTTTTAAGGATCTCTATCGCTTCCACTCCTGACCTGGCTGTCAGGGCGTTTATTCCCGTATCGGAGAGTACCCTGTTCAGATAGAGGAGAATATCCTTGTTGTCGTCGACCAGCAGGCATGTTTTCCTGCTCCAGTCATTCTGCACACCTGAGGACTCGTTTGATGTTGCTTTTGCCTTCAGGCGCGTGCTTCCTCCTGCAGGCCTGTATGGTATGGAAAAGCTGAACTCAGAACCTACCCCTTTTTCAGACTGAACGTAGATTTTGCCTCCCATTCTCTCGACAACCTCCTTTGCAAGTGTTAGTCCGACTCCCAGACCTTCGAAAGGCCGGTGATGTCCATCTATTTCCTGACGGAACTCTTCGAAAATATGATCTAGATTCTCCTGGTTTATTCCGATACCCGTATCCTTAACCCTGAAAACAAGGCTTTCATTTTCCTTCGAATACGTAAGTCTGACCGATCCCTCCAGAGTAAACTTAACAGCGTTGTCCATCAGATGGTTAAGCACCCTTTTCAGCCACACCCTGTCAGTAAAGATCAGGTCTCCGTTCTCCTCGAGCATGTTCCTGACGTCAATAATGATCGATTTTTCATTTCTCCTGATGACTTTTCTGGCGTCTTCAACAATCTCATTTATGATACTGATTACTGAGGCTTCCTCGTATGTTATCTCTATTTGTGAGCTTTCGAGCCTCGACAGGTCAATTATATCACCTATTATCTGAAGGAGTTTTTCGCTGTTATGGTTTATATGTTCGATATATTCTTCCTTAACCTCATTGGTAAGGTCGTTTGCCAGCAGAAGGTTTGCAAATCCCACCACGCTGTTCAGCGGGGTCCTTATCTCATGTGAAATGTTTGCAAGGAAGCTTGATTTGAGCCTGTTGCTTGCTTCTGCCTCGAGTTTGGCCTTAACAAGGTCTTCATGCACTTTTTTCAGAGCCGTGATATCGCGTGAAATGGTAAGGGCCCCTATTATTTCATTCTTATCATTCCTGACTGTAACAGAACGTGTTGACAGGCTCACATAATGACCGTCATGATGTTTCACCCTCAGTTCCGTCTCAAAAAAGCCATCTTTCTTCAGAGCCTGGCTTCTTTGAATTTCAAATTCTCTGTCGTCGGGATGAATAAGTGTTGAATGGTCAGCTTTGTTATACTGGTCTTTGTCAAGACCTATCACAGAGTAGAAAGCCTGATTTGCATATTTGAGGTTCCAGTCCCTGTCATAGAAAGAAATTCCGTCATCGGCCGACTGTATCAGCATCCTGTAAAACATTTCAGAATACGAGTATTCTCTTGTCAGAGCTTCCTTCTGGATTGAGAGATCCCTGTTTATCCTTTCCAGATCGGCATTTATTGTCTCAATCTGGCTGTTCCTGTCGCGTAGTTCCCTGTTGGCTTTTCTCAACCTGTAAGAAAAGAACATTATCAGGAGAAACATTATGAGAAGTATTGCAACAAGGGTAAGGATAAATGCCGTCAGCGAAACCGTGAGCAGAGGAGTGGCGGCTTCAGGCCTAATGACTGAACCCTGATTTGCCGTTGCGTGGAGGTTTTGCGGAATAAAAGCTGACAGTATGAATATTACCATAGGCAGTAAATAAAACCTGCGGTTTCCTATGGCAACGCTATACCAAAAGCTCCTGTCCATGAAGCAAATACTTTGATTTGACCCCCAGTTAACTCTCAACCTTTGAATTACAGACAAATATAAAAATAAGCCTTTTACCTGACCCCGCTAAGATAATATTTTATTACACAAAATGTATTAAATTGCAAACAAATGAATTAAACATATGGAGCGCGACAAGAAGAGTTTTTCTGGGGGAAGGAAATACAGGAACGATGATATTACGGTTTACTGGAAGCCTGACGCATGCGTTCATGCTTCCTATTGCTACAGAGAGCTTATAGAGGTATTTGATCCCGGCAGAAGGCCATGGGTCGATTTGAAGGGATCGACAACCGACAGGATCATAGAAGTGGTTGATATGTGCCCCACCGAGGCACTTTCATGGAAGTGGAATGATGAGAACAAGAACAGAAATGTAGAGCCGGAGCACACAAATCATATTAAATACAGGCGGCCTGAGCTGTCGGAGGAGAATGAGGATCTTATACCCGAAGAGCCCGTAACGGTGAAGATAATGCCCGACGGTCCGGTGGTAATAAAGGGTGATTTCAACTTTATCTACAGCGGAAATCGCAAGGAGATGAAGGCGGGCATCATATCCCTGTGCCGATGCGGCAACAGTCATCATCTGCCTTTCTGCGACGGTATGCACAGGAAAACAGGTTTCGAGGATAAATAACCAATAAAAGGATGGCTGAAAAAAAACATGAGGTTACTGTGGAGGTTATCGACGGAGGTCCGATAAAGATAACTGGCCGGATAATTCTTAAGGATCTCAGGCGCGAAACAGAGGAGTCTCCAGATGAGATATACCTTTGCAGATGCGGACGATCAAAGTCAAAGCCCTTTTGCGACGATTCGCACAATAAGCAGCACTAAATCAGTTTTAGCTGAAGGGCTTCAGCAACTTTCAGGGCAGCATCACCGAATGTAGTTGCTGAAATCACTGATAATCCTGAATTATCTATTATTTCTTTCGCTTCTTCTGCATTTGTTCCCTGCAGACGTACAACCACAGGAACTTTTATGCTCCCTATCGATTTGTATGCTTCCACAATTCCGTTTGCAACCCTGTCGCATCTTACTATTCCGCCGAAGATGTTTACGAGGATAGCTTTAACGGCAGGATCCTTCAGGATGATCCTGAAACCGGCTTCAACAGTTGAAGCACTGGCTCCCCCTCCCACATCCAGGAAGTTGGCAGGCGATCCCCCCGATAACTTTATAATATCCATTGTTGCCATTGCCAGACCGGCTCCGTTAACCATGCATCCCACATTGCCGTCGAGCCTGACATAGTTAAGGTTATGCCTGCCGGCTTCAACCTCTACAGGGTCCTCTTCATCAATATCCCTCATCCTGGCCAGTTCCTGATGCCTGAAAAGAGCATTATCATCGAGAATGATCTTGCAGTCTACAGCCAGTATCCTGTCGTCGCTTGTTTTCAGCACAGGATTTATCTCGAGAAGTTGTGCATCACATCCTTTATATGCATCATATATTGTTTCAAGGAACCTTTGCATATTTTTAAATGCTTCGCCGCTGAGGCCAAGCCTGAAGGCTATTTTCCTGGTCTGGAAAGGCTGAAGCCCCGACAGGGGAGATATCTCCTCGGTGAAGATCCGTTCCGGGCTTTTTTCAGCCACCTGCTCTATATCCATGCCTCCCTCGGGTGAATACATCAGCAGGTACTTTCCGCTTCTTCTGTTAAGAAGTATGCTTATATAGAACTCCTTTGTTTCTGACGGACCTTTAAAATATACATCCTGTGCTACCAGTACCTTTTTTACTTTTCTGCCTTGGGGACCTGTCTGTGGCGTAACAAGGGTCATTCCGAGCATTTCTCCGGCAATCTTTCCGGCTTCCTCAACCGAATGGGCAAGTTTTACTCCTCCTCCCTTACCCCTTCCTCCGGCGTGAATCTGAGCCTTTACCACAAACCACTGTGTGCCGAACTTTTCCTGAAGCTGTTTTGCCACCATAACAGCCTGTTCGGGTGTTTCAGCCACAAAACCTTCCTGAATGGCAGCATCATATGCTTTAAGGATTGATTTACCCTGGAATTCGTGAATATTCATCTTAAAGTTATTTATAAGTGAACCAG
This sequence comes from Bacteroidales bacterium, assembly GCA_034002885.1. GTDB lineage: Bacteria > Bacteroidota > Bacteroidia > Bacteroidales > VadinHA17 > LD21. The sequence continues at coordinate 23,959 of JAVEZS010000025.1, forward strand.
TAAACTGAGAACAAAGGCACAGATGGAAAATTAGAAAAATTAAAGCATATTTTATCTATTTTAGCATAAAAAAGGATGCGTAAGCTTCTCAACAGTGAACTGGGAAGAAAGACTATAGAGCAGTACAGGGGTTCTCTCAGGCCGGATTTCGTTATCGTCCTCGACAATGTCAGAAGTCACAACAATGTTGGTTCGGTATTCCGGACCGCCGATGCTTTTCTTACAGGGAAGATCTATCTGTGCGGGATAACTGCCAGACCTCCGCACCGCGATATCCAGAAGACTGCCCTAGGAGCCACCGAATCGGTACCCTGGTGCTATTTTGAGAACAGTGAAGATGCCATATCCCTTCTGCGGTCGGAAGGATACACGATAGTCGCGGTTGAACAGGTCGAAGGATCGGTTCAACTTCAGGATTTTGTACCTGCTCCGGATTGCAGATATGCCCTTGTGTTCGGGCATGAGGTAAAGGGAGTTGATCAGAAGATCATTGACATGTCGGACCTGTGCATTGAGATTCCGCAATTCGGAACTAAGCACTCTTTCAACATTGCAGTAAGTGCAGGGATTGTTCTGTGGGAGTTGAGCAGGAAGAGACAGGGGAAATAAAAGCCCATAATATTTCAAAGACGTATGTAATAATGAAAAAGGGCGGTGTCACCATCGCCCTTTTCATATTTTGAATCTGAACAGTCATTTACTGAACAAGACCCTGGAATGCGCTGTCAGCAAAATATTTTGCCAATTCGAGGTCGGTCTTTGCATAAGCTTTCCACTCAGGTTTTACTGCAATAGCTTCCCTGAGGCCGGCAAGCATGTAATTTTTGTCGTCGAGACGAGCTCCTACGACTGCCTTGAGATAGTGTGATTTTCCACCTCTGCATGGTTCAGTCATTGCGTCAAGAGTTGCCTTTGCCCTTGTGACATCACCTTTGAGCAACTGTGCAAGTGCATTGTTGAAGCAGTTTGCATTGCCGAAGAAATTAACGGCTTTGTCATATTCACCCCTCGTAATTGCAATCATGCCAAGACCCCACTTCGATTCCTCGGTAGCGGCTGTCATTGAATTAAAGAGTTCTTCTGCTTTTACAATTTCACCTTTAACCAGGTGTGCGAATGCTGTATTGTTTTTAACAACGTCGTTATTGGCAATAGCTTTTGCCTTATCGAATGCTGCGAGAGCCTCATCGGCTTTTCCCTGGTTCATAAGGATGCAGCCAACATTATTATGCGCGCGGATGCATTTAGGGAAGTTTTCTGCTGCTGCTTTGTAGAATGCAAGCTTATCATTAAGATCGGTTGCTACTGCGCCGGCACGGAGGATCTCCTCAAGGCTCAGAACCTTAGGATCTGATTTTGCCTGAGCAAGGATCTGCTCGTCGGTACGTCCGATATTGTCGACGTTAACAGTCATTTTTGATCTTCTCAGTTTAGGAAGGACTTCTGTTTTCAGTTCTTCGTAGGCTGCTGACATGTTCTTGATCTCCCTTTCACGCTGTTCGGGATCAGAGTACATTGAGAGAACTCTCAGAATGAGTTCCTTGTCCTGAATATTCGAATTCTGTACCTCGGTTTTGAAACCGTCCCAGTCTTCTGCTGTTGTCAGTGAGCTGAAGAATCCATCGATTTTTGCAGCTTCAATCTTGTCAAATTCCTTTTTTATGAATTTGTCGGCTGCAGTACCTCTTTTACCTGAGAGTTTTTCGTTTTCATCAAACTTGCCGTCGGGAGATGCATATGAACTTACCACTGCACCTTTGAGCGCTTTGTTGGGATCTGTGTTAACGGCTGCAATATATTCCTTCAGGAGAGCGATGTCCTCAGCCTTCAGTTCCGAATTACGGATATTTGCCTGGTTTATCACATAATTAATATCTGCCATCTGTGATTCGGGAACTATCCTTTCGTACTTGTCGGGCATAATAATCATCCTTCCATGGACTTCCAGGAGGGTTGAAGTAGCTATTACGCCGTCAGCAAGCTTGATAGGATCAAAATCGAGAGTGTTAGCATTGATACTTGCAGTAGTTCTCAGAACGAGCTCAGACATCTTCATATCATCCTTGTAAGGGATGGTGCTTGTATAGGTGAAATCACCTCCTGTGTAGGAAATAACCTTGTTGTTTGCCTGGACTTTTTCTCCCTGAAGAACCTGTACCTTATCAAAAGCTGTTTCTCCGCCTGCGTAGGTGAGAACCGGAGTAACCTCAAGTGTTGCTTTCTTATTGAAATACTTTTCGGGGAAAGTACCTTTGATGGTAACATTTACCTGACCACCGTGAGCTTCAAGTACTTTTGGAATAACTTCATACTTGATATCGCCGGCCTCTTTTTTCATTTTATTCAGGCCGCTGCAACTTGCGAGAAATGCAGCTGCAAGGATAAGGATAAAAAAGCTTCTGATTTTTTTCATAGTCTAATTTTTATTTGTGTTAATCATGTTGGTTTATTCTGCAAACAATTGAAGAATCTTGTCTTTCTAAATCATTTGCAAAATTATAAAAAATAGTAACAAGTGCACTAAAGTTAATATAATTTTCATAAAATCACCATATTCAGTCCGCCGGGATAATCCTTTTCAAAAATGTTTTCAAGTATAAGTTCATAATGATTGCTGTCAGCAACAAAGTCAAGATTATTGATATCCAGGACCAGGTATCTTATTCCTGGATTTTGCCGGAAGAAGGCAAAATAACTGTCCTGTATCTTTCTCAGGTATCCGGCTGAAATAGATTTCTCATAATCTCTTCCTCTTTTTTCAATGTTGGAAAGAAGTTTTTCCGGACTAACGTGAAGGTAAACGTATATATCCGGTTTTGGCAGGGAACCGTAGATAATATAGAAGATCTGCCTGTAAAGGCTGTACTCATCACCCTTTAGGGTTGAGGCGGCAAACACGAGCGATTTGGTGAAGTAATAATCGGCAACGGTAAAGGCTTTGAAAAGGTCAGGCACCCCAAGTTCCTCGTTCAGCTGTTTGTAGCGGCTCGCGAGGAATGACAGTTCAAGGGGAAATGAATATTTTTCAGGATCCTTGTAAAATCTTGGAAGGAATGGATTGTCAGCGAAGCGTTCAAGTATGAGCCGTCCGTTGAACTGTTCTGAGACCCTTGTTGCAAGTGTTGTTTTTCCGGCTCCGATATTACCCTCAATAACAATATAGTTATATTTAATCTCCATACAGGATCATTATATATCAAATATAAATAATGGGATTAACAATATCAACAAAGGCATGAACACCTGTTTTGTAAAAAAAAAGCAGAGACCTCTTTTCGGGGTCTCTGCCGGAGTGTATTCAAATTATTCTTTCAGTGCCTGTTATCGTCGTTCCTGCGGCCTTCGCCTTCTTCCCTGGGAGGTCGCGGGAGAAGTATCTTTCTTGAGAGCTTGAGTTTTCCGGTTTTGGGATCGATATCTATCAGTTTCACCTCAACCTCATCACCTTCTTTTAAAACCTCATCCACAGTTTTTATCTTTTTCCAGTCAATTTCCGATATATGAAGCAGTCCGTCCTTGTTTGGAAGAATTTCGATAAAGGCTCCGAACTGAACAATGGTCTTGACTTTACCCCTGTAGATCTGCCCTACCTCGGGAACAGCCACAATTCTCCTTACCCACTCGAGGGCTGCAGTTATCGCATCCTTGTTTTCTCCGAATATATTCACATCTCCGTGTCCGTCAATCTCCTCAACAATAATTGTCGTTCCCGTTTCGCGCTGGATTTCCTGTATCACTTTTCCTCCGGGGCCTATAAGAGCGCCGATCATGTCTTTCGGTATTGTAAGCATTTCAATCCTTGGAGCGTGAGGTTTCAGCTCAGGCCTTGGTTCTGCTATTGTCTCATTCATTATTCCGAGGATATGAAGCCGTCCGGCCCTGGCTTGTTCCAGAGCCTTTGTAAGGACCTCGTATGAAAGGCCTTCAACCTTTATATCCATCTGGGTGGCAGTAATTCCGTCGCGGGTTCCGGTAACCTTGAAGTCCATATCTCCCAGGTGATCCTCGTCGCCCAGTATATCCGAAAGGATAGCATATTTACCTGAATCCTTGTCAGTAATAAGTCCCATGGCTATTCCCGACACAGGCTTTCTTATCTGGATTCCTGCATCCATAAGTGCAAGAGTACCTGCGCAGACAGTTGCCATTGAGGATGAGCCGTTCGATTCGAGAATATCCGAAACCACCCTGATGGCATAAGGGTTCTCCTCGTCGGGCGGCATAACAACCTTAAGAGCCCTGTGGGCAAGGTTTCCATGTCCGATTTCCCTTCTGCTGATTCCCCTTGCGGGTTTTGCTTCACCGGTGGAGAAAGGAGGAAAGTTGTAATGAAGGGTGAATTTTTCTGTTCCCTGATTAAGAACGTCGTCTATTATCTTCTCGTCGAGTTTTGTACCCAGGGTAACAGTTGTCAGTGACTGTGTTTCGCCACGGGTGAAAAGTGAAGATCCATGAGTTGCAGGTAAAGGATCTATTTCACATGTTATAGGTCTGATCTGATCGGGCTTTCTTCCGTCGAGGCGGATATTCTCGTCGAGAACCAGCCTCCTGGCGGCTTCCTTTACAACATCATGGAAATATCTTTTTACGAGAGCCTCATTAACCGGGTTCTCCTCTGTATACTGCGAAAGGAATTCGGTAACAATTGTTTCGAAAGCCTCTTCCCTTTTGTGCTTATCAGTTCCTTCCTTTGCGGCCTTGTAGCATCTGGCATAAGTTTCATCCCAGATCTTTTTTCTCAGATCCTCGTCATTCTCTTCATGGCAGTACGTACGTTTGAGTGTGGATCCGACCTCTTCAGCAAATTCAATCTGAGCCCGGCACTGTACTTTTATTGCTTCGTGGGCTACCCTCAGAGCCTCAATCATATCGGCTTCAGACACCTCTTTCATTTCTCCCTCAACCATCAGTATATTATCGATAGTGGCTCCCACCATCAGGTCGATATCAGCTTCCTTAAGCTGTGTGGCAGTCGGGTTGATTACGAAACTGCCATTTATCCTTGCAACCCTGACTTCCGAGATAGGTCCGTTGAAAGGGATATCTGAGACTGCCAGGGCTGCAGAAGCTGCAAGGCCTGCCAGTGCATCGGGTACGATGTCAATATCGGCTGAGATCAGATTTATTGTAACGAAAGTCTCCGCATGGTAATCATCCGGGAATAGAGGTCTCAGTGCCCTGTCGACGAGCCTTGAAATAAGTATCTCATAATCGGACGGGCGCGATTCCCTTTTGAGAAAACCTCCTGGGAAACGACCTGATGAAGCATATTTTTCCTTGTATTCGACCGACAGAGGCATGAAGTCGGTATCCTCCTTTGCCTCTTTTGCCGACACAACGGTTGCCAGAAGCATTGTTTTACCCATTTTAAGCAGAACAGCGCCATCGGCCTGTCGTGCAAGTTTCCCTGTCTGAAGGGTAATTACCCGGCCATCACCGAGATCGATATTCTTCTCTTTAATATTGAACATAAAGTATGATTTTTTGATTGCTGAAATTACACATATTTCCAGATAATAAGAAAAAAGGCAATTCAGAATTGCCTTTTTCCCTTACTTACGTAATTTCAGTGCTTTGACGATTTCGCGGTAGCGTTCTATATCCTTTACCTTCAGATAATCCAGGAGTCTCCTCCTCCTACCCACAAGCTTTATCAGGGCGCGCTGGGTACTGAAGTCTTTTTTATTCTTTTTCAGATGTTCGGTAAGATGTGATATCCTGTATGAAAACAATGCTATCTGCCCTTCTGCTGTGCCAGTATCTATCTCTGATGTTCCAAACGTCTTGAAAAACTCCTGTTTCTTCTCGGTAGTCAAATACATGTCTTTAATTAATATGTTGTTTATCCATAAATAAATTGAGTCTCCAATTTTGGAACGCAAAAATAAGGCTTTTTTATGTAAACTATCAAACAATTGACTACTTTTTTTGAATCTTCAGAAAATATTTCTTTAAATGGCAACGAAGCAGGGACATAATTTATTGTGTCCCTTTTTAATAATGACGTAAAGTTAGTACTAAACGTTGCGTGGGGTTCAGAATAATTTTATCAAGTTATCAACAAACTCTTGTAGTTATTAAGAAGTAACAAGAGGCTCGAGCAAAAGTTCATCGGAGTTCAGGAGCGTGCCTCCAAGGCTTATGATCCGGCAGCCGACATAGCATTCGAGGCACCTGCGCTTTCTGCAGTAACTCTCTGTGAGTTGAAGCAGGGCCTGCGTGAAAAAAGCCGATTCACATTTTATTCCTGCTTCTCTCCATTCTCTTACGACGATGTTTTCCTCCGGACCAGTCTCCTCAGAAAAAGACAGAGCCCTTTCGCACAACTCTTTTTTCCCATGTAACAGTCCGTAGCAGAATATAACTGGGATTACAGCATTCAGAATCAGTATGTCAATTGCCTGATTACCTGCTTTCTTAGGCATCTTCCTGCTAAGCTTCCCGAAAACATAATGGTCGTTCCAGTATTCTGAGGCTGATGTACCTAAAAGGTCTCTTATCGTCCCCAGGTCTTCAGCCTCGGTTATCCTTGAAAAAAGGCCACCGGCAGTACCCAGCAGAGCAGCAAGCTGAGAGATCCTTACTGTCGGGAAATTCACCGGCCGCAGACGCCCAAATTTCCATAGGCAACCATGCAGGGGATGGAGCGAATATTTTGAGGAAAGAACCCTGTATTCCTTTACAAGATCGAGGTAATACCTGTCGGCGAGAGCCTCCCTGAACAATCCCTCTTCAAGCATCCCGGCTGTCCCGAAAAGCAGTGCCTCGGTCTGCTTACGGTTATCTGCATGTTTCCTTATAATCCTGAAGGGGATTGCCGATGCAAGCATCTCGAAGGGCTCTGTGTTTACCCTGAAGCCGAAATATCTCGAAAGAACCCTGTAGAATGTTTCATCCCAGTCATTTCCTGTTGCCCTGTAAATGACCTTTATGGTTTCACTTTTCCCCTTCAGTCTTTCAACAAGCACCGATTGAAGCCAGTGCCTTACAAGGAAGTTGTCGATCCGGCGCAGTTCCTTCTGGCAGGCAATTGTATACGGATTGTTAATCAGTTCACAATACTTTTCGTAGTACGAAAGTGAATATTTAAGCTCGACCGTAAGCAACTCCTCACCTAAAGAATTAATTACCCTGCGGTCGTTTTCGGCAACAACATGAAGGATGACATTGTCGAATGCGGGGTCGCGGTGGTGCCCGTGGCTGTAAAAATGGGAGGCCCGGGTATGAATCTCCACGTTGCCGGCCCATTCGGTAGGTCCTATCAGTATCCTGGCATTAAAAAAATCTGGGCCTGAATCCCGGTTATACTGACCGGGATGAAGAACAACGATCTTCTGACCCTCATTGTCAGAAAGTGAATCATGGTCATAGAGGCCATATTTCCATAAATAGTGAAGGAACTCCTCTTTCATGGCAGCACGGATTAATTATACAGCGAGGTTATAAAGTTAGGAAATGTACCTGAAAAAATGAAAGGTGAAGAGAAAAAAGATTACACCCGTCAGCCGGATGTAACAAATCTGTGCTCCCTCAGATGATAATGGTTAAAGCAGGCCTCTTTCTCTTAGAATGACTGCCATTTCGGCCTGCATTTCCTTCGCTTTCTGGCTGGCTATGACAGCGAATTTCTCTGTTTTGTCGGCAAAGATTATCGCCCTCGATGAGTTTACCAGAAGACCGCAACTATTGTTCATTCCGGAGACAGTCACTTCCTGAAGGCTTCCGCCCTGGGCGCCCACACCCGGGATCAGAAGGAAATGGTCCGGAATAATTTTTCTTACGTCGTGAAGCATCTCAGCACGGGTTGCTCCTACAACGTACATGATATTGTCGGGCGAGCCCCATGATGATGATACCTTCAGTACTCTTTCAAACAATCTGACACCTCCGTCAGTGTGGTACTGGAAGTCGTCGGCACCCAGATTTGACGTGAGTGCAAGAATGATCACCCATTTATCACCGTATTCCAGGAAAGGCTTAACCGAGTCTTCACCCATATAAGGCGCAACGGTTACAGCGTCGAAGTCCATGTTGCCGAAAAAGGTTCTGGCATACATTTTTGAGGTATTGCCGATATCGCCTCTTTTAGCGTCGGCAATAACCATCATCCCCGGGTAGTTACCGCGGATATAGTCGAGAGTGGCTTTAAGGGACTTCCATCCCTCCGGACCGTTGCATTCATAGAAGGCTACATTCGGCTTGTAAGCAACGCAATAGCTGTGGGTTGCGTCGATAATCCTCCTGTTGAACTCAAACACCGGATCTTTTTCCTTTTGCAGGAAAGCCGGAATTTTTTCAGGTTCAGTATCAAGGCCAATGCAGAGAAATGAATTTTTTTCCCTGATTTTCTCAAACAGTTGAAGCTTGCCCATATTAACCGGGTTTATATATTGTTTTCCTTCAGACGCTCAGCATTCTCAGCCATCTGCAGTTTCTCGATAATCTCAAGGATATTGCCGTCGAGTATCGATGGAAGGTTGTACATTGTCAGGTTTATCCTGTGATCTGTCATTCTTCCCTGGGGATAGTTATAGGTCCGGATCTTTGCCGACCTGTCCCCTGTTGAAACCATTGTCTTCCTCTTTTGCGATACCTCATCGAGATACTTCTGGTATTCCAGGTTATAGAGCCTTGTCCTTAGTTCCTTAAGAGCCTTGTCGTAGTTTTTAAGCTGCGATTTTTCATCCTGGCATGTCACCACTATTCCTGTCGGCACATGAGTGAGGCGTATTGCTGAATAGGTAGTGTTGACAGACTGCCCTCCGGGTCCCGAGGAACAATAAGTGTCTTTACGGATGTCTTCGTTTCTTATCTCTACGTCAAACTCATCGGCTTCGGGGAGAACGACCACCGAGGCTGCCGATGTGTGGATCCTGCCCTGGGTTTCGGTCTGGGGAACCCGCTGAACCCTGTGAACTCCCGATTCGTATTTGAGAATCCCGTAAACACCATCTCCTGACACGCTCAGTACTATCTCCTTGTATCCTCCTGCCGTTCCTTCGGAGTAGCTGTTGATCTCGTGCTTCCATCCCTGCTGCTCAAAGAATTTTGTGTACATCCTGAACAGGTCTCCCGCAAAGATACTGGCTTCATCGCCCCCCGTTCCGGCTCTTATCTCCATGACGGCGTTCTTTTCATCCTGGGGATCGGCTGGTATCAGGAGAAGCTTTATCTCCTCCTCCATATCGGGAACAACAGAATAAAGCTGGTCGAGTTCGGCCTTGGCCATTTCCCTCATTTCCTCATCCTTCTCGGTCGCCAGCAGCTCCTTGGCGCTGGAAAGGTTAGCCAGCGTAAGCCTGTACCTTTCGTAAGCCTCAATTATCGGCTGAAGATCCTTGTATTCCTTGTTGAGTTTAATGTAGCGCTCCATGTCGGACAGTACATCCTGTCTTGTCAGAAGCTCTCCGACCTCAATAAATCTTGATTTTACTCCTTCAAGCTTATCAAGGATAAGATTGTTTGACATCTGGTCTAGAAATTTCGGGTGCAAAGATAATAAAAAACTGAATTGCTTTCCTTAAGAAAATCACTGACTAATATTCGAATGTTCCGTGCTCCGAGATGATTGTCAGTTTGTTTGTTTCTGATTTCCTGCAGTGTCCTATTATTTTTGCATCCAGGCTGAAGCGGGCCGCGGCGGAAATCATTTCTCCGGCACTTTTCTCGTCGGTGTAGATCTCGAAGCGGTGCCCCATATTGAAAACCTTGTACATTTCCTTCCAGGAGGTGCCTGACTGCTCTCTGATCAGCCTGAAAAGAGGCGGAACCGGAAACATGTTATCTTTCACAACATGAAGGCTTTCGGTAAAATGCATTATCTTGGTCTGTCCTCCGCCTGAGCAATGCACCATCCCGTGTACCTTCTCCCTCATTTCCTTAAGAATACTTACAATTACAGGGGCATAGGTCCGTGTCGGAGAAAGAACCAGACGGCCGGCATCGGTGCCCGTTCCCTCAACAGTATCCGTAAGCTTCATTTTTCCGCTGTAGACGAGTTCTCCTGGGATCGTATTGTCGTAACTTTCAGGATATCTGGCTGCAAGATAATCAGCAAAAACATCATGCCTGGCAGAAGTAAGTCCGTTGCTGCCCATCCCTCCGTTATATTCTTTTTCGTAAGTGGTCTGGCCAAAGGATGCAAGACCGACAATAACATCTCCAGGTTTTATCCCATGATTTGAGATAACCTCATCCCTTCTCATTCTGGCAACTACGGTTGAATCAACAACTATCGTCCTTACAAGGTCGCCAATATCGGCTGTCTCACCTCCTGTCGACCATATTCCTACGCCCAGCGATCGCAGTTCTTCAAGGATGTCCTCTGTCCCGTTAATAATTGCGGAGACCACTTCCCCCGGGATCAGGTTCTTGTTTCTCCCTATAGTGGACGAAAGCAGGATATTTTCATAAGCTCCCACGCAAAGAAGGTCGTCGGTATTCATCACAATGGCATCACGTGCAATTCCCTTCCATACTGACATATCTCCGGTTTCCTTCCAGTACAGATATGCCAGCGACGATTTGGTTCCAGCTCCGTCGGCATGCATTATATTGCAGTAATTCGTGTCGCCTCCCAGAATATCCGGCACTATCTTGCAGAAAGCTTTCGGGAAAAGCCCCTTGTCGATATTCCTTATTGCATCGTGCACATCTTCCTTTGATGCTGAAACGCCTCTCTTACTGTATCTTGATTCAACCGGCATCCGGATCTTTTTTCGTAAATATAAGAAAAAGGATATGCCCATGAAACGAAGAGTTCTTCGAATACTTCATCTGTCGCGGTGGCATAGAACCTTTTGTCATTCGGTTATTTTCTTGTGGAAACATAGTCGGTTCCCAGAACGCGGAACTCAGTTCTCCTGTTTATCTGATGAGCAACTTCCTTTTGCTCCTCGGTAGCCAGGGTATTGATGAACTGCTCCGTAAGGACGGTCCCCTGCTTAAGGAAAGGATTCTGGCTTCCCGTCTGTTCATCGACAATTTTGGGAGTTGATTCCCCGTAGCCTTTCGGAGAAAGTCTCTCTGCTTCAATACCTTTGGCTATCAGGTATTCAACAACAGACTGGGCTCTTTTCTGTGAAAGGTCGAGGTTGTATTCCTCGGTATCGCGGGAGTCGGTATGTGACATAAGTTCTATTGTCACATTGGGGTTGTCGATCAGTGTTTCAACAAGCTTGTCGAGTGAAACCATCGATTCGGGACGCAGGTCCCATTTTCCGAAGTCATAGAAAATGTTCGGGAGTTCTATCGGCTTATCCGTTGCCGTAAGAAGTATTGTGACCATGTAGTCGCGGCTTTTTTCCTGGCCTTTTGTTGTCTCCTTCTCTTTACCGTTAAGGTAACCCTGTTTCGATGCCAGGAAGATATAGTCGACATCCTGCTTCAGGTTAAATCTGAAATCCCCGCCAGTACCCGTTTCGGCCTGAAGGTTAGATCCATCGCTGGCAATAAGCTGAACCACCGATCCCTGGATCGGGGTTCCTGTCTTCTCGTCCTTAACAAGGCCGGTAACTGCGAAGCGGAGTGGAGGCATCTCGAAGGTAAAGAGGTCATCATTACCTCTTCCCTTTCGTGTCGAGCTGAAAATACCTTTCTCGTTTCCTGTTTCAAAGGTGATTCCAAAGTCGTCAGCAAAGCTGTTAATGGGCGACTGCATGTTTCTAACATTCCATGATCCGTCGGGTTGTGATTCGGCTCTGAAGATATCGAGTCCTCCCATTCCCAAATGACCGTCGGAAGCAAAATAAAGGCTCCCGTCATCTCTTGAAAAAGGGAAGAGCTCATTTCCGCCGGTGTTGATTTCAGGTCCGAGATTTCTGGGTTCTGACCACGAATCGCTTTCATCGATCCTTGTTACCATATAGATATCCTTAAGTCCGTATCCTCCTGGCATATCTGAAACGAAATATAAGGTAAGACCATCAGCTGAAAGAGCAGGATGAGCAGTCACCATTGAATCGGGAAGTAACTCAAGGTTCTCAGGGTCGCTCCACCGGTCGCCCGACCGCCTGGATACCATTATAACACAACCTTTCATTTCACGCTTTCCGGCTTCACATCTGGTGAAATAGACCTCATTGAAGCCGGACGAGAAGCTTGGAGTTCCTTCTTCCGAATCACTGTTAAGTTCAGCGACGGGTACAGGAGTGCTCCACTTCGATTTCTTGTCGAGGCGGCTTTCAAAGATATCAGTAAAACTCTGTCCTGTTGCCCCGTGTGTCTTATTACCTGCAGCATCGTCGCGGGATGAAGTGAAGAAAATAACCCCGAAATCGTCACGGCCATAAGCAGGACTGAAATCGGAATCGCCCGAGTTAAGGTCTTTCAGCTCCTCAACCTTGTAAGCGTCCGGATTCTTCTGCCATTCAAGAGCCAGTTCGCAGGCTCTTAATTCCTGATCAGCTTTGGGATCCGATGGAGCAATCTGCTTGTACTTCCTGAATTCCTCCACCGCCTGCGGATATCTGCCGTTCTTCTTTAGGGAGGAGGCAAGCCAGAACTGGGCTTCCGGCCTGGAAACTGATGACCTGACGGCCAGCCTGTACCATGTCTCTGCGTTTCTCGGATCATTGGTAAGCCTGTATGCTTCTGCTATCATGTAGCCAAGTTCAGCTCTTGTCTCACGGTCAGATCTTTTTGCCTTTGAGTAAGCATCTTTGAAAAGGTCAATCGCCTCGTAGTATTCTCCGGCTTTGAAGGAAGCATATGCCCTTTCGGACTTTCTCTTCTGCGCCGGTGAATCAAAAAGTGAGACGACAGACAATATGATTATCAGTAGGATTATCCGTTTCATAATTTCCTGGTAATTTCGACCATAAAAGTAATCAAATTAAGGGAAAGCCACATCACTTAGCGATATAGTGATGTCATAATTATAAAAGGGCATCAAAAATGATGCCCTTTACAAACCATGAATATAAATCACCCAACCCTGACTTATCTTGTAAAGAGAAGTTCCCTGTATTTCGGAAGAGGCCAGATCTCGTCATCAACAATCAGTTCAAGCTTGTCGATGTGATACCTGATGCTTTCGAGGAAAGGCTTCACATTAAGTTCATAGGCAAGAGCTTTCTTAAATGAGTCCTCTGTCGCGTTGGCTTTTTTACGTTCCTCAACCATTTCAAAGACCTGTTTTTTAATAGTCAGGATGTGGTCAGAGATTATTCTGACAGCCTCCCGTCCGGGTTCGGAGAGTTTCAGGTATTCGTCTTCGGGGAATATTTCCTTCAAACCCTTTACGTTCTCGATCAGCGACGACATATATTTTATTCCTGTCGGAACGATGTGGTTGATGGCCAGGTCTGCAAGGACCCTCGACTCTATCTGAACCTTCTTTGTGAACTTCTCATACTCAACTTCCACGCGGCTTACCAATTCTTTTTCGGTAAAAACACCTCCTCCGACAAGCACCTCTTTCGATTTGGGACTAAGGTATTTGCTTATTGATTCGGGCACGCTTTCTATAGAACACAATCCTCTCTTTTTAGCTTCCTTCATCCATTCTTCGGAATAGTTGTCTCCCTCAAAACGGACCTTCTCCGATTCTATTATGGATTTCTTCAGGACCTGGAAGATGGCTTCATCCTTTCCTCTTCCCTTGTTTATCAGCTGGTCGACCTCTTTTTTGAACTTCCTCAGCTGAAACGCCACTGCCGAATTAAGTGCAATCATTGCGGCACTGCAGTTTGCAGATGAACCGACAGCCCTGAACTCAAATTTGTTACCTGTAAACGCAAAGGGAGAAGTCCGGTTTCTGTCTGTGTTGTCAAGCAGGATCTCGGGGATCTTTCCTATTCCGAGTTTGAGCTCGGTTTTCTGCTCGGGGCTCATTTTGTTGTCGGAAACCTTTTTTGACACCTCATTCAGCATTTTGCTCAGATAGGAGCCCAGGAACACTGATATTATTGCAGGAGGAGCCTCATGTCCTCCAAGCCTCCATGAATTGGATTCATTCATAACCGAAGCCCTGATAAGCTCATTGCTTTCGTAAACAGCCTTGAGGACAGCCACCAGGAAAGTGAGGAACTGAAGGTTTGTTCTTGGATTCTTACCCGGCGAAAGAAGATTTACTCCGGTGTTGGTTGAAAGCGACCAGTTGTTATGTTTCCCCGATCCATTAATTCCCGCATAGGGTTTTTCATGGAAGAGAACACGGAATTTATGTTTCCTTGCCACCCTTTTCATAACATCCATCAGTAGCTGGTTGTGATCAATGGCAAGATTTACCTCCTCAAATATCGGGGCACATTCAAACTGATTGGGAGCCACTTCGTTATGACGCGTTTTTACCGGGATGCCCAGCTTATGAGCCTCACATTCAAAATCCTTCATGAAGCAGGTAACCCTTCTCGGAATTGACCCAAAATAGTGATCGGCAAGCTGCTGATCTTTCGATGCCGTATGTCCCATCAACGTCCTGTCGGCAAGTTCAAGATCGGGACGAGCATAAAACAGAGCCTCGTCCACAAGGAAATATTCCTGCTCGATACCGAGTGTGGGAGTGACTTTTGTTACGTCCTTGTCGAAATACTGGCATATTTCGACAGCTGCCCTGTCGATCTCCGAGAGTGACTTAAGAAGAGGAGCCTTGTAGTCGAGGGCTTCGCCCGTGTATGAGACAAATATTGTAGGTATACAAAGAGTGTTGCCCACAACGAACATAGGTGACGACACATCCCAGGCAGTATATCCCCGTGCCTCGAAAGTGTTTCTTATCCCTCCGCTGGGAAAACTGGAGGCATCAGGTTCGGACTGTACCAGCACCTCTCCTGAAAAATTTTCAACAAGATGACCATTATCGCCAAAGTCAATGAAACCGTCATGCTTTTCAGCTGTACCGTCGGTGAGAGGGTGAAACCAGTGTGTATAATGGGTAACACCTCTTTCGAGCGCCCATGCTTTAAGCCCTATAGCTACCTGGTCAGCTTCCTTCAATGTCAGTGATTTGCCCTCATTGATTGCACGCCTTATCACCCTGAAGGCCTCTGTCGACAGGTAATGTTCCATCTTATGAAGGTTGAAAACATCAACTCCAAAGAATTTGGAAATGTTGTTTGCAGGAGGTGTCGTTTCAATGGGGACTCTCCCGAAAACTTCCTTCAATGCACTAAATCTAAGTTCTGCCATATATTAAATTTTTTATATGGCAAAAATATATTAATTTCTAAATCCCCATCATTTTTTTGGAGGTATTTTTATAAATAACCCTATTTTTTACTTAAGCACCCCCTTTTTTTGTGATGTAGACTCTATTTTTTTACCTTAATCCTACAAACACCCCCTGTAAGGAGTATTTTCTATTTATCACATCCCTGGCATTACTGCTTCGCGCAACCTGGATCAGAAAAATGTCTAAAAAGAGATCTTTCAAAATTTACTGCAACAACCTTATATTCAGGAGTTAAAGTAAATTCATCCGCTATTCCGCTTGTGAGGTAATTTATCGATGCCTCGGGGAAATGGAAGGTGGTGTATACCACGCCGGGTTTTACGACATCCGAGATCCTGGCTTTCATAACTGTTCTTCCCCTTGATGAATAAATGCTTACAGAATCATTATCGGAGATTCCTTTTTTTCCGGCATCATCGGGATGGATATAGAGAATATCCTCCGTCACCAGCTGTCCGTTTGGTGTCCTTCGGGTCATAGAGCCGCTGTTATAGTGTTCGAGAATCCTTCCGGTTGTGAGAATATAAGGGTATTCGTCAGAATATGTGAGAAGTTCCTCGCTCTCCTCAAAATCCCATACATGAAATCTGCCCTTACCCCTTTTAAAGGATTCCTTATGAAGGATGAGGGTTTCGCTGCCGTCTTCATTTACCGGCCACTGTTTCCCGTTGTTGCCGAGCTCTTCCCATCTTACACCTTTAAAGAATGGAACAATTCCGGATATCTCCCTCAGGGCTGTTGAAGGATTGTATTCTTCCTGTTTCCATCCCATATGGTTCATTATCTCGGTAATTATCTGCCCGTCGGGTTTTGTTCCCGGAATGGGATCGACGACCCTGTTCACCTTCTGTATCCTTCGTTCGCCGTTAGTAAAGGTCCCCTCCTTTTCAAGGAATGATGAGGCAGGAAGGACCACATTGGCCATCCTGGCAGTATCTGTCATGAACAGCTCCTGCACTACGAGGAATTCCAGGCTTTGGAGGGCATTCCTTACATGGCAGGTGTTGGGATCGGTCTGAAGCAGATCCTCCCCGATTACCCACATTGCCTTCAAGTCTCCCTTTTCTGAGGCTTTGAACATCTCAGGTATCCTGTATCCTGTTTTTCCCGGAACGTCTTTTCCGTAAAATCCCGCGTACAGCCTGTTGACTTCCGGATCGTCGACAGGCAGATAGCCTGCCCCCTGATGAGGCTGAACGCCCATATCGGCTGCCCCCTGAACATTGTTCTGTCCTCTAAGGGGATTTACGCCTGCTCCCTCCTTCCCTATATTGCCTGTCATCATTGCTATATTGGCAATAAGGGTAATGGCCTTTGTGCCCTGCCAGTGTTCCGTAACGCCCAGTCCGTGAAACTCCATTGCTGCGTGGGCAGTTGAGTATTCAACCGCAGCAGCCCTGACAAGCTCGCGGTCCACACCACAAACAGCTTCCAGTTTGTCGATATCCAGGGTACGGAGGTGCGCCTCAAAAGCTTCCCATCCTTCAGTTCTGTTCCCTATGAATATTTTATCGATCCTCCCGTCCTCAAGGATAAAACGCGCAAACATATTCAGAAGGGCAACGTTTGTTCCCGGGCGGTTCTGCAGATGGTACTTTGCAAAGCGTGCCAGTTCTATTTTGAGGGGATCAATCACGATAAGGGGAACGCCCGACTGGGCGACAGCCCTTATCCTTGCCCCTGTTACGGGATGGGCTGCAGTAGGATTTGCTCCGATAAGAAGGACACAGCCTGTACGGTAAAGGTCGTCGATCGAGTTGGTGGCAGCCCCTGTTCCATAAGCCCATTGCATGCCCATGGCAGTGGGAGCATGGCACACTCTGGAACAGCCGTCAATATTATTCGTTCCAATAACCACCCTTATAAACTTCTGCATCAGGTAATTCTCCTCATTGGTACACCGGGCCGAAGAAATCCCTGCTATCGCATCAGGGCCGTATTTCTCCCTTATATCTGTCAGCCTGCTTGCTATATGGTCATATGCTTCTTCCCATGATGCCTCCTCAAATCTGCCGTTACGTTTAACCAGAGGCTTCGTCAGCCTGTCGGGATGTTTATAGAACTCAAAGGCGAAACGTCCTTTCAGGCATGTGTGGCCTCTGTTAACTGCGGCATCGACCGGAGCCTCGATCCCTTTTACTTCACCACCCGACACCTTTACCTCAAGATTGCATCCCACACCGCAGTAGGTGCAGGTTGTTCTCACCACCTTATCGGGGATTACCGTTTTTGTACCGTAACGGTCGGAAATTGCATTTGTAGGGCAGGTCTGCACACAGGCTCCGCATGAAACACATCCCGAAGAGATGAAATCAGTGTCAGATCCCTTTATGATCCTGCTTCCGAATCCTCTTCCTGCAATACCAAGCACATGTTCGCTCTGAAGTTCATCGCAAGCCCTTACACACCTGTAGCATTTAATGCACTCATCGAGGTCTGACCAGATATATGGGTGGCTCCTGTCGGATTTTGCTTTTGATACCTGTCTGTTTCCGGGGTATCTTACCTCAGGTATCCCGATAGAAGCAATAACCTTCTGGAATTCGGTAGGAAGCTTTCCTGGCTCAGGGTGTATCCTGCCGGCGGGATAATCGCTCAATACAAGCTCAATAATGTTTTTCCTGAGTTTTTTAATTTTCTCCGTCGAAGGATATATGTAGAATCCTTCTGATACAGGGGTGTGGCATGAGGCCATCACCCTCGACGGACCATCCTTTTTCAGTGCGACTTCCACGGAACACACCCTGCATGAACCGTAGTTTATCAGATTATCGGCCTGACAAAGAGTGGGGACCAGTTCTTTTCCCTTGTTTCTTCTTATAAATTCAAGGATTGTCTCCCCTTCTACTATCTGGAAAGGGGTATTATCTATATAGGCTGTCGTCTCCATAAGCTCACAGTCAGTTAAAGATTTTACTCATCTCTTCAGGAAAATATTTCATTGCATTTCTTACGGGGAGAGGAAGTCCTCCCCCCAGGGCACAAAGAGATCCGAACTGCATGGTGTCGAGAAGGTCGTCGAAGAGTTCCCTGTCGATCTTCCTCCCATCCCTGACGGCTCCGGCCAGGAGTTCTTCTCCCCTCTTTGCTCCTATCCTGCATGGGAAGCATTTCCCGCACGATTCTCTCGAGGTGAAGTCAAACAGGTGCAACAGAAGCTCAGGCATACTGAATTCTTCCGGAACAGAGACAACACCGGCATGTCCGAGAAGAAATCCGTTTGAGGCAAACGACTCAAAGTCGAGGGTAAGCTTTTCAACCATCGATGAAGGCACAATGCCTCCCAGAGGCCCGCCGATCTGAAAAGCCTTGACGGGATATAAGGTCCCCCCTCCCATATCTTCAAATACCTCCCGAAGAGGAGTCCCCATTCTTACCTCATAAAGACCAGGCCTTTTGAATCCACCGTCGAGCGACACCAGCTTTGTTCCGGGTGATTTTTCCGTTCCGAGGGCTGCATAAGCCTCGCCACCCTCTGAAAGAATGTATCTTATATTGGCGAAAGTTTCAACGTTGCTGAGCAGGGTCGGTAAGCCAAACAGCCCGTAAGTAGCAGGATATGGAGGTCTTGTTCTTACTTCAGGCCTCAGGCCTTCAAGTGAATTTATCAGCGAGGTCTCCTCACCGCAGATGTAGGCTCCTGCCCCTTCAACGATATGGAATGTGAATTCCTTTTCGCATCTCCAGAGATTCGTGCTGGTTATCCTTTCAGAAACAAGTTCCTGCACTGCTTTTCTTACTGCTGTCACCGCTTCGGGGTATTCACCTCTTATATACAGTATTCCTGTATCGGCTCCGGTTATCATCCCGGCAGCCATCATCCCGCTTAGCACTGAATGAGGCCGTTCTTCCAGGAGCCACTTGTCTGAAAAAGCTCCCGGGTCGCCTTCGTCAGCATTGCAGATTATGTATTTCCTTGGCCCGATCGCGGAGCGTGAAGCCTGTTTCTTTGCTGAGAAGGAAAAGCCGGCACCACCGCGGCCCCTTAATCCCGATTTTTCTATCTGCCCTATAGCTCCCTGTATGTCGGAACAGAAGGATCTCAGGATCCCGTAATACTCATTCAGGTCGCCGGTCGGGCCGAGAAGGGCAGGTTTCAAAACATTGGTACCTGTATGTATCTTCACTTCTGCAGCTTCCGCCTTTTCGACCCCCAGGCGCGAAATTTGCGAACCATCCCAGACTATTGTCCTCTTGCCATGCATAAATGCATTGTTTGAATGACAATGGCCCAGGCAGGTTACTGTTCCGATCTCATCTTCACTGTAACTCCTGAGAAGCTCTTTCCTGAGCCGTGCATTACCTCCCGACGTGAGGCAGGCAGTACCATCGCAGATAAAGACTTTCTTTTCCCTGTGCTCCTTTCTGAGGAAGTCATAGAATGAACTGACACCGAGTATTGATGAGCGACCGGTAAGGTATTTTTCGCGGATGGCTTCGAGTTTTTCCTCATTGTCCCCTCCACCATCGGTATACGCCCTTACAATCTCTTCAAAAAGACTCTCTCTTAATCCTTTGCGTTCTGACAAACCACGGAGATTCCTTGACATAATGCGAGATTTATGTTTGATAAAATACTATACGGATACTGGCAATACAAGCAAAGCAACAGGTATCCGGGCTCTTTAAGGTTCAATTGCCGTATACAAGATATCGAATTATTGTCATTTACGGTATAATATGAGAATTATCACATTCCTCATAAGCGCTTTCAGCAAGTCAGGATTTAGAGGTTTCTGCAATATCAGCATACCATTAAGGGCAGTTTTTATCATAGCATTGTTTTTCTGATAATTAACTCCTGTGAAACAAATTAGAATCTCAACTTAGTTTTAACGGAAATTTGTTATATTTGTCGCCTGAAATTAAAAACGATATAATTTTCAACTTATAAAAGATCATTCATGTCAGCACTTCAATTTTTAAGGGAAAGAGCAGGGGTTCTTGTTGCAGTTGTTATAGGTCTCTCGTTGTTCATTTTCGTGATAAGCGATTTCTTTGGTAATGGTGCCAACCAGTCGGCAAAGGCAAGAAAATATTATGAGATCGGAAAGATAGGAGATGAAACGGTTTCCTACCAGGATTTTGAGCAGGAAGTGCAGAGCCTTGTCGAGATTTATAAATTATCGGGTAACGCTTCTCTTGATGAAGCCACTACCGAATCGATCAGGGAGCAGACATGGCAGCAGATAATAAGGAAGACAATTCTCGACAAGCAGTATGGAAAGCTTGGTATAGGAGTAAGTACCGAAGAAGTTGATGAACTTGTTCTTGGCAATAATCCCCATCCTGTTGTTCTGCAGCTTTTCACCGATCAGCAGACTGGCACATTCAACAAATCGTTCCTTGTGAATTTTCTCAAGCAGACCGAGATTGATGAAACAGCGAAAAAATACTGGCTTTTCTTTGAGGATCAGATTGTTGATGACAGGATGAGTTCCAAATACAACACTCTTGTTTCGAAGGGGCTATACGTTACATCAAAGCAGGCTGAATTCGACGGCAAGCTTTCGACAGCAACAGTCGACTTCAGCTATGTAATGAAACCATTTTCATCCATAGCCGACTCAGCGGTAAAGATAACTTCCTCAGATCTTGAATCATATTATTCAAGACATAAGGAGGAATTCCGGAAAACAGCTATCAGGGATCTCGAATATGTTACTTTTGATATTGTCCCTTCCGAAGATGACATTCGCCAGGCTGAAGAATGGATAGAAAGGTCAGGTGCAGAATTCAGTGAAGCAGCCGATCCGGTTCAGTTCATAAATCTTACTGCCGACACAAGGCATAACAGCTTTTTCCTGACTCTCAGCCAGGTTCCTGACACACTAAAGGAATTTGTAAGAAAAGAAGATACCAAAGCTGTCTTTGGTCCCTACAATGAAGACGGGACCCTCAAAATTGCAAGGCTTATAGAAGCTGCCAGCAGACCTGATTCAGTACATGCGCGGCACATCCTGCTTTCCGGTCAGACGCGGACCCCCGAACAGGCAAGGGCTGAAGCTGACAGTCTTATAAACCTGTTAAAGAGCGGAACAAATTTCAGCACTCTGGCCATAACCAATTCCGACGATCAGGGATCGGCACAGCTGGGCGGCGATCTAGGCTGGTTTTCTGAAGGAATGATGGTGCTGCCTTTCAACAATGCCTGTTTCGGAGGAAAGAAAGGCGATATTGTCAAGGCTGAAACAACCTTCGGCGTACACATAATTGAAATACTTGATCAGTCGAAACCTTCGCGCAAATATCATGTAGGAATTGTTGACAGGAAGATAATTCCCGGATCCATAACAAACCAGAGGATATACAGTCAGGCAAGCCAGTTTGCAGGCACAAACAACACCTACGAAAAATTCAATGAAGCAGTTGCCTCCCAGGGTCTTACAAAACGCGTCGCAAGCGACATTACACCGCAGCAAAAGACATTACCGGGTCTCGAAAGTCCCAGGAGCCTTATCATTTCCCTCTTCCAGACTGACAAAGACAAGATAGTTCTTGACAACAATCAGCAGGCCGTGTTCGAGGTTGGCGACAAATATGTCGTGGCATACTGCACCAGGGTTCAGGAGGAAGGTATTGCGCCGTTGAAGGATGTGGAGAATGACATCCGTTTTCAGGTATACCGTGAGAAGAAGGCTGAAGTGATAGCCGCTGATTTTGAAAAGAATTACCAGCCGGGAAGGAGTCTTGAGGATATCGCATCAGCGATGGGTTTAACTGTTCAGGAAGCTACCCAGATCAATTTCCGGTCGTATTCCGTTCCGGGGGCAGGCGTTGAACCGGCACTTATTGCTGCAGCATCTGTATCTGAGCAGGGAAATGTATCAGGACCAGTAAAGGGTGAAAACGGAGTCTTTATGCTGACCGTAAACAGCAGTGCGCAGTCTGAAGCTCAGGATGCTGAAATGCTAAAGGAAAGGCTTACAGCCACTTATCAGATGCGCGGCAGCTACGAAGCCTATGAGGCTTTGAGGAAGGCAGCCAACATAGAAGATAAAAGATATAAGTTCTATTAGGATTTCTGTTCCATGAGGAACAGACCTGAAAAGGTATTCATGCTTTGATAAAGAAGGCTGTCCCTTAGCCGGGTGACAGTCTTTTTTTTTCGCAAGACTCCGATAAAAATTGAAGAGCTTATCAGGTCCTGACTTCTGACGGCATCAAAATATAGTCTGTATAAGATCTTTATATTGCTGACTACGAGCAATATATAATATTGATTTTTAATATTTACCGCACTAATTCCTCTTTTTTTATTTATCCCGGGTTGGAAAGATCAGGACTAACAGGGAAAAACCTTCTCTGCTTTGTGTTATTTAACCACGGGGTCCACGAAGAACACGGGTTATACACGGATTGTCTCAAATAATAAAATCCGTGATTTTATCTGTGATCCCGATAGCCATCGGGACCGTGGAATCCGTGGTTAATCAATTAGTTCAGATCAATATTCTTAATATAAATGTAAAGAAATCTGCAATTTATC
>JAVEZS010000026.1:0-35527 GCA_034002885.1 Bacteroidales bacterium
ATATTTTGACCAATTTATGGGTCCTTTACTGATGAATTAAGCAAATAAAAATACGAAGGCGCTTCCTGATACTCAGGCAAGACAACCTTCGCATTTTTTATTAAGAAATCGTGAAAGACAATTCCCTTTTTGTCCTGCGGAAAAGGAACTTTTTAAAATAAAGATCCTTTCCCTGAAACCACCAGCCGGTCTGAAACGAGGGTAATCAAATAACTCTTTTAACTGGTTATCCTCTGACTTATCCTGCCGGATTTCTTGTTTTTCAGAATGAGCTTCACAGATCCGTCAGGCATTCTTTCTTCCTTTACGAGTAAATGCTCCTCGTCATAATCCTTCAGGGCATTTATCTTCTCAGTTTTTTCCCTTCCCCTCCATTCCTTTAATTCAACCGGTTCCCATTTTCCTGATTTTGCTGACCGGTAACATCCATCCATAATCTCATTCACAATATAGCCGTCATAAAATGTTTCCTTAGGCAGGGTTTTACTGTCGAAGGCGTTGAACAAATCTGTCAGCATATCTGTGTATCCGAGTTCCACTACCTCATCCCCTACCGGGAAGAGCCAGCCTTTTTCGGTCTCGGCCTTTTCAGCCACATAACCCTTCTTTCCTCCTGCCGTGAACATTTCGAAGCCGGTCCTGAGAAAATTATTCACCCATATTGTTCCCTCCGTACCCATAACTTCATCCCTCAGGTCCATACCGCCCCTGAATGACCAGCTTACTTCGAATTGCCCGATAGCTCCATTCTCGTACTTTACCCATCCCAGGGCATTATCTTCAGCTTCAATTGGTTTAACTAGCGTGTCGGCCCAGCACATCACTTCCACAGGTTTGATATCCTTTCCGATATAGTTCCTGGATATTTCGATACAGTGGCACCCCATGTCAAGAAGAACTCCTCCTCCCGAAACATCTTTTGTCCAGAACCAGTCACTGTGCGGACCGGGATGTGTCTCCCTCGAACGGGCCCAGATGACCTGGCCCACAGCACCGCTTTCGACAGATTTCAGGGCCTTTAGTGTTTTTGGCGTATATACAAGGTCTTCCATATAGCCGTGTACTACTCCGGCTTTTTCAACGAGGTCGAGCATCTCTTTTGCCTCAAGGGCATTCCTTCCAAGAGGCTTCGTGCAGAAGACTGCCTTTCCGGCTTCCGCAGCCAGCCTTACGGCCTCAAGATGAAGGTTGTTCGGAAGACCGATCATTACAACTTCAACATCCGGATCATTAACTGCCTCCTTCATCGAGACAGTCCACCTCGGGATCCCATGCTTTTCTGCAAAGGCTTTACCCCTTGCTTCATCACGGGAATATATGATGCATACCTTATCACGGTTACGCTGTCCGTGAATTGAGAATGTGTAGAAATCGCCGATGAAACCGGCGCCAAGCATTGCGACTTTTGCCATAGTTTTTTTGGTTAGTGGTTACTATCTTTTTCTTGTATATACATATGAAAGAATCAGTCTGCAGCCAGTTTGCTTACTTCATTTGCTGACTATCTCCACAATATTTCCCTCCGGATCCAGAATAACACTCTCATAATAGCCGTCTCCAGTGATCCTCGGCCTGCCCTTGATTCTTATACCCTCACGTTCAAGCTGTTCCGTAATCCTGTCAACTTCTTCCCTGCTTCCTGCCTCCAGAGCTACATGAGCTAATCCAAGCTTCTCCCCGATCCGCTCCCCGTCTATATCATCCTTTCTCATAAGCTCGATCCTTGCTCCGTTCTGAAACGACAAGAAAAAGGAGGAGAATTTCTTCACCGGATTAACATACCTTTCTCCCACTGTGCAGTTGAAATATCTCACATAAAAGTCCTTTACACTGTCAATATCCCTGGTCCAGATAGCAATATGATCTATATGCATTATGATAAGATTGGTTACATCAACAAATATAAAAATATATGACAGAACTTTTTCCGCCATGATTTGTTTAACGATTAATAAAAACTTTACACCATGGCAAATCTAAAGACAAAATACATGGGTCTTGATCTCAAAAACCCGATAATAGCAGGCGCAAGCAACCTTACGCTCGACATTGAAAACCTGAAAAAGATGGAGGAAGCAGGGGCAGCAGCTATTGTTTTCAAATCTCTCTTTGAGGAGCAGATCCAGCTTGAAAACCTCGAGATCCATGAGCTTCTTACCGAGTACGATGAAAGGAATGCTGAAATGGTAACTATCTTTCCGGGAAGCATCAAGAAGAGCAGCTATCCTGTTTTACACCTTGAAAAGCTTAAGAAGGCAAAGGAAGCTGTATCCATTCCTGTGATAGCAAGTCTCAATGCACTGACGGATGCCTCGTGGGTAGAATATGCAAAGGAAATTGAGGCTGCAGGAGTGGACGGACTTGAACTTAATTTTTACACCGTTCCCGAGAAATCGGCAGAAAGTGTCGCAGATATAGAAAAAAAGCAGCTCGAAACCTTCAGAAAGATAAGATCGGAGGTAAAACTGCCTATTGCAGTGAAGCTTAGTCCATTCTACACCAATCCCCTGAAGCTAATAACCGATTTAGACAAGGCAGGAGCAGATGCCGTGGTACTTTTCAACAGGCTTTTCCAGCCCGACATCGACACAAACTCAGAAAAACACCTCTATCCGTATTCACTCAGCAATACCGAAGACAACAGGCTTCCTCTAAGGTTTGCAGGCTTGCTATATGACAATATTAAAGCATCAGTCTGCTCGAACACGGGAATCTTCTCAGGAAACGACGTGATAAAAATGCTGCTTGCCGGTGCAGATGCAGTCCAGGTTGTAAGTACCCTTTATCTCAACCAGATAGAAGTTATTGAATCGATGATTACTGATGCAGGTAAATGGATGGATTCAAAAGGTTATAAAACCATCGGCGAGTTCAGGGGAAAACTGTCGAAAAGCCTGGCTGATGATGCGCTGCCATATCAGCGTACCCAGTATATCGATTTTAAGATGAGCACTTCGGCAATCCTGAAGAAATACAAGGCAATAAGCTGACAAGGTAAATTCCCCACTACTGATTACCCTGATCTTTCTGGACAGGTCAGCCATCCGGAATCAATACCCTTAGTTAAGGATATGAGAGGAAGTGATTATTTAAGCTATTCTCTCAGTCGACCCTCACCTTTACAACAATTTTCCTCACGGGAGAGTTTTCACCATCCTTCAAACCTGGCCGGTGAGCATCATCAGGGAAAAGGATAAAAAACCTGTCTGGAAGGGCCCGGTGGTTTTCTCCTCTGTTAACTGTAAAAAACTCAATATCCCTTGAATCATCGTATGCTTCAAGGGTTTCTTTTTTCTCTGCAAGCGGAGTAATACCTATCAGTTCCCTCCCTCCGGCCACATACTGAATGTCGATGTATTTCCTGTGTGCTTCATAAAGCGCATCCTCCTCGTTCTTGGTCATGTACTCGCTTACAGTTGCATACAGATTATCCCCGTCGATATCGTAACGCTTAAGTTCGAGCATGTCAGGATCATTTTCCTTAAGGAAAAAGAAGGCTTTCTCCCATCGTTCCCTGTTTCTGAACCATGAAACAGCAAAAGCTCTCCTGTCGATAGAGGAATCAGGACTAACCTTCCACTCTCCAAGCCATTCGCCCTTTTCGAACCAATTGTCAATCTTCCTGCTGCTCCATTCCGAAGGATCGGAACTATCTTTACAACCTGCCAATAGTGCCATCGCGATAAGAATTATTATTGATTTTTTCATACGTGTTTTTCCGGTCCCTCAGATCCGGTTATTTAGTTTAAACAATCCTGACTTTTGAGGCGAAAAGTTATTAAAAATGCTGAAAATAACATCATCAGGCTGAAAAAGAATTATTCAGGCACCAATTATACGCTGCCTTTTTCATACAATGATCTGTGTAACAACAAACTTTTTGTAAATTTGTGGAAAGCGCTCAATATTCCGGATGAATGCCGGATGGTTTCAGTACTTAAAACATGAGTTATGAAGAAGCTTGCCTTTATTGCATTTTTAATGCTGCTATATTCTCCCGTTGAAGCGCAGGTAGCTACCGGCATGCAGAAATACCTTTCTTCGGAAGAAAACCTTCAGGCAATAGCCACGCTTGGACCTTATTCAACCGGAGGGCTCGGGTTCGACAACAGGTACGAAGGGATCAAGGGAACCCCGCGGCTTCTTGACACACTTGTACCTGCGTCGCTCAGGATAGCCAGACAGGCATATTTCATAAGAATGGATGCTGACCTCGATCTGGTGCAGAATTACGTCATCTACATGCATCCGGTAAGCAGGAAAATGTTTTCTGTCCCGATTGATGCCATTAATGAGGTAATAATCAACATTAACGGCAATGACGTGTTATTCCGGAGCACCTCAGGTCTGGTATTTGAAAAGGACCTGAAGGAACAGAAGTTTTATCAGGTCCTGAAGGAAGGCAGTTACCGGTTGATAAAGATCCCGTTCAAGCAGTTCGTAGCCGCCGACTATAAAAATGCCTACAGTGCCGACAGGCGCTATGATGAATATGTTCCGATGAACAAATACTATCTTAAGGGACCTGACAGCATCTATCACCAGATCCAGCTGTCAAAAAAGTCGGTTTTAAAGATTTATCCCGGCAGGAAGGATATCGCAGGCAGAAAGGATGATGAAAACACCTCTGATGACAAGGAAGCGGCTATTGTATCGTTCCTTGATAAAATCTGAAAAGCAAGGCAGACAGTTAAATCTTCTCTTTCAGCAATACCTGGCGAAGCTCGTTAGGGCTTATGTTTTCCCTTATAACACCGCCTTCTGCAAGTGTAATATGGCCCGTCTCCTCAGAAACGACCACCACGAGCGCATCAGTATGCTCAGAGATCCCGAGGGCAGCCCTGTGTCTCATTCCGAACCTCGGAGGTACCGTAACGTTATCGGTTATCGGGAGAGGGCATCTGGCTGCAAATATCCGGCCATCTTCTATCAAAACAGCGCCGTCGTGAAGAGGAGAATTCTTGAAAAATATAGTCTCGAGGAGTTGAGCGCTTATCCTCGCATCAAGCCTCTCGCCTCCTTCCGAATAAATATCGAGACTGCTTTTCCTTCCAAGTACAATCAGAGCGCCTGTTTTCTTTGATGCCATCGATTCTGAAGCCCTTACAATCTCCTCTGCCTCCTTGGGACTACCGGTTTCTTCCTCCACCTCGCTGAAAAACCTCCTGAATGAAAACTTCTGCCTTGCTATATACCTGTTCCCTATTGCCAGAAGGAAGCGGCGGACCTCCTGCTGAAATACAATGATAAGTGCAATGACCCCGACACCGATAACCTGACCCATCAGAGCCCCGATAAGCTCCATGTTCAAAGCCTTTACGACAAGCCAGAACATATATATAATGAAGATACCAATAAAAATGCTCAGGGCCGTCGTGCCTCTTATGAGCTTGTAAAGCTGGAAGAGAATAATTGCGACCAGCACTATGTCAATAATATCTATCAGCCGTAAATCTATCACCATAATCCTTTATTCCTGTTTTTTAATTTTTTCAACCAGCCTTACAGCTTCAACAGCTTCCTTCACATCATGGACCCTGAGTATACTTGCTCCGTTCAGAAGTGCAACAGTGTTTAAAACAGTTGTGCCGTTAAGAGCTTCTCCGGGTTCTATCTCCAGCGTCTTCCAGATAATTGACTTCCTTGACACTCCTGCCATAACCGGCAGACCTGCAACCAGGAAATCGCTAAGCTTTTTCAGAATCTCAAAGTTATGGTCTGCAGTTTTTCCGAATCCTATCCCTGGGTCAAGTATTATATCGCTCACCCCCATAGTTGTAAGCCGGTATATTCTATCTCCGAACCATTTTAGGATATCAGCAACGACATCCTCATAGAAAGGATTGCGCTGCATTGTCCCGGGGGTACCCTGCATATGCATCATTACATAGGGGACTTTAAGTTTCCCTACCGTGGAGAACATCGCCGGGTCAGCGTCTCCTCCCGAAATGTCATTGATCATTCCTGCTCCGTACTCAAGGACAGCTTCACGGGCAATTTCGCTCCTGAATGTGTCGATTGAGATTATTACCTCAGGAAGTTCGCGGCTGACCAGCCGAACCGCATTCATTACCCTTTTGCGTTCCTCGTCAGGCGATACATCTTCTGCACCCGGACGGGAAGAATATCCGCCGATATCAACAAAGCAGGCTCCTTCATCCATCATCCCTGAGGCTGCATTTATTATTTCCTCAGCCTCCGAATAACGACTTTTACCGTAAAAAGAATCAGGGGTAACATTTATTATACCCATTACCCTGGGTGTTGAAAGATCAATCAGTTTTCCCCTTACATTTATGAACCCGGGTCTGAAACTCATCTGATAATTATTTTGCGTTCTAAAATTAATGCATTTAATTAAAAGTAGCCATAACTTTCAACTTTGATCTCCCGTTATTACTTTTGTACCTTACGAAAAAAATCCCGTATGAGGCTAATTGTACTTGAAGGCGTTGACGGATCGGGGAAATCAACACAAATGAAACTGCTCAACAGGTATTTTGTCAGCAAAGGATACAAATGTGAGTTTCTTCATTTTCCCCGCACCGGGGCACCTTATTTCGGAGAGCTTATCGCCAGGTTCCTCCGGGGAGAATTCGGTTCCCTGAGCGAAGTCGATCCCTACCTGGTTGCCCTTCTTTACGCCGGCGACAGGAAAGATGCCTCTGAAATGATTACAAACTGGCTTGATGATGACAGGATTGTCCTTCTTGACAGATACACATATTCTAACATTGCTTACCAGTGTGCAAAACTCGAGGATCCGACAGCCCGTACCAGACTGATGAAATGGATCCTTTCACTTGAATTCAGTCACTTTGCTATTCCCCGGCCCGGACTAAACGTCTTTCTCGACGTGCCATTCTCCTTTACCGAGGGTAAGCTTAAACCCGGAAGAGAGGGAAAAGACAGAAGCTACCTGAACGGGTCCAGCGATATTCACGAATCCAGCCTTGACTTTCAGAGAAAGGTAAGAGGCGTGTACCTCGAGATAGCA
The DNA here is from genome assembly GCA_034002885.1 of Bacteroidales bacterium. Taxonomy (GTDB): domain Bacteria; phylum Bacteroidota; class Bacteroidia; order Bacteroidales; family VadinHA17; genus LD21. The sequence continues at coordinate 6,998 of JAVEZS010000026.1, forward strand.
CAGACAGAGAATGATCTCGAGGTCATTGACTGCTGCGACAGAAGCGGATCTATGCTTCCTCCATCAGCTATTTCATCATTGATAATACAAAAAATTACTGAAAGAAATATAATTCATAATGGATAAACTAAAATTTGCAGGCAGAATAATTGTCGGACTTGTTTTTATGTTTTCAGGAATTGTGAAGGCTGTCGATCCCCTTGGATCGGCTTATAAGTTCAATGATTATTTTATAGCCTTTAACCTCGATTTCCTCAAACCCTTCTCCCTCGTTCTTGCAATTTTACTATTTACAGCCGAGTTTCTTGCAGGATTCTCGGTACTCAGCGGATACAGAATAAAAACAGGCATATGGGGTGTTATGCTGCTCATGCTTGTCTTTACACCTCTTACACTGGTGCTTGCTCTCACAAATCCAGTCTCGGACTGCGGTTGTTTCGGCGATGCCATACATTTGACAAACTGGCAGACATTCTGGAAAAATATCGTTCTTATGGTATTCACAGTGATTCTGTTTGCTGGTCGCAAAAGGGTGAAGAATGTTTTTTCACCCCTCAAGGAATGGTCAATAACAGGTGCCGTTGGAATTCTCTTTGTGGTTTTCTCACTGCTGAATCTCAGATATCTCCAGCTTTTTGACTTCCTTCCCTACAAAACCGGAGTCAATATACCCGAAAGCATGATTATCCCTGAAGGAAAACCCGTTGATGAATATGAGACCACTTTTATTTATGAAAAAGATGGCGTTCAGAAAGAGTTTACCCTTGATAACTATCCTGCTGATGATACAACCTGGGTGTTTGTTGACCAGAAAACCATTCTTGTAAAGAAAGGATATATACCTCCCATACACGACTTTATTATTACCGTTCCTTCAGGTGAGGATATTGCAGGGGAAGTTCTTGCGGATCCTGAATACACCCTGCTTATGATCTCGCAAAAACTTTCAGAAGCTGACCCGGACCACCTTGCTGAAGGCTTTGAGACAGGAGAGTATTGCCAGACGGCGGGGATCAGGTTTCTGGTTTTGACTGCTTCGGGGACCGATGAACTTTCCGGATACCAGAACAACCTCACTTTCTGCACTGGCGATGAAACCACCCTCAAAACTATCGTAAGGTCAAATCCGGGGTATATGCTGCTGAAGGAAGGGAAAATAACCGGGAAATGGTCGTGGGCAACCCTTCCTCCAAAGGAAACCTTCTCACCGGGAATGTCCGACGGGCAGTTATTGAAAATGAACAGGAAAAGCCCGGTTCTTATCGGCTATTCTTCAGCCCTGGCCCTTCTGATATTGATACTTCTGGCCTTTCCGGCATTTAAAAAGGACAGACAATAGTATCTGGCTGACACAGAAATATAGTCAAATCAAAATCAAATTATCCATAAACTTAAATACAGATCTAAATGAGAAAAAAAATCGTTGCAGGAAACTGGAAGATGAATATGGGCCTTCAGGAAGGCCTTGACTTTGCCTTAACGCTTGAAGATTACTTCAAATCCAAACCGGCCTCGTGCGGAGTTGTAATCTGTACGCCGTATATCCATCTGGGTGGTGCTGCCTCAATTCTTAAGAGCGGCAAGGTAGCTCTGGGTGCACAGAACTGCGCCTCAGAACAATCGGGAGCCTATACGGGGGAGGTGTCTCCGGGAATGATAAAAAGTACAGGAGCCACCTGTGTCATAATAGGCCACTCGGAAAGAAGAAGCTACTATCATGAAGATGATCAGCTTCTAAACAAAAAGACCCTGCTTGCCCTGGCTTCAGGCCTTGAAGTAATTTTCTGCTGCGGAGAGGTAAAAGAAGAGAGAGAATCAGGAATCCATTTTGATGTTGTCAGAACTCAGCTCGCTAACGGACTCTTTAACCTGGGCAGCGACGACTTTAAAAGAGTTGTCATAGCCTACGAACCTGTGTGGGCTATCGGAACAGGACTTACTGCAACTCCCGAACAGGCTCAGGAGATGCATAATTATATCCGCGGCCTTGTTAAAAACAAATATGGCACCGAAATTGCTGAAAACCTTTCTATACTTTACGGAGGAAGCTGCAAACCGTCAAATGCAAGGGAGATTTTTTCCAAACCCGACGTTGACGGAGGCCTTATCGGCGGAGCTTCCCTTAAGAAAGAGGATTTCTGTGCAATAGTTGAGGCCATATGATTGTTTAATATACATGACCAGGAAGCTCATCATACTGAAACTGCTGCTACTGTTTCTTTTTACCTCTGAAATATTTCCACAGGCAAAACCGGTATTCAGCGGAGAACAGGCAAAATACAGGGATGAGCTTCTTGTTTATATGGGTCCCTCTCTTTCAGAAGAGAATAAGGCAATACTCAATACCTTCGTGGCGAACTGGGACAGTACAGGATTCAGTTCTGTTAACAAGTCGAGGATACTGGACATATCAGGCCAGCTTGCCGACAGGCAGTTCAGACCCGTACCCCAGTTCATTCAGTTCATTAAAACCCTTAATGATTTCTTAGTTTACAAAAAGGATGAAACCTTTCTTCAATACTGGCTCTCAGGTTTTGATGAGTTCCTTTTCAACCCCAGGTACCCGAATGCCACCATTGTAAGGTATCTTCAGAATACCAGCCTGATGATTACCGACAACCTTCTGATAAACACAGGCTCGGTGAAATGGAAGGTCAAGAACTCCGATCTGAAATTCATCCACGACACTCTTTTCAAGATTCAACTGACCAATGCAACCCTCACCTGCTATTCCCAGAGAGACAGTACGGAGATATACGATGTCACTGGCAGTTACATTCCGGATCTCCAGCAGTTTCATGGTGCCAGAGGTGTTGTTACCTGGGAGAAGGCTGGTTTTCCCAGAGAGGATGTTTACGCCGAACTTAACGGTTATGTGATCGATATTACTAGAAACAGCTTCAGGGTTGATACTGCCCGGCTGATGCATAAGGGTTATTTTCGTGAGCCGGTTTACGGGGTTCTGTCCGACCAGGCCGCAGCGGTTCCGGTAAAGGAGAAAGCCACTTACCCACGCTTTGAAACCTATACGAAACAATTCAGGATAAAAGATATTTATAAGGGCATTGATTATGAGGGAGGCCTTGCTTTTGAAGGAGCAAATGTCAAGGGTGTGGGAGAAAATGCATTCCCCGCAAAAGTTACTCTTTTCAGGAATGACACTCTCTTCATGAAACTTGAATCGACTGATTTCATTTTCTCTGCAAACGGTCTCAACAGTCAGGAGACAGCGGCGACAATCTACCTTCAGACAGATTCAGTATATCATTCAAACCTGGGCTTCTCATACAACTCGAACAGCCGGCAGGTTAACCTGTTCAGAACAAACAACCCCGTTTCCGCAAGCCCTTACTACAATACATTTCATAGTCTCGACATGTATTTCGAAAATCTAACCTGGGACATGAACCGCCCTGAACTGGTGATCTCCCGTCCAATGGGCGCTGCCACTGGAAGGGCTCTTTTTGAATCGGCGACCTACTTCGATTCTGACGATTTCCTTAAACTGATGGCCCTCGACAACTACCATCCCCTTACAAGACTTAAGCAGTTCAGCGAATGGTATTATTCGGAAACATTCCCCGTTCCGGAATTTGCAAAATGGCTCAATAAGCCGGAGGATGTGGTTACAGGGCTATGCATAGATATGGCAAACAGGGGATTCGTTTTTTACGACCGCGCCAACAATGAAGTGACCATCAAGCAGAAAACAAAAGACTATATCGACTCCTTTGCCGGGAAGAAGGACTACGATATCATTTCTATTTTCAGCGAGACAAAGTCACCCTCCGACAATGCACGGCTCGACCTGAAGGATTTTGAACTTACTGTCAACGGAGTAAGAAGCGTTTTTCTCAGCGATTCGCAAAAAGTTGCCATCTATCCTTATGGCCAGCAACTCACAATAGGCAGGAACAGAAACCTCAAGTTCAACGGAGTGGTCCAGGCCGGTCTGTTCACATTCTTCGGGCACGATTTTGAATTCAGCTACGATACGTTCAAAATACGCCTCCAGAGGATCGATTCAATTATTGTTGCCGTCGAAACAGACAAGAAAGACGCTTACGGCAATCCCGTTATAAGGGAATTGAACAGCCTGATCCAGCTGGCAACAGGAGAGATTTACATCGATGATCCGGGTAACAAGTCGGGACTTAAGAATTACGCACAGTACCCTGTAATAAATGCACAGAAACCTTCCTATATCTTCTACGACAGAATCCCGGGCCTTGAAGGGATTTACGGTAAAGAGGACTTCTATTTCAGGATAGATCCGTTTGTTTTCGAAAATATCGATCACTACAGAAGTGAGGATATGAACCTCAGGGGAGAGTTCTTTGCAGGGAATATTCTTAAGCCTACAAGGCAGTTTCTGATAATACAGGAAAACAACTCCCTGGGATTCCAGATGATAGTACCGAAAGAGGGATTAGAGATGTATGACGGTAAGGCCCGGCTGTTTAACGAGATAAGCATGAGCAACCGCGGACTTGTCGGAAAGGGAACCCTGAGTCATCTTTCCGCACGTACTGTATCCGACGAATATATGTTCTTCCCCGATTCAATGCTCACAGAAGCATCGTCGTTCAGGATAGCAGAGGACGAAAGAGGCTTGTTCCCTGAACTCCAAAGTGAAGATGTGAAGATAAAATGGCTGATCCCTGAGGACGAATGGCTCGCAGAAAATGAAAAGGGAAAAGCATTCAGGATGTTTGCAAATGAAACTTCACTCGACGGATCACTGAAGCTTACCCCGTCGCAGCTTACGGGAAGCGGAATTATTGACAGACCTGACTCAAGGATCACCTCAAACCTCTTCGGCTTTTCGTCTGAAATAATAAAGGCCGATACTGCAGACTATAACCTGAAGTCTCCGTCAACAAGCGGCTATGCATTCATTGCGGAGAACGCCAGCACCGAGGTGAATTTTGCCAGCCGCAGGACACGCTTTCATCTTAATACCGATTCATCTCTTGTAAAATTTCCCGAGGTCCAGTACATATGCACAATGACCGACTTTGAATACAACCAGACTGAAAGGGTGCTTTCGATGGAAATGAAGGGAAGGAAAGCTGCAGGACTGATGAAACCTGATGAACTCCTCCGTCTGAACCTCAAGGGGCTTGATAAACCAACGTTTTTCGCAACCAACAATCTGAGCGACACCATTTCATTTACCTCCCTTAGCGCAAAATATTATGTTGATGATGAATATATCGAGGCGGAAAACATAAACTACATTCACATCGCTGATGCACTGCTGCAGCCTGAAAACGGGAAGATAAAAATAAACAGAAGGGCAGAAATTGACAAGCTGAATAATGCATTTATCGCCGTAAACAACCTTCATCTGCTTCATTCGGCCTCGGTTGAGATAGAATCACCAAAAAGATATTCGGGAAGCGCTGAGTATAACTATGTCGACGACAGCAACACGATCCAGAGTATAAGTTTCCCGGAAGTCGGGGTCGATACGCTTACAACAAGCGCAAGAGGCTTTATCCCGCCTGAAAAGAACTTCAGGCTGAGCCAGGCATTCTCATTTACCGGGGATGTTAATCTGTCGGCACGATCGAAGAACCTTCTCTTTACAGGATCAGCAGGAATCATACACCTTTGCGCTTATATAGAAAGTCATCCCGTAAAATTCAAATCCATTATAGATCCTCAGAACGTTATGATCCCTGTCAGTGAAAAGCCGAGGGATAACAATGATAACATGCTGTTTTCGGGTTCTTTCATTAATGTTGACTCACTTCACATTTACCCGGCTTTCCTTTCGCCTCAGAAATCATGGAGTGATGCCGGGTTGATAACAGCCAATGGAGTTCTGTGGTACAATAAGGCTTCCGAAAGGTTCCAGATATCAGATCCCGGAAAGATAGCTGACCCCTCAGCCCCCGGAAATATGGTTTCCCTCGACAGAAACAGATGCATCGTTGCGGGTGAAGGAAAACTTAACTTCGGAACCAACTTCGACCTTGTGAAGATGGACGGAGCCGGGAATACTGTCCAGACAACCGATTCCGGGAAAGTAAACATAAAGGCCCTGATTGCCCTCGATTTCTTCTTCTCTCCCGAAGCCCTTAAAATGATGAGCGATGATTTCAGAATGATGCCCACCCTTAAGCAGGTAAACGTCAACTCGGAATTCACAAGAAAGGCAATGAGCGATCTTCTGGGTGCAGGGGCTGCAGGCAAGTTGAAAGAAGAAACCGATCTGTTCGGAATATCCGCTAATCTGCCCAGGGAATTCACTTATGAGCTTCTGCTCAACGATGTTGACCTTGTCTGGAATGAGGCAACTTCATCTTTCCGATCAACCGGCAGGATAGGAATAGGATATATCGGACCCCAGCCTGTAAATGTTTATGTTGACGGCTTTGTTGATATTCAGAGAAGAAGGACAGGAGACATGATCGATATTTACCTTAAGGGCGATGGGTCGACATGGTATTATTTCTCCTATTTCAAGGGGGTGATGATGGCTCAGGCAGCAAATCTGAAATTCAATACTCTCCTTAGTTCCATGAAGCTGAGAGACCGCCAGCATCCTCAGTCGACCACGAGGATTCCATATACCTACATGATAGCTGTTGAAGACAGGCTGGGACGCTTCCTCAGAAGAATGTCAGGAACCGAAGATAATGAGATGGCGCCCACAGATGGTATATTCAGGTAGAAATAAATCCTAAACAAAGAACTGATGCAGCTCTTCTATGTACCTGACATAAAAGGAAGCCGGTGTGAGCTTGACAGAAATGAATCGCGCCACTGCACAAGGGTTATGAGGATGACCCGTGGCGACACAATAATGATAACTGACGGCAGGGGAAATCTTTATGAGGGAGTCATCGACGATCCCGATCCGTCGGCATGCAGGGTAAATATTACAGGTAAGACCACCGGAGCCGGGGAAAAAAACTACCGTCTGCACATGGCAATATCACCTCTGAAGAATCCCGAACGTTTCGAATGGTTTGTTGAAAAGAGCGTCGAACTGGGGATTGATGAGATCACACCACTTATCTGTCATAACACCGAAAAAACACGTATTAAGGCGGAAAGGATGGAAAATATTATTATTTCAGCGATGAAACAGTCGCTGAAAACATTGAAACCTGTTCTTCACGAACCGGTCAGTTTCCTTACTTTTATTGCAGACGCAACGGATGGGATCAGGATGATCCCGCACTGCAACAGTGATATGGAGAGGAAGCCTTTCGGTTCTGTATACAGGAAAGGCTGCGATGCAACAATACTTATCGGACCCGAAGGAGATTTCACCCCTGAGGAGATCTCAGCTGCCATCGAAAAAGGATTCAGCCCTGTTCATCTGGGATCATCGAGGCTGAGAACAGAAACGGCAGGTATTGCTGCCTGCCATTCTGTTTACTACATCAATCAGTGACTCCCCCTTCCTCCCTGTCCTCTTCAGCAGATCTTCCCGCCTTTAGTCTCCCCGCTTTCCTGAGAGCTTGTTCAAGAAGGTACTCAATCTGCCCGTTAGTGCTCCTGAACTCATCAGCTGCCCACTTCTCGAGAGCCTTCAGGGTTCGCGGATCCATCCTCACCAGTATCGGTTTTTTCTTGCTCATATTACGAATGTAAGGTTCCTGCATTAACTACCGGAGTTGCATCCTTGTCGCTGCAAAGCACAACCATAAGGTTGCTTACCATCGCTGCTTTCTTCTCCTCATCCAGGTCGACAATGTTCTTGTCCGACAGCTGGTCGAGAGCCATCTGAACCATGGATACGGCACCTTCGACAATCTTGTGACGTGCTGCCACAACCGCTGTTGCCTGCTGTCGTCTGAGCATAGCATTGGCGATCTCTTCCGAATAGGCTATATAGTTGATCCTGGCCTCAATAACCTGGATCCCGGCGATAACCAGCCTTTCCCTGATCTCCCTTTCGAGCTCATCATTCACTTCCTCTCCCCCGCTCCTCAAAGTAATGATGGCTTCATGATCTTCAAGATTGTCATAAGGATAAAGTCCGGCAAGCTTCCTGAGGGCCGCGTCGCTCTGTACAAGGACAAAATGCTGGTAATCGTCTACTTCAAAAACAGCCTTATAGGTTTCGGCAACTTTCCAGACCAGGACAAAACCAATTTTAATAGGATTACCTATCTTGTCGTTAACCTTAATGGGCTCACTGTCGAAATTGCGGGCTCTCAGTGATACCTGCCTCCTGGTATAAAAGGGATTTACCCAGAAGAACCCGTTATCCCTGATAGTTCCCTTATAAGCTCCGAAAAGAACAAGAACACATGATCCATTGGGATCAACAATCACAAGACCTTTTACGGTCAGAAAAAATAACAGGACCGATGCGATGCCCAGCCATATGACTTCATAGTAAAATCCGGCAATTATTCCGACGATGAATATCAGAGCCGCGAGCAAGGCAAGGTAACCAGAGACTGGCTTAATAGTAAATTCTTCTTTCATAGCTTTTGGGTATATTATAATTATAATACTAATATACTTAAGAATATATCATTATGATATATTCTTTTATACTTTTTATATAATTATGATATTATTTTGATATCAAAACGGAACATACAGGATAAAATCCCGGGTTTGAAAGCCGTAGAAAAAAAAGAGGGTGTTCCTTTACGGACACCCTCGGCTGATTTCTCAGTTTTGCTGCCTGACCCGCTCAATTAGGCGTTTTACAATTCGCTTTCCCGGTTCAGGTTTAACCTGGTCGAGAAGCGTGAACACATCACTGAATTGTTGGTAGAAACCCCATGCATCTTCGTAGATGTCAATTTCGTCAACATTAATCTCGTGATATGTAATAAAAGGAGTAGAATATTTACCCATAGGCGTAATTAGTTTTTATTTTATGTAAAAACGACCTATGGGTAAAAAAATTGTGCTGAGATCAGTTAAAAGTCAGGCTGATTTTTTTCTCCTCCATCATTTTCCTCATGTTGATGAGGGCATATCTCATTCTACCCAGGGCCGTGTTAATGCTTACATCAGTAATATCAGCAATTTCCTTAAAGCTGAGTCCCGAATAATGGCGGAGGATTACCACCTCGCGCTGATCATCGGGCAGCTGGCTTATAAGTTTCCTGATATCCTTCTGGATCTGTCTTTTTATAAGATGATCCTCAACATTTGCTTCAGCAAGTTTCTTTGAATTGAACAGATCCGATTCATAATCATCGTTGGAAACAGTGTTCAGCTGTTTTACCCTGCGGAAATGATCGATAATCAGATTATGGGCGATACGCATCACCCATGAAATGAATTTACCGTTGTCATAGTACTTTCCGGTTTTTACGGACTGTATGACCTTCAGAAAAGTATCCTGAAACAGATCTTCGGCAAGTGCCTGATCGCGTATATAAAGACTTATGTACGCAAATACTTTACTCTTATGACGGCGGATTAATTCCTCGAAGCAGGACTGCTCACCTTTTACGAACTGTTCGATAAGTTCGTAATCGGACATTGATTTTCTCATAGCTCTCTCTTTAATTAAAATGAAATTAAGAGTAGAGTTGTTAAATAGGCAGTCCTCCTGTTTTTGGTTTGTAATTGAAAAGCAAAGAAAACACTTTTTTTTAATTTCAAAATAATATTGTTAATTTTTTTTAAATTTTTTCGTCAAAATTCAATAATCAGTTACTCTCGTTTCAGTATTTGCAATGTCAGGCAGCCCTGATCCCAAAGTGCGCACACTAATCATAATCATCTGAATATGTGCCATATGGCATTAGCACTTATCCATTTCCAGCCTATGATCCGGATAAAATTGGCATTTTGAATAAAAGCGTGTGGATTTTTTTGCGTCATTTGCTGTCAAATAGGAGTTATTGATGGATAGTTACATTGAGATAAAGGGTGCAAGGGTACATAATCTGAAAAATATAAGTCTGAAGATCCCCAGGGATAAGCTTGTTGTTATAACTGGTGTATCCGGTTCAGGGAAATCGTCGCTGGCATTCGACACTGTTTATGCAGAAGGTCAGAGGCGTTACGTTGAGAGCCTTTCCTCCTATGCCCGTCAGTTTCTGGGAAGGATGAACAAGCCCGAGGTGGATTTCATAAGCGGGATCCCTCCTGCAATAGCAATTGAGCAGAAGGTCAATACACGTAACCCGCGTTCGACCGTAGGTACCTCTACCGAGATTTATGACTATCTGAGACTGCTTTTTGCACGCGCCGGAAGGACATACTCCCCAGTATCGGGTAAAGAGGTCAGGAAGCACAGCGCCGACGATCTCGTTGATTTTCTCTCAGCCCTTCCTGACGGAACCAGGGTTATTTTAACTGCTCCCGGAGTCGTTCCTGAAAAAATAAACATCCCCGAATATTTCTCATTTCTTGTAAAGCAGGGTTTCAGCCGTATTGAAGAGAACGGCGAACTGATAAGGATCGACTCCGCCCCTGCCGGCCGCGAGTTTCATAACGGCCAGGAAATTAATATTGTGGTCGACAGGCTTGTAATCAGTCACGATGCAGACAATATGAGCCGCGCGGCCGAATCGGCTCAGACAGCCTTCCAGACCGGGAAAGGATATTGCCAGATCGTTATAGTGGATGAGGCTTCATTCAGGAGGGAATCGTTCTCAACCAGATTCGAGGAAGACGGTATAGAATTCGAGGAGCCATCAGAACACCTTTTCAGTTTCAACAATCCCATCGGAGCCTGCCCGCTCTGTGAAGGCTATGGCAAGGTAATAGGTATCGATGAGAGTCTTGTCATTCCCGACCAGAACCTGTCGGTCTATCAGGATGCGATAGCCTGCTGGAAAGGCGAAACAATGAAAAAATGGAAGGAAAGGCTTATTGCCGGCGCTGAAATGTTTGACTTCCCCATCCATAAGCCTTACTATCAGCTGAGCGATGAGCAGCGTCAGCTTCTCTGGACAGGCAACAGGTACTTTTATGGACTTAACCGTTTCTTTGATCATCTCGAGGAAAAGAAATACAAGATCCAGTACAGGGTTATGTTAAGCAGATACCGGGGCAAGACGATATGCCCGGAATGCAGGGGAGCGCGGCTGAGAAAGGAAACATCTTACGTCAGATTTGCCGGTAAGAGCATTCAGGAACTGGTAACAATGCCTGTATCATCCCTTCACAGCTTCTTCACCGGACTCAGGCTCAGCGAAGCTGATCTTAAGATTTCGGAGCGACTTATACGGGAAATAACCCTCAGGCTAAAATTCCTAGTCGATGTAGGCCTCCCCTATCTTACCCTGAACAGGCTTTCCTCAACATTATCGGGGGGCGAATCGCAAAGGATCAACCTTGCAACATCGCTGGGAAGCAACCTGGTAGGGTCGATGTACATACTCGATGAGCCGAGTATAGGACTCCATCCCCGCGATACCAACCTCCTTATTGCAGTTTTAAGGGAGCTGAGGGATCTTGGGAACACAGTGGTTGTCGTCGAGCATGAGGAAGAAATAATAAGGGCAGCCGATGAGATAATCGATATGGGTCCGGAGGCCGGAAGGCTGGGAGGAGAAGTCGTATATCAGGGCATGGTTGATGAATCAGCTTCAAATCCTTCGCTGACGTCAGCATATCTTTCAGGCAGGATGTCCGTGAAGATACCTTCAATCCGAAGGAAATGGAACAGCTATATAGAATTAAAAGGCGCCCGCGAAAACAACCTCAAGGATATAACCGTCAGGTTCCCGCTGCATACAATAACAGCCGTAACAGGAGTCAGCGGTTCGGGAAAGTCGAGCCTTGTCAATGACATACTTTTCAATGCGCTGTCGAACCGTATAAACGGAAGCAACCTTAAACCCGGCCAGTTCCGCGAAATCTCGGGCGACATTTCAGTAATTACCGGAGTGGAACTTGTTGACCAGAACCCTATAGGCAAATCGAGCCGCTCGAACCCTGTTACCTATCTGAAGGCCTACGATGAGATAAGGAAGCTATTTGCCGAACAGCAGGCATCGGTTCAGAATAACTTCAAGGCTTCGCATTTCTCCTTCAACATTGAAGGAGGAAGGTGCGAAGAATGCCAGGGAGAGGGTATTATAAGAGTCGAAATGCAGTTCATGGCCGACGTGGAGCTTACCTGTGAAGCGTGCAGGGGAATGCGTTTCAAGAAGGATGTTCTCGATGTGAGGTATCATGGAAAGAACATCTACGATGTCCTCGATATGACAATTGACGAAGCAATAGAGTTTTTCGGGTCGCATCCGGGCAAAGGAGGTAAAAGAATTGTTGAAAAGCTTAAACCTCTTGCTGACGTAGGGCTGGGCTATATAAAAATGGGACAGTCGTCGAGTACTCTTTCAGGAGGTGAAAGCCAGAGGGTAAAGCTTGCATATTACCTGAGCCAGGAAAGAGAGAACGGTCATATGCTTTTTATCTTTGATGAGCCGACAACGGGCCTCCATTTTCATGATATCAACAAGCTTCTGAAATCGGTGAACGCTCTTGTCGAAAAAGGTCATTCTGTAATTGTAATCGAGCACAACCTCGAAGTTATAAAAAGCTCCGACTGGGTCATTGACCTGGGGCCCGAAGGAGGCGAAGAAGGCGGTTATGTGGTTTTTGAAGGCAGGCCGGAAGACCTTGCACAATCGAAAAAATCCTATACCGGAAGATATCTCAGGAAAAAGCTTCTCTGACTGTGTTCTGAAATTATTTAACCCTGAATCCGAACATAATTGAAACACATCCCTTCGCCGGGGTGCTTCCGGCAGATCCAGACGTGCCAACCCTTATTGCGATCTTCAGCTGCTGGCTCGATTCAAGCTTGAAATCCCATACCCCCGACATTCCGCTATCCTTGTTTGAATAGACAATATTCCTGTTGGCATCCAGTACGGTAAACTCAACCGGAGGAAGGGCTTCGTCACCGCAAATGGCCAACCTGTATTCCATATCCGAATAGAAGGTCTTGTACAATTCAGCCTCTTCACCTTCCATGAGAACCGTGGCATGATAGTTACCATCGTGAGTATAGTCTCCAAGCGCCGGGAGGCATGTATTACGGGCAAAAGTCTTGCACTGACCGCTCAGGTTGATGCCAATGGCAAGTATAAGAAAACCTGTAACGGTAATACTTTTAAGTATGTTCATTTTGAAGTTTATTTTATCAGGTTATTTCTGATCTCAGCAACAGTGGCCGCGAGCTGGCTGAACACTTCCGGTGTCATATCGGAGCTGACTTCTGACTTCAGGAGGGTTACATTGCTCTCCTGGTCATATTCGGTCCTGACAGGAGTGGCAGTCAGGGTTATCCTGTCGAAAATCGTCCTTATCCTTCCTACCTGTATTATCAGCTCATCCACAGCCGGATGTCCCTGGTTCTCCTCAAGAAGGCTCATCAGATTTCCTATTGAAAGCTTCTGGTCAATTATCCTTCCCACGAGCTTGTTACCATCCAGATCCTTCTGATCAACAAGCTGGGTTGATATGAACAATCCTTCAATCCAGCCACCTGTAAGGACAATGGCTGCTATGGCAGGCTGTCCGTTCTCGTCGAGATATGAGTTTGAATTAAGATAGGTCTGCGACACTATTTCCATTATGACATCCCTGTTGTGAATGTTGGATTCAAGTCTTTCGATATCCTCATCGCTTATTGCATCAAGTATCCCCAGTCCGTCAGCCATTTTCTTTGCTGCGTTCATATAATTGATTATGAGCTGTGTCTGATCGTAAAGGCTCGCAAAGCTCAGATCGCAGGTATAAATACCCAGATTAAGCGCCATTGTTCTGTTGGTGTTATAGTTATTCGCGTTTTCCACAGGATTCAGAAGATCATCATCAAACCGGGCTCCCGCTGACTTAATAAGCATTGCTGATTCGAGAGGAGAAGGCAGACTGTAGAAGATCTTCTCCGCCTGCTTCAAGTCTTCGTATAATTCTGCGTCAGCTCCTGAAATATCGGCCTGGTCAGCATTTCGTCCCTCTCCCCTGCCGCCCTGGCGGCAACCTGCAAGTGTTATAATGGAGAAGATAACCATTGCATGAATAACTGTACTGATTTTAAGAGGTTTATTCATAATTCGGTGATTTTTTGTCCTTTTATCCCAACTAATTTAAAACAATTATATTAATTATTAAATCCGGGCATCATCCTTTTGCCGGGATTTCTAACTTTGTAACAAAACAATACAAATGTTGACTCCTGAAAATAAACGCAAAGAACTTGAACATATTTTAAACAGGGAGAACTTTGTTAAAATTACCGGTGCTGTAAAGGCTTTAAGGGAGGAAAGCCCGTTTCCCGGAGCTATCAGTCTGCTGGTTTCCTTTTACGACAGGACAGATAATTCTTCTGTAAGAAGGATAATTGAAGAATTTCTAAACGACCTCAAGGATCAGAATTCATGCAGGGAAGTTGTGGATGAAATAAGCAAGACCATGAAACCCGAAACACTTAGGATGCTTGTCTCATCGTGCTGGCAGTCGGGTCTTGATTATGCCCCGTACTCATCTGTTTTTGCAAGGCTTTTTCTTTCAGACGATTATATGACCTCAGTGGAATGCTACACTGTGATTGAGTCTTCAACCGAAAAACTCGACAAGGCCGGCAAAGATGAGGTAATAAGGATTATCAGCAACGGAATGTCAAATGCCAATGAGGGTATTAAATCACTAGCCCGGGATCTTGTTGCGATGATGAAGTGACTTTCTCCCTGAAAGGAACACCTACTCGAATGAAGAGAAGTATTTCATGAACTGGGTACGCTCGAAGAAAGCAGGCTTCCCGTAGTTCCTGTAATTGAGTTTCCCCCTGAAATCTCCTATTGTATTAAAGCCCTTTGAATCCATCCATTCGCTGATCTGCCCGTTCATCTTTTTTATAAACGGAATTCCGTGGTTATAAAGGGCCGAGCAGACTTGCACACTGGTTGCCCCGGCAAGAAGGTATTTTACTGCATCAAGCCCCGAATGCACTCCGGTCGAAGCTGAAATATCAATTTTAATGTCCTGGGCACTTGCCATTCCTATCCATCTCAGAACGTAGCGCCTTTCATTTTCCTGGCTGAGAATGGACGCCGGCACCACCTCAATTTTATTTACATCTATGTCAGGTTCATAAAACCGGTTGAACAGTACTACCCCACGTATGCCCCTGATATAGAACTGATCGATCATATAAAGGATATTTGAGAAACGGTATCCTATTTTCAGAACTATGGGGATACTGACTGTCTTTTTCAATGTTTCAATAAGGTCGAAGTAAAGCTTTTCCGATTCAGCCGCAGTCTTTTTCCTGTCGACGGGCATATAGAAAACATTGATCTCAATGGCATCGGCTCCGGCTTCTGCAATATTCCTGGCGAACCCGGTCCAGCCCCTTGGGGTGAAGCAGTTTATGCTGGGAATGACCGGTATGGTAAGGTTTTTTTTTGCGTTTCTTACAAGTTCAAGATATTCCTCTACTGAGTTGTCGTGAATATAATTTGCAAGATAGTCATCGGCCTCGGGATAGGCTCCGTAAGAGGTCTGGACCGAATGAATGTGCTGGTTGATCTGCTCTTCGAAGAGTGATTTGAGAACAACGGCTCCGGCGCCGTTCTCCTCTGCCTCCTTCAGGTGGTCGAGAGTCGATGTCAGACGGCTGCTTCCCACTATCAGGGGACTTCTGAGAGTCAGGTCAAGGTATTTCGTAGTAAGATTTCCCATGATGTCAAAAAATTAAAGTTTCTTTATTCTCTCTCCAAATATAAGACTTCCTATCCTTACAATGGTGCTTCCCTCCTCAACAGCCACAGAATAATCGCCCGACATTCCCATTGAAATCTCCCTGAAGCCGTCGTCAGACCGGAAATAATCCTCCTTTATCTCATCAAAACACTTCTTCAGTCTCCTGAATTCACTCCTGACCTGTGCTGTATCATCGGTAAAGGTCGCCATACCCATTACTCCGGCAATCCTTACGGATTTTATTTCCTTCCATTCCGAAGAAGCGAGCATTTCGTGAACCTCATCCATCGTGAATCCGTACTTGGTCACCTCTTCTGCAATATGAATCTGGAGCAGACAGCTTACACTGATTCCGATGAACGCAGCTTCGCGGTCAATTAGCTTTATAAGCCTGAAGCTGTCGGCCGATTCGATCATGGAAACATTCGGAACCACCTGTCTGACCTTATTGGACTGGAGGTGGCCAATCAGATGCCATTCGATATCATCGGGAAGCCGGGCTTTTTTCTGAAGCAGTTCCTGTACCCTGTTCTCACCGAATACTTTCTGGCCTGCCTCCCAGGCTTCGAGAATCTCCCCTGTGGTTCTTGTCTTCGACACTGCCACCAGTTTTACTGACGGAGGTATCAGTTCCCTTAATGATCTGATATTTGACACTATATCTCCCATAATCCTCTCCTCTTTCCTTTCATGGAAGCTTAGTTCCCATGATATGGAAGCTCCATACCTTTGTATGTACTTTTATAAAAGATGAATTACCAGTCCGCTTCTCAGCTTCGGTTCAAACCATGTTGTTTTCGGGGGCATGATGTTTCCTGAATCAGCTATTGTCATGAGCTGCTTCATTGAAACAGGATACAGGGCGAAAGCTACCTTCATATCTCCGCTATTGACTCTCTTTTCCAGTTCAGCCAGACCGCGGATACCTCCTATGAAATCGATCCTTTTCGATCTTCTCAGATCCTGGATATCGAGAATGGGTTTGAGTATCTGTTCGGAAAGGATAGTTACATCCAGCCCTCCAATCGGATCGTTATCGTCGAATGTGCCGGGACGGGCCGTAAGAGAGTACCACCTGCCTTCGAGATACATCGAGAAATTGTGGAGTTTACGCGGTTTGTAGATCTCCTTTCCTTTTTCCTTTACAACGAACCCCTCGTTCAGACGTTCAAGAAACTCAGCAGGAGTAAGTCCGTTGAGATCCTTCACAGTCCTGTTGTAGTCGATAATGGTAAGCTGATTATCAGGGAAATGGACAGCCATGAAGAAATTATACTCCTCATCACCCCTGTGGTGAGGATTGTTTTCCCTTTTTTCCTTTCCTACCAGGGCAGCCGCAGCAGTCCTGTGGTGTCCGTCAGCCACATAGGTAAAGGGCACCTTGCGGGCAAAGAGCTTCTCGATCCGGCTGTTGGTCTCAGCATCCCTTATCACCCAGAATGTATGGCCGAAACCATCCTCAGCAACAAATTTATATTCCGGATCCTGGCTTCCGGTAATTGAAGCCACTATCTCATCAATTTCACTTACAGCAGGATAAGCGAAGAAAACAGGTTCGATATTGGCGTTATTCACCCTCACATGGATCATCCGGTCCTGTTCCTTGTCGGGCCGTGTAAGTTCATGCTTTAATATAACACCATTAAGATAATCGTCGACAGAGGCACAGCCTACAATTCCGTACTGTGTTCGTCTTTTCATCGTTTGGGCGTAGATGTAAAAGTGCGGTTCCTCATCCTGAACGAGCCAGCCTCTTTTCTGCCAGAGTGCGAAATTGTCAACCGATTTGCGGTAAACTTCTTCGGAATGACAATCCATTCCGGGAGGCAGGTCTATTTCAGACCTTGTGATGTGAAGAAGTGAGCATTCCCTGCCTTCGGCCATCTGCCGGGCTTCTTCAGTGTTCATTACATCATAGGGAAGACATGCCAGATCACTGGCAATTGAGCGGGGAGGACGAAGTCCCCTGAAAGGTTTTACAACAGCCATTTAATATATTTTACACTATTTGTTCAGTCTGAATTTTTCGTTTCCTGTTTTGAAATAGTCAACAATCTGACGTGCTGCAGCTATCCCTGCATTGTTGTTCGCCTCGCCTGTCTGCGCTCCCATTTTCTTTTCCGTGAATAGGAAACGGCCTTTGAAATTCTCTTCGAGAAGGGCTTTGCAATCGGGCTGAACATCGGCGAGATAACTGAAATCAGGCCTTGCGCCGAAGACTTTTACAAGCTCCTCCTCGTTTACCACCTCTTTACGGGCCGTATTTACAAGTACAGCTTTGGGGGGCATACGCATGAGAAGGTCATAGCCTATAGATCCTGTGGTTTCTTTGTTCGCGGGCATGTGAAGCGAAACGTACTGACATTCTGAATATAACTCCCCGGCACTTTTGCAGGCTTTTACTCCGGAAGAAGAAATTGCCTCCTGGGTAAGGAAGGGATCGAAGGCAAAGATATCCATTCCGAATCCCTTTCCGATTTCTGCAACATATCTGCCCACATTTCCAAAAGCATGGAGGCCGAGTTTCTTTCCTCTCAGTTCGCTTCCTGTCTTTCCGGCAAATCCTCCCCTGGCATTATGAAGCATGAGAAGGAAAACGAGCTCTGCAACCGCGTTTGAGTTCTGCCCGGGGGTGTTCATGGCAATAACATTGTGAGCAGAACATGCAGCAAGATCAAGATTGTCATAACCGGCTCCGGCCCTGACAACTATTTTCAGACGAGGAGCGGAATCAAGGATCTCACCTGAAACGATATCACTTCTCACTATCAGGGCATCAGCATCTGCTACCGCAGCCCTGAATTCTGAAGTGCTTTTGTAATTCTCCAGCAAGGCAAGTTCATGTCCCTCAGCAACAGCTACAGATCTTATCTGGTCAGTCGCGGATGGAGCAAAAGGTTTTTCCGTCGCAACAAGTATTTTCATGACAACAGGTTTTTGGTATTATATAGGATCAGGGATACGGGAATGTGAAGCTGCAAGGTCAGTGTGCAGCTTCAAAGTCCTTCATTGCGTCAATAAGTGCCTGTACGCTCTCTTTTGGAAGAGCATTGTATGTAGAAGCACGGAAGCCTCCGACCGACCTGTGGCCGGCAATACCGACGATCCCTCTCGATTTGGCAAAATCGGCAAAGGGCGCCTCCAGCTCTTTGTATTCATCGGCCATAATAAAGCAGATATTCATCAGGGAACGATCCTGCGGATCCTTGATGGTTGGTACAAAAAGCTTATTACGGTCGATTTCGTCATAAAGCATTCCTGCCTTTTCTATGTTCTTCTTCTGAATTGCCTGTACTCCTCCCAGATCCTTAAGCCATCTGAGAGTCTGCTGAGCTGCAAAAACGGCAAATACAGGGGGTGTATTGAACATAGATTCAGCCTTTATATGAGTTCTGTAGTCGAGCATTGTAGGGATTGGACGGTTTACTTTCCCGAGAACATCCTCCCTGACAATCACAACAGCAACACCTGCAGGAGCAAGGTTCTTCTGGGCTCCGGCATAGATTAACGCGTATTTTGAAACATCGACGGGCCTGCTGAAAATGTCAGACGACATATCAGCGACGAGCGGAACGGATACATCTGGATCACTCTTCAGCTCGGTGCCATAGATAGTGTTGTTTGTGGTTAAATGAAAATAGTCGGCATCGGCCGGAATTGTGTAGTTCTTCGGAATGTAATTGTAAAGCTTATCCTTTGAAGAAGCCACTTCTACCGTCTCTCCGAAAAATTTTGCTTCCTTAAGAGCCTTGTTTGCCCACTCTCCCGTGTTAAGATAAGCAGCTTTGGTGCTCAGCAGGTTCATAGGAACCATTGCAAACTGCAGGCTGGCGCCTCCTCCCAGGAAGATCACCTGATAGCCCTGGGGAACATCGAGAAGTTCCCTGACGAGGGCCATGGCATCGTTCATGCATGCAACAAATTCCTTGCTGCGATGTGATATTTCAAGAACTGACAGTCCTGATCCTGCAAAATCCCTGATGCCTTCAATGCTCTTGTCAATAGTATATTGTGGAAGGATTGAAGGCCCGGCGAAGAAATTGTGTTTTTTCATAGTATAATAATCGTTTTAACTGTTGAGGTTATTTTATAAAGGTCATTTATTACAAAAATAAAGTTTTTTAGGTACAAGCAAGAATAAAACGGTCAGCCGGAGGTCTTGTTTTTGTTTTAACTCACTGTTCAATAATTGCAACTCCCCACATCTGCTCCTGCCTCCTCTGCAAAACACAGGATGGCTGTCTTTTATAGTGCGGATAGCGAAAGGTCAAAGGCCTTCCCTGCTGTAATTCATATTTACAAGAACTCCATCCTTTATGACAGGGATCCTGGATGAATAATCCATGGACAGGCAGAAAGGGATACAGTCATCCAGCTTTTTTTCCCTGAGCCTCGAACGCTGGGCGGCTTTTTCAATGTAAGCACCAATATCTTCCCTGGCCAGCGACCATAAATCGACAGCTGCCAGTGTCGAATCGCATATTGTGGAATAAAGGTGTGATGAGAGAAGTTTTTCGGCGATCGCTCCTGCACAGACTGTATCTTCGATGTTGAACCTATTCTTCCATCCTGCACAGAAAAGCAGGACATCGCTGTCGCGGGTGATTATCCATTCTGTAAGTGCGGTGAAATTCAGAAAAGATCCGATAACAATGGATTCAGCAGCGGAAGCAAGCTTTATGATTCCCGTACCATTTGTTGTGCTGTAGACTATCGTTTTTCGCGAGACTCTTTCAGCTGTAAAATTAAAAGGTGAGTTTCCGAAATCAGCAAAGTCAAGGACAAATCCGTCGCGTTCCGCTGCCACAAGAAATCCTTCTTCCTTGTAAGCCCTTGCCTCCTCCACAGTTGACACGGGTATAATTCTTTCCGCCCCGTTCTCGAATGCAGTGCAGATTGCCGAAGTTGCCCTGAGGATATCTATAATGACCACTATCGATCCTGAATGTCTGTCAGGCTCATAGAGTGCCGGTGAATAGCATGTTTCAAGGTTCCTTTTCCCCATCAGCTCTTATTATAAAAGGGGAGATTCACCACTTTTGCTTTAAGATCCTTGTTTCTTATCCTTATGAATATCCCGGTGTCAGCTTTCCAGTAACCCTTGTTCAGGTATGCCATACCGATCCCCTGCTTAAGCATGGGCGACATGGTACCTGAGGTCACTTCTCCTATCTTCGTGCCGGAGGCATCAACAACCTCGTAATGCTGACGCGGTATTCCTCTGTCGATCATCACAAATCCCTTGAGGCGGCGTTCAACACCTTCATTTTTTTGTTTAAGAAGAAGGTTCTTGTCGATAAAATCCTTGCTGTCGGTGAATTTCGTTATCCAGCCCAGACCTGCCTCAATAGGGGATGTTGTATCATCAATATCATTCCCGTAAAGGCAATATCCCATTTCGAGACGGAGGGTGTCCCTTGATCCCAGTCCGGCAGGTTTTATGTTGAACTCCTTACCTGCTTCAAAAACAGCTTTCCAGAGTTTCGGTCCCTCTTCATTCCTCACATATATCTCGCAACCTCCCGCTCCAGTATAACCTGTTGTTGAGAATATTGCATCCCTTATCCCTGCAAATTCGATTATCCTGAATGTATAATACTCCATCGAGGCTACAGGTGCTGATGTGAGCTTCTGCATCGCCTTCATGGCATCCGGGCCCTGTATTGCAAGCTGGGCTATATCGTCGGATGCATTTATCAGGTCCCTCCCCGGTTCGATGCCGAACCTGCCTGCCTGGTACACGCACCAGTTCCAGTCCTTCTCGATGTTTGCAGCATTGACCACAAGAAGGTACTTATCGTGACTGAACCTGTAAACAAGCAGGTCGTCAACAATACCTCCCTTTCCGTTGGGAAAACATGAATACTGGATCTTCCCGTCCCACAGTGCCGACACATCATTTGATGTTATGTACTGCAGGTATTTCTGGGCCGAGGGTCCCGACACCCAGAATTCACCCATGTGGGAAACATCAAATACACCTACCGATTCCCTGACGGCGATGTGTTCCTCGTTGATACCCGTATATTCAACCGGCATATTGTATCCTGCAAACGGAACCATCCGGGCTCCGGCTTCCTCGTGGAATTTCGTAAAAACGGTGTTTTTCATAGGTTATGAAATATTTAATTGGGATTATTTTAAAACTTCCTATATCCGATCATAAAACATTCATAGTCATACAATTGCCGTTTGCAGGCAGAAAAATGCCGTTTGTCGACAAGCACATAGCGTATGACTCTGATATACCCTGTCCCTGACCGTCATCCGGCACCATGATTTATAACTCGTAAATTTAGAATATATTTCACTATATAAAAATGAAAGCTGTACATCTTAAACCAGCATGGAGAACAAAAAAGTCCCGACTGCCGGCATACAGTCAAATGTTTAGATGGCATTACAGATCACTGTAATAAAGCATAATGCCGGTCATAACAATCTAAAGATAATAACGTAAACAAAATAAAACCCGATTATCTCTGTTATTATAACACGATTCTGTTTGAGAAAATAAGGCTGTATTCATCATGGATTACAAGTTCATTAATACCGGATATATAGAAATGGTAGCAGGCGGCGACAACGACCTGCTCAGGGAGCTTATAGGTATGTTCAGGGACCAGGTGGAAGAATTCAATTCCGAGATGAAAGTTCTCCACGCTGAAAAGGATTACCGTGCCCTTGGAAATCTGGCACATAAAGCCAAATCGTCGGTAGCAATAATGGGAATGGAGAGTCTTGCAAATATGCTTAAGACATTTGAGCTTCAGGCACTGGAGGGTAAGAGTCCCGAAAAATACGATTCCTATATTTCAAGATTTGAGAATGATACCCGTTCTGCTCTGGAAGAACTTGACATACTTGTCAGAAACCTGTAATGATGATTGAAATGATCAATATTGAAAGAAGAAACAAAGTTGACATTATTACTTTCTCTGTCAATAAGATCAATGTAACTACCATTGACGAGATAAAGGAAGGCGTCAACAGGGTTTTTGACAATCCCAATGCCAAGGTCATCATCGATCTGAAGGGAGTGGAATATATCGACAGTTCAGGGTTTGCGTGTTTCCTGTCGCTTCACAAAGCTGCCAAGAACAATTTCGGAATGCTGAAGTTCGCCAATCCTGAAGTAAGGGCAACAGAGCTTTTTCATACCCTGCATCTCCACACGGTCTTTGAGATCTTCGATGATCTTGAAGCCTGCATAAGATCGTTCAGGTAATTATTTACCCCATTCCTGCCCCAATAATTTACATTCATTTCAGGATTATAGTCTGTGCAGCCGGATAAGGGGAACGAGCTTTCTTCTAAACCGATGAGAACCGAAGCCCGGCAGCATCTGCATCTATCTTTACAGTTCCGTCCTTCCTTATCATTCCCGAGATTATCTGCTTTGAAAGTTCGTTGATTATCTCCTTCTGTATAAGTCGTTTGACAGGTCTGGCTCCCAACTGAGGATCATAGCCGTGGCGGGCAAGCCAATCCGAAGCTTCGTCCGTAACCTCGAGCTTCAGATTATTGTTCTCAAGGACCTTTCTGACATTATTCAGCTGTATCTTCACTATTTCCTGTATCTGACCCAGCGTGAGAGGCCGGAACATAACAATCTCGTCGACCCTGTTGAGAAACTCCGGCCGGAGCGATTTCCTGAGAAGAAGGAACAAGTCCCTGCGCAGATTTTCGGCTTCGTTTTCGGGCATTTCTTCCTTCCATTCATCCATCCTGTCCCTGATAAGATCGGAGCCAAGATTTGAGGTCATTATTACGATAACGTTCCTGAAGTTAACTGTCCTTCCCTTATTGTCGGTCAGACGGCCTTCGTCGAGGACCTGAAGGAGAAGGTTAAAGAGGTCGGGGTGAGCCTTTTCTATCTCATCGAGAAGTACTACCGAATACGGCTTATGCCTTACAGCCTCGGTAAGCTGGCCGCCCTCTTCATAACCAATATAACCGGGAGGCGCTCCAATCAGTCTGGATACCGAATGCCTTTCCTGGTATTCCGACATATCGATACGTGTCAGCAGGTTCTCATCGTTGAAGAGGAATTCGGCAAGTGCCCTTGCAAGCTCGGTTTTTCCTACGCCGGTGGTGCCGAGAAAGATAAACGACCCGACAGGTCTTCTCGAATCCTGAAGTCCGGCCCTGGACCTTCGTACAGCATCCGAAACGGCCTGAATGGCTTCATCCTGCCCCACTACCCTCTTATGCAGTTCTTCCTCAAGCCTCAGGAGCTTTTCCTTTTCGCTTTCGAGCATTCTTGAAACGGGTATTCCGGTCCATCTGGCAACCACCTCGGCAATGTCTTCTGATCTCACTTCTTCCTGAACCAGGGAGCCCCTGCTCCTCTTCTGTTCAATGAGACCTTTCAGTTCAGCAATCTCCTTTTCCATGCCAATGATCTTACCATAGCGAAGTTCAGCCACTTTACCGTAGTCGCCCGACCTTTCAGCCTGATCAGCCTCAAAGCGTAAGGCCTCGACCTCCTCCTTTTTTGACTGGACCTTTTCAATCATATCCTTCTCACCTTTCCAGGCAGCCATCAGTTCATCCTTTTTAGACTGAAGCTCAGCGAGTTCAGAGGCAATATTATCTTCCTTCAACGAATCTCCGTCGCGGCGCACGGCTTCCCTTTCTATCTCAAGACGTGTTATCGCCCTTGTGACTTCATCAATCTCGTCTGGAACAGAATTCATCTGCAGACGCAGCCTGGAGGCGGCTTCATCTATGAGATCGATAGCCTTATCAGGTAAGAACCTGTCGGTAATATAACGGGTTGAAAGGTCAACGGCTGCAATTATTGCCTCATCCCTGATGATGACCTTGTGATGTGTCTCATATTTTTCCCGTATGCCCCTGAGTATTGAAATAGAGTCCTCCCTGCCGGGCTCATCCACCATAACTACCTGGAACCTTCGCTCGAGGGCCTTGTCCTTTTCAAAGTATTTCTGGTACTCATTCAGTGTTGTTGCTCCGATTGCTCTCAGTTCGCCCCTTGCAAGGGCAGGTTTCAGGATGTTGGCTGCATCCATTGCACCTTCTGATTTTCCTGCACCGACAAGGGTGTGGATCTCGTCAATAAACATCACTATTTCTCCATCAGAAGATATCACCTCATTAACAACGGATTTCAGCCTTTCTTCAAATTCACCCTTGTACTTGGCCCCTGCGATCAGGGCTCCCATATCGAGGGAGTAAATAGTTTTCGACTTAAGGTCCTCAGGTACATCACCCCGGATTATTCGGTGTGCAATGCCTTCTGCTATGGCTGTCTTTCCTACTCCGGGCTCTCCTATCATTATGGGATTATTCTTGGTGCGGCGGGTAAGTATCTGAAGTATACGCCTTATCTCCTCATCCCTGCCCACAACAGGATCAAGCTTTCCTGTCCGTGCCCTTTCGTTCAGGTTAACAGCATACCTGTTAAGAGAGTTGAATGTATCATCCGATGTGGGATTTTCGACAGAAGCCCCTTTTCTCAGTTCCGCGACAGCCGATTTAAGGTCCTTCAATGTAATGCCGTAATCCTTAAGTATCTGCGAGGCTTTGTCGGAAGTATCGAGAATCCCCATAAGGATGTGTTCCGTTGTCACGAACCTGTCTTTCATCTTTGAAGCATGATCGTTTGCCTTGCGCAGGGCTTCTGTAGCTCCTGAAGAAAGATAGGCTTCTGCTCCCGAAACCTTTGGAAAGGTGTCGATCAGTTTCCCCGCATCCCTTAGAACCGATGCAGAACTGACACCTATTTTCCCGAAAAGCCATTCGGTTATATTCTCTGCCTGACTCAGTACTCCGTACATAAGATGAGCACACTCAACAGCCTGCTGACCTTTGGAACCGGCAATATTAAATGCCTGCTGAACCGATTCCTGAGCTTTCAGGGTAAAATTATTAAGGTTTACTGCCATGGTATTTTCTCTTTGTTAATTGTTGTTCGTTCCTCGTTACTTGTTACTCGTTCCTCGTTCTTCCCTGCCTGTCTGCTGACGCATTCAGTCAGGCAGGGTTCCTCGTTCTTCGTTCTTCCCTGCCTGCCTGCTGACGCATTCAGTCAGGCAGGGTTCTCCGGTTTTCGGTCTTCCCGCCTGCGGAACTGATCGATAATTCTTCAATTTCCCTGCCATCGCCGAAACTTGACGTTTTGTCACACTTAATTTAATGACCAGGTCAAAATGTCAATCAGATCTTTCAGTTATTGCAGCAACGAGGTATATTTGAAGAAAAAAGAACATGGGAAAAATTCTGTGGAAACCCGGAACGATGATCTATCCCCTTCCTGCGGTTATGGTCAGCTGCGGCGGATCACCGGACGAATACAACATAATTACAGTGTCGTGGACGGGGACAATCTGTACTGATCCACCGATGTGCTATATCTCCGTAAGGCCGTCGAGACATTCATACGGAATTATCAGAAGGACGGGGGAGTTCGTTATCAACCTTACAACCAGGGATCTTGCATACGCCACTGACTGGTGCGGTGTAAAGTCGGGTGCCGATCATAACAAGTTCAGGGAGATGGGTCTGACTCCGGTTAAGGCAGAGAAGGTGAGCGCCCCCCTGATAGGCGAATCTCCGGTGAACATTGAGTGTGTGGTCAGGGAAATAAAGGAACTGGGGACACATCACATGTTCATATCAGAAGTGGTCGCAGTAAATGCCGAAAGTGAGTTTTTTGATGATAAAAGCGGAGTATTCAGGTTGTATGATGCAAACCCGATCTGTTATTCACACGGGAAATATTATGAAACCGGCCGGTTTATCGGAAAATTCGGTTTTTCAGTAAAAAAGAAAAAAAAGACCGATAAATGAAGCAGAATCCCGGCTCCTCAGTGACGACGAGCTTTAAGTACCCATGCTTTATGAAATGAGTCCTGACTTCTTACGCTCTCAGAATTTAGTTTTGTTGAAATTTTCAGATTGCAGACTATTGGCATTTTATAATGATTGATTTCTAATAGCTGTGTTACCAGCGCCTTTTTTTTGTTTTTAACCAGGGTTAGAAAGATCAGGGCTAACGGGGAAGAATCAAATCCGGGTTGTGTTGTTTTACCAAGGGTTTCACGGAGAACACGGGCAATGCACGGATTAACTAAAATAATAAATTCCGTGATTTTATCCGTGATATCCGTGATATCCTAAGTACCCATGCTTTATGAAATGAGTCCTGACTTCTTACGCTCTCAGAATTTAGTTTTGTTGAAATTTTCAGATTGCAGACTATTGGCATTTTATAATGATTGATTTCTAATAGCTGTGTTACCAGCGCCTTTTTTTTGTTTTTAACCAGGGTTAGAAAGATCAGGGCTAACGGGGAAGAATCAAATCCGGGTTGTGTTGTTTTACCAAGGGTTTCACGGAGAACACGGGCAATGCACGGATTAACTAAAATAATAAATTCCGTGATTTTATCCGTGATATCCGTGATATCCGTGGTTAATCAATTCGTGGAAATTAACAATCGTAATATTATTGCTATAAAATCTGCAATTCATTTCTCCGGACTCTGACTGGAACAACCTTGTGACCCCTATATTCTAACAATTGTATCCCTGCCGCACTAATTGTCGGAAGTCAGGAAATGAGTGATGCGTATTCATCTTTATGACTTCTGAAATATCAGAATTAATTTGATCCTATCTGTTAGATTATTAACAATAAATAAGCGGAATCGATGTTTATGAAAATGGTTGGAGAGGATAAACAGACTGCCTGTCCTTTACCTTTACCATGCTACAGAATAAATTTCTGATCCGAGATGAATGAGAAGATCATTGAAGCTCTGATGAAGCTTTTTGCACTGATTGCAAATCCGCGGCGCAATGACGCTGAGCGGAAGAGCGTGGTGCATTCATTTCTCAGTCATCACCTGAACCAGGAGCTTGTAAAGAAGTATCTCGAAGTTTACACCAGCGCAAATAAAGAGGCACAGGAAAGACTTGAAAAAAGAGGGCCTGAGAGACGTGAAGGCGCTATTGCTATCAGGATAACAAAACTATGCAACGATATTAATGATGAAGGTCAGCTCGACCAGGAACAAAGAGTGGTGGTAGTGATACAGGCTCTGGAGTTCTGCAGGTCAGGCGGCGAAGAAGTAACCGGACTTGAGCGGGGATTCATAACAACACTGGCCGAAGGACTAAGGATCCCGAAGGAAGAATACGGGGCGATAGAAAAGTTTGTGCTGAATGATTTCAGTGATATCCCGGAGATATCCAATCTTCTTATTATCAGCGGCGAGAAAAAACTCAGCGGGACCAATGGACTAAGATATGCCTACAAAGAGCAACTCAGGGGTCAGATATGGATACTTTTCGTACAATCGATCAACATGTATTTCATGAGGTTCGCGCGTTCGGGAGAACTCTCCATGAACGGTCAGCTTCTTCAGGAAAACAAGGTTTATCCTGTCAGCCAGGGCTCGTCAATCAAGGGATATAATATTTCTCCCGTCTATTACTGGGACATTACGATGCAGTTCCTCAAGGAGGAGTTCCTTTCTTCGAGAGTGGTGTACGAGGTTGATAACCTTGAATACAGGTTCCGTTCAGGTGAGACGGGTATACATTCTATGTCGTTCAGGAGCGAATCGGGAAGGATGGTTGGCATAATGGGTGCCAGCGGTGCAGGGAAATCAACACTTCTCAGCGTACTGAACGGAATGAATCCGCCCAATGAAGGCAAGGTTCTGATAAACGGGATTGACATCCACAGGGATAAGGAAAAAATAAAGGGACTGATTGGTTATGTCTCGCAGGATGACCTTCTGATTGAAGAACTTACAGTTTTCGACAATCTGTACTTCAATGCAAGACTATGCTTCGGAAACCTGACTGAAGAGGAAATAGCCGCCAGGGTTGATAATGTTTT
>JAVEZS010000026.1:35627-46223 GCA_034002885.1 Bacteroidales bacterium
GCTTTCTGCCTTGCCTCACTGATAAGATACTTCGACGAAAGCGCAAAGAATCCGAGGTACGAGCTTATTGACAACAGCAACCTTCCTGTTTACATTTTCATGTCGGTTATTGTTGCACTTTTCATGGGGATGACCCTTAGCGCAGAAGAGATATTCAAAGACCGGAAGATACTGAACCGAGAGGCATTCCTGAACCTGAGCTGGAACAGTTATCTGATGTCGAAGGTGACGGTCCAGTTCGTTATCTCAGCCATACAGGCTATCAGCTTTGTTCTGATTGGAAATGCAATAACAGGAATAAAGGGCATGACATTGCAGTACTGGCTTATTCTTTTCTCATGCTGGGCTTCTGCAAATGTAATTGGCCTTTTGATCTCCGACAGTTTCAAGGCGATTGTGACGATATATATTCTAATTCCGTTCCTGATTATTCCGCAGATAATCCTGAGTGGTGTCCTTGTCAGGTTTGAGAAACTCAATCCGAATATTTCCTCCCCGGCAACCATTCCTTTTTACGGAGAGCTCGTTACAGCCCGCTGGGGCTATGAGGCTCTTGCCGTTGAACAGTTTGTGAATAACAGGTATGCACGGGAGTTCTACGAATTTGACAAGGCAATGAGCGAAGCGAGATTCAAGAAGGATTACTGGAATCCGAGGCTGAAGGTCAATCTTGAGAAGATAAAGGGCGATCTTCAGAAAGGATCAAGAGATGAGGATTTCAATGAGGATCTTCTGCTCGTCAGGAATGAATTCAGGAAAGAGATGGAAATGATAAGCGGGATCAGATTCGAAATGTTCGATGACCTGACTCCCGACAGGATAAGCATAGAGGCCGCAGACTCCGCACTGGAATACCTGGAAATTCTCAGAAGACACTATGTCAGGAAGTACAACAAAGCCAACACTCTGAAGGATAGCTATATTACAAGACTTGAAGAAGAAGACAGTGAAGGATTCAGGAAACTGAGGAATGAATACTTCAACAGGTCGCTTGAAGAGATGGTGACTTCGAGAAACGAAACCCAGAAAATCATCGATTATAACGGTGAAATCATTCAGAAACTTGATCCTGTTTATATGGATCCGAAACATTGCTTTGTGAAAGCTCATTTCTACTCCCCTGTAAAGGCTTTGTGCGGCTTCTATTTCGACACACTGCTGATCAACACCATTGTGATATGGTTTATGACATCCGTTTTATATCTTCTGCTCTATCTCAGGGTTCTTAAAAGGATATTGGGACTCGGAGAGAAACTACGAGCAGAAAAGGGCAGGTCAGCAGAGCCGGCATAAAATAAAAAGGCCGTCAGACTGGTAAATCCATGACGGCCTCTGGTTATTTTATATAAAGGGTATCCTCGTTTATTTTACTAAAAGCAGGCAGCCGGAAATTATTCGGTAATTTCAATCATTTTGAAAGGGACCCTGATAATTGATTCGTAATCCTCGCCAGCCTCAAGCATGTCTTCATCGTCCTCTTCATAGTACCAGTTTACTTCAACATCATTTTTTGCCTTGTGAATAGCTTCGAGTTTTTTAAACACGTCAAGGATGCATTTAGAAGAGCTGG
The DNA here is from genome assembly GCA_034002885.1 of Bacteroidales bacterium. Classification (GTDB taxonomy): domain Bacteria; phylum Bacteroidota; class Bacteroidia; order Bacteroidales; family VadinHA17; genus LD21. The sequence continues at coordinate 37,198 of JAVEZS010000026.1, forward strand.
TATTGAAGTACTCCAACCTGATATTCAAAACAGTCTTATTCAGGGGAGTATCCTTATATTGATCCAGCCAGTCAACCACTGGCTTATAAAATTCAACAGAATTTTCCGGTATTGAACGTCCCCTTATTTCGAATACACCTTCATTAGCATCAAATTTAATAGTCGGGGTTTTTGGTGTTCCTTCAATGATGATAGGTTCCATTTTTATTGTATTTAAGTTTTAATCACTTTGTTTCGCTCACTAAAATGTCGAGATAGAAAAACGAACTTTCCTTGTCATACTCCCTGAAGCTGTATTCAAGCCTGTTTCCTGTCTTTCTTGCTATATCCACCAGTCCAAGTCCTCCTCCTCCTTTTGAAGAAATTCTCTGATGATTCAGAATGAACTTGTAAAGTTCCGTAATTTCTTCATGGTTCGACTGGTTGATCTTTTTTATTCTTTCCTCCAGCTCATTTACGTTCACTGACCGTATAAAATTCCCTGTGATGATCCTGTATCCCTCTGATGAACGCCTGATATCAACAATACCAAACCTCCCGGAGGATTTATCCTCAAAACCCTCAGCGACCTTTTCAGCATGATGGTAAAGGTTCTGGAGGCTTTCAACAAGAACATTGTATACTTTTTTCCGAAGTCTTGGATTTTCCTTACCCGATATCATCTGTCCCTCAACCGTATCAAGAATGCTGTTAATCAAATCCGAATCAACGTTACCCTTGAAGTAAACAACCGGTTTGCCATCCGTTACCTCAGAAAAATAGCTTTCAACATTAAAGCTCATTTAAGCTTCTTTTTAATACGTAAACAAATATATAAAAATTATATGCACATAGATTATTGTGAAGTTTTATTTGATCAACAAGTCCCTCGGCTTCCGGTACCAGACTCATGGTTCGTATGTAAGGATGCGGGTTTTCGGACTTCTACGCGAACCCTGATAAAGTTCGTACTTCACCAGAAGGCATTCGAGAGATCCGTTAAAAAGAGTTGTTTTTGAAGCTGGTTTTAGTCCGACATGCTTTAGTGAATCCTTATCGGATGTTATCAGCCAGGCTTTGAAACCTGCGAATCTGTGTTTCAGGCTTGTTCCTATCATCTCATAAAGACTGCCGGTGTCTGCCACCTTTATTCTTTCACCATAAGGAGGATTCATTATCAGAACGCCATTTCCTTCTTCTGGTTCAAGATCGCGGAAGTTCTCCCTTTTAACCCTGATAAAATCCTCAAGACCTGCCGATCTGATATTCTCCAAAGTCATCTTAACCGCTTCTTCCGAGACATCGCTTCCATAAATGCAGGGTCCGGGTATTGTGACCTTTGCTTCGCATTCCTTCTTAACCTCCTCAAAGAGAAGAGGGTTGTAAGTCTTCCATTTATGGAAGCCATACGACTCACGGAATCGTCCGGGACAAATACCTGAAGCTATTAGTCCTGCTTCAACAAGAATAGTTCCTGATCCGCACATCGGATCATAAAGAGGTGCAGTTCCGTCCCATCCTGCCATGAGTACGATACCGGCAGCGAGCACCTCGTTGAGAGGCGCTGCCCCCTGTTCCTTTCTGTATCCTCTTTTATACAGCGGTACTACTGAAGAATCGATTGAAACTGAAACCTCCTCATTGCTTATGTGAAGGTTGAAGACAATGCCCGGATTCTTAACATCAACCGAAGGTCGGCTACCTGTCTTTTCCCGGAACCAGTCAGCGATGGCATCCTTCAGGAGTAGTCCGGCATAGCCTGTATGACTGAACAATGATGATTTGATCACAGGGACAACAGAGAAGGTCAGGCTGCTGTCTATGTAATCGTCCCAGGGTATTTCCCTGCTTTTTTTATACAGCTCATGACTGTTTTTTATCCTGAATCCGGCAACCGGAACAAGAACAGATAAGGCAGTCCTCAGGCAGTAATTAGCCTTATAAAGCATTTTTTCATCACCCGAAAAGGAAACGGCCCTGTTAAGTGTGACAATATCGGAGGCACCGATTCCGATTAGTTCTTCCGCGAGAACCTTTTCAAGTCCGTAAAGGGTCTTGGCAATGAATTTCATGCTTTTATGTTATCTCCTGTAAAATACCCGGGGATTGATGAAGTCAACTTAAGGTTCATTTTATATTGTATCCCAGGATTCTTTCGTATTCTGATTTGTCACTGAGTATCCTGACAGCATTTGCAAGGACGGGATCATCTTCATTGATAATCATATAAAATTCATTTGTTTTCCATATGTTGGCAGCTACATATCCCTTAAGCACCATCAGTATTTCTTCCCTTGAAAGTTTAAAGCCGGCTTCATTGAATTTCACATCCGAATCCTCAGCCTTTTTAATAAGGGCTGAAATGTCGGCCTCGTTAAAACGGAAGTTTTTTCTGAATTCTTCGAAGCTTTTAAAGCGCGAATTTATTTCTTTTCTGTTCCTGTCGGAAAATTCGAGTGCAAATGAGGTAAGAAGTCCTCTTCTTACAAGGTTCCTGTAATAATCGGAATAGTTTGACGTATCGGCAGGGACGAAGATATCTGGCATAATACCTCCTCCTCCGTAAACATTCCTTTTATTTATAAGCGTCTTATACCTGAGTGAATCAGGAAAATGAATGCTGTCAGCCGTCATGAGTTCGCCACCCGTGTACCGCTTGTAGAAGTTTTCGAGATATTTGTCATAGCCTTCGTCATAAGGGCTCTGAATAAGCCTTCCTGTAGGAGTATAATACCGTGCAATTGTCAACCTTATCATCGAGCCATCAGTAAGGTAGAATCCATTCTGGACCAATCCCTTGCCGAAAGTCCTGCGACCGATTACAACTCCTCTGTCCCAGTCCTGAAGTGCTCCTGCGAGAATTTCGCTGGCCGAAGCAGAACCTTCATCAGTGAGCACAGCCACACGGGTTGCGCTCAGCGGGCCGTTTCCCGACGAAGTGTATTCCTGCCGGGGAGTCTTCCTTCCGTCGAGATACACAATAAGGTTCTTTCCGGGAAAGAATTTATCAGCAAGATCGGTTGCAGCCGACATATAGCCCCCTCCGTTTCCCCTGAGGTCAATTACAAGATTCTTCATATTCAGATTCCCGAGGCTGTCAACAGCATCTGTAAACTCGTCAAGAGTGGTTGCGGCAAATTTGTTAAGCCTGACATATCCTGTTTCCCTGTCGAGCATGTAAGCAGCGTCGAGGCTGTTTATAGGAATTTTGTCCCTGATAATAGTAAAATCGAGAATACTCCTCTCCCCTTTTCTGAAAACGTTAAGGTTTACTTTTGTCCCTTTCATCCCCATCAGCCTGCTACGAACACCATTGGTTGAAATACCGGTACCTGCAACTTTCTCACCATCAATAGCAATTATCCTGTCGCCTGCAAGAAGACCGACTTTTTCCGATGGTCCTCCGGGAATAGGTTCGATGACAATAATTGTATCGCGAAGAAGGTTGAACTGAATTCCGATACCTTCAAAATTTCCAGTGAGGGGTTCGTTCATTTCCTTGACATCCTTGGCTGTGATATAAACTGAATGAGGATCGAGGCTTCTGAGAAGGTCAACTATAGTCTGTTCGGTGAGCTTATTCAGATCGGTCGAGTCGACATACCATGAATCAATCAGTCCAAGGGTTCTTCCAATCTTGAAAGTGCTTTCGTTCAGTGTCTGGGCTGAAACCTTCTGGTTCAGAACAGTCAGAAACAGTAATCCTGTTATAAGTGCTGCGCTCTTTATCTTCATTTGAACTGATATTGCTAATAAGAGTTATAATTCGTTTTCTTTATCTCTGATCTTCTTCCCTGATTCATGACAATTTCCATGCCCTTCCTGCCTGGTTAAGAATCATTTTCTGACAGTGAAGGCATCATTTATCATAACGTCGCAGACGATCAAATGTTTTCGGAGGAAGTACACTATTCCCATTCAATTGTTGAGGGAGGTTTCGAACTGATGTCGTAAACGACCCTGTTAATACCCTTGACCCTGTTTATTATCTCATTGGATACCTTGCCGAGGAAATCATATGGAAGATGAGACCAGTCAGCCGTCATTCCGTCAGTGGAAACAACGGCTCTCAGAACGGCTGCATTCTCATAGGTACGTTCATCGCCCATTACTCCCACAGACTGTACGGGCAGAAGTATTACGCCCGCCTGCCAGACCGAGTCGTAAAGACCATCTCTTTTCAGTTCTTCAATGAAAATGCTGTCAGCTTCCTTCAGTATTTCCAGCTTTTCGCGGTTCATTATCCCAAGAAGTCTGACAGCCAGTCCGGGACCCGGGAAAGGGTGTCTCCCCAGTATTGAGACCGGAAGCCCGAGGGCCTGTCCTACTCTTCTTACCTCATCCTTAAAAAGAAGACGGAGTGGTTCTATAACTTTGAGATGCATTTTGTCGGGAAGTCCTCCCACATTATGGTGCGACTTTATTGTTGCCGACGGTCCGTTCACCGATACCGATTCAATCACATCGGGATATATCGTTCCCTGCGCGAGCCATTTTACATTGCTTACCTTTTTTGCCTCTTCCTCAAAAACCTCGATAAACAATCTTCCTATTATCTTTCTTTTCTTTTCAGGATCAGAGATGCCTTCGAGCTGATCAAGGAATCTCTCCCCCGCCCGTATTCCCGCTACATTCAGGCCAAGGTCCCTGTATGAATCCATTACGGTTTCAAACTCATTTTTCCGGAGAAGTCCGTTGTCAATAAAGAGGCACCACAGGTTTTCTCCAACAGCCCTGTGAAGAAGCATTGCGGCAACTGTTGAATCGACACCTCCTGAAAGTCCGAGTATTACCCTGTCGGCGCCCAGCTGCTTTTTAAGATCAGCAAGGGTCGATTCAATGAACGAAGAAGGAGTCCAGTCCTGTGCACAGCCACAAATCCCTGTAATAAAATTAATAAGTATATCTTTTCCCTCTGTAGTATGATAAACTTCCGGATGAAACTGTATTCCCCATGTAAGCTCATCTCTTATCCTGAAGGCTCCTGCCTTTACGGAAGCTGTCGATCCTGTTATTTCGAAATTACGGGGAAGTTCTTCGATAGTGTCGCCGTGCGACATCCAGACCTGGGTTCCCTGGCTGATACACTTGAAGAGAGGGTCAGTGGGATCGATGGTTACCAGGTTTGCACGTCCGTACTCGCGGGTTTCCGAAGCCGAAACGACCCCTCCGTTCTGATGAACCAGGAGTTGTGCACCATAACAGACTCCAAGAAGCGGGAACCTGCCTCTCAATCCTGAAAGATCAGGATCTGGTGCATTATTATCACGGACCGAAAACGGGCTTCCTGAAAGAATTATTCCCTTTACGTCGTTGCCGGGGTCAGGAAAATGATTATAGGGGTATATTTCACAATATACATTTATCTCACGGATCCGCCGGGCTATAAGCTGCGTGTACTGAGATCCGAAATCAAGAATTAATATTTTCTCCTGCACCTGACACTCTATTTAAACTGGCCAAAGATAAGCACTTTGCTAAGCTATGAATCCCCTGAGGAGGACTTTTTTGATTACTTCATTCCGGTAGACCAAGGCCGTCAGCTTCCGGGTAACAATTATCGACGCTTATATCCGCAATATCATAAGTTTTTCCGTCGATAGCAGGTATTGTAGATGGGAAAACAGATCGTGCCTCCTCCACGAGGGGACAGATATCCCTGTATCTTGCCGAGAAGTGACCTATCATAAGCGTTCCCGCACCTGCATCAAGGGCAGTACGGGCTGCATCGGTTGTGGTTGAATGGCAGACCCTCTCAGCAAGATCCGCCATACCGGCTTCAAAAGTGGCTTCGTGGTACAGGAGGGTTACCCCTTTCACAAAACCGGCCAGTCTGCCGAAATACATCGTATCGCTGCAGTAGGCGTAAGAAAGCGGAGGCTCCGGTGCATCGGTGAGATCTTCGTTGTTTATGGTCACACCCTCTTCGGTAACAAAACAGGCTCCTTTTTTAATTGCCGGGATCCTGACAGAAGGAATAGAATATTTTTCAATCATTTCCTTTCTCATTTTCCTTTCGGCCGGCTTCTCCCTGAAGAGAAATCCGAAGGCTTCGATCCGGTGTTTGAGAGGGAAAGATGTAACTGTGATATATTTTTCTTCTAAAATGTTGGTTGGATCGTTTCCGCTGAGAGGGTGAAAGTTAAGTTCAAATCCCAGGTTTATGTCAAAATCGGCCAGATGTGTTTCAAGCATTTTTTCATACCTGGCGGGAGCGAAAAGATCGAGAGGGTATTCTCTTCCCATCAGGTTGAATGTGGAGAGTAGTCCATAGAGTCCGAAAACATGGTCGCCGTGGAGATGGGATATGAAGATGTGGTTTATCTTTCCGATCCTGATCCTGCATCTTCGCAGCTGCATCTGTGTGCCTTCTCCGCAGTCGATCAAAAACAACCGCTCATGCGCATTAAGCACATGAGCGGAAGGAAATCTTTCAGATGTAGGCAATGCAGAACTGCTTCCAAGTACGGTAAGCTTCATGGTCTTCTGCACTGATTCCTGTTCAGGATATCATCTTTTCAGCTTCATCAACTGTTGTTGTTATGGTAAGAACAGTATCGAGCTGTGAAATAGTAATCAATCTTTCAACTGCTTCACTTAATCCGCAGAGAACGAAAGTGCCACCGGCATTTTTACAAAGCCTGTTAGCGACAAGAATGGCGCTGAGACCCGAAGAGTCACAATACTGACACTTTTCGAGGTCGAGGATAATGTTCTTTTCTCCTTTACCCGAAACCAGCACCAGCTCTGATTTAAGTGCCGGCGCTATATGAGTATCAAGCTTTTCTGACTGAATCTGAATTAATGTGCTGTTATTCCGACTCTCTATGTTAAAGTCCATAATGATAGTTTTAATAGCCTAAAATTAACTATTTTTTCTATTTCTTGGATGCTTTGCCTGCTTTTTCTTCCATTTCTTCCTTAAGTGCTGCAAGCTGTGTTATATCGCCCAGGGTTGTCTTTTCAACATTGGATTTAACTTTCCTTGCTGCCTTCTTGGAGGTATCGGTTTCAGGTTTACGGGCAGATGTCTCAGCTGATTTCTTTTCGTCTTCAAATATCCTGCTGTGAGAAAGTATGATCTTTTTGGCCGACTTATTGAATTCGATAACCTTGAACTCCAGTTTCTCATCTACTTTTGCCATCGTGCCATCCTCCCTGACAAGGTGTTTTGGGGTAACAAAACCTTCAACTCCATAGGGAAGGGCTATAACAGCTCCCTTGTCGAAAACTTCGACAACAGTTCCCTCATGAACTGAATCGATTGTAAAGAGAGTCTCGAAAACATCCCAGGGGTTCTCTTCAAGCTGCTTGTGGCCGAGGCTGAGTCTGCGGTTATCCTTGTCGATCTCGAGAACAGTGACCTCTATCTCCGAATCTATTGAAGTAAATTCTGCCGGATGCTTGATCTTTTTTGTCCATGACAGGTCGGAAATATGTATCAGACCGTCAACTCCCTCTTCTATTTCAACGAATACTCCGAAGTTGGTGAAGTTTCTGACTTTAGCCATATGCCTCGAACCAACGGTATATTTATCCTCGATGTTCTGCCATGGATCGGGTTTAAGCTGCTTGATACCAAGCGACATTTTCCTTTCGGTCCTGTCGAGTGTGAGTATCACCGCGTCGACCTCATCTCCCACTTTAAGGAATTCCTGGGCACTGCGAAGATGCTGCGACCACGACATTTCTGAAACATGGATAAGACCTTCTACACCTGTAGCTATCTCAACGAAAGCTCCGTAATCTGCCATAACGACAACCTTACCTTTAACCTGGTCGCCTACCTTGAGGTCAGGATCGACTGAATCCCACGGATGTGGAGTAAGCTGCTTCAGGCCAAGGGCGATACGCTTCTTGTCATCATCGAAGTCGAGAATGACAACATTGAGTTTCTGATCGAGCTGAACGATCTCTTCCGGATGATTAACCCTTCCCCACGAAAGATCGGTGATGTGGATAAGTCCGTCAACACCTCCGAGGTCGATAAACACTCCGTATGAAGTAATATTTTTAACGGTTCCTTCAAGAACCTGTCCTTTTTCAAGTTTAGCAATGATCTCTTTCTTCTGCTGTTCCAGCTCAGCTTCAATTAGAGCTTTGTGTGAAACAACGACGTTTTTGAATTCCTGATTAATCTTAACCACTTTGAATTCCATTGTCTTGCCGACGAAAACGTCGTAGTCGCGGATCGGTTTGACGTCAATCTGAGATCCCGGAAGGAAAGCTTCGATTCCGAAAACGTCAACTATCATTCCACCTTTTGTCCTGCACTTGATATAGCCTGTTATGATCTCATCCTTCTCAAGCGAGGCATTCACGCGATCCCATGAATTGATTGCGCGGGCTTTCTTGTGCGAAAGGAGAAGCTGGCCTCTCTTGTCCTCCTGGCTCTCAACGTAAACTTCAACGGTATCCCCTACTTTCAGACCTGGATTGTAACGGAATTCGTTAAGACTTACAACACCTTCCGATTTGTATCCAATGTTTACAACCACTTCACGGGGTGTCATCTGAATCACAGTTCCGGTAACCACTTCATCAACTGCGACAGTTGACAGTGTTTTGTCATAAAGAGCTTCATACTCCTTATGTTTGGGGGAGTTTTTGAGTTCTTCGTTCTCAAAAGTTTCCCAGTCGAAATCTTCAGCTGAAGGAGTATACCTTGCTGTTTTTGTGGCTGGAGCGATTTCGAGTTCATCGTCAGGGGGAACATTTCTGATCTTTTTTAATTCTGAAAGTCTTTCCTCAGAACTTTCATCAGTCTCATTAACAACATCATTGTTATTCTCAGACTCAACTTCCGGTAATGAAGTCACTTCTGCTTCATCTTCAGGAAGAATCTCCTCGTCGATAACCAGTTTGACGGGTTTCTCTTTCGGGTCTTTAAGTTTTTTTACAGGTTTAAGGTTTTCTTCAATGTTGTCAACCTTTTCTTTCCTGACGGGTTTCTTTTTGTTGTCGGTCATAATCGTAATTAAAGCTACTAATAATTAATAAGTTAGACATTATTTTGATAAAAAGTGGATGCAAAGGTATTATTTTTT
>JAVEZS010000027.1:0-45922 GCA_034002885.1 Bacteroidales bacterium
CCGGATGGGGGTTGATCGGGACTTCCGATCCCCAGATTTATGATATCGGCCCCTGCAGCTCTCATTTCATCGATCTGCCTGAGTTTTGCTGAAAAATAATACTCCCGGACGCTGTTGGTCCTTTCTGCCGGTTTAACTTTCATACAGCATTTCTCCTTTCCAATAAATTCCAAGTATCTCAAGATTGCTGGTACATTTTCTGAGAACTTCCTCTATATGATCAATGTCGTGATCAGGCGGAAGCTCGAGGTCGAGATAGAACATGTACTCCCATTCGCCGTTAAGCCTGGGAACGGATTGTATCTTTGACAGGTTCACATTCATCGCTGCCAGTTTAACCAGCACTTCTGCCAGTGAGCCCGGCTTGTGTCCGGTAGCAAAGCATACCGATACTTTGTCGCCATCAATTGTTCCCTTGTCGGGACTTCCGACGACAATGAAGCGGGTATAATTCTTCTTATAGGTCTCTATTCCCGGAGCAATTATCTCAAGTCCGTATATCTCGGCTGCACTCCGTGAGGCAATAGTGGCGATTTTCTTTAACCTGTGATCCGCAATTATCTTTGCGCTGCCGGCGGTATCGTCAGCTTCAACAAGAGTTATTTCGGGATGCTGGTTAAGGAATGTCATGCACTGTGCAAGGGCTATCGGATGAGATCTGATCTGCCGGATGTCCTTGATAGACTGCCCCGGTAGAGCCATCAGGTTCTGAACAATCCTCAGGTTGTGTTCGCCAAGGATCCTGAGCCCTGATTCCCTTACAAGATTATAGTTGTAAAGAATACTGCCCGACCTGGCATTTTCAATTGCCATCATTGCGAGCCCTGCCAGGCCTTCATTTACTGCATTCAGCGTCATGTCAAAAGTAGAACAGGGAACTATTTCAACTTCCTCACTCCTGAAGTACTGCCTGGCGGCAACTTCGTGGAAACATCCTTTTTCTCCCTGGATAGCAATTTTCATATAACTTTTTTTTAAAAACAGGAAGGGTCCCTTTTGGGGACCCTTGCTACCATTTATAATATTTATGTATACAAAAATCCCCTTATATCTTTTTGTAATAAAAAAAGAAATAAAAGTAAGCGGAGATATAACTGTATACAATATTCATTTTTCCGTTTTATTGGCTTACAAAATTAATACAGATTTTGAATTTGCAAGTAAAATATTAAGAAAATATTGAAAAAAGTTAAGAAGACGCAAGGGGAGAGTGGGAGAATGAGAGAAAGAAGACGCAGGACGCAGGACGCAAGGCGCAGGGAAGAAAACAGATAACCAAATGACTTGGAAAAGAAGTGTACCGGGAACTGGTTTTCGACCCCCCTGCCAGGGGGGGTGGGGGGTTTAATAACAAGATCCGATACTCATTAAGGGAGCTACGAGCCGCTCTCCCAACGCCTCACGCCTCACGCCTCACGCCTCCCTTATGCCTTTCCTTAAGTACCTCTTCAACATCTTCAAAGGCAACATTCTTTGTCCTGAGAAGAATGAGAAGATGGTATAAAAGGTCTGCTGCCTCATTTTTGAAAAGGTCTAAATTGTCATCCTTTGCTTCGATTACAAGTTCAACAGCTTCTTCCCCCACTTTCTGGGCCACTTTGTTTAATCCCTTGCGGAAGAGCTTGTTGGTATATGAATCCCTGGCATTGTCACTTATCCTTTGATTGATAATCTGCTCAAGTTCATTGACAAACCCTTTTGCTGACTTGTCGCCAAAACACGACCAGGTTCCGGTATGGCACACCGGACCTGCCGGATTTACCTTTATAAGAAGTGCGTCGTTGTCGCAGTCCTCTGTTATTTTCTTAACAAAGAGAAAGTTGCCTGATGTTTCTCCCTTGGTCCACAAACTTTTCCTGCTGCGGCTGTAAAAGGTTACTTTTCCCTCGCGAGTGGTCTTTTCAAAGGCTTCCTTATTCAGGTAACCAACCATCAGAACCTGCGAAGTGTTGTCGTCCTGAATAACTGCCGGAACCAGTCCGGCTCCCTTGTCGAAGTCAATATTCATCTTTATTTGGTTGTTTTGCTTTTCATACCTTATATAAACCTTCCCTGGTTTGATTATTATCTTTTGTTGCTCTCCCCAGGCAAAATAACCTAACTGGCAGGAGAGGGCATGTCAGAAATCAGATCCGTACACTGATGTTATTCTCCCTCAGATATCTTTTCAGATCGGGTATGGGTATCTCGCCATAGTGAAAGATGCTGGCAGCAAGAGCCGCACTGCATGTTGTTTCCGAGAAGACCTCAAGGAAGTGTTCCATTGAGCCGGCGCCACCTGAAGCGATCACGGGAATATTGACTGCCATGCTTATCTCTCTGGTTATATCGAGCGAGAACCCTGATTTTGTTCCGTCTGCGTTCATCGATGTAAGAAGTATTTCGCCGGCTCCAAGCTTTTCCGCCTCCCTTGCCCATTCTGCAGCCTTAGCACCGGCTGAGGTTCTGCCACCGTCGAGGTATACCATCCAGTCTGTACCATTGTATCTGGTGTCGATTGCCACAACAACACACTGGCTGCCGAATTCCTCAGCGATTTCAGTTATAAGCCGGGGGTTCCTGAAGGCGGATGAGTTTATGCTTACCTTGTCAGCACCTGCCTTTATAAGGACAGCAACATCGTCAAGGGTATTTATCCCTCCTCCAACAGTGAAAGGAAGGTTTATCTCGGCCGCTATCCTTCCTACCAGGCTGGCAAAGGTTTTTCTCTTTTCAATTGTTGCGGTGATATCGAGGAAAACAAGTTCGTCGGCCCTTTGATCCACATATCTTTTTGCGAGTTCAACGGGATCGCCGGCATCGCGGATATCAACAAAATTTATCCCCTTTACGGTTCTGCCATCCTTTATATCAAGGCATGGTATTATTCTTTTTTTCAGCATAGGGTGCTAAGCTCTTTGAGGTTTAACAATCCTTCATATAGGGCCTTGCCAATAATTGCCCCTTCGCAACCGGACTCTGAGAGCCTCATGATCTGGCCGATAGTGGTAATACCCCCGCTTGCAATAAGGTTAATGCCCGGAACCGAGGCAATAAGTTCCCTGTAAAGATCCTCGGATGGTCCCTGAAGCATCCCGTCTTTTTCTATATCAGTGCAGATAGCATATTTAATTCCCCTCGACCTGTAAGCGGTAATGAACTGAATTATATCAGACCCTGAATCTTCCGCCCATCCTTCTGTTGCTATCTTCCTTTTGAGGGAATCGGCTCCCAGTATTATCCTGTCGGGACCCCATTCCCTGATCCAGGAGCTAACCCTGTCAGGGTCTGTAACTGCAATACTTCCGCATGTGACCTGCTTTGCACCGCTTCCGAAGGCTATCCTCAGATCCTCTTCAGATCTTATTCCTCCCCCGAAATCTACTTCAAGTCCGTACAGCCCTGCAATGCTTTCAAGTATGCCATGATTGACAATCCTTTTCTCCCTGGTGCCGTCGAGATCAACCAGATGAATGTATTTGATGCCGTGATCCACGACCTGACGTGCGATCTCAAGCGGATTTTCGCTGTATATCTTACTGGTTGCGAAATCGCCTTTTGTCAGTCTTACGCACTTGCCTCCAATAATGTCAAGAGCAATTATTATTCTCACAACTCAAGGAAATTTAATAGTATTTTCACTCCAGTGTCTGCCGATTTCTCGGGATGGAACTGTAAAGCAAAGTAATTATCGCGTTGCAGAGCCGCGCTGAAGGGCAGGATATAATCACATGTGGCGGATGTGTATTCAGATATTTCAGCATAGTAGCTGTGAACGTAATACACATCTTCAGAAGCGTTAACGCCTTTGAAAAGTTCTTCTTTTATGACTGAAAAATTATTCCAGCCCATATGAGGCACCTTTTCAAAAGGAGGGAACTTCTTTACTTGTGAATCAAAGATACCCAGGCATTCGGTTGTGCCTTCCTCAGAATACCTGCACATCAGGTGAAGACCCAGGCAGATACCGAGAACGGGCTGCCGTAGAGAAAGAATGAGCCTTTCGAGCCCTTTTTCCCTGAGATATCTCATTGCACTGGCTGCTTCTCCAACACCAGGAATAATAAGTTTGTCAGCTTTCAATATCTCATCCCGGCTGTCGGTAACAATATTCTCATAACCCAGTCTTGTAACAGCATTTTTTACCGACCGGATATTCCCTGCATTGTATTTCAGGATTGCGATCATAACAATCCTTTTGTTGATGGGAGACTGTAATTCCCGGTCCTTCCGGCGGCCATTCCGAGAGCCTTGGCAAAGGCCTTGAAAACAGCTTCCACCCTGTGATGGTCATTCTCTCCCTCGGCTTCTATATTGAGATTGCATTTTGCATTGTCTGAAAATGATTTGAAAAAATGAAAGAACATCTCGACCGGTATATTGCCTGCCTCATCCCTGTTGAAAGTGACGTTCCATACCAGCCATGGACGTCCCCCGAAGTCTATTGCCACCCGGGCGAGGGAATCGTCCATTGGAAGAAGAAAGCCGTATCTCTCTATTCCTTTTTTACTGCCAAGCGCCTGATCAACTGCTTCACCAAGGGCGATAGCCGTATCTTCGACAGTATGGTGGAAGTCTACGCTGAGGTCCCCGTCGGCGTTCACAGTAAGATCAACACCTCCGTGCCGCGGTATCTGTTCAAGCATGTGATCGAAAAAGGGTATTCCGGTGTTTATGCCTGCCTTGCCTGATCCATCCAGATTGATCTCAAGGTCGATCCTTGTTTCGCCGGTACGACGTGATATCTTTGCAATCCTGGGTAAGGACTTGAGATACCTGAAGATATCCATCCAGTCAAGGGTGTTGAAATCAGCGGAGGGATGACTGCTGCTGTTAAGATATATTGCTCTGCATCCTATGTTCTTTGCAAGCTCGAGGTCGGTTACACGGTCGCCGATAACATACGAGGAATCGAGATCAACTCCCTGTGATAGATACCTGGTAAGCATTGCGGTACCCGGCTTACGGGTGGGAGAGTTCTCTTCAGGCATCGTACGGTCGATGAAAACTTCTGCAAATCTTACTCCCTCGTTGCTGAGTATCTGAAGCATTTTATTGTGTGATGGCCAGAAGTGTGCCTCTGGGAAATATTCTGTTCCAAGACCATCCTGGTTGGAAACCATGACAAGCTCATAGTCGGTCTCAGAACTTATTCTTGAAAGAGCAGTTATGGCACCGGGAAGGAACTGGAAATCCTCAAGTGAATCTGCAAAACCGTTCAATGGTTCAGCGAGAATGGTTGAATCCCTGTCGATAAATAATACTTTCTTCATGTCTTTATTTTTTTAAGGGCTGCAATCAGCCTGCTGTTCTCGGAAGGAGTTCCGGCCGTAATCCTGATACATCCCTGCACAATCCTGTTCCTGTTCCTTACGATTATTTCGTTTTCAAGAAGTTTTGAGTATACCAGGTCGGCATCCTTTACCTTCACGAGAATGAAATTCGAATCGGACGGGAATACTCTTTCAACAATTCCTGTCATCTCAAGTGCCTTTGCAAGCCTTTTTCTTTCAGAAACAATCCTCCCGATCCTCTTTTTCGCGGTATCAATATCATTTAGCGATCTCAGAGCAGCTTTCTGATTAATATCGCTTATGTTGTAGGGGGGTTTCATCTTATTGAAATATCCTATTATGCTGGTATGGGTAAAAGCCATCCCGACCCTTGCAGCGGCGAGACCCATGGCTTTGCTGAAGGTCTGCATCACAATCAGGTTCTGATAAACGGGGAGGAGCGATTTAAAGGAGGGCTGATCCGAAAAGTCTATGTAAGCTTCGTCGATAATCACGATACCCCTGAACTTATCCAGTATCCCGCGAACAGCTTCAGTGTTCATCGAATTTCCGGTCGGATTGTTAGGGGAGCAGATGAAGATGAGTTTGAGTGATTCGTAACCGAGGAATGGCAGGGTCTTTTCCATGTCGATGCGGAAGTCGTCCGTGAGAGGTACCCTTATCAGTTCAACATCATTTATTGAGGCTGATACCTCATACATCCCGTAAGTGGGGTGGAAGGTAAGGGCCCTGTCTTTCCCTGGATGACAGAATACCCTGAAGCACAGATCGATTATCTCGTCACTCCCGTTACCAATAAATATATTTTCTTCAGGGATGTCTTTTATTTCACTTATCCTTGCTTTAAGTTCTTTCTGATAAGGGTCGGGGTACCTGTTTAACTTTCCGTAAGGATTTTCATTTGCATCGAGAAATATCCCTTTTTTACCCTTGAATTCGTCACGTGCGCATGAATAGGGGATAAGATTCCGAACGTTTTCCCTTACCAGCGTGTCAATTTTCGTCATTTTCCAGAGATTTTAATCTTACTGTTACTGCATTTTTATGTCCCATCAGGGATTCTTCTTCTGCCATTCGTTCAACAACAGGCCCTATGTTCTTTATGCCTCGTGCCGATATCTCCTGGAAGGTGATCTTTTTAATGAAGCTCTCAACCGAAAGCCCTGCTGTGTTTCGTGCCCAACCTCCTGTAGGGAGTGTATGGTTTGTTCCTGAAGCATAATCGCCCGCACTTTCACAGCTGAATCTTCCGATGAAAACGGATCCCGCATTCACAACTTCTGCTGCAAGAAGATCCGGATCCGATGTCGATATAATAAGATGCTCAGGGGCGTACATATTGCTGAACCTTATGCATTCCTCAGCTGATCTTAAGAGGATAATCAGGCTGTTGGAGAGAGATTTTTCTGCGATATCCCTTCTGGGCAGGCTTGCGGCCTGCCGTTCTGCCTCAGACATTACCGCTTCATGAAAACCCGGCGCATCGGTTACGAGGACTACCTGGCTGTCGGGCCCGTGTTCGGCCTGTGACAGAAGGTCAGCAGCCACGAAAGAAGGGTCGGCACTGCTGTCGGCAATTATAAGTACTTCGCTTGGTCCGGCCGGCATGTCTATTGCTGTTCCCTCAAGCTGAACAAGCTCCTTGGCCTTTGTAACATACTGGTTACCCGGACCGAATATCTTGTCGACCCTGGGTATGCTCTGTGTTCCGTATGCCATTGCGGCTACAGCCTGGGCGCCTCCGATCCTGTATACCTCAGTTATGCCGCAAGAGTAAGCAGCATATAGGATGACCGGATTAACATTTCCCGTTCTGTCGGGAGGGGTGCAGAGTATTACTTCCCTGCAGCCAGCTATAATGGCAGGTATTGCAAGCATAAGGACAGTTGAAAACAAAGGGGCGGTTCCTCCGGGAATGTAAAGACCAACCCTTCCGATAGGGACATTCCTTCTCCAGCACCTCACTCCTTCGGTTGTCTCGACAACCGGTTCTTCACGAATCTGTATGCTGTGGAATTTTCTTATGTTGCCGGAAGCAGTCTTTATTGCTTCCTTCAGATCGTCCGGAACGAGACGCAAGGCTTTCTCAAAAGAAGAGGATGGAAGCTTTAGGTTCCTGAAGCAGGTTCCGTCGTACTTTTCGGAGAGCCTTAAGAGAGCTTCATCACCTTCCTCCCTTACCTGCCTGAGTATGCCCCTGACGACAACATCAAGATCCGTCTGGTTCATCTGCGGCCTCTTACACAATTCATTCCATTTTTCCTCGGCAGGAAATATTACGCTTTTCATTTAATTACAGATTTATACTCTTGATTGTCACCGGTGTTGCAATAATGTGATCAAATGAAAACAGGATGCTGTTCTGATAATTTCACAACACCATTTTCTCAATGGGAATTACAAGGATACCTTGCGCTCCGGCATGTTTGAGCTGGTCGATCCTTTCCCAGAACTCATCTTCCTTTACCACCGAATGGATGCTGCACCATCCCTTTTCCTCAAGAGGTAAAATGGTAGGGCTTTTCATGCCCGGCAGTATTTTGCAGATGTCCTGTAGGGATTCCAGTGGAGCATTAAGGAGAATGTATTTATTCTCCCTTGCGTTCTTAACCGACCTTACTCTGAAAAGAAGCTTGTTGAGAATATTCTTTTTGTGTTCATCAAGATCCTTGCCGGCAATGATTACTGCCTGACTTTTCATTATTGTCGTAACTTCATACAGACCATTGGTCATAAGTGTGCTTCCCGAGCTTACTATGTCGCATACAGCGTCAGCAAGCCCGATCCCCGGTGCAATTTCAACACTCCCGCTTATTTCCTCTATCTGGGCCGTAATATTGTTCTTTCCCAGATAATCGGTCAGGAGACGGGGATAGCTGGTTGCAATCCTTTTGCCCATGAACCAGTCGGGGCCGGTAAATTCAGTCTCCCTGGGTATCGCCAGACTTAGCCTGCACTGGGCAAAACCAAGCTGCTCAAGGATCTCAACGTCCCTGTTCTTTTCAAAGACCATGTTCTCTCCAAGAATGCCGATATCGGCAACTTTCTGTTCAACGTACTGGGGAATGTCGTCATCTCTCAGGAAGAGAATATCAACCGGGAAGTTTGCTGCGCTTGTCTTTAGGACATCAGCTCCGTTAGAGAATTTTATTCCGCATTCTTCCAGAAGCCTGTGGGAGTTTTCACTCAGCCTGCCTTTTTTCTGGATCGCGATTTTAAGTCTGCTCATATAGTTATTTTTCTGTGTGATTTCTTTTAACAAAAAACCCGTCTGCTTTACTCAGACGGGTTTATGATATTTTATAAAACTACATATAACCATTATCTCGCCTGAGATCAGGATTGAAAATGGTGATGATGTAATCTGATTGATGTCATTGGTTTATATTCTGAAGGCAAAGATACAATTTTTTTAATAATTATCATCTTGCCCCTGAAAAAACTATTGCGTCACTGACGGGGCTGGTAAAAATAAGTTTTCCTTACAGGCCGCAGGTCTGAAATTGTGGCAGGGATGGGCACAGCCAATCTTAATTGGTCGCCAGATGATATTTGAGCCCCCCAGGGTCGTTATAAAATCCGGTTATACCCTTTCCGCCACCAGATCCCCTACCTCGGTGGTTGAAAATCCCATCCTTCCTGCGCCAAGATCCTTCAGCCTGTTTGCAGTTACATCCATGATGGCGTTTTCAACCGCCTTAGCAGCCTTTTCCTCTCCAAGATGCTCCAGCATCATTCCGCCGCATGCTATAGCGGCCAGGGGATTTATAACATTCAAACCGGTGTATTTAGGGGCTGAACCTCCAATGGGTTCAAACATCGAAACTCCTCCCGGATTTATGTTTCCGCCTGCGGCTATTCCCATACCTCCCTGGGTTATTGCTCCAAGGTCGGTGATAATGTCACCGAACATGTTTGTCGTCACAATCACATCGAACCATTCGGGATTCTTGATCATCCACATGCAGGTGGCATCAACATGGTAATATTCCCTTTTGATATCGGGATATTGTGTTTGTCCCATCTCATTAAATGCCCTTTCCCAAAGATCAAAAACATAGGTCAGGACATTAGTCTTTCCACAAAGGGCAAGCGTCTTCTTTTTATTTCTTTTTCTTGTAAATTCAAAAGCATACTTTAAACATCTGTCGACGAGAAAACGGTTGTAAACCATGTTTTGCATGGCAACTTCATGCGGAGTGCCTTTCATGGTGACCCCGCCGCTTCCGGTGTAGACATCTCCGGTGTTTTCCCTTACAACTACATAATCAATATGTTCGGGACCCTTGTCTTTAAGGGGAGTGGCAACGCCAGGATATAGTTTTATCGGCCTCAGATTAATGTACTGATCAAGTTCAAAACGCAGCCTGAGCAGAATTCCCTTTTCCAGTATCCCGGGTTTTACATCAGGGTGGCCTATTGCACCAAGAAGAATCGAATCGAATTTTCTGAGCTGATCCGGAGCTGATTCAGGAAGAACCTCTCCTGTTCTGAGATACCGGTCTCCTCCGAAATCAAATTCCTCGAAATTGAGAATAAAGCCGTATTTTGAAGCAGCGGCGTTTAGTACTTTGATTCCCTCTCTTACCACCTCCGGACCGGTTCCGTCGCCCGGGATGGCTGCAATATTGTATGTTCTGCTCATTTGGTTATTGTTTCAGATTATTATTCATTATGATTATTGAAATGCATTGTATCGCCGATCCGGATCTCACTGTTTTCAACAATATTAAGCATTTTCTCGGTTGCCTTTATTGCCGATTCAGTCTGATCCGCATCGAGTCCCTTGGTTCTGAACTCCCTGTTTTTGAACTTCCATGTTATGACTGTCTCAACCAGGGCATCAGTCTTTCCTCCGGGTGGAATTGAAACTTCATAATCCGTAAGGATCGGGAGTTCTTTTCCCAACCTGTCATAAATCAGCCTGATGGCTTTCATGAATGCATCATACTGTCCGTCACCCGAGGAGGTCTCCTGGTAAATGCTCCCGTCTATTTCGATCTGGACGCTTGCGAACGGTTTAAGACCAAAGGAAAGCGAAAGTGAATAGTTCTTTATGAAGATTTTGTAATCAGCCCTGTCGTTGCCCAGTACATCAGATATTATAAAGGGCAGATCCTCGGGTGTGACATTTTCCTTCTTGTCGCCGAGTTCAATGACACGCTGAGTGACTTTTGCCAGCGATTCAGGATTCAGATCGAGTCCGAACTCTTCAAGGTTCTTTCTGATCGTGGCTTTTCCCGATTGCTTTCCAAGGGCATATTTCCTTTTTCTCCCGAATCTTTCGGGAAGGAGGTTGTTATAATAGAGATTGTCTTTTGAATCTCCGTCTGCGTGAACTCCTGATGTCTGGGTGAATACGTTGTCTCCTACAACGGGCTTGTTCACCGGGATCCTGATGCCGCTGAATGTCTCAACTATCTTGCTTGCTTTTGTTATCTCAAATTCATTAACTCCGGTCTCCGCACCAATCTGGTCATGCAGGACGCCAATTACGCTCGACAGGGGAGCATTGCCGGCCCTTTCACCCAACCCGTTTATTGTTGTATGAACTCCTGTGATTCCTGCTTTAACTGCTGCAAAAATATTTGCCACGGCAAGGTCATAATCGTTGTGGGGATGGAAATCGAAATTCAGTGAAGGATACCTTTCGACCATTTTTTTGCAGAAGGACCAGGTCTGATCCGGATTCAGAATGCCAAGAGTATCGGGAAGCATAAATCTTTCAATCCTGTCATCCTTCAGGTTATCAAGCATGTAAAATACATAATCTTCTGACCCGATCATTCCGTTCGACCAGTCTTCAAGGTAAATATTAACCTGCATCTCAAGCTCTTCAGCTCTTCTTAGAATGCCTCTGATATCATTCACATGCTGTTCGGGTGTCTTGCGCAGTTGTTTTTCGAGATGCCTTAATGATCCTTTGCAGAGAAGGTTTATAACTGTACCTCCCGCGTCGTGGATCCAGTTGATTGAAATATCCCCGTCTATAAATCCAAGAACTTCCACTTTATCCTGCAGGTTATTTCGCCGGGCCCACCTGGTGATCATTTTAAGGGCTTCTATTTCCCCGGAAGAAACGCGTGCGGAGGCAACCTCGATGCGGTCTACTTTCACTTCCTTTAATAGAAATGCCGCAATGTGCAGTTTTTCAACCGGCGAATATGAAATGCCCTGCATTTGTTCCCCATCCCTCAGGGTGGTATCCATTATTTCTATTCTCATCTTAAAGCTTTTTTACCGGATTCAAAAGATCCAATCAGATCTTTAAGAGAAAGAAGGTAATCAATGTCATCAAGTCCATTCATCAGGCATTCCTTTTTGTAGGGATTTATGTCAAATGTTTGGGATTCGTTAGTCCGGAGCATTGTAATTGTCTGTTTGTCAACATCAATTCTTACCAATGTCTCAGGATCTTTCTGAACCAGGTCAAGGAGCCTCTGAAGGAAACTGTCTGGCACCACTACGGGAATGAGGCCATTATTAAGGGCATTGTTCCTGAAAATATCAGCAAAGAAACTCGAGACCACAGCCCTGAATCCGTAATCATACACTGCCCATACTGCATGTTCACGGCTCGAACCGCTTCCGAAATTTTTTCCTGCCACGAGTATTTTCCCATTGTAACGAGGATTGTTCAGTACAAATCCTTCCTTAAGGCTTCCCTGTTTGTCGTACCTCCAGTCGCGGAAAAGGTTATCCCCGAACCCTTCCCTGGTTGTGGCACTTAGAAATCTTGCAGGAATAATCTGGTCGGTATCAACATTTTCCAGAGGGAGTGGTACGCATCCCGATTCAAGTATTGTGAGCTTTTCCTTTACCATTGCTTTTACTTTGTTAATCCATTAATTCACGCGGGTCGGTAATTCTTCCCGTTATTGCCGCTGCTGCAGCTGTAAGCGGACTTGCAAGAAGTGTTCTTGCACCCGGTCCCTGCCGTCCTTCAAAGTTCCTGTTTGATGTAGAAACGGCATATTTGCCTGGCGGGATCTTATCCTCGTTCATGGCAAGGCAGGAGGAACAGCCTGGCTGCCTTAGCTCAAAACCTGCATTCTTGAGCACTATGTCCATTCCTTCTGCAACTGCCTGCTTCTCTACTGCTTTTGATCCGGGTACAATCAGGGCAGTAACTCCCGGCGCTTTATGCCTGCCTCTGACAAGATCTGCAAAAGCCCTGAGATCTTCTATTCTTCCGTTTGTGCAGCTGCCGAGGAAAACGTAATCAATCTGATGTCCAAGAAGTCTCTGTCCGGGAACAAAGCCCATATATTGAAGGGATCTCATAAATGAAGAGCTTCCTTCTTTTCCGGAGTCTTCCGGCTGAGGTATAGTACCGTCGATAGCCATTCCCATTCCGGGATTGGTCCCGTATGTTATCATCGGACTTATCAGATCGCCGTTAAACTCATGCTCAAGGTCGAAAACAGCACCCTCGTCACTTCTCAGATCCTTCCATTCCGGATGACCGGTTCCCTTTTCAGGATCTTGTATGGTACCGGTGATCTGCCTGAGATATTTGAAGGTTGTTTCATCAGGCGCAATCAGTCCGCCGCGTGCACCCATCTCTATGCTCATGTTACAGACCGTCATTCTGCCTTCCATGCTCATGTTTCGTATTACAGACCCGGCATATTCGACAAAATAGCCTGTTGCCCCGCTGGCTGAGATCCGGGAGATAATGTACATTACGACATCCTTGGGGGTGACACCTCTGGAGAGCGTTCCGTTAACGGTGATCCTCATCTTTTTTGGCTTTGGCTGCAGGATGCATTGTGTTGCAAGGACCATTTCAACCTCGCTGGTACCTATCCCAAACGCTATTGTCCCGAAAGCACCATGTGTCGATGTATGGCTGTCGCCGCATACAATCGTCATGCCGGGTCGGGTGTGCCCCAGCTCCGGACCAATCACATGAACAATTCCGTTCATGGGGTGGTTAAGGCCATAATATCTTATACCGTATTCCTTGCAGTTGGCGGCAAGAGTATCAACCTGTTTTGCCGATAACTCATCTCTTATCGGCTTATCCTGATTCAGGGTAGGGATATTATGGTCAGCCGTGGCAAGGGTGCGTTCGGGTCTGAATACTGTTACTCCCCTGGTTTTAAGTCCGTTAAAGGCCTGGGGACTTGTAACTTCATGTATGTAGTGCTGATCGATGTAAAGTACATCGGGCCCGCCTTCAATAGATTTCACAACATGCGAATCCCAGATCTTGTCAAAGAGTGTAAGATTTTCCATTAGCCATTTATTGGTGATCAGTTACTTGATTTTGGAGAGTGCATCAATGAATGCTTCAACTGCTGCGGTCACAATATCAACATTAGCTGAGAACCCGTAATAGATCTTATCCTCGTGCTCTACCTGGATATGCACTTTCCCAATGTCGTCGCTTCCTTTGGTAATAGCCTGAATCAGGAATTCCTCGAGATGCACGGTTTTGCTTATCAGATGTTTTACAGCAGTGAAGGCCGCATCAATAGGTCCGTTGCCCGATGCAGTGGATGTGTGGACCTCACCGTTGATCCTTACACCCACTGTGGCTACAGGTATTGCGGACTTTCCGCATGTAACCTGAAGCAGCTCCAGTTTCAGCGATTTGTCGCCCGAGAATACCTCCCCTGACAGTATCCTTAAGTCTTCGTCGTTTATCTCCTTCTTTTTATCAGCGAGAAGAAGAAAACGGTGATAAATGTCGTCGAGCTCCTCTTTCCCGAAGGTGAAGCCAAGGGCTTCAAGACGGTGGTTGAGGGCAGCCCTTCCGCTGCGTGCCGTAAGTATGATTGAAGATTCTTTTATCCCGACTTCCTGGGGATCGATTATCTCATAATTCTCCCTGTACTTGAGAACGCCGTCCTGGTGTATGCCTGACGAATGGGCAAAGGCATTTCTGCCGACTATGGCTTTGTTTGCCTGGACAGGCATTGACATGAGGTTCGATACAAGCCTGCTGGTGCTGAAGATCAGTTTGGAATTGATATCCGTCTTAAGCTTAAGCGAATGGTGACTCTTCACTATCATGGCAATCTCCTCGAGGGATGTATTGCCGGCCCTTTCGCCTATTCCGTTCATAGTCACCTCAACCTGCCTCGCCCCGTTGATAAGCCCCATCATTGTATTCGCCGTTGCCATTCCCAGGTCGTTATGGCAGTGAGTCGAGATTATTGCCTTGTCGATGTTGGGAACATTTTCCTTCAGGTATCTGATCTTGGCCCCGTACTCTTCCGGAAGACAGTACCCGGTTGTGTCAGGTATGTTCACAACAGTAGCACCTGCCTTTATAACAGCTTCAATGACCCTTGCAAGATATTCATTATCACTTCTTCCGGCATCTTCGGCATAAAATTCGACGTCGTCAACGAATTTTCTGGCGTATTTTACCGCATCGACAGCTCTTTTTATTATCTCCTCGGGAGTCGTTTTTATTTTGTACTGAATATGGAAAGGAGAGGTCCCGATACCCGTATGTATCCTTTTCTTTCTGGCGTATTGAAGAGCATCGGCAGCTACTTCAATGTCTTTCTTTACAGCCCTTGTCAATGCGCAGATTACCGGATTTGAAATTGCTTTTGAGATCTCGACCACCGACCTGAAATCACCGGGGCTTGAAATGGGAAAGCCGGCTTCAATTACATCAACACCCAGGGCTTCAAGAGCCTGTGCCACCTGGATCTTTTCAACTGTGTTAAGCTGGCAACCCGGCACCTGTTCTCCATCCCGGAGTGTTGTGTCGAAAATAATAACCTTTTCTTCCATTTGTTGTGTTTTATAAGATTTTACTGTTTCTGTTTGTAACCCTGTCCCCGGCAACAGGGTCTGCAATTCTCTTCAAAGCTTCGGGTGCAGGCAGGGCTGCAGTCCCTTCGAGCTTAGCGGCATACCGTTTATTTGCTGCCAGGGCGGAGTTTTCTGACAGCAGCGCCCGTTCTCCATAGCTCTGAGTTTCCAAGCTCATTGAGCTCGGCATCAAGCTTCTCCTTGTAATCGTTCATTCCGGTGGATTTCAGCACTCTGACGCATTCTTCGCCTGATTTAACCCTGTCGTAGAGTTCTTCAAAAACGGGGAGGGTTGCTTCCCTGAAGCGGGGACGCCAGTCGAGGGCACCACGTTGTGCTGTGGCACTGCAGTTTGAGTACATCCAGTCCATGCCCTTTTCGTCTACGAGCCTTATCAGACTCTGGGTAAGCTCTTCGACTGTTTCGTTAAATGCCTCTGACGGCGAATGGCCGTTCCTCCTCAGGACATCATACTGTGCATCCATGATTCCGGCAAGAGCGCCCATAAGGACACCCCTCTCGCCTGTAAGATCGGAATAGACCTCTTTTTCAAATGTTGTCGGAAAAAGATATCCCGATCCTATCGCTATACCCAGTGCAATTATCCTTTCATCAGCTTTCCCGGTATAATCCTGGAATACGGAATAACTCGAGTTGATCCCGGTGCCTGCAAGGAAATTCCTCCTTACACTTGTTCCGGAACCTTTGGGGGCGCAGAGTATCACATCGACATAATCGGGAGGGACTACTCCTGTGTGCTCCTTGTAGGTTATAGAAAAGCCATGGGAAAAATAGAGTGCGTCACCCTCTTTCAGGCACGGTTTAAGTCTGGGCCACAA
Source organism: Bacteroidales bacterium (assembly GCA_034002885.1). Taxonomy (GTDB): domain Bacteria; phylum Bacteroidota; class Bacteroidia; order Bacteroidales; family VadinHA17; genus LD21. The sequence goes on from JAVEZS010000027.1 coordinate 15,890, forward strand.
GGTGCGCTGAGCAGCATCCGAAACGAGATACTGAATTATTGTTCCCCTGGTGGCTGCTTCTTCGACCGGAAAAAGTGTCTCTCCGGGAACAAAGCCGTCGGCGACAGCCTTATCCCAGTCGGCTTTAAACTCCGGTGCTTGTCCGATAATTACATTAATGCCGTTATCTTTCATGTTCATAGCCTGAGCCGGCCCCTGAACCCCGTAACCTATTACGGCAACGACTTCATTTTTAAGTACTTCGCGGGCTCTGGAAAGTGGAAATTCCTCCCTTGTTACAACTTCTTCAAGAACTCCGCCAAAATCAATTTTTGCCATGATGTTTTAATTATTTGTAAATGAATAGGTTTAGTTATACAGATCAGTCCTGTCAGTGTTTTTCTGGTTAGCCTCATCCATCTCTTTAAGATAAGAGTTGAGTTCCTTAACCTGCTTGGTTATCGCCACCCTTCCAGACCTGACAAACTGAAGAACCCCGCATGGCTCAAGTTGCCTGAGCAAATCGTTGATCTCGTTTCTGTGCCCGGTCTTTTCTATCACAATATATTCAGGTGTTACAGCAAGTATCCGTGCAAAATGACTGCGGACTATCCTGTCGATAGTGCCTCCGGCCATTATATCCTTTGTCTTTACCTTAATAAGTGCAAGCTCCTGGTATATTATCTCATCAGATGTGTGAACAAATACTTTCAGGACGTCAACAAGCTTCTGCATCTGCCGTGCAACCTTCTGTACCATTTCAGATGTCGACCTGACGACAAGGGTGAGCATCTGCACTCCCCTTACTGCAGATTCTGAAGCTGTTATACTCTCGATGTTTATCTGCCTTCGCGTCAGGATTATGGTTATCTGACTCAGGATTCCTATATGATCCTCGGTGAAAAGCGATATTGTATATTCCTGTTTCATTGTTTGATAGTTTCTCTCTGTTTTTAAATGCCCCCTGGTCTTTTTCTGTATCCAGAAGCGGCCGGTATTTTATCCCTGTTGTTTATATGTCAGTGTCACCTCCGAGACCGAAGCGCCCGGCTCCACCATCGGAAGGACGTTAGCTTCCTTGTCGATCCTGACCTCCAGAATGTAAGGCCCCTCGGAATTCAGCATCACAGTAAGTGAATCCTTAAGTTCTTCCCTTTCCGAAACGCATTTCGCCTCTATTCCGTAACCTTTGGCTATGGTTACAAAATCGGGATTTACCATCTCTGTTGAAGCATACCTCTTTGAAAAGAACATATCCTGCCATTGCCTTACCATCCCGAGGAAACTGTTATTAAGGATAATAAGTTTGACGGGGATTTTGTAATGAAGAATAGTTCCAAGTTCCTGTATGGTCATCTGGAAGCCGCCATCGCCAAGGAATGCGACAACCTGCTTTTCTGGCCTTCCTGTTTTGGCACCCACCGCTGCCGGCAGTCCGAATCCCATGGTGCCCATTCCTCCGGATGTAATAAGACTGTTAGGGTTTTTGAATTTGTAATACCTGGCTACTGACATCTGGTTTTGCCCGACATCGGTAACAATTATTGCATCTCCCGCCGTGATCTCCGAAACAAGTCTTATCACCTCACCCATTTTTATCTGTCCTTTTTCCGGCTTTGTTTCAGGCAGGATGACTTTTTCATTTTCGATTTTATCGCAGATCCTGAATTCCCTTATCCATTTTTCATAGCTTTTCTTTTCAACAAGAGGCATAAGATGGTTGAGAACTTCCTTAGCGTCGTTGTGGATGTCGAGGTCAACCTGGACATTCTTGTTGATTTCAGCCTCATCGATCTCGATATGGATAATGCGAGCCTTCTTTGCGTACTTCTTGAGGTTTCCTGTTACACGGTCGTCGAATCTCATTCCTGCCGCAATTATCAGATCGGCTTCATTTGTCATAAGATTGGGACCGTAGTTGCCATGCATTCCCAGGAAACCGGCGTAGAGCCTGTGGTCGGTCGGAAAGGCAGAAATTCCCAGTAAGGTGAGCGCGACCGGAATCCCTGTTTTCTCGGCGAACTTCCTGAGCTCCTCCTCAGCACCTGAAATAAGTATCCCGTGACCGGCCAGGATGAGGGGCTTTTCAGCGTGATTGATCATTATCGCAGCCGATTCGATGGCTTTTGTGTGAAGGGGAAGATTAGGATTGTAGCTTCTTATATAGTTGCATTTCCTGTACCTGTAGTTCAGCTTGTCGAACTGGGCATCTTTTGTTATGTCGATGAGGACCGGACCGGGCCTTCCGGTTTTTGCAATATAGAAGGCTTTGGCTATGGTCTCGGGAATGTCCTGCGATTTTTTCACCTGGGCATTCCATTTGACGACAGGCATTGAAACTCCAAGAATGTCGGTTTCCTGAAAGGCATCTGTGCCGATCAGGTTCGAGACTACCTGTGCAGTAATAAACACGACGGGAACGGAATCGAGGTAGGCATTTGCAATTCCCGTAATAAGGTTTGTTGCACCCGGACCTGATGTTGCAAAGCAAACACCCGGTTTCCCGGTCACCATTGCATAAGCCTGAGCGGCATGGGCAGCGCCCTGCTCATGGCGGGTAAGAATGTGACTTATCCTGTCCTGGTAGTCGAGCAGCTTGTCGTAGGTAGGCATTATCGCTCCGCCCGGGTAGCCAAAAATGGTATCAACACCCTCTTCAATAAGGCATCTCAGGATCGCTTCGGCTCCGGTAATAGTCTCGCCTCCGTTTATCTCCGAGTTTACCTGTATGGTTTCGTCATCAGTCATCATATGGTCACATTTTGCTAGTTTGATACTTTATTACCTTATCTGTCTTAGGCTGACCTGCAATTGTTTTTGTTCGGGTCTGCCACCCTCAGGAACTGAAATTTATCCGGCACTCCGGAGGCAGTATTATATCAGCCTTACAGCCCCTTTATCGGCTGAGCTTACGAAGTGAGCATAAGCTTTAAGGGAAGGAGGTATTTCCCTTCGGCGGGAAAGCGGCTTAAAGGCAGTCTCTCCCTTCAGCCTTTCTTCATCCAGTCGGCCTTTCAGCTCTTTCTCATCAAGAAGCACGTTTATTCCTCTTGCACCGATATCGATTGTTATTATGTCTCCTTCTCTCAGTACTGAAATCTCTCCTCCTGAAGCAGCTTCAGGTGATATGTGTCCCACCGATAATCCGGAGGTGCCGCCTGAAAATCTCCCGTCGGTAATAAGAGCACATTTTCTGTCGAGCTGCTTAGATTTAAGATATGAAGTGGGATAGAGCATCTCCTGCATTCCGGGCCCTCCTTTGGGACCCTCGTGCCTTATAACAACGGCATCGCCTTCCTTTACCCTTCCTCCCAGGATTCCTTCCACAGCCTCTTCCTGCGATTCAAAAACAACACAGGGGCCCCTGAAGGTGAAAAGAGAGGGATCTATTCCCGCAGTCTTCACTATTGCCCCTCTGCGTGCAATATTCCCGTAAAGGACTGCAAGTCCGCCATCCCTGCTATAGGCATTCTCAGTGTTCCTGATACAGCCTCTGACCCTGTCTGTGTCTGTCTCATCGTAGTAACTGCTCTGAGACCCCATCTCCAGGTTCCTTTTAAGACCGGGAGCGCTTCTGTAGAAATTCATGGCCTCACCGCTTACATTCCTGCTGAGAATATCCCATAAGTCGATCGCCTCACGCAGGGAACGGTAATCAACCCGCTGTACTGAACTGTCAATGAGACCGTTTCTTTCCAGTTCCCCCATTATGGAAATTATTCCTCCGGCACGGTTTACATCCTGAATGTGATAGCGGGAACTGGGGGATACTTTACAGATATTCGGGATCTTACGCGACAGACTGTCTATGTCCTTCATGGTGAAGTCAACACCGGCCTCATGAGCTATTGCAAGCAGGTGAAGAACAGTATTGGTCGATCCTCCCATGGCAATATCGAGCGACATGGCATTCATAAAGGCCTGTTTTGATGCTATTGACCTCGGCAGAACGCCGCTGTCTCCTTCGTAATAATATTTCTTTGTTATCTCCACAATCAGGTCAGCTGCTTTCTCAAAAAGCCTTAGCCTGTTTGAATGGGTCGCCAGAACTGTACCATTACCCGGTAGTGCAAGTCCGAGAGCCTCGGCAAGGCAGTTCATCGAATTGGCCGTGAACATTCCCGAGCACGACCCACAGGTCGGGCAGGCTGTATCCTCCATTTCGCCAAGCTCAATGTCAGTTACAGTATCGTCGGCAGCAGCTACCATCGAATCGATGAGATCTATGTTTCTTTCACGGAATTTTCCTGCCTCCATGGGTCCGCCTGTAACAAAGACAACAGGTATGTTAAGCCTCATGGATGCCATCATCATCCCGGGAGTTATCTTGTCGCAGTTGCTGATACAAACCATGGCATCAGCCCTGTGAGCATTGCAGACGTATTCAACACTGTCGGCAATCAGTTCCCTTGAGGGCAGGGAATAAAGCATTCCGCTGTGCCCCATGGCTATTCCGTCGTCGATGGCTATAGTATTGAACTCAGCCGCGAAGAATCCTTTTGCTTCAATTGATTTCCTGAGCATCTGACCTATCCCGTGAAGATGAACATGCCCGGGAACAAACTGAGAAAAGGAATTCACAATAGCTATCACAGGCCTGCCAAACTGTTCCTTCTTCATCCCGTTGGCACGCCAGAGACTTCTTGCTCCTGCCATGTTCCTTCCGGTCATCGTAACTGCACTTCTGAGCTGATTCTTCATAGCTTCCTATTCATAAAAAAAAAGCTTTCCGGTTGTTCCGGAAAGCTTTGTAGGTTTATTTTACTCCATATCACTCCCGGATCATCTGCCATCGGCAAGGATAAGAATGAGAGCTAGAATATGGATTAGATTTCTGGTCACTGTTCTGTTAAATTTGCTCGACAAAAGTATTCAATTTTTTAATAAATCAAATAAAAAACACTTTTTTTATTAAAATAATCAAAAAAAAGCTGGAATTTCTGCAAACCTGAGAAGTTTTCTCAGGTGTTTTTTACATTTTATCAATAGTGTTAAAGGCAGAACTCCATTCGGAAAGGGCTGGCGCCATTGAAGGTTTAGGACCGGAGCCGGTTATCTGAACTGTTTCACGTACTCAAGGAATTTGCGTGCGCTCTCATCGAGGTTTTCGACGGAACCACCACCCCTGAGGACCTCGCACATCTCATAGGCGATGTATCCCTGGTAACCTATTTCCCTGAGTGCATTTATGAAGGTTTTGTAATCCAGAAAGCCTTCTCCCATGGGAACAGCCCTCATCTGCGATTCAAGGGGGGTGTAATTGGTATGATCCGGGTCGTAGCTGAAACGCGGGAGTTCCATGTAATCAGCCGTGGTGGTATGTACAATATAAGGTTTCATCTTCAGGACAGCCTCTCTTAAATCTTCGGAGCAAAGTCCTTCCAGGACCGGTGACCAGCAATCGAAGGCAGCCTTTACATTCGGCAGGTTTATCTCATCGATAAGCCATTTCATTGATTCGTGATGAAGAGCAATATCATGGTGGTTCTGGATGGCAAGGGTTATCCCGTATCTTGCAGCTATGATGCCTGCTTCCCTTATTCCCTCCACTGCCATGGCATACTGCCTGTCGTAAGGTATCCCGGGACGTTCATATCCTGTGAATATTCTCACCATTCCGGTTCCCAGATCTCTTGCAAGCCTTGCGAGCTCGCCAATGTAGACTGCCTGGATCTCAGTGTTCGGTATTCCTGCCTTGTCAACGCCGGCTGAAAAATCACAATATCCTGCAAGGCAGACAAGTTCAAGCCCCAGTTCATCTATCCTCGCCTTCAGCTTCCGGCGGGCCTCTTCATCGTAATCAAGAACTGAAAGATGAGGTCTTTTTGCAGCCAGCATGACACCGTCAAAACCAAGTTCACTGGCCTTGACAAGGAATTCATCGACGGAGAGAGTGGCCTGCCCGCGCCAGACCCCCATGTAGCTTACCGAATGAAGGCAGGTTTTTAGCTTGAAATCTGCCGGATTACCGGTTGGAAGCTTCTGTCCGCAAATGTTATGCATAAAGAGGATCAGTAAGAAAAGGATAATGGCTGACTTTTTCATGTCCGGAGTATATATTGGTAATGCATTAAATAAAAGTAGGAAAAATCTTCATATTTTCATCAGGAATTTAATAATCAACTTCATGCTGAAAAAAATTATATTTTTTCATAAATGTTTTTCATTACCATTCAACCACTATAATAAAGTCGATTGAATACTAATCAAATCTAATATTAATCATTAAAATCTCCACGAATGAAAAAAAGTACCTTAAGCTCAGTTGTCATGATCTTTGCAGTCGCCGGAATGACTGCAGGCCTTTTCCAGTCGTGCAAGCCAAAGCAGAAGAATATCGGTTTGCAGCTGTACTCACTCCGTGATTCAATAATGAGGGATGTTCCCGGGACAATCGAAAAGGTTGCCAGGATGGGTTATAAATTTGTTGAGCCGGCCGGATACCGCGATGGTAAGTTTTATAACATTGAACCTGCCGACTTCAAGGCATTGTGTGACAAGAACGGCCTTCTTGTAATCAGCTCACATACCAGCCGCCCTCTTCCCGATTCAACCAACTACGAGGAAACTATGGCATGGTGGGATGCCTGTATCGATGCACATGTGGCCGCAGGCGCTAAATTTATTGTTCAGCCCTCAATGGGACGTCATGCATATGAGAGTATTGAAAATATAAGGCAATGGTGCGATTATTTCAATGAAGTAGGAGCTAAATGCAACGCCAAGGGAATACGCTTCGGATACCACAACCATAGTCAGGAGTTTACTACTGTTTTTGGAGATACCATCCTTTACGACTTCATGTTACAGAATACCGATCCGGCAAAAGTAACTTTCCAGCTCGACCTTTACTGGTGTGTTGAAGGCGGCAAGAACCCTGTCGACTATTTCAACAAGTACCCCGGAAGGTTTGAACTTTGGCACATCAAGGATAAAGAGGAAATCGGAGCAAGCGGAATGATGGATTTTGAATCGATCTGGGCTGCACGCGACATTTCCGGAATGAAATACGGAATCGTTGAGGTTGAAAAATACAACTTCGATCAGTTTACAAGCTGCGAAAAGAGCCTTGAATTCCTCAACGCCGCTGAATATGTAGTTATGCCTCTTTAAATCATAGAGTACCGTAAGTCTCTGCTGAGGCTTACATTAGATTTTAACCTGACCGGCTGCAACAACCGAAGTTGCAGCCGGTTTTATTTTTCAATGTTGATAAAGAATGGTTTTAAAACCTTATTTTATTGGCCGGAGAACTTTTCGAAGACAATTTTTCCTATTTTTAATACATCGAAAAAGCATCATCCTATGAGACAAAATCTGCTGTGTCCCCTGCTTTGCTTTATTATCCTGTCAGGCTGCATGAACGGATATTATTCGGAGAATGATTTTTCTTCCCTGCTGAAAATCGATTCGCATGTGCACATAAACAGCGGAATGGGATATTTTGAAAAAGCTGCAGGAGAGAACAATTTTGTTCTTATTACCCTTGGTGTCGATCATGGGGATTCGGCCAGCATAAGCCGTCAGCATGAAAGTGCAGAGCTTTCGGCTGAGAAATATCCGGGAAGAGTATTCTACGGTCCCACTTTTCTATTTGATACCATTGACTGGGGAACTCCCGCGTGGAGCAGAAGAGTAATTTCGGAACTGGAAAGGGATCTTTCAAAGGGAGGAATAACAGTTAAGGTATGGAAGAATATCGGAATGACAGTTCGCGACAGAACAGGTAGATTTATTATGATTGACGATCCGGGTCTCGATTCCGTGATCGATTACATTAAGGGCAGGGGCCTGCCTGTTACCGGCCACCTAGGCGAACCCCGCAACTGCTGGCTTCCCCTTGACCAGATGACTGTCTCGAGCGACAGCGGATATTTTGCGAGGAATCCACAGTATCATATGTTCCTTCATCCCGAATACCCTTCTTACGAGGATCAGATAAAGGCCAGGGACAACATGCTTGCAAAGAACCCCGACCTTACCTTTATCGGTTGCCACCTGGCGAGCCTCGAATGGAACGTAGACTCACTGGCCAAACGACTCGATAAATTTCCAAATATGGCTGTCGACATGTCGGCAAGGATATGCCACCTGCAATACCAGTCGGCCCAGGACCGGAAAAGAGTGAGAGACTTCTGCATCAAATACCAGGACAGGCTTTTGTACGGGACGGATGTTGGCGACAGCGGAGAAGCAGATCCGGAACGTTTCATAAAAAGAATGCAGGAGACATGGCTAGACGACTGGAAGTACTTCACTTCAGGCGATGAAATGACTTCTGATAAATTCAGGGGATCATTTACAGGACTGAAGCTTCCGAAAGAAGTCGTGGATAAAATTTATTATGAAAATGCTGTTAAATGGTATAAACTCAAAATATAATGGTAGATAACAACAATTCGCGCAGGAGCTTCCTGAAGAAGGCTGCGCTCGGAACGCTTGCAGCGGTAAGTATCCCTGAGATAGTGTCAGCTGCAATGGCAAAGGAGAAAATAAAAAGGATAGCTCTTCTGAAGGATCAGGTGATCCTTTTCCAGGGAGACTCGATCACAGATTCCGGAAGGAACAGGGAGGATGCAGGATTCAATACCGCAAGAAACCTGGGAACGGGATATCCCGTCCTGGCCGGGGCAACGATGTTAAATAAATATGCAGGGCTTAACCTTAAGATCTACAACAAGGGTATCTCCGGCAATAAAGTCTTTCAGCTGGCTGAAAGATGGGACAAAGATTGTCTCGACCTTAAACCGGATGTCCTGAGCATTCTGATAGGCGTCAACGATCTGTGGCATAAACTCGACGGACGGTATGACGGCACTCCTGAGATATACCGCCGCGATTTTATCGATCTTCTCGAAAGAACAAGAAAAGCCCTGCCGGAAATTAAGCTAATCATCTGTGAGCCTTTCGCAGTCAAGGGAGTAAAAGCAGTAGACGACAGATGGTATCCTGAATTTTTTGAGTACCAGAGAGCCGCACGCGATATAGCATCACTGTTCGGAGCAACCTTTATTCCTTTCCAGAGCATCTTTGATGAGGCACAGAAAAAAGCTCCGGGTGTTTACTGGACAGGCGACGGTGTCCATCCATCGCTTGCCGGAGCCCAGCTTATGGCGCAGGCATGGCTTAAGACAGTTGAAAAATAGATTCCGCAGACATGAATAACATTAACCGACGCGTTTTCATCCGGAATAGCTTTACGGCAGGAGTAGGTCTGGCAGCAATTGCATACCTGAGGGAAATGCCGGATGCTCTAAAAAGCAGGATGAAATTCGGACTGGTAACATACCAGTGGGGGCGCGACTGGGATCTGCCAACACTGATAGCGAACTGCGAAAAAACAGGACTTCTGGGAGTGGAACTAAGAACAGAACATGCCCACGGGGTTGAGACAAGCCTGTCGGCTGCCAGAAGAGCCGAGGTTAAAAAGATGTTTGAAGGAAGCCCTGTGAAATGCGTTGGCTATGGTTCGAATTTCGAATACCACAGCCCTGATCCCGCAAAACTCAGAACCAACATAGAACAGACGAAAGAGTATATTAAGCTCTGCAGCGATATTGGAGCAACGGGTATAAAGGTTAAACCCAACGACCTTCCTGACAATGTGCCAAAGGAAAAGACCATTGAGCAGATAGGAAAATCCCTTAATGAGGTAGGAAGATTCGCACGCGACTATGACCAGCTGGTGAGGGTCGAGGTGCACGGGAACCTCACTCAGGAACTGCCAAACATGAAGGCAATCTTCGATCATGTGACAGAAAGCAACGTGAAGATATGCTGGAACTGCAATGAACAGGATCTTCTTCCTCCGGGACTTGAGGCCAACTTCAATATGGTTAAGAAATGGTTCGGGGATACGGTTCATGTTCGTGAGCTTAACACAGGCGAATATCCATACAGGCAGCTGTTCCGTCTCTTTATGGATATAAACTACGGAGGATGGGTTCTTCTTGAGGCAAGAACCGAACCTTCCGACACGGTGGCAGCCATGAGGGAACAGCTTGACGTTTTCACGGAGATGACACGTTAGTATCCGGGAACTGAGTCAGAGCCAGCATTGCATTACCTGATCACGGACTGCCCCGATCTTTACAATGAATATTATACAACCAAATAAAAACCCTAAAACTGACTTAAATGACCAACAGAAGAGATTTTCTCAAAAAGACCGCCCTTGGAGCAGCCGGTATCACAATCGGCGGAATGGGTTTAAGCCCTAAAGCCTATGCCTCCGTTAAGGGTGCAAACGACAGGATCAACCTTGCCGTTGTAGGACTCAGGAGCCGTGGGAGGGATCATATTAACAGCTGGTGCGCCCTGAAAGACAACCGCAACGTCAGGATCAAGACCATATGTGATGCCGATGAGCAGTTCTTCGCACCTTCTGCCAAAATCATTCTGGAGAGGAACGGCGATACTGCCCAGACTACATGGGATATGCGAAAGATCTTTGAGGATAAGGATATCGATGGTGTTTCATTCGGCCTTCCCAATCACTGGCACGCCCTTAGCGCTATATGGGCCTGTCAGGCAGGGAAACATGTGTATGCCGAAAAGCCAGCCTGCCATAACTTATGGGAAGGAAGAAAAATGGTTGAGGCAGCGGCAAAATATAACGTAAGAGTCCAGACAGGCTGCCAGAACCGCTCCATCAGCGGTGTGATGGAGGCTATAAAATTCCTTCACTCGGGAGGCATTGGGGACGTATTTATGGCCAAGGGCCTTTGCTATAAGCCACGCGATTCATTCGGAATTGCACCCGACGGAAATCCGCCTGAGTCGCTCCATTACGACATGTGGCTCGGACCGGCACCTTACCGCCCCTATAACGAAAAAAGGGTACATTACAACTGGCACTGGTTCTGGGATACAGGCAACGGAGACACAGGAAACCAGGGCCCCCATCAATTTGATATAGCACGCTGGGGACTAAACAAGAACGAACATCCGGTAATAATTTATTCAATGGGTGGGGTATTCGGGATCGATCCTAAGGAGTGCGAACAGGAAACACCCAATACCCAGACATCACTCTTCAGATACAGCGATGGGAAAATTCTTGAGTTTGAGACAAGGGGACGTTATACAAACGATGAATCGAGCCTGGGAATCAGAATAGGAAACCTTTTCTATGGTACAGAAGGTTACGTTGAAATTGACGGCGGGACCTGGAAAGCATTCCGCCGCCGCGAGAAGGAACCATTCGCCGGATCTCAGACGGCTGCTGAAAAACCTGCAGACCCTACATTCCTGGCTGCACCCGGAGGGACGGAACATTTTGCAAATTTCCTTGACGCAATCCGTTCCGGAAAGGATGAAACACTTAACTGCCAGATAAAGGAGGGACATTATTCTTCATCACTTCCTATCCTTGCAAATATTTCCTACAAACTTGGACGGCAGCTTGAGTTCGACGGTGCAAATGAGAAGTTTACCGGTGACAAGGAGGCTGACGCAATGCTAACGAGAGACTACCGGAAACCTTATGTGGTTCCTGAAAAGGTATAACTGACGCAGAAGCCTGTTTGATAATATCCGGTTTATGGGAGACTATATTCCCTTATTTATACCTGCCCGCCGTCTGGCAGGCAGGGTAATGCTTGCACTTCTCCTGCAGATCATTCTCTGTGGCAGTCCTGTGAGTTCACAGGATCAGACCGACGTTGTCAGGAGCAGGTGGCTGATGTTTTATGGTCCGGCAAACACCCTGTACGGGCATATTGCAGGTCAGGCAGTCGGAATGCTTGAAAAAAGGACAGCTGAGGTTTCAGAAATAAATACTGTTGAGGAATGGAAGGAAAGACAGCTGTTTGTTGAAAAGGTTCTCCAGGATATCACGGGACCTTTTCCGGAAAAAACACCACTAAATGCAAAAACCGTAAGGGTAATTGACAAAACCAGCTACAGGATAGAACATGTGATTTTTGAATCACAACCGGGTTTTTTTGTTACCTCATCACTCTTCATACCCCGGGGAATAAAAAAGAACAGGAAAACCCCTGCAATAATCTACTGCAGCGGACATTCAGAAGAAGGATACAGGAGTCCTGTGTATTTGCACGTAATCCTGAACCTGGTGAGCAAAGGCTTTATTGTCTTTGCATTTGATCCTGTCGGACAGGGGGAACGGCTTGAATATCTTGATCCTGAGACGGGAAAATCGAAGGCAGGAGGGCCAACAAGAGAACATTCGTATCCCGGTGCCCAGACCCTTATTTCAGGGCGATCACAAGCCCTCTTCATGATCTGGGACGGAATAAGGGCTGTAGATTACCTTTTTGAACGTAAAGAAGTTGATACGGAAAGAATAGGAATAACAGGCCGGTCGGGAGGAGGTACCCAATCAGCTTATATAGCTGCTTACGACAAAAGAATACTCGCGGCTGCACCCGAGAACTATATAACCAACTATACAAGGCTGCTTCAGAGCATAGGTCCGCAGGACGCTGAACAGAACCTGAGCTATCTTATCGCAAAAGGGCTCGACCATCCCGATTTTCTTATTGTAAGGGCGCCTAAACCCGCCCTGATGATAACCACATCCGAAGATATGTTCAGTATCCAGGGCGCGATAGAAACCGAAAAGGAGGTTTCGGGGATCTACAGGGCCCTGGGACAGCCTGGGAATTTCAGAAGGACCGAAGACGATGCAGGTCATGCATCGACAAGGAAAAACCGTGAAGCCATGTACGCCTTCTTCAGAAAACACCTTGATAATCCTGGAGACACTTCCGACATCGAAACAACACTGCCCAACCCTGATGAGATGAGGGTTACTCAAACAGGACAGGTATCTACATCGCTGGAAAGCAAAACCGTTTTTCTTCTCAACAGCGAACTGTCTGAAGCTGAACGGATGAGAACAGACAGCCTCAGAGTCAATTACCCGGAATTCACAACGGAAGCTGTATTAGCAGCCAGGACTCTTTCAGGTTACAGGGAACCTTCACGATTCGAAAATCCTGTACTTGCAGGGAGGATGATAAGGGAGGGATACAGGGTGGAAAAGTATTTCGTAAGGGGAGAAGGAAACTATGTGATACCTTACTTGTTGTTCAGACCCGATAATGTCAGCAGCAACTATATGATCTATCTCCATCCTGAAGGTAAATCGGTTGAATCTCAACCCGGAGGAGAAATTGAGAAATTTGTTAAAAACGGATATGTGGTTCTGGCTCCCGACCTCCAGGGAACTGGTGAGGCTAAGACCGATGTTCTGAAAGGGGATGCTTACTTTGACGGGATATCTCATAATATATGGTATGCCTCATTGCTGACAGGACGCAGTATTACAGGAATCCTGGCCGGCGATGTTGCCCGGCTGGTCAATCTGATCAGGACAACGGACAGTGATGCATGGATAGGAGGTTTCGCAAGGGGGGAATTGTCGCCCGTATTACTGCATGTAGCAGCATTCACGGGATCATTTGAATCTGTGACGCTTGTTGAACCACTGTCGTCCTATGGCTCAATAGTAAGGAACAGGTACTACCACCATAAATTTATTCCTTCAGCAGTACCCGGAGCTCTTAAGGCTTATGACCTTCCAGACCTGGCTGCTTCTCTCGCCCCTGCATGGCTCACCATAGTGAGAATGAAGAACGCTGCGGGGGAGAATGCCGATAAGGAGGAGATTTCCGGAGTCGAAGGTATAGTACGAAAAGCCTATTCACAAAAAGGCATGACTGAAAGGCTCCGGATAATTGCAGATGGGACTTCCGGCGATGAGATCTACAGAGATCCTTTCCTGGCAACAAAAATCAAATAATCAGTAATGAATTAAATAGAAAAGATGATGAATCAGATTAAACGACGCGATTTTATAAGGACTGCCTCAGCAGGAGTGGCAGGTATAGGAATTATTAACAGTCCCTTCGCCATAAGCAGCCAGAGCAAAGGACAGACCGGCCGCAGAGTCGGAATAATAGGTCTCGACACCTCGCATGCGACTGCATTTACAAAGGCACTGAACGACTCAGCTGCTGGTCCGGAGTTCGGCGGATACAAGGTAACTGCCGCCTTTCCCAAAGGCAGTGACGACATAAAATCGAGTTATGAAAGGATCCCCGGGTATACGGAGGAGGTAAAGAAAATGGGGGTGGAAATTGTGGCTTCAATAGATGATCTTCTTTCAGGTTGCGATGTGATACTTCTTGAGACAAACGACGGGAAGCTTCATCTCAGTCAGGCGCTTCAGGTGATGAAAGCCGGAAAGCTTATGTTCATTGATAAGCCTATAGCAGCTTCACTTTCGGATGCAATTGCAATCTTCAATGCGGCTTCTTACTATAAACTTCCTCTTTTCTCTTCCTCATCGCTCAGATACGGATCAGGCATGGCAGAAATAAAGGGAGGTTCAATTGGCCAGATTACAGGTGCCGACACTTACAGCCCCGCAACACTCGAAAAATCACATCCCGATCTTTTCTGGTATGGCGTTCATGGAGTAGAATCGCTGTATACCCTCATGGGAACAGGTTGTAAGAGCGTTTCAGGGATTTTTACGGACGACACTGACCTTGTTACCGGATTATGGAACGATAACCGGATAGGAACATTCAGGGGAATAAGGAAGGGTAGGAGCGACTACGGAGCAACAGCTTTCGGAGAGAAAGGCGTGGTCCAGGCCGGAAAGTACAACGGATATAATCCCCTTCTTGTGGAGGTGATCAAATTCTTTCAGACGGGAATCCCACCTGTAACTCCTGCTGAGACCATCGAGATATTCGCCTTTATGACCGCAGCATCGGAAAGCAGGAAGCTGAACGGTGCAGAAGTTTTGATACAAAGCGTAATAAAGGAGGCAGAGCAGGAAGCCGCCGCGAAAATGAAAAACTTTTCTTATTGATATTCAGGCGTTGAAATCCTGTTGTTTGCAGAGAGTTTCCGGGACCTGCCTTACATGAATCTGTCAGATCTCCTGGAATATTTAAAGATAAGATATTACTAAAAATATTCAGTGTATAGGGAATTATGCCCGACTATCTGAAATAAGCATGAAACTTGTTCATTGATAACACAATAGTCTGCATATGATGAAAATATTGTCCTTGATCTTAACAGCTTTCCTTGTTCAGTTTCTTCCCGTCCCGGTTAACGGACAGGAGTCCCTTACCCCAGGAAAGACGGAAGTGGCTTTTTTAGTTAATGAGGTGGAAAAAAAGGTCAGTGTAATGGTTGGAGGAGGAGTTGTAACTTCCCTGTGCTGGCCCGATAATGTTTACAAACCGGTTCTTTATCCTGTGCATACCCTTTCGGGTACAGAGATTACAAGAGGATTTCCCCTCAATCCAAGGGCAGGTGAGAGGAATGACCATATACACCAGGTAGGTTTATGGTTCAATTACGGAAATGTTAACGGATTTGATTTCTGGGGAAACGGTTCAACAGGAAAAAAAAGTGAGAACGGAGGCGTAATTGTCCTGACAGATATACGGAAAGCGGAAGGAGGCGAGGGCAGGGGTGTTCTGGCAATAAAGGCATTGTGGCAGGACCCTTCAGGTAATGATCTTGTTGAGGAAACAACTGAATTTCATTTTATTGCCGGAGAGGATCACTGGATTGTTGACAGGCTTACGACCCTTAAGGCACTGGATAAAGATGTGAGCATGAAGGATACAAAGGAAGGAATGTTTGCAATGAGGGTTGCACGTCAGCTTGAACTTCCCTCAAAGGACAATGTGGCACTCCTGGCTTCCGATGGAAAGACCGGTACCGAAAAAGCTTTGGGAAACAGGGGGGTGACCGGTAACTACAGGAGCAGCGAAGGGATTACAGGCGAAGCAGTATGGGGAAAAAGGGCAAAATGGATGTGCCTCAGCGGATCAGTGAATGACGAGAAGGTGTCAGTGGTTATATGCGATCACCCTGATAATCCTTCTTATCCCACATACTGGCATGCCCGTGGCTATGGACTGTTCTCAGCAAATCCTCTCGGTGCGGCTGATTTTACAGATGGGAAGGAGACGGTAAATTTTTCGATACCTGCAGGAGGACATGCAACATTCAGATACCGTACCATTATTGCCTCAGGCTCATACCTGAGCGATGATGAGATTAACAGGCAGGCCAGCGATTTTTCAGAACTTTACTGAATGCGTAATAAGGGAAGTACAAAGGCTTCTATAGGGGATATAATAATGGATTTTATGGACAAAGCCGGTGATAAATCCTGAGTCTGTTTTAATAATTAAATTATCTTTATAAGACACAATTAAAATACTGCGATCATGGCACAAAAAGTAACCCGACTCGATTTTCTCAAAACAGCAGGTCTGGCCGCAACTGGTGCGATCGTCACTGGAAGAACTGCAGAAGCGCAGCGTCCCTCTGGCGGACCACTGATAACAGGCAAGGGAGCCTCTAAAAAAGTAAATCTGGCTCTGATCGGAATAGCCTATCAGGGTGCATCCGATGCAAGACAGTTCATTAATTCCGGACTGGCAAACATAGTGGCAGTCTGTGATGTGGATCTCGATTCTAAAGGAGCTCAGGAAACGATAAAGCTTGTACCGAAAGCCAAACAGTTCAGGGACTTCAGGGTCATGTTCGACAAAATGGCCGGAGATATTGACGCAGTGCAGGTAGCAATTCCCGACTTCGCGCATTTCCCTGTTTGTATGGCAGCAATGCAGCTGGGGAAACACGTTTTTGTTGAAAAGCCAATGACGCGTACCTTCCTTGAAGCCGAGATACTGGCTCATATGGCTGAGAAAAATCCAAAGCTTGTTACCCAGGTCGGTAACCAGGGCCATTCGGGTGAGAATTATTTCCAGTTCAAGGCATGGAAGGAAGCAGGGATTATAAAGGATGTAACAGCCGTTACAGCATTCATGAACGGAAGCAGAAGATGGCATCCCTATGATCCAAATATATCAAAATTCCCGGAAGCCCAGCCTCTTCCTGCCGGCATGACCGACAAAGACTGGGATACATGGCTTACAACGGCAGCATATCACGATTTCAATGAGAAATATCACCCTGGCAACTGGAGGGGATGGTACGACTTCGGCCTCGGGGCTCTGGGCGACTGGGGTGCCCACATCCTGGATACCATTCACGAATTCCTCGATCTGGGACTTCCTTATGAAATTGAACCTGTGCACGTAAAGAACCTGAATGATTATTTCTTCCCTCTTGAATCAACGATAAAATTCCGCTTCCCCAGCAGGGGAGATATGCCTCCGGTTGATATTACATGGTATGACGGAGTGGAGAACCTTCCGCCACTTCCCGAAGGCTACGATACTATCGAGGCGTCTGTTGATGCCACTATACCCCCTCCGGGAGGAGTGCCGCAGCAGGCAAAGCCTCAGGGAGAAAGACCGAGACGCCCCGGTGCAGGAAAGGTTATTTACAGCAAGGAACTGACCTTCAAGGGAGGAACCCATTCGGCTCCTTTGTTTATTATACCTGCAGCAAAGGCAAAGGAAATGGAATCCAGTCTCCCGAAATACCCGGAGAGCCCCTCCGACCATTATGTTAACTTCCTTAAAGCCTGCCAGGGTGAGGAAAAGACCCGCTCTCCATTCCAGACCTTCGCTCCGCTGGCGCAGCTCTTCTCTCTGGGAATAGTTGCTATCAGAAGAAATAAAAAGTTAATATTCAACAGGGAGACAAAGGAGATAGTCAACGACAGGTTCGCGAATGCCATGCTTGCCGACAGACCTCCCCGCAAAGGCTGGGAAAGCTATTATGTCGTCTGAAAACCTTAAGCTGATATTTTACAATTATTGCCGCCGGTACTTCCGGCGGCTTTTTTATTTAAATGAGATATGTATTGCGTTAAATACGGGATTGTGCCCGGGTATTATCTAAATATGACCCATATAATTGCGGAAATATTCAATCCTGAGGGTGCGGAATGAAGAAGCAGTGTCATTGCTATTGCTATTGCTATTGTTCTCCCTTCTCCCTTCTCCCTGCGTCCTGCGCCTTGCGTCGTTTGCCGTTCTACGCTCCCCTGAGTTTCTTAAGCTCGTTGAAATGAGCCATCGACATCTTTTCCCTTGCTTCTCTTGATGCCGTCCGGTAGGCTTCGAATTCTTTTCTGAGCTCCTCAAATTCCTTTTTAGTATGGATGGTGATGTTCCTGTTTCTCCTGAATGTAAGGAATCCTATGGCAAGCAGGCCGGCAAGGGCCGCAACAATTGTCCAAACAATAGTGTTATATACTTGTTTGTTGATCTCCATACCCAGAAACCGGATGCTGTTCCTGTTTTTGGTCATATTTGCCAGATCGATCTTCGCGGAAGCTATTGCTGCGTTAAGCGAATCCATCATATTATCCTGCTTTTGGGCTGACGCTATCAGCCTTTCTATCTCTATCCTGGCAGCATCAATAGAGTCAATTGCATTCCTTTTCAGCTTTTGGAACATGTCTTCCCTTACAGCTCTGTAGTCCTCATAAATACGTGTCTTCTCCTGGATAAAATCCATCTGTTCCTTTACTGATCCGCTGGTAAGCACTTCTGGCAGGGCAGACTGGCTGTTGCCCATGACGGATACCATTGACAGAACAAGAACAATCAGGGCATTCCTTATGCCGGTAAAATCAATTCTCCCCATAAAAACTCAGATTAAGGTTATTTTAACTCCCATGCTTCAGGATAACGCATTAAAAAGAAAAATATTACTGCGAAAAATTTTTATGGGAGCTGCAGAACATTTTTGAAATAAAATACATAAATTAGTCTTGCCTAACCTTTATTCTAACCCAAACCTACTGCCTATGATCAGCAAATGATTTTCTATCCGGATCCGGGATGATATCTTATGCCCTGGTCTGTTTTATTATTAGCCCTAATTATCACATTCGTTGTCTTAAATCTTTAAACTTTTATCATGAAAGAAAGCTCTTTTCTTCGGATGCTCTTTTTCAGGCATCCTAAAAAGTTTTTTCAGGTTCTTGGAATCCTGATTCTTGTATTATCTCTCGGGGTCTCAAATACTCTTGCCGGTACGGACCTCCAGCAGCTTACTGTAACAGGAACAGTCACGGATATGTCATCCGGTGATCCGATGCCCGGTGTCAATATTCTTGTCAAAGGGACTGTCCTTGGAGCACTTACGGGACTCGACGGCAAATATTCTCTTGCTGTCTCCGGTCCGAACGATGTTCTCATTTTTTCCTTCATCGGGTATAAAGTTATCGAAGTTCCGGTGGCAGGCCGTACAACAATCGATGTAAGGCTGGAATCGTCAACCACTGAGCTTGATGAGGTAATCGTAACGGGTTACGGAACCCAGAAGAAAAGCGACCTTACCGGTTCCGTGGTACGTGTAACAATGGACGAAAAGGCATCTCTGGCGAACATGAACATTTCACAGGCTCTTTCGGGTGCAACCGCCGGTGTAAACGTTCTGGGATCAGGTCTGGCAGGGACGGAACCTGATCTCTCAATCAGGGGTCAGACCTCACTGTCGGCGAGCGACAGACCGCTTATCGTTCTTGACGGTATCATTTTCAACGGGGCCATATCGGATATAAACGTGAGCGACGTCGAATCGATCGACATCCTCAAGGATGCCAGCGCAGCAGCTGTTTACGGCTCGAGGTCGGCAAACGGCGTAATGCTCATCACAACAAAAAAAGGAAAATCGGCCAAACCGGTAGTTTCATTCAACATGTACTACGGATACCAGGATATGACAAACAACCCTATGAGGGTTATGAATCCGGAAGAATATGCCGTAAGACTTGTTGATTACTATTATCAGCAGGATTTGTACGCATGGTATAAAACCAAGCCGACAAGCGCAACCGGAAAACCCGTGAGACCTGATATAAATAACAAGGAACTTGTCGCTGCAAGGCTCAGGACACAGGAGGAAAGGGATAACTATCTGGCAGGCAGGTCAGTTGACTGGGTCGATGAGGTAACCCAGATAGCTCCGATACAGAATTATAATATAAACCTTTCAGGAAAGACCGAAAACAGTAATTACTATGTTTCCGGATCATACACGAACGAGGAGGGAATTCTTCTTAACGACAAATACCAGAGGTTTACCCTTCACAGTAACCTCGAAAGCAAGATTACCGACTGGTTCACCCTCGGGGTAATTACCTCGTACTCTTACAGGGATTATTCGGGAATGAACGCAAATCTGGGAGATGCAAGAGCCTGCAGCCCTTTGGCAAACAACAAGATAGGTCAGCCTACATGGGATATGTATCTTACAGGTGAAGCTTACATGCCTTATCCTCTCAATAATTTGCATGTCATTAACGACGACAAGAGAAACTCGCTGTTTATGGTTGGAAGCGGTAAGATCACTGTGCCATGGGTTGAGGGGCTTACCTATGAGCTGAACTATTCAAACACTCTTCTCAACGAGAGCATCAACTCTTTCTATCCGGTTACTGTACCCGGAGGCTCAGGTAACAAGGGAAATGCCTACAAGGATCCTTCGGAGGAAAGGAACTGGATCGTAAATAATATTGTAACCTATCTGAGGAGTTTCGGAGAGCACCAGGTTAATGCAACCCTGCTCTACAGCCGCGAGAACCGTAACTATCAGAACTCTCATATCCAGGCACAGGGGTTTGATAATCCCGTTCTCGGCTACAACAACGTCGGACTTGGAACACAGTTTTCAGTGGGATCAAGAGCATGGGAGGAAAACAGCCTTTCGTACATGGCCCGACTGAATTACACTTTTAAAAACAGATATCTGTTTACTGCAACCTGGCGCCGCGACGGATTCTCGGGATTCGGACCCGACAAGAAGTTCGCTAACTTCCCGTCTGTATCACTGGGCTGGGTAATTTCCGATGAGTCGTTCATGCAGAGTATACCGAAGGTTTATCTTAAACTGAGAACATCCTACGGTGAAAACGGGAACCAGGGTATCGGACGTTATTCAAGCTTCTCAAGAATGACAGCCGACTCGTATGTTTTCGGCCCGACAACATCAGTCGCTGTTTATCCCAGTACTCTTGGAAATGCAAGTCTGGCCTGGGAGAAAACAGCTTCTCTCAACCTTGGAATTGACTTCGGCTTTTTTGACAGGAGGATATCAGGTTCCATCGACGTATATAAATCAAAAACATCCGATGTTCTTGTAAGCAGGGCCCTTCCTCCGACCACAGGTTACCCCAACGTCTGGACCAATATCGGAGCCATCGATAATAAGGGTATAGAGTTGGAAATCAGCTCAGTAAACCTTACTGGACAGCTTGGATGGGAAACCAATTTTGTCTTTTCACTTAACAGGGACAAAATCTCCAAATTATATGGAGACGAAAATGATAAGGATGTAGGGAACTCATGGTTTGTGGGGGAACCTATCGGTGCCATTTATGATTATGAGATGGCTGGCGGTCTCTGGACTGAAGAGGATCTCTATGCCGGCATAACCTATAACAACTGGTATCCCGGACAGTATAAATATATTGACCAGAACGGAGATGGTGTGATAGAGCCTAATCTCGACAGGAAAATTATCGGATACAGGTCTCCCAGTTACCGTTTCAGTATCAACAACACTCTGACTTATCGGAACTTTGCATTTTCATTCTTTATTAACTCAGTTCAGGGGGGTAATAAATACTTCAAGCAGGATAATGCTGCTGTTGTGAACGTCGCCTGGCGATCCGATGACGTACTGAGAATAAATGCTTCTGCAGTACGTCCATACTGGACCCCGGATAATGGAGTTAATAATGCCACGGGCGTCTATAATTCGCCTGCCGTATCAAGCGGGATTTATGAAAGCAGAAGTTTTGTAAGATTGCAGGATGTCTCCCTTTCTTACCGATTTGGCCCCCAGTTACTGGAAAAGTTAAATCTGGCAGCCTGTCAGATATATATTTCCAGCAAAAATCCTTATACATGGACAAAATGGTCAGGCTGGGATCCTGAAGTTGTGAGATGGACAGCAGCTGATGGTAATACTAACACCAATACTCCGCTTATGAGAAACATAACCGCAGGTTTCAGAGTTACATTCTAATTGAATCAGTATGAAAAGAATTAAAATTATGAAACCTTTAAATCTTAAAGCAATGAAAGAAAATATATATCGGATTGGAAAAATATCGATACTTTTTGCATTGGCAATTCTGTTTCTGTTACCCTCATGCAGTGAAGATGTTCTTAAAGAAGAACCTCTTGATTTTCTTGCTCCTGAAAATGCCTATCAGACTCTTCCCGGCATTAAACAGGGTATTACGGGGCTTCATTTTTCAGTAAGGCAGAGATGGTTTTACGGAAGCGATCAGGATGCAGGAGCTATTATGAAAGGCTGCGGATCTGATATTGCCTACCACGGAGAAGATCCAAACAGTACCAGATTCATGTGTAATTATGTAAACTACGTTACATCATCAAACAATTATCTCAGGAATTTCTGGACCTGGAACTATGAACTGATACAAAGGGCCAATGTGCTTATAGAGGGGATAAATGCCGCTGATCCTGCCATATGGGTAAAAGAGGGGCAGAAGGATGCCTATCTTGGTGAAGCGATGTTCTTCAGGGCATTCGCCTATAGAATACTTGTGTCAACATATGGAGATGTTCCCCTTGTGACGGAAGTTATCAAAGGTGTAAAAACCGACTTCGTCAGGACACCGAAGGCTCAGGTTTATGCACAGATGGAACAGGATCTTCTCTTCGGGACAACTCACCTTCCCATTCCCGGGCAGGAAGAGGCCCCCGGAAGGATAACCCAGGGAGCGGCATGGCATATGCTTAGCGAGTGCTACCTCGCTCAGGGAAAATACCAGGATGCTGCCGATGCCGCAACCGAGGTCCTGGACGGTTATAACTACGCCCTTATGACGGAAAGGTTCGGCGACAGGCAGAACGCTGTATTTAATACAGGTGATGTCTATTATGATCTTTTTGCCTACGGAAATCAGAACCTTGCTTCAAACACCGAGTCAATATGGGTGATCCAGGTAGAACCACCGCCAACAACGGGAGGAGGATCGGTTGAAGGAAACAGAACTTTCGGACCTGCCTACTTCAGGCTGGGAAACACACCCGACGGTTTCAAAGCCTTCAGGGGAGAGTTCGTGAATGGTGCTTATACAGGTTATTCGGATACACTCGGTCGTCCGGTTGCATGGATACATCCTACAAATTATGCAGCATACGACATCTGGGAAAGCGACTGGAACAACGATATCCGTAATGCAAGGCATAACATAAAAAGAGATTTTTATTATGATGCCCCTGGCTCAGCCTTCGACAAGAAGAAGATAAATCTACTCGTTGATTATGCTGCACATTATACTGCCGGAACCCGTGATGCAATGAGGGATTCGTGCCAGTATATCTATCCTTACTGGATGAAAATAGCCGACCCGTGCCATTACTTCACAGACCCGGCCCGCTCGGGAGGAGGTAACGACCACAAGGACCGCTATGCAATAAGACTCGCCGAAACAATCCTTCTCAGGGCTGAGGCTTATGTGGGACTGAACAGACCCGACCTGGCTGCTGCCGACATAAACCTGGTCAGGAGCCGTGCTGATGCCACACCTGTATCCGCCGACGATGTCGATCTTGATTATATTCTGGATGAACGTGCAAGAGAATTGTACGGCGAGGAATGGAGACACATTACACTGAGACGAATGGGAAAACTTGTCGAAAGGGTTAGATTGTACAACAATAATCCCAAAAACCCTGGTCTGAACATTCAGGATCACCATTCTCTGTGGCCTATTCCACAGAATCAGATTGACCTTAATATTGACGCTGATTTCCCACAGAACCCGGGTTACCCTACAAATTAACCCTTAGGTGAGTTTAATAATTTAAGTGGCTGTCTTAAAAGTCTGCTTTCTAACTTAAACCCTATCCCCACCCTTTCCCTGCAATATGGGAAAGGGTGAGGTTACCTGGAAGGATAAATAAATTATTCTTTCCAGACAGTCCTTTTTCTATAACTTCGATTTTCCCTGGAGCCGGTTAACGAAGCTAAAACCTTCCGATGGCTTTAAGCATTGCGATAATATTCAGGGGAGGCACCTCAGCCTGAATATTGTGGACCGTGGCAAAAACAAATCCTCCTCCGGGAGCAAGGGCATCTATGTTCCTTTTAACATCGTCTGCAACCTCCGAAGCTGAACCCGAGGGAAGGATTTTCTGGGTATCCACCCCGCCACCCCAGAAAACAATATCGCTTCCAAAGTCTTTCTTCAGCTGATTTGGCTCCATCCCTTCTGCATTTATATGGACAGGATTGATTATATCTATTCCCATTTCAATGAAGTCGGGAATAAGGGGCCTTATATTTCCGCACGAATGGAACATTATCCTTGCATCAGGGGCCGCTTCTTCAATCGATTTTATTATCCTTGAAATATGAGGCTTGTACAACTGCCTGAAATAATCAGGATCTATCAGTTGTGATTCCTGCGTCCCGTAGTCGTCAGCTTCTGCAACAACATCTACCACGCCGGCAAGTTCTTTGAGCGCTGTCTGCCAGAAGCGGATCTTAAGATCGGCAATCTTCCCTATAAGACGATCTGAAAAATCGGGGTAGAGAAAGGGGTCTACCAGAGCATTGCTGACTCCCCTGAATCTCTGCTGCATCTCAAATATACCTGCACAGATGCCTTTCAGAATAACAAGCTTTCCCTCTTCCCTGAAGCGGATCGCTTTTTCGCACAGACCGGATATTCTTTCAGGATCTGAAGGATCGGGCCACTTGTAAGCATCAATCACTCCTGTTTCGGGATTGACATTCTCAAAAGGGTGGCCTGCCATTGAAAACCAGAATCCGTTTTCCCGGGGAAAATGATGGGTGAAACCCCATTCATCATTATAGACCCATCTGTCGCCCGAATCCTGAAGTTTTTCGCAGACGTTCCAGTTGTGGCTCGTGAGAGGGAACAAACCCCGGGTGTCGACATTCAGGAGATCCAGAACCTCATCCGGGGGGATGACGATCTGCTGGATCACATCGGCCCATTCTGCTTCTTTTTTTTCAAGATTCAGATAATCCCTCAGCTTATCATATGCTCCACGGGTTATACCTGTCCAGGTTGTACCGGCAAGGTCGAAAGGGATCAAACCGGTCTCCCTGTGGCTTAAAGCCTCAAGTATTCTTTCCCTGCCGTTCATGAAAGCCCCGCAAGCACTCCCCTGAAGTAACCTATCGACTCAGCAACTCCGGGAAGAGGGTCATCCATATCTTTACCGTATTCCAGACTGCAGGTGCCGCTGTAGTTATTCTCACGAAGGGCCCTGAAGAACCCCGGGAAGTCTATTATTCCCCTTCCTGCCTCGACACACCATCCGGCCTTTTCAGCCTTGTCGCAGTCCCAGATATGGAAATCGAAAATTCTGTCCTTGTATTTGAGGTAGGCGGCTACCGGATCGAGGCCGAGTCGCACCTCATGTGCAATGTCAAAGCAGAAGCCTATCCTGGGGTCGAGATCCTTTATTTCCTTCCATACAGAATCGGCGCTCGGATAAAGGGGGAGATCCGGTCCGTGATTGTGTATTGCCAGGCGGAAGTCGTACTCTTTTACCTTCTTTTCAACATAGGGCAGAAGTACAATGTCGGGAACTCCTACGACCAGGGTTACACCTACCAGTTTCGCATAAGCAAAAGCCTGATCGACAGCCGATTCTGATTTCATGTAAATCGGTCCGACACCGTAAGGTTCAACATCGAAGCTTTTCATTTTTGAAAGCGTCTGGTCAATAACCTCTTTTGTGCTGTTGAGAGGAAGATGAAAATCCTTCACCCCCAGAAGGTTTACACCGGCTCTTTTCATAATTGCCAGTGAATCGTCGAGGTTAAGCTTTGCAAAGGTATAACCGGCAACAGCAAGTCTGAATGAATCCGGTTTTTCTGGTGCGGCTTCTGATGTTTCAGTGCGGCCATATGCCGGTATTCCCGCAGCCATGATTCCGGCTCCGGTAGTTCTGATGAAGCTTCGTCTTGAGAATTTCATGATGTGAATTTTATAATTAGTTCCTGAGAATGTTGAAAAACATTATTGTGCCAGGTAAAATATTTATCGTAAAACAATAGATTTTTATTGTACAACAATAAATATTCTAATGGTTTTATTGAGTTCAGAACCTGAAGTATTTTTCCCTGATCGGAACGTTAAGCATTGCTGAAGCTGCATTGTCTCCATCAATTTCTTCCGTTTCAGGATTCCAGGTCAAACGTGAACCTGTCCTGATGGCAATAAGACCCAGCTGGCACATGGATATTGTTCTGTGGGCTGTTTCAAGAGGCTCAAATGATTGTTTCCCGTTTATTATGGCCTGAAGGAAATCTTCCTTGTCCGACATAAGGTTGCTGAATGAGATATTTTCTGCTCCCGGTTCGTGGTCGAGAAGTTTCTGTGAACTTGCGTTCAGCTTATCGGGATATTCAACTTCTATCCAGCCTTCGGTTCCTTCGAACCTCACGTAAGGTTTTTCTATTCTGAAAAGGACTTCAACGCCGTCTGCATAGAGGTATTTAATATCGAAGCTGTTAAGGGTGTTCCATAATCCCCTGTCGAACTCACCTGTGCCTTCAATGCTGACAGGCCCGCTGTATTCGCTGTTGTGCCCCCATTGAACTATACCCATCAGGTGGGCGCCCCAGTTGCTTATCATGCCGTTGCAGTACGAGTCGACCCTCATCCATCCGGGTCTTCCGTATGCCTTTATCGCATGAACTCTTTTTTCGGTGTAGGGCGCTTCCCAGGCAGGTCCGAGCCACATGTCGTAATTGAGCTCCGGCGGTACAGGCATCGTAGGCTCAGCTTTCAGCGGATCGCCAGAAAGCTCTGAAGGAACAGCAACCTGGATACGCACAAGTTTTCCTATCCTTCCGTTCCTTACGATTTCAACGGCACGGGCGAACTGTGGAATAGGCCTGAACTCGGAGTCGTTACGGGTTACTATTCCGTATTTTCTTATTGCCTTTACAAGCTGGCGGCCATGTTCAATGCAGGTGGAGACGGGCTTTTCAAGTGAGACATGCTTTCCGGCCCTTGCTGCTTCTATGGCCATGGGGACGTGCCAGTGATCGGGAGTGGCGATCATTACAGCATCAACATCCTTCCTTATCAGCACTTCACGAAAGTCACCATAGACTGCGCAGCCTTTATACGAAGATCCCTTGCGGGCTGTGTAGAAGTCGTCGACCTGTTTCCTCGCATTCTCCAGACGCCATGAATCGACATCGCATACTGCAACAACAGTCGCGTTGTCTGACTTCAGGAACTGAGGAATGTTGGGGTTTATCGTTTGCCGTCCAAGTCCTATTACAGCAACGTTTATCCTGTCTGAAGGAGCTTTCCCCTCACGGAAGGCTGATGAAATTATAGTTGGGAGGGCAAATACCCCCGATGCAGCAATACCGGAATTCCTGATGAATTCCCTTCTCCTGATTCCCATAGCGCTTATTCCTGTTTTTAAATAATATTTCAGAGGACTTTCTCTTCAATTGTGCCAAAACTGATCTTTTACCGGTACGGACCCCGGAAAATTTCAGATAATTGGTTTATACTTTTTAAAGATAATCTAATATCTTAATCCGTTGACCTGTAACCCTCAAAAAACTGTAAATGAAAAACACATCAGTTGCCGGAAGAAACAACCACGAAATTACCTCCCGGGAGGAAGGGAGTAATTTTATTTTCCGCTAATTCTTATTAACTTTAAATTCTATATGGAACCAGGTAAATAAATATTCAATCAAGCTGAAAATCATGAAAAATACAAACATCACAAGACGCAGGTTTCTTGGAACAGCGGCCGCAGCAACATTGCTTACAGCAGTCCCTTTCAATATCACATACGCCGCACCCCGGAGTAAAAAACCAAATTCGAAGACGGGGGGTGTTCAGCTGGGAGTCACGACATACAGTTATGGAAGCATGCCGCACAAGGTGGATGATGTGATTGAATATCTCCTTTATGCAGGAGTTAATAGTATCGAGTTGCGGAATGTTGCCGAAGAAGATCTCGGAATACCACAGATTTCAAGGCCCGGATCGGTGGCACAGCTTTCAGAAAAGGAAAGGGAGGAACTGAGGAAGGCAGCTGAGGCTATACGGGAAGATCAGAAAAAATGGAGGTTGTCGCTTTCCATGGACCGCTATGCTGAAATGCGGAAGAAATTTAACAAGGCCGGAATTGAAGTCTATATTGCGAAGTTTGCACCATCTGCGTGGTCAGATGAGGAGATCGATTATGCCTACAGGGCTGCAAAGGTTCTGGGTTCGATAGGAATAACCGACGAGTTGACGGAAGCCAACTGTCAGCGTCTTGGGAAATTCGCCGAAAAGCACAACAGTCTCGCCATGTTCCATACTCACGGCCAGGTTGCCGATCCGGGATTCTCATTCGATAAATACCTTTCATATTCGCCGGCAAACATGCTCAACCTTGATGCCGGCCACTATTACGGAGCTACAGGATTGCATCCCAACGATGTGATAATAAAGTATCACGACAGGATGAGAAGCATACACATCAAGGATAAAACCGGACCCAAACATGCCACTCCCAATGCAAACATGCCATTCGGCGAAGGAGAAACACCCATTGCGGATGTACTTCTGCTTCTAAAAAAGGAAAAATGGCCCATCCGTGTTGATGTGGAGCTTGAGTACCGGATACCCGAAGGCTCGGATGCTTCAAGAGAGGTTAAGAAATGTATAGATTACATGAGGAATATACTGGCATAAAAGGAAAGTCCTTAGAAAGTGAAAAAGCTGATAGTTATTCTGATTGCACTTATTCTCTTTACCGTTCCGGATGTTACTGCCCAGAAAACCAGAAATATTACGATCTCCGGAAAGGTTGTGGACGGCAACAACAAACCGGTTGCCGGCGCAGCCATCTTCATCGATAACCGGAAAACCGACATTTCAACGGACCAGAACGGTAATTACAGGATCAGGATTAAGCAGGGAGCCTTGGAAATCCTTGTGCTTTCGCTTTTCGGGGATGCTTCTGAACAAAAGATAGAGGGAAGGAGCGAGATCAATTTTGTCCTTACAGGGAAGACAGGAGAGCCGCCATCGGGTCAGGAGGCACCGAAAGCTCTTAATGTCAAAGACTCGGCAGTGCCTGTATATCAGGACATATATGATATGATAAGGGGAAGGGTCCCGGGCGTTGAGGTCTCAGGCAAATCAATTAAGATAAGAGGCACTCGTTCTCTCAATGTAAGTAATGAACCCCTTTTTGTTGTCGATGGAGTCATTACTGAAGATATCGATGGAATCGCACCTGAAACGGTTAGTACCATCGAGGTTCTTAAAGGGCCTGATGCTTCAGCCTACGGAACCAGGGGGGCAAATGGAGTTATTGTTATCAAACGCCGGACAGGAAAGGAATGAAATATACTGTTAATCCTGCCGGCCTTGGCAAAAAATGCACTCAGGTGGATGCTCATCAGTAAACCCGCTCTGTTTATCCGGGGAACACGACGGGGCTGTTCATAAGTCAATCTTTACCAGAAAATAATCAGGGTAAAGTATAATTTTTGTAAATAATTGATTATTAGTAATCTGTAAATAGTAGTTAAAATGAATATCTTAAAAAAACGTTGCCTGAATGCATCAGCACTTGTACTGACGCTGCTTTTTGTCTCAGCATGCAGTCAGAAATGGACCGAAGAGAGCAAGGGAAGCTTTAATGTAATCCATAATGAGGACGGGCAGACCCTTGGATACTCCCCATCTTCAGGAGTAGCGATTCTTACAGTTAAGCGTCAGGCTTTCAAGGACCTTAACAAGAACGGAAACCTTGATCCCTATGAAGACTGGCGCCTGAGCGCGGATGAACGTGCAGCCGACCTCGCATCAAAGATGTCGGTTGAACAGATTGCAGGACTGATGCTGTACAGCAGTCATCAGTCGATCCCTTCAGCCGGAGGTGGTTTTGGGGGACCTGCCACTTACGGAGGCAAGCCCTACCGGGAGAGCGGCGCCCAACCGGGTGACCTGTCGGATCAGCAGATGAAGTTCCTCACGGATGATAACCTGAGGCATGTTCTCATTACCTCAGTTGAGACCCCTGAAGTGGCAGCAGCCTGGAACAACAACGCCCAGGCCTTTGTTGAGGGAACAGG
>JAVEZS010000028.1:0-44794 GCA_034002885.1 Bacteroidales bacterium
TCATAGTCTTCCCGAAAACAACCAGATGTGCCTGATCAGGTATTGGCCACTAAAACCTGTTTGTTCTGTCGCCAATAAATTATACATTTGTTACCGTTCATAAAAACGGTATATTTATAGATTATGAGTAAAGATGTACACAAACGGGCGGCGGATAATATCCGGATTCTTTCAATGTCGATGGTTGAAAAAGCCAGATCAGGACATCCTGGAGGAGCAATGGGAGGAGCTGATTTTATACACATCCTCTTTTCAGAGTTTCTGAGTTTTGATCCGGATGATCCATTCTGGATAAACCGCGACAGGTTTTTTCTTGATCCCGGTCATATGTCGCCGATGCTCTACTCGGTTCTTACCCTGACAGGCCATTATTCACCTGACGATCTTAAAAGTTTCAGACAATGGGGAAGCCCGACTCCAGGGCATCCCGAGCTCGATGTGGCAAGAGGTGTTGAGAACACATCTGGTCCTCTGGGCCAGGGCCATACTATGGCCGTCGGGGCCGCAATAGCTGAAAAATTCCTGACAACCCGTTTCGGTGGATTATTTTCACACAGGATAGTCGCGTTCGTATCCGATGGAGGGATTCAGGAAGAGATCTCCCAGGGAGCAGGAAGACTGGCAGGTTTTCTTGGACTGAACAACCTCATAATGTTCTATGATTCAAACGACATACAGCTTTCGACAGAGACCAGTGCCGTGACCTGCGAAGATACCGCAATGAAATACCGATCATGGGGATGGCACGTTTCTGAGATAGACGGGAATGATCACGATCAGATAAGGGAAGCCCTGAAAAAAGCCTGTTCGGAAAAAGAGAAGCCCTCTCTGATAATCGGAAAAACAATAATGGGTAAAGGTCTCCTTGACAACGAAGGAAAGAGTTTCGAGAGAAAGACATCAACCCATGGAATGCCTGTTGGAGAAGCAGGAGGTTCTTTTGAAAAATCTCTTTCCAATCTTGGAGGAGATGTCTCTGAGCCATTCCTGATCTTTGATGATGTAAAGAAACTCTACAAAAAGGTCCTGGATGAAAAAAGGATCAGTGCCACTCAATGGAAAAAAGACAAGGCCGCGTGGGCAGTTGAAAATCCTGATCTCGATAAAAAACTGAGGCTTTTTTACTCCGGAGGGATCCCTCCATTGGACTTCAGGGATATCAGACAAAAGGAAAACATAGCCACCAGGGCTGCTTCTTCCACCGTTCTTTCATACCTTGCAACCAGAATTGAGAACATGATTGTTGCATCAGCCGACCTGTCTAACTCCGACAAGACCGATGGATTCCTCAAGAATTCAAAGGCTTTCGTAAAAGGCGATTTTTCTGGAGCATTTCTCCAGGCAGGGGTTGCCGAACTTACAATGGCGGCTATAATGAACGGAATGGCTCTTCATGGAGGAATAATACCAGCCTGCGGGACTTTCTTTGTCTTTTCCGATTATATGAAGCCGGCGGTACGACTTGCATGCCTGATGGGCCTGCCTGTTAAATATATATGGACTCACGATGCTTTCCGTGTCGGAGAGGATGGTCCCACTCATCAGCCTGTTGAACAGGAAGCACAGATAAGACTTTTGGAGCAGCTCAAGAACCACGATGGAGAGAACAGTATTCTTGTCCTCCGTCCTGCTGATGCCTGCGAAACCACATCTGCCTGGAAACTGGCACTTGAGAACAAAAAAACACCCACAGCACTTATCCTCTCACGACAAAACATAAAAGACCTTCCCCCTTCAGACAACGACAGGTATGCCGATTCTCTCAATATTGAGAAAGGGGCTTACATCGTCAGCGATTGCATCGGTAAACCGGATGTTATTCTGATTGCAAGCGGTTCTGAAGTCTCAACTCTTGTCGAAGGGGCAGAGCTGCTTGAAAAAGACAATCTTTCTGTAAGGATAGTATCGGCTCCCTCTGAAGGTCTTTTCAGAAAACAGGGCGAAGAATACCAGAAATCGGTAATACCAGACAATGTTCCGGCGTTCGGGCTTACTGCTGGACTCCCGGTGACACTGAAGGGACTTGCTGGCCCGAAAGGCGAAGTATGGGGAGTTACAAGTTTCGGCTATTCAGCACCATACAAAGTTCTGGATGAAAAATTCGGATTCACTGGGGAGAATGTTTATCGCCAGGTAAAGAATTATCTGGCACTCTATAGAAGATAAACATTATGATCATTCGTTGAGGCCGCCTCATCAGCGGCCTCTTTTTTTTATTCATTTTAAAGGTTTTTCGTAAATTACATCATCTCTTTTTTCGTTATACATTTTTAAAAGAACCTGAAATGAAAAATCCGATCAAGTGTGCATTGCTACTGCTGCTCTTCACAACAGCCTCTGTAAAGGGACAGACACAGGGCGAAATCACTGTTAACGACACTCAGGATGTAAAGGTGACCCTGTTCGATTCAGATGACATAATGGAAATATCCCTCGCATTCGACATCTCACATTACAAAAAATATAAGTCAAAGGATGAATATCTTGATGCAGTGCTTACATATTACAACAGCCCTTCGGATTCGGTTGTGAAAAACATTAAGGTGAGGGCGAGAGGCAATATTAGAAGAACCGCCATATGTGACTTTCCTCCTCTCATGCTGAATTTCAGGATGCAGGATTCGGAAGGAAGCGAATTTTCAGGGATTAATAAACTGAAGATAGTTCCCTACTGCAAAATAGGATATGAAGACTATATCCTCAGGGAATACCTGGTTTACAGGCTTTACAATGTTGTTACCGATTACAGTTACAGGGTAAGGCTTTTCAGGATTACCTACATCAATACTGCCAGAACCCAGAAGAATATTACCCAGTATGCCTTCGCAATCGAACCCACCGGCCTCCTTGCCAAACGCACAGGGACCGTTGAGATAGAATATACAGGAAACACACAGAGAACCCTGAATCCCGACATGCTCGATATGGCCGCCGTTTTTAACTACATGATAGGCAATACTGACTGGTCGGTGCCGATCAATCACAATGTACAACTTCTTTTTCAGCCTCAGGCAACAGGTAACGAAGCAAATCTGATCATTCCCTACGACTTCGACTATGCCGGAATAGTCCATACAAATTATGCAGTTCCGTTTGAGTCACTTCCCATAGAAAACGTCCGCCAGCGTTTATATATGGCAGTTTGCAGGGACGAAAACTCATTAAACGATGTGCTGAGGATGCTTCAGGGAAAGAAACAGGAACTTTACAAGGTTATCGAAGATTTCCCATATCTCCATCCCAGATCAAAAAAGGATATGATCAGCTATCTGAATGAGTTCTTTGCAGGAACGGAAAAGAAAAATCCGGTATTGAGAAGCATTCTGACTGACTGTCGATGGTTTGAGGAACAGTCAAACCTAAGGGTAAGATAAAACAGCAACTGACATTCAGGATTATGTCTCTATAAATCATTTTGCGTATCTTTGCCCCTTCAGAAGTAAACTATGACTTACGATATTCGTCCCGGGGTGAAGGGTCTGATTTTTGACCTCGATGGAACTCTTGCTGATACAATGCCATACCATTTTGAAGCATGGAAGAGAGCATGCAGCAAATACAATGCAGTAATCGACAATGTTTTTCTCAGAAAACATACCGGCAGTCCGGGCTGGATAATTGCAAGGGAAATAATTCAAAACAACGGGCTTAACGGAAATGTAACGGCAGAACAGATCATCGGAGAAAAACTGAAGGAGTTTTTCAGTATGCAGCATCTGGTTAAACCTATTGAACCTGTGGCAGAAATAGTCCGTCACTATTACGGTCGGCTGCCGATGGCCGTTGGTACCGGCGGGCATCGTGAAGCGGTTGAAAGAACCCTTGAGATAACCGGGCTCCGTAAGTATTTTACTATAATCGTAACAGCCAACGATGTGGAATCATTCAAGCCTCACCCGGAAACTTTTCTGAGATGCGCGGAAATGATGAATGTGGAGCCTCGTTATATAGAGGTCTTTGAAGACGGAGAACTTGGATTTGAGGCTGCAATAAAGGCAGGAATGAATGTTACGGATGTCAGACCATGGTACGACTCTGACTGGTAGGATTGAAACATAGGGAAATGCCTTCTACGTCAAAGTGTCATGAACAGTTACTGCTGCAATGTTGTTATATTATTAAGGTTAAAGAATAACATAATTTGAGAAAAGCTATTAAAATAAAGGCTTCTCTTTTAATCGCCGCCTGGTTTCTCCTTTTTGCGCACGATGTAATCCCTCATAACCATGTTTATGATCATTCGCACCCTTGTATTCATGACTTGCATACTGATGACGGTTCCTCTTTAATTCATTTTCCTGCATTCAGTACCCCTGAGAAACGATCAGATCATCATATCTGCAGAATCTCCAATCTTCTTTTTCACACCTTCCATCCGGAAATAATCTTCGCTGATTTATTACGTGACTTTAGTTTTGGACCTTCAGATTCATCCTGTGAATTAATTAACAATAATCCGGAGCTGCGGGAAATCTGCAATCTGAGGGGAACATCTCTTTTGCGGGCCCCTCCCCTTGCCTGACAAATGCCTTTCTCCTTTGTTTTACAAACTGTTCAGCCTTAATCCGGGCTGATCATAATTCTTATCAAATACATTTATATTCATTAGGGATGAGAAAAATATATATTTATATTTTATGTCTTCTGACCCTGGTATGCACAGGGTGTAAAAATCTGCCTGAAAATAAGGGCACGGGTGAAAACCACTCCTCAGAATTATTGTATGATCAAAAGGAGCACGATGCACATGATCATGACTCTGATTCATCACTTAAAGCTCTTGAAGAGCAGCCTCACGAGCATGGCTCAGCAACCCCTGAACATTCTGTAATTGAAATTAAAAAGAAAGATTTTGAATTAAGTGTTCATACCGGAGGCCGGATACTGGCAGATAAAAAATCGATCACAATAGTCACATCAAACAGTTCAGGGATAGTAAAATTCACTGACCGCTACCTTGTCCCCGGAGCAATGGTCAGAACCGGTGGTCAGCTTTTTACGATATCGGGAGGCCAGCTGCCGGAAAGCAATTCCGAACTTGACCTGAAGCTTCTGAAATCTGACCTCGATAAAGCTTCATCTGATTATGAAAGGGCAAAGAGTCTTATTTCCGACCAGATTATAACACAGGAGCATTTTCTTGAAGTAAAAAACAATTACGAAAAAACCCTCGAAAGATACAACAACCTCAACAGCGCCACCGGAAGCTCCGGCAGGGTTATAACCTCACCGGCCGTCGGATATATCAAGGAGATCCTTGTCAGGGAAGGTCAGCTTGTTACTGCGGGACAGCCTCTGGTTTCAGTCTTTGAAGGCAACTCCCTCATTCTTGAAGCTGACCTTCCTCCGGAATATCTTGAACTCCTGAGTGGCATAGGCAGGGCTGAGTTTACAACAAGTTACGGCAAAAAGGTGTACCGCACCGACGAAATGAACGGAAGAAGGATATCTAACGCCTTCACTACCGGGGAAAGATCGTTCTATGTCCCTGTTTATTTCAGGATAGACTACGATCCAGGGCTTATTGAAGGATCATATGCAGAGGTCTACCTTATCAGCGATGTGAAAAAGGATGCAATTTCAGTCCCGAACAGCGCACTGCTGGAGGAATACGGAAAGCTTTACGTCTTTGTAGAGGATGAACACGGTTCTTTCAGCAAAAGATACATCACGACCGGAAACAGGAACTTTCAATATACTGAGGTCCTTTCTGGTCTGACAGAGGGAGAGGTAATAGTATCGCAGGGTGCATACAGCATCAAGCTTGCCGGGATGACCGGTGCTGCTCCGGCTCATTCACATAACCACTAAAACAGCCGTCATGCTCGATAAAATAATTGCCTTATCACTGAAGAACAGGTTGATTGTCCTTATAACCTCGTTTCTTATTCTTATGACAGGCATCTACATTGTCAGCAGGATGGAGGTGGACATATTTCCTGAACTCACCGCACCTACTGTCGTAATAATGACCGAAGCTCACGGGATGGCACCGGAAGAAGTTGAACAGCTGGTTTCATTTCAGATTGAAACCACGGTAAACGGAGCTACAGGTATTAGAAGGGTGAGGTCCAGTTCTACCATGGGTTTCTCTATTGTCTGGGTTGAATTCGACTGGGGAACAGATATTTACAAAGCAAGGCAAACTGTGACCGAACGTCTTTTCCAGGTAAGGGAGCTGCTTCCTGAAGGTGTCGACCAGCCTGTTATTGCACCCCAGACATCTCTGCTTGGAGAAATAATGATTCTTGCCCTCGAATCGGACAGTATGAGCCTTATGGACCTTAGGACCATGGCCGACTGGAACGTGGCACCAAGACTTCTGTCGATTCCCGGGGTAGCCCAGGTCCATACAATTGGGGGCGACTCTAAAGAATACCAGATACTTGCTGACCCTCTGAAAATGAAATATGCAGGTGTAAGCCTCGGAGAGTTGATCTCAGCGTGCGAAAACATGAACATTAACACTTCGGGGGGATTCATAAACGAATACGGCAATAAATATATCATACGGGGGATGGGAAGAACAGCAAATCTGAATGATTTAGCCGGATCACTTATTAAGACTTCCGGCGGCAAGCCTGTGAGGATAGGCGACGTGGCAGAGGTTAAGACCGGAAGCTCCCTCCCCATAGGAACTGCCTCATACAGAGGGAAGGAGGCCGTCCTTATCACCGTCACAAGACAGCCTGATGCCAACAGTGTTAAGCTTACAGAAAAGATTAATGAAGCAATTGCGGAGATAAGCAATAACTCAGATCCATCGGTAAGATTCCATTCTGACATTTACAATCAGGCTGATTTCATTAAGACTTCGGTAAATAACGTCCTTAAAGCGCTTCTCGAAGGAGGATTCTTCGTTGTTCTGATTCTTTTCTTCTTCCTGCTTAACCCCCGGACCACCTTTATCTCACTCATGGCAATCCCGCTTTCGCTGGTAGTAACACTCATTACACTGAAACTTCTGGGATACACCATAAATACCATGAGCCTTGGAGGAATGGCTATCGCTATCGGATCGCTGGTCGACGATGCCATTATCGATGTCGAGAACAGCTACAAGCAGCTCAGGAGAAATGTTCTAAGGCCGGCTGAAGAAAGACTGAAGGTGACGGATGTTGTCTTCAGGGCATCATCCGAAATGAGGTCGTCGATACTAAATGCCACAATAATAATAATAATAACTTTCCTTCCGCTGTTCCTTCTGGAGGACCTTGAAGGAAGAATGCTTAAACCCCTTGGAATAACATTTATTGTTTCACTTTTCGCCTCGCTGATCGTAGCGATCACTATAACACCGGTATTGTGTTCATACCTTCTTTCAGACCATAACAGGCTTTTGAAAAGCGCTCGAGGGACCTGGACAGAACGAACTCTTGGTTCTCTTTATAGAAAAGTACTGAACCGAACCCTCGGCAAGAACAGAATAATCCTGGTGATAACAACGATTCTGCTCGTAACAGCCTTCATACTGACACTGTCAACGGGTTCTGCATTCCTGCCGTCATTCAACGAGGGTGCACTTACGATAAACCTGAGCACCATGCCTGGCATTTCGCTTACGGAATCAGCAAAGATTGGAAGGGAAGCAGAGAAAATACTTCTGGAATTTCCGGAGGTAAAAAGTGTGGGGCGAAAAACAGGAAGGGCTGAACTTGCCGAGCATTCTTTTGGCGAAAATGTATCCGAACTTGATGTGCCTTTCTCCCTGTCGGACAGGAGCCGGGAGGAGTTTGTTGCGGAGGTGAGGAGGAAACTTGGCAGTCTTCACGGAACAAACGTTGAAGTCGGCCAGCCTGTTACACACAGGATCGACCATATGCTGTCTGGAACAAAAGCAAACATCGCGATAAAGATCTTTGGCGACGACCTGAATGAACTTTATACCTATGCCAACGATATAAAGAGAAATATTTCCGGCATTGAAGGCATCGGAGATCTTAATGTGGAACAACTGGTCGAAACCCCGCAGCTAAAGATAAAACCAAAACGTGAGATGCTTGCAAGATACGGTATCACCCTTTCCGGATTCAATTCCTTTATTGAATATTCGATCAATGGCCAAAAAGTATCGGAAGTACTTGAAGATGAAAAGAGATTCCCCCTTATTCTGAGATATAATGATGAATCCAGGACATCTGTGGAACAAATCAGGTCATCCATGATAGATGCCGGTGACGGAAGAAAAATTGCCCTGTCGGCTGTTGCTGACATTGAATCCTCGTCAGGGCCAAACGCGGTAAACCGCGAAAATGTAAGAAGAAAGATCGTGGTTTCAGTAAACACCACGGGAAATGATGCAGGCACGGTTTTGAAGAGTATCAGAAGCCGTATCGATGACACCATTCATCTTCCTGAAAACTATAACATTGAATACGGAGGACAGTTTGAAAGCGCACAGAGCGCAACACGAAGACTTGTTATGGCTTCACTTGCGGCACTTATTCTGATCTTCATTGTTCTGTACCAGGAATTCCGCAAATCGTCGCTTGCATGGATAGTACTTCTCAACCTTCCTCTTGCCCTTATTGGCGGAATCTTTGCAATAGTACTAACATCCAACGTAATAAGCATTCCAGCTATAATAGGTTTCATAACCCTTTTCGGAATCGCCACCAGGAACGGAATACTGCTGATAAGCAGATATAATAAAAGAGAAGGAAATATGGATCTCAAGGAAAACATTATCGAAGGGTCGGTCGACAGGCTCAATCCCATTCTTATGACAGCCCTTACCGCAGCACTGGCGCTGATACCCATGGCCCTGTCAGGCGACAAACCCGGAAATGAGATCCAGAGTCCCATGGCAGTGGTAATCCTCGGTGGATTGCTTAGCTCAACCCTGCTGAACCTGATAGTTGTCCCCAGTGTCTTTTATGTTTATGCAAGGAACTTAAAGCCTGAAAAAGTCAGTGAGGTAAAAGAATAACAAGAAAAGGGAAATAAAAAGCCAGAAAAAAACAAAATGAAAAGAATATTCTTAACCATTGCAATTCTTCTGAACACTTACGGTCTGATGACCTCTCAGGAAATATCTTCGTTCCTGAATGATGTCGCCCGGAAGAATCCTGAGATAATTTCCTATCAAAAGCTTCTTGAGGCTCGAAAAACAGAAGCAAGGACAGGGCTTGCACCTCCCGACCCATTCGTTAGCGCTGGTTATATGCCGGGAAAAGGGGATGACGCAGGAATTAAACGTACCTGGTCGGTCACACAGTCATTCCATTTCCCCACAAAATACCTGGCACAGAATAAACTTAGCAAAAACAAAATAATTCTGGCCGAACACGAATTTGAACTGGGAAAGTTAAGGCTACTCCTTGATGCTGAACAAATGATATTTGATCATATCTACTACAGGAAAAAACTCGAAATGCTTAAGAGCCGAAAAGATCTCTTCACCCGCCTTGAGTCAGCCTGGAAAAGAATGCTCACTGAAGGTGAAGCAACAATCCTCGACTATAACAAACTCATGTATGGTTTTGCCTCCCTGAAACTTGAACTAAGCCGGACTGAAACTCACCTTTCAATTTTGAGGGAAAAACTATTATATGCAAGCGGTGCCGAAATCCTGTTGCCTGATTTCTCGGAATATCCCGTGATGGAATCTGCCTCTATTGAAACGATCCTCGACGAAAAGAGATCGCTTCATCCTGAATGGCTTATTCCCGCTGCAGAATATAACCTGAGCCTGAATGAAGCCAGGCTGGCACGGTCATCATCACTTCCCGGAATACAGGCAGGATACGGATCGGAAATAATTCCCGGAGAAACTTTTACAGGGCCGTTCGCAGGATTAACTATTCCGCTCTGGTCAAATGCCAACAGGGTAAAAAGTGCAGACGCAACTGCCGGGTATGCTTCAGCATCTATGGATGCCAGACTTCTCGAACTCGAAACCAAAGTTAAATCCGAATTTCACAATAGCAGAGCCCTTTTTCAGAGTATAGCCGAATTGAACAACCTGTACGGTAAAACCGATAATGATCTGCTTGATAAAGCTCTTGAATCAGGGGAGATCTCACTGACGGAATATTTTCTTTATCTTGAGGCATCATTTGAAACCGAAGAGAAACTACTTGAGCTCGAAAATGAATATTACAAAGCAATGGCTTCACTTTATGATCATCGCCTTCCCTGATTGAACTTTATGAACTTTTTATGGCGGAATTACTAAAGACCGGTGACGGATCACTTACTGTTTACGACCCTGAAACAGGAGATCATTACCACTCTGTTCACGGTGCAATACAGGAATCGCAGTTTATCTACATTGGTTGCGGCCTGAATTACTTACAAAGAGACTCTGCAAGTATTTTTGAAGCCGGATTCGGAACCGGGCTTAACGCTCTTCTCTCCTGCCTCAGATCGTCAGATACGAGAATAAGATTAACATACACCGCAATCGAAAAGAAACCTCTGGGAAGCGGGGTTATAGAAAAGCTTAATTATCCTGAGATGCTTACAGGAGAAGCTGGAATTATCTTCGACAGGATCCATTCCTGCCCCTGGGGTGCTCCTGCAGAAATAACCGATAAATTCACACTGTTTAAAATAAAAGGGGATCTCTTAACATACCCTTTAACAAATATTTATGACCTTATATATTTTGATGCCTTCGGACCTGAGAAACAACCTGAAATGTGGACAGACGATGTCTTCAGAAAGATTTCCGGCATAACGGTATCCGGTTCAGTTCTGGTGACATACAGCGTGAAGGGAAACGTAAAGAGAAGCCTTCGCAACAACGGTTTTAATTTGACTCTGCTGCCTGGCCCTCCCGGCAAAAGACAAATACTCAGAGCTATTAAAATCTGAAAAATAAAAACATCTTACCTCGTTTTATAAGGCAAAGTATTATCTTTGCGGAAATTTTTTAATCTAAAACCATTTCAAATGAAAATCAAGGGATTAATCGTTCTGACATGTATGATAGCAATAATATCGGCCTCATGTTCAAAGAACTCTATTTCTAATGCAAAGATCAAAACCAGGGTCGATTCCCTGTCATATGCCTTTGGGATTGTTAATTTCAATGCACTTCAGACTGATAGTCTTCAACTTAATCCGTCTATTGTTGCCAAAGCCATGCTTGACGGCGAAAACGGCAAACCAAGAATGACCGACGATATTGCGAGGGGTATTATAATGGATTTCGTCAACCAGCGTCAGGCAGAAATGGAAGCCCGGCAGGCTGAACAGGACAAGATCCTTTATAAGGACTATATTACTGAAAATGAAAGCTTTCTCGCCGGTAACAAGAATAAGGAAGGTATTATTGTAACACCTAGCGGTCTGCAGTATGAGGTCATAAAAATGGGAAACGGTCCGAAACCAACAATGAGCAGTACGGTGAAAGTTCATTATACCGGAACTCTGATTGACGGCACCGAATTTGATTCCTCGATAAAGAGAAATGAACCAACGGAATTTCCTGTTGCCGGAATTATACCGGGATGGAGTGAAGCACTTCAGCTTATGCCTGTCGGTTCAAAATTCAGGTTATTCATTCCCGAAAACCTTGCCTATGGTGCAAACCAGGCCGGCGAGATAATCAAACCCTTCTCTACGCTTATTTTTGAAGTCGAACTTCTCGAGATAACTGAATAACATGAAGACCGGAGAAATTCATACAGCCAGGGGGGTTATGAGCGTTACTTTCTTCGAGGAAGACGCTCCGGAAACTGTTGCGAATTTTATCAGGCTCGCCAACGAAGGATTTTATGACGGACTCGCTTTTCACAGGGTTATACCTGAATTTGTAATCCAGGGTGGATGCCCCTTCTCAAGAGATATGAACGATCCCCGTGTCGGTACCGGAGGTCCCGGATACAAGATAAAGTGCGAACTCGACGGGGGAAACCAGTACCATGATCGCGGAGTTCTATCAATGGCCCACGCGGGAAGGAACACAGGAGGATCGCAGTTCTTCATATGCCACAGCAGAACAAACACCCGCCATCTCGACCGCCAGCACACATGCTTCGGAAAGGTCACTGATGGTCTGGAAATAATTGATAAAATCAGACAGGGAGATAAAATTGAGAAAATAACAATAAACGAAGAATAAGATGTCCTTCGAAATTACCGGAAAAGTTGTAGATATAATGCCTGTGAACCAGGTGAGCGACAAGTTCAGAAAACGCGAGTTTGTCATCGAAAAAAAGGATGCCGGTGGACAGACTATGTTTATTGACTATATAAAATTCCAGCTTGTCCAGGATAAATGTGATCTGATTAACGAGTCTTATCTTAATGAAGAGGTAAGGATCAGTTTTAATATAAAGGGGAACAGATGGGAAAGGGACGGACGTGTTAATTATTTCACAAACCTGGATGCATGGAGGATAGAGAGGGTTTCTGACTCACCGGCAAATCAAAACACAGCGCCAGCAGGTGCCATCGAAGATTTTCCTCCGGAGCCGGATGAATTAAGCGATCTTCCCTTCTGAGGACTGATAAGGCTGAAATGAATTTTCAGTCTTTTTTTTATTATTTTCTGCTATCTTAGTTACCTGACAATAATGAAACCGGATTATAATCCGGCTGTTGTAATGCAAACCCTAACCAACCTGAGATCATGAGACTTATATTAACTTTTTCACTGCTTGCTGTCTTTCTGAACTGCCATTCGCAGGTTTTGACAGAACCTGAAGTAGCGACAGGATCGAGACAGGTTCAGCTTCCCTATAACAGAATAATACAACCTGCGGGAACCCAGATATTTTTCGGGGATGAGGCTAACGAAAACCATGCACTCGAAGCAGTTATCTCGCCTGACAGCAAATGGATCGCTGTTCTCGAAAGAACGAGCATCGTCTTCATCAGCACAGCAGACAACAGCATCAGGTTCACTCTCAGGAACAGTCTTCATCCTCAGCTAAGGGGTGCAAACAATACATATTCCGGAATAATATGGCATCAAAAGGATGCTAATCCTGAAATATACTGGAGCGTTGTGGCAAATGATGACAGATCATACGTAGCGTCAGCTGTATGGGACGGTACGAGCGCCACATTCGGACGTCTTCTGGAATATGACAGGGAA
Source organism: Bacteroidales bacterium (assembly GCA_034002885.1). GTDB lineage: Bacteria > Bacteroidota > Bacteroidia > Bacteroidales > VadinHA17 > LD21. The sequence goes on from JAVEZS010000028.1 coordinate 13,049, forward strand.
GAGCCCGCCGATATGGCTCTTCCAAACGAGTTACTGATATCCACGGAATCAAAACGCGACTATCTCTATGTGGTTCTGAACGGAAACAACATGGTTATCAAACAGGATCTGACAACCGGCGACACAATCTGGTCCACCGACCCTGGAGTTGCTCCCTATGGCCTCACAATGGCCGGGGGAAAGATCTATGTCACCAATTGGGCCGGAAGACATCCCCTTCCCGACGACAAGAACATGGCCGGCGTACCATGGGGCTCTGCAAGGGTCAACAACCGGGCAGGCGGCTCAACACGTGAAGGAAGCGTTACAGTAATAGATCCCGCCTCAGGGACAGTCCTGAAAGAAATCGAGGTGGGTCTGCATCCTAATGAAATAATTAGCGACAGGAAAGGAAGGTTTGTGTATGTAACCAATTCAAACAGTGATAACGTTTCGGTAATAAACACCCGTACGGACGAAATCTCAGAAACAATAAGCGTAAGGTTGCAGCCCGAGATAAACCCTTTCTTCGGAGATTCCCCAAATGGCCTTTGCCTGTCGAACGATCAGAAATCGCTTTTCGTTGCCAACGGAATGGACAATGCACTTGCCGTAATAAAACTCTCAAAAAAAGCCTCACGAAAAGGCTCGGGAAAGAACAGCCTTCTCCAGGGATTTATTCCAACTGGCGCTTATCCCTCAGGCCTCTGCCTGACTCCCGACGGCACCCTCTATGTCGCTAACCTCGAAGCCTCCGGAGCACAAGTCGGCCTGAATGTTTCCAATACCAACAACCTGATCTTCAATTCACACCACATGCTTGCCTCTGTCTCGGTGATTCCGGTGCCCGATATGAAAAATCTTATAGCCTATACCGATACGGTAATTGCAGTGAACGACCTGACAAGAGCAACTCTTGCCAGGGATCCGCCCAGACCCGATGTCGCTCCCAAACCGGTTCCAGACAGGATAGGCGAACCGTCGGTTTTTAAACATGTCGTGTACATTATCAAGGAGAACCGCACATACGACCAGATCCTCGGCGACATGGAACAGGGTAAGGGGGATCCGGGATTATGCACTTATGGTGCCCTTATCACACCCAATACTCATAAGCTTTGCGGGGAATTCATGCTTCTCGATAACTTCATGGTCTCCGGGAAATGTTCCGCGGAAGGTCACCAGTGGACCGATGCTTCAATTGTTACAGACTACATAGAAAAGAACATGAGGGCATGGTTCAGAAGCTATGCACATGTTCAGACCGATGCTCTCGTATATGCCCCAACGGGTTTCATCTGGGATAACGCCTCATCGAACGGAAAGTCAGTAAGAATATATGGCGAAGCTTCATTCCCGGTTCTAAAGGAAAACCTCACATGGACCGATGTATATAACAGGTACAGGAACCGTCAGAGGATTGAATTCTACAATTACACGACGATAGAGCCTGTCAGAAGTATTCTCTGCCCGTCGTATCCTTCATACGGACCCCATATCTTCACTGATCTGATGAGGGCCGACGTACTGATAAATGAACTTAATGAATTCGAAAAGATGCCAGGCGATCAGCTGCCGAACCTGATGATCGTTGCACTTCCCAACGATCACACTGCAGGAACAAGACCAGGATCTCCGACTCCCAGGGCTATGGTCGCTGATAATGATGCAGCTCTGGGTAAAATAGTTGAAGCATTTTCGAAAAGCCGGTTCTGGGAGAACACAGCGATCTTTGTTGTGGAAGACGATTCACAGGGAGGATGGGACCATGTTTCCGCCTACCGGACTGTTGCTCTTGTTATTAGTCCGTACTCGAGGCTGAAAAAGACAGTAAGCACCTACTACACCCAGCCATCGATGATAAGGACGATAGAGCAGATACTTGGAATGCCTCCCATGAACATCCAGGACGCAATAGCAAACCCGATGACAGAATGTTTTACACAAACTCCCGATCTCACACCCTATGAGGCATTGCCTTCAAACATTCCCATCGATGAGATGAATCCTCAGCTGAATGCCCTCAAGGGACGAGCTCTTCATTTTGCCAGAAAGAGTATGCTTCCGGTGTTTGACAAAGTCGATTCGGGTCACGATGACCTGCTGAACCGCATATTGTGGTTCGCTGCAAAGGGAAACACTCCCTATCCAGCCAGATATGCCGGTGCAACGGGAAGCGGAGAAACAGACGAAGAAGAAGAATTTGAAATGAATGAACCAGCGCATTGAGTTTTACAATATCTTGTCGCAAAAAATAATTACCTGATATGATCCTTTTTTTTGAGAGTGGATCCGGAAACCTTATTGCAGTCGGAACATCAACCGGCCTGCCGGATAATGACAGGGAAAAACTGAAATGGCTTTTCGGGGATGCCAGACTTGTTGATCAAAACAGCGTTAATGGCACTTTTGTTGGTCCCAGAAAAGAGATGATAACTCCATGGAGTACCAATGCCGTTGAAATAACCCAGAATATGGGAATAAGCGGTATTACAAGAATAGAAGAGTTTTTCGCTTCTGGAACCACAGACCCGGAATTTGATCCGATGCTTCAGGCGGTCTACAACAATCCCGGTCAGGATATTTTCACTACCGAAAGGGTTCCTGAAGAAATTCTCTTCATCAGCGATATAAGAAAATATAACGACAGGGAAGGTCTGGCTTTAAATGACCAGGAAATAAAATATCTCGAAGGGCTTTCTGCAACATTGGGGCGCCCTCTTACCGACAGTGAAGTATTCGGTTTTTCACAGGTTAATTCTGAACACTGCCGGCATAAGATTTTCAACGGTATTTTTATTATCGATGGAAAAGAAAAGGATTCCACTCTTTTTCAGCTTATTAAGAATACGACACATTTCAACAGGAACAGGGTGGTCTCCGCTTACAAGGACAACTGCGCCTTTCTTCAGGGACCTGTTGTTGAACAGTTCGCTCCGCTTTCAAACGACAAACCGGATTATTTTGCTGTAAGACAGTTTGAATCTGTCCTTTCATTGAAAGCCGAGACCCATAATTTCCCCACAACGGTTGAACCTTTTAACGGAGCTTCAACAGGCACCGGAGGCGAAATCAGGGACAGGATTGCAGGAGGGAAAGGAGCCCTGCCGATAGCCGGAACCGCAGTTTACATGACATCCTATCCCAGACCCGACGGACCGAGGGACTGGGAAAAAGCAACTCCTGAGAGGCCCTGGCTATACCGGACTCCAGAAGATATCCTTATAAAAGCCTCAAACGGAGCCAGCGATTTCGGGAATAAGTTCGGCCAGCCACTAATATGCGGATCAGTGCTGACCTTTGAGCATTTCGCAAGCCTCAGGAAGTTCGGATACGATAAGGTTATAATGCTTGCAGGAGGGATAGGACTCGGCAAGAAGCAGGACAGTACCAAAGACACTCCCGAGAAAGGTGATCTGATCGTTGTGATGGGTGGCGACAACTACCGCATCGGCATGGGAGGAGGGGCTGTTTCTTCTGTCGACACTGGAAAATACGACAGCTCAATCGAACTGAATGCAGTGCAGAGAGCCAATCCCGAAATGCAGAAAAGGGTTTATAATGCAATCAGAGCATTATGCGAGGCTGACAAAAACCCGGTCATCTCGATACATGACCACGGAGCCGGAGGACACCTGAACTGCCTTTCTGAGCTCGTTGAAGCTACGGGAGGTACCATTGATATAAGCAAGCTTCCGGTAGGAGACCCAACATTATCGGCTAAGGAGATTATCGGAAACGAATCACAGGAGAGAATGGGACTTGTAATAAGATCGTCCGACATAGATGCACTTAAAAGGATAGCGGAGAGGGAAAGGGCTCCCATTTATGTAGTAGGTGAAATAACCGGCGATCATCAGTTCACTTTTGAGAACAGTCTTACAGGAGAGAAACCAATCGACATGCCTCTTGAATCGCTTTTCGGCGATCCTCCGAGGACCACGATGAACGACTGCCACCAGGATTACAGCTTTGATGCCCAGGAGTACAGCCCTGAAAAGATCATCGAGTACGTTGAAAAAGTCCTGCAGCTCGAGGAGGTAGCCTGCAAAGACTGGCTTACCAATAAAGTTGACCGGTCAGTAACAGGGCGCCTTGCCAAACAGCAGTGTGCAGGTCCTCTTCAGCTCCCTCTCAATAACCTCGGAGCCATAACACTCGACTACAGGGGGAAAAATGGCATGGCAACTTCGATCGGACATGCCCCGGTTGCCGGGCTTGTCGACCCCGAAGCAGGATCAGTTTTATCAATAGCAGAAGCCCTGACCAATATAATCTGGGCTCCGATAGCCGGTGGAATAAGGGGAGTCTCCCTTTCTGCAAACTGGATGTGGCCCTGCAAGAACCCCGCAGAAGACGCCAGGCTGTATTCAGCAGTAAGTGCAGCAAGCAGATTCGCAACCGGACTCGGGATCAATATCCCCACGGGCAAGGACAGCCTTTCCATGACACAGAAATACAATGACCAGATCGTCCTTTCGCCCGGAACGGTAATCATCTCGGCTGCAGGTGAAGTAACAGATATTAGAAAAATTATAGAACCGGTCATCGTTAACGATCCTTATACGAGCCTTCTCTATATTGATATGAGCAGGGACAGGTTCAAGACCGGCGGCAGCTGTTTTGCACAGGTGATAAGCAAGCTGGGAAGTGAGGTTCCGACAGTGAACGACCCGGGTTATTTCGCAGCTGTCTTCAATACAGTTCAGAACCTCATAGTGAGGGGAAAGATTCTTGCAGGGCACGATATATCCTCAGGAGGAATGATAACTACTCTCCTGGAAATGTGCTTTGCAAATACATCAGGAGGGATGGCTGTAAACCTCAGCGCCCTTGACGAAAGGGATATTGTGAAGATCCTTCTGAGCCAGAATCCCGGAATAATCATTCAGGTAAGGGATGAAAATGAGACAGCTGAAATACTACTTGAGAACGGAATTTCATATCTGTCGATAGGACACCCTGTAAATGACAGGATAATAAGCATATCAAACTACGACGAAAGAATCGTCTTCGACATTGATCATCTCAGAGACGTCTGGTTCAGGAGCTCATATCTTCTCGACCGTCGTCAGTGCGGCCCTGAACTCGCACTTGAACGTTTCAGATCCTACACTTCACATGAGCTCCTTTTCAATCTGAATGATTTTCAGGGTTCTTTCAAATCACTGGGAATATCTCCCGATCGTAAAAAGAGATCGGGAATCCAGGCTGCAATAATAAGGGAGAAAGGGGTTAATGGCGACAGGGAGATGGCTTATGCCCTATGGCTGGCAGGATTCGATGTCAGGGATGTTCACATGACTGACCTCATCAGCGGAAGGGAAACACTTGAGGATATCAATATGATAGTTTTCGTCGGAGGCTTCTCTAACTCAGATGTACTGGGCTCAGCAAAGGGATGGGCAGGAGCATTCAGATACAACCTGAGAGCCAGAACAGCTCTTGATAATTTTTATAAAAGAGAGGATACCCTTTCTCTGGGGGTATGCAACGGATGTCAGCTGATGGCGGAACTAGGACTTATTTATCCCGAACATGAAGAAATGGTAAAACTTACCCGCAATAAGTCAAATAAATTCGAATCAGGTTTCCTGGGAGTAACAATCCCTCCAAACGATTCGGTGATGCTTGGCAACATGTCGGGAATGAAGCTCGGTATCTGGGTGGCCCATGGTGAAGGACAATTCCGCATTCCTTATCCGGCAGAAAGGTACAACATAGTAATGCAGTACTCTTCTGGTACCTATCCTGCCAATCCCAACGGGTCAGTAAATGACATTGCCGGCCTCTGTTCTGCAGACGGCCGGCATCTGGTCATGATGCCTCACCTCGAGAGAGCTTTTTTCCCCTGGCAGTGTGGATTCTATCCGGCCGACAGAAGGAACGATGAGGTCACACCATGGATCAAGGCTTTTGTAAATGCAAAAGAATGGATCCGCAATAAATCTAACGGCTCATAGGAGTAAGAATTACAGACATCAGCCTGGTATCTGTCCCGGAACCTGTCTTAAGAGCTTCCCTGGGCATAATTTTGTCACTTATGACCTGAATGCTGTACTCGCCGGGTTCTGATATGTACAGAGAACCCATGTAGGAATCAGCCCTGAAATAGGGATAGGACACTTCTTCCGAATCAAGAATAACCTTATCACACTCAGGTTCTACCTCAAGAAACTTGTCAAGCAGACTCAGCTTCACCGAGGTGGAATAACTGAGATCGGTAGTATCCTTTGTGGCACTCGTAAGCCACACCCTGAAGCTTCCGGGTTTTGAAACCACAACATTCCATTCTGCTGTGTTGCTCGATGGATTTACTTCATCACTGTAACAGGTAGCTTCATCCATGTCGAGGGCAAGGGTTCCGTCAGCCTCCTGAAGAACTGCATTCTCCATGCTGTTCTCACCTGCTGTCTTATTCCCGCAGGACCATAGAAACAAAAATAAAACACTAAAAAGAGTAAAGATTTTTCTGCTCATTTCAGGATATTTTGATTAACAACTTAAATGATAACGACTGAATAGGAATTTCAGTATTATCCAGACTGCGAAAAAAGCAAAAAAAATACCAAAAGCCCTAAAAACCAGTCATTAGTTATTAACAAAAAAGCTAAATATTTGTTCGGTTTTCAGATTATCCCGGCGGTTTCCTTTATGGAACTTTTAATCCGTTCAGACTTTTTTTTTGAGGAAGGCATAACAAGAGCCTCTGCAGCCAGTTCGGCAAGGTCAACCACCTTAGTCCCGGATACAGAAGCAAAAGTCTTTTTGCACAGAGGACATGCAGTTGCAAGGTAATCAGGAGCTGTCCGGGTGAGTTCAATGGCAGCATCGGCAGCAATCCGTCTCCTGTCGGGCTGGCTCAGCAGAATATTTCCAAGGCTGCCTCCGCAGCAAAGTGATTTTTCATCCTCAAATGGGGTAAGCTCAAGACTTGCAACATGCCTGAGAACTGCTTTCGGCTCATTGTACACTCCTGAACCCCTTCCCAGTTCACAGGGTGTATGATAGGTAACCCTTCTGTGCAGATAGTTCATTTTTACCAGACCTTCATCAATGCATCTCTTAATGAACTGCGAGTGATGCAGAACTTCTACATCCAGATAATAGCTCTCCCTGAAAATCTTGTAACATATCGGACAGGATGTTACCAGCGTCTTTGCTCCCGATTTCCAGATAATCTGTGAATTAATGTTGATAAGCTCCCTTGCTTCCCTGTCCTGCCCCGCCAGCATCAGCGGCCTCCCGCAGCATACTCCTCCTTCCTTGTCGATGAATGACCATTTGAGGCCTGAGGCATCAAGTATCTTCGCCATGGCATCCTTTATTGAAGGGGTAAGATGGGTCATACACCCCGCAAAATATAAAACGTCTGTCTTGTCTGGATCAGAAACAGGAATGAAGTCGTATGTATTTGAAGAAACATTTTTCGGCTGGATGTTGTTCTGCCTCTGCCTCAGATACCCTTTCCACACATTGGTGTATCTGGTCTCGCTCTCTCCTGCCCTTCTCTGAATCATCCTTATCGGCGACAGCTCTATCCCCACCGGACAGATCTGATCGCAGCGCCCGCACATCAGGCAGTTATGGGCAATGTCATGTGTGTCATAATTATTCCTTATAGCCTTGAGAAGATATGCCGACTGGATTGTGTGGATGCCTGCAGAAAAACTCATCTGGCACTGGTCGATGCACATACCGCACGAAGAGCACGAATGTACTTCAACCTCTGAAAAAGTACCTGCCCGATCGCCTGTTCTGATACCTGAATTCCTCATGAAAATAAGGAACAGCTCGGTAGGAATATGCATATATCGGGTAAGGGGCAGAAGGACAAAGAAAGTACCCAGGGATAAAGAATAGAGCCACCAGAAAGGATACGCAGCCTCTTTTGCGGGTAAAAAGGTTGCAAAAAGAGATCCAAGGCTGCCGGTAAGAAAGCTGCCGGTCCCGTAGGCACCGCTCGTCAGGCTCTCGGCAATAAGACGGCTTGGAAATATAAGCCACAATGAAGTAAGGGCCACCCTGTCAAGAATCCTGAGTCTTGTTGTCTGCTTCATTCCAACCGCTGCCTTCGATGCGAACCTTTTCAGTATGGCAAGTACAAGTCCCGAGAGGATAAAGGCAAGTATGAGGTCCATCAGAAAAGCATATGCCGCTTCAAATCCTGCCTTCCCGTGATCGGGATTGAAAAACTTGAAGAAGATAGCCTTGTAGGGAGGATTTAAATGCTTTTCACCAAAAATATCGGCTTCAATTGTTCCCAAAAGAATAAGAAGGAACCATCCGAAGGCGAGGCTCATGTGCATATAACCAAGCCTGAAATTCGATTTCAGGATTTTACGGTGTATCAGGCTCTCCATAAATATCTCCTTCAGGCTCTGTCCGAATGCCCTACCAAAAAAGCCTCTCTGAAGCCTGAGTTTATCTGGACGGGATAGCTCCCTGAACCAGATAACACTCCTTGCTACTGCAAAAAGAAGGATGAAGTAGAGTCCAAGGTTAAAAGGTATTATAAAGGGATCAAAGTGCATTTATATCGTATTTCTGAAAAGCCTGTTTTGCCAAAAAAACAACATTTCGCGTATTAACACCCCGGGGACACACCAGGATACACTTGCCGCACAGCATGCATTTCTTTATCTTTTCCTTTACCTGCGCGTTTTCCCCGCGTTTAAGCAGAATATGTATCTCTCTAAGACTAAAGCTTGTAAAATTGCCAGTGGTACAGGTGGCGGAACAACCTCCGCACTCAATACAAAGCCGCAGACTTGGTTCCTTCTCAAGGATGTGATTTATAACAGCCTTGTCGTTGGCATCGTAGTCAATGACACGGGCTTTCGAAACCGTGAACCCGAATTTGTCTTTAGCGCTTACTGCCATTATTCAGGTATTTTATTATTTCAGAAGCCGCGCTTCTGGCATGCGAGATTGTTTCAGTAATGTTCATGGGAGCCGCGCATGCGCCAGCGAAGAATACTCCTCTCAGATTACTCCTGTTACTCCCGAAATGGTGGTCAGCAGGAGAAAAGAACCGATTCTCCCCCCTTGTGAGCCCGGCCGAATCTGCAATCCTGATTCCGGACTCCGACATCTCCATTCCTGCCATTAGAACCAGCATGTCGAGTTCCATCCTGAGAGGACGACCAACCAGGGTATCCTCTGCCTTGATGACAAGCCTGTTGTCTATATTGACGCTTACTTCCGAAATCTTCCCCCTTATGAAATTAACTCCGTATTTCTCCTGAGCCTCCCTGTAAAGCTCCTCGTAAAGGGCTCCTCCCATTCTCATATCCATATAGAAGGAATAGACCCTCGACCCGGGAAGTTTTTCCCTTAGTTCTATAGCCTGTTTTACAGCTGTGACGCAACAAAGCTTTGAACAGTACACGTTTCCGGATTTCTCATCCCTCGACCCTACGCAGTGAAGCAATCCTATCTTTTCCGGAATTTTACCGTTAAGCAGCCTCAGGTCATTGTTCCTGAACTTGTTTTCAAGATCAGCAGAAGTTATGACATTGTCGTAAATATGGTACCCGTATTCTTCCTTTCTCTCACTTCTGAACAGATCGAAACCTGTTGTAAGAAGAAGGGCATCTGCCCTGATTTCCTTACCGTTTCCTGTTTCGATTACAAACTCATTACCCTTCCTCCGGAAACTTTCTGCTCTCGATCCTGTTATCAGTTCAATGTTTTCGTGATCTATCTGATCGGTAAGATATTTTAACACCTCGCTTCCGCTTCGCCTGTCAGGGAAGAGGTGATACCAGTTCCTTGCATGGCCTCCTGTCTCAGATTCCTTTTCAATAAGCATGACTGACAATCCGGCCCTGGCAAGTTGTCCTGCTGCTTCCATCCCGGCAGTGCCTCCTCCGATTATTGCAACGCTGCCTGTCATCCTATGAATTTATAAGATCTTGAGGAACGGGCATCTGCTTTCCGCCCTTTGTTCTGAACTTATCTTCCTTATTGTATTCAATACCCATCTTCCTCAGGAGCGGCTCCGACTGAACCATGTGATACTGAAGACCCAGATCCCATGGATTGTGACCCATGACAAGACCTGCCAGTTCCTCGTATGTCAGAACAGGGATTGACTCTCCGTCAACACCATAGGTTGTTCCTTCCATCTCCTTTATCGTATACTGCCACTTATCCATGAACATTGTGCATCCCGGGCAGTTTGTAAGTACCAGATCGGGCTTGAACGGTTTCATAGAGGAAAACTTTTTTGTGGTGTTTGCCAGCGAATAGCCTCGGTTGGCCTGAACGAGATACTGCCTGAAGCCGAATCCGCAACAGTGTCTCCTCTCGGGATAATCAACCACTTCGCCTCCCCATGCTTCAATCATCCCGCTAAGTACATGCGGAAACTCCGCTCCACCAACTCCGTATTTCGGAAAGATCTTTGCATAATGACATCCTATGTGTTCCACTACCTTAAGAGGCTCTCCCGTCATCCTGTTTATAAGTGGGAATTTTGCCTTTGCGGCTATTTCATTACGGAATTTGTAGATAATATCGCTTGTATGGGCAATAGTCTCGGGAAGATCAAACTCCCTGCCTGTTGCTTTGTACAGATACTCCCTCGTTTTCTCAAGTTCTTCCGGGAAATGCTTCCATGTTTCAAGGATCTCCGTGTATATTCCGAATGATGTCACGCAGGAAATTGCAATGTTGCGGTATCCCGATTCCTTCATCAGGGCATAGTGACGCGCAATAACCGTCATTATTGTCTGAAAGGGAACGACATCCGCATGATAACCTATACCCGTGCAGGTCGTGTGCGAAGGATTTTCATAAACATCCTTCCCCAGATCTTTCCTGAGAAAATCGAGAAAGAACTGTTCCGATGCAGGAAAAAAGCTCTGACGTATGCAAGACCGAACATAAAAAAAATGATCATCAGCAATTTCCTTCTGATACTCGGTCCAGATCCTTTTCTTTCCTTCGTTTTCCATATTGATCTTTTTATGAAACGGTGTGCTTCCCGTTGTTTGCTGTGTATGATTCTATAAAATACTCATTGTCTATTCCTTCCCTGTCGAACTGAAGTCCCATTTCTTCGGCTTTCTTCTTTGAGTGTTTCTCTATTACCTCAAAAAAATCTGTTCCGCCTGTTACTTCAAAGATCTTTTTCAGTTCGTCCTTTGCATCCTCGGGAATCTTTCTGAGAGGGCCGGCGCCAAGCTCATCGATTTGCCCGCCAAGCCTTTCATAGACATCATATGTATTTTCGAGGATATATTCCCAGATGGGACCCTGTTCAACATGCATCTCAGGTCTCACTGCATATGTGGCAACACAATACCCATATTTGAAAATGTTCTCACCAACGGTTCTTTTAATAGCGAACTGCTGTCTTCCCTTTTCCGATTCCGTGAAGAAACCCAGTTTCTGGGAGAGAGTTCTGAGAGACATGACCACCAGAGCCGGAGTATTGCCTCTCGGGCATCTTGTTTTACACGACATACATTCTCCGCAGTACCAGATGGTCTCAGATCTGAGAAGCTTCTCAATTTCATTATTGTCGCCCGTCTGAACAGTGTCAACGATCATCCTCGGATCATAATCATAAAATTCTGCCGCAGGGCAGATCGCGGTGCAAACACCGCAGTTCATGCAGGCATTCAATCCTTCCCTGAATCTTACATCCTCACTCAGCTGTTCGAAATAATTCTTCATCACTTTTGGTATTAACCCGCGACAGACTTTGTTAACTTATTAACAACAAAAGTATCTTTTTAACATATGGCTGAGTAGACAGTTAAAACCTATTTTTCAATGGGTATAAATGCTTATATGCCCACCTGTTACTTCCAAAAAAGATCAGACAGGGAGGGTTCTTTCCGGAGGGGGGTTAAAATAAAAAAGAATCAGCGAAAATGCGAAAATCCAGCTCTGTTTCGTTTTATGTGCTGGCCGTAAATACTTATTCTTCTTTTTGTACTTTTGAAATATGAAACTGATAGCTGACAGCGGAGGGACCAAAACCGAATGGTGTGGTGTAACACAATCTTCAGAATCTGCTGTTATTTCAACTGCGGGATTGAATCCTAATTTCGTTACCGAAGAGACTTTTGCCGGAGTAATCTCGGCCGAAGTTCTTCCGGGATTAAAAAACCCCGATGTTGAGGAAGTTTTCTTTTATGGCGCCGGATGTGCCGGAACTGCTATGGAACATAAAGTGCGCAACGCTATCAGAAGGGCTATACCAGGCGCTGAGGTCCATGTATTCTCCGACCTGACCGGAGCAGCCCGGGGAATGCTGGGAGATCGCAGCGGTTTTGTCTGCATGATAGGGACAGGATCAAACAGCGGCTACTACGACGGGTTCAGGATCGTAAAAAATGTCCCACCCCTGGGCTTTATCCTTGGCGATGAAGGAAGCGGTGCATGGCTTGGCAAGAGACTCCTTGCCGACTTCCTCAGAGGAATTATGCCTTCCGGATTATCTGAAATATTCAGAAAGGAATACGGCCCTGACAAGGATGAAATAATCACCCATGTGTACCGTGGAGTATTCCCAAGCCGATTCATCGGTGAGTTCGTAAGGTTCCTTAAGGCTTACATCAGCGAAGAATATTGCCATAATCTCGTTAAAACCGCCTTCGAGGAGTTTGTCGCCAGGAACCTCAGATTGTACCCGACAGAGGGAAAAACTGAAATTGCCGTTACCGGATCGGTTGCCTGGCATTTCAGGGAAATCCTTGAGGAAGTTCTATCCTGTAATGGATTCATTATTAAAACAATAACAAAGGGACCTGTAAAAGGACTTGTAAGATATCACAGAACTCATTACTGAATCGCGGGAAGGTGTTCTTTACGTCCAGCCTTTGATCCCCCGAAAAAAATGATTAAAACAACCAATATCCGTCATAAGAGAATATGATCAGTTTCACAGAGTCCGAATCGCTATACCACGATCTCGAAAAAATGTCGGTCAGGGAGCTCCTTGAATCAATAAATGCTGAAGATCATAAAGTTCCTGAAGTCGTAAGGAAGAGCATCCCTCAGATTGAAATTCTCGTCGAGGCCGTAGTCTCAAGAATGAATAAAGGTGGAAGACTTTTCTATATCGGGGCAGGAACAAGCGGCAGGCTCGGTATAGTTGATGCTTCAGAAATACCTCCCACCTTCGGTCTCGACCATGGCTTCGTAATAGGGCTGATCGCGGGTGGGGACGGAGCAATAAGAAAGGCTGTCGAAATGGCCGAAGACAATGAGGAACTGGGATGGTCGGATATAATGGCCTTTAATCCTTCAGCACGTGATGTTGTTGTCGGGATAGCCGCTTCCGGAACTACTCCCTATGTTGTTGGTGCTCTCAGGAGGGCAAGGGAAAGCGGAATCTTTACTGGTGCAATAACCTGCAATACCGGAACCCCCGTTGCAGAGAATGCTGATGTTGCAATAGAAGTGGTTACCGGTCCGGAATTCGTGACAGGAAGTACAAGAATGAAGGCGGGGACCGCCCAGAAGCTCGTACTCAATATGATAACAACATCTGTAATGATCAGGCTGGGCCGTGTCAGGGGGAACAAAATGATCAATATGCAGCTGACAAACCAGAAGCTTATCAGGAGAGGTTCGAAAATGATCTCTGAGGAACTCGGCCTCGACAATGAAACATCAAAGAAACTCCTTCTGCTTCACGGATCTGTAAAAAAAGCCCTCGACGCCTTCAGGGATAACAACGGGACTATTTGATTTTTGCCTTCAGGTCTATCAGCTTACAGATCGTTTCAAGATCGCCGGATCCTGAAACCTTAATTGTTATGGGTCGCGTCGATCCGAATCTCCTGGCTGACCTGAAATCGCTTTTAACATTTTCCGGAAGAGTACTGCCTTCAATTACAGGCTCAGCTTTATCACCGAAATAAAAAGTGATTCTGAAAGTATCTGCAAGCATTGCAGACCAGAAAATGGTCTTCTTCTTAATCTGCATCCTGAAAAGCCACTGCTTCCCGTCGTTGTAGTATTTCCATCCGGAAATAACATCTTTATAATTCACTGTGACGTATTCAATAACCTTCTGCCATAGTTCCGTTTTCTGATCAAGAATTCCGCTTATAATCGCCTCTGAAGGGAAAACGGAAGGATCGCCCAGTACAAAAATTTCCTTTTCCGACATAAGTAATTATTTATCAGTGTAATAAATTAATCAAGAAATTTGTTTAAAATTAATATTTTTATAAGAACCAATATTGAACAGATGAAAAAGGACGAAATCATCGGATTGCTTTGTGCTGAATACCCTTCGCTGAAATCCCTCAAAGAAGAGCTTGCAAGGGCCGCCAATCTGATCACTGACTGTTATGAGAAGGGAGGAAAGCTTCTGCTCTGCGGTAACGGGGGAAGCAGCGCCGATGCTGATCATTTTGCCGCCGAACTTATGAAAAGCTTCGAAACGGCCAGGCCCCTCGACAAATCCCTTAAAGAAAGACTTGCAGGTATTTCAGATTCCAGGGGAAATTATCTCGGCGAGAAGCTTGAACATGCCCTTCCGGCAATCTCATTACCTTCAAATTCAGCACTTACCTCTGCAATTTCCAACGATACCGGTCCGTCCCTTGTATTTGCCCAGCAGATAATAGGTTTTGGCAACGAGGGAGATGTACTTGTTGCATTAAGCACTTCAGGGAATTCATGCAATGTCGTCGATGCCTGCATCACTGCCAAAGCACTTAACCTTAATGTCATAGGACTGACAGGTGAGTCGGGGGGGGAAATAAAGGAATTTTGTGATGTGCTTATTAATGTCCCTGAAAAGAAAACGGCAAGGGTGCAGGAACTTCACCTCCCTGTTATACATGCCCTTTGCCGGATAAGCGAAAACCATTTCTATAAAAAATAATCAGCTGATGATGAAGCCCGAGACACTTAAGGAACTGCTTGATAAGATAAGAAATGTCAAAATAGCAATTGTTGGCGATTTCTGTCTTGATGCCTACTGGTTCGTCGATGAGTCAAAAAGGGAGATATCAATAGAGACTGGTAAAACCACAACTCCCGTCAGAATTCAGAAATACTCGCTGGGAGGGGCCGGTAACGTTGCCAGCAACCTTGCTGCGATGGGGGCCGGACAGATATGGGCTCTTGGTGTAACCGGCCGCGATCCCTTCGCGTCCGAAATGATCTCGCTGATGAATAAGGCCGGGATAAACACCGATAAAATGCTGGTTCAGGAAGAAAAATGGTCAACACACGTTTACATAAAACCTCATATCGGAGAAACAGAACAAAGCCGTATCGACTTCGGCAATTTCAACCAGCTGTCTGAAGAAACGGCTGCCAGCCTTCTGGAAAACCTTGAGAAAGTGTCAGGAGAAGCCAGCCTCATCATTATAAACCAGCAGGTTCTTTCAGGAATCCATACTACCTTCTTCAGGAAAAGACTTGTAGATGTTATCGGACGCTTTCCGGAAAAGATCTTTATTGCCGACAGCCGGGATTTCATGGCGGATTATGACGGTGCCTGGCGGAAGATGAACGACAGCGAGGCAGCAAGGTTGTGCGGAATCGTGAGAAAGCCTGATGAGGACATAACAAGAAGCGAAGTTCTTGAATTTGCCGACCAGCTGAGCCATAGGTTTGGTAAACCTGTGTTAATAACACGTGGAAGCAATGGCTCTGTTGTTGCCGGAAATCCCGGAATAACCGAAATTCCGGGTCTGATGATAATATCCCCTACCGATACTGTCGGGGCAGGCGACAGTTATCTTGCCGGAGCTGCGGCCACTCTTGCCGCGGGTTATTCTCTTGAAACAGCCGGCTTACTGGGAACCTTCACTGCAGGGGTTACAGTCCAGAAACTGTATCAGACAGGAACAGCATCACCCGGAGAGATCATAGCAATAGGTAGCGCACCTGACTTCTCATATAATCCTGATATTGCTTCAGATATCAGGCACGCACAATACTATGGAGGAACAGAAATTGAGATCATCATAAAACCGGATGAGAAGCTGGCAGTGAAATATGCTGTTTTTGACAACGACGGAACAATATCGGCTTTAAGGGAAGGATGGGAACATATAATGGCTCCCATGATGATAAAAGCAATCCTCGGAGAAAAATACAGCGAGGCCGGTGACTCACTCTATGCCAGAGTGCAAAATGCCGTTAACGAAATGATAGACAAGACAACCGGTGTACAGACACTGAAGCAGATGCAAATGCTGATAAAACTGGTACGTGACTTCGGCTGCGTGGAAGAAGAAGATATCCTTGATGAAGCCGGATACAAGCTCATCTATAACGAAGAGCTCCTGTCTATGGTAAGAAAAAGGGAAGAGAAACTAAAAGAAGGAGAGATTTCAGTTGAAGACCTTACAATAAAAAGCTCTGTCGCATTCCTTCAGGTTCTTTATGACAAAGGTGTAAAACTCTTTCTCACAAGCGGCACAGACGAGGAAGACGTAAAACACGAGGCTGCTGTTCTTGGCTATGGTCATCTCTTCGAAGGCAGGATCTTCGGCGCAACGGGAAAGATCGACACAGAAGCCAAAAAAGTCGTTCTTGACAAACTGCTTGATTCAATCGGGACTGCTGAGTCATCATCGATAGTGACCTTTGGCGACGGACCCGTTGAGATCAGGGAGACCAGTAAACGCGGCGGAATTGCTGTCGGAGTCGCCAGCAATGAAATAAGAAGATACGGACTTAACATAACAAAACGGACCAGACTGATAAAAGCGGGAGCCGACCTCATAGTTCCCGACTTCTCCCAGTATGAAAAACTTCTTCAACTGTTAAACATCAGATAAATGCCCCACAAACAATTTGACAGGTCAGCTCTGGTCATCAGAAGCCTTGATGAAAGAAAGAACCAGATCGACTTCAGTGAGAAGCATGTTCCCCTGAGTTATATGCCTGAAAACCTTAAAGAAAACGACTTTGAGCTTATCCGCCTTACATCTGAAAGGATTATCAGGGCCAGAAAATCAGATAAGCCGGTAATTCTTGCCTTCGGTGCACATGCTATAAAGAATGGACTGGGACCGGTTCTCACCGAAATGATAAGGAGAGGTTGGGTGACACATCTGGCAACAAACGGAGCAGGAATAATACACGACTGGGAATTTGCCTTCATCGGACAAACTGGAGAAAATGTCCGTGAAAATGTCAGCGACGGCCAGTTTGGAATATGGGAAGAGACCGGACTTTTCCTCAATCTGGCTCTGGTGGCAGGGGCTTATGAAAAACTGGGCTATGGAGAATCGGTTGGAAAAATGATTTTCAGGGAAGGGCTGAATATTCCGGAAAAGGAACAGTTGATAAGCGAGGCCGTAAAGAACATTAAAACGGATCCCGGTTTCTCAGCTGCAGCGATAGACTTCTATGATGTAATAAGGAGGCGCAGACTGAAACCAGGTTTCCTTCCCATTCCCCATCCGTTCAGATCATACTCGCTCCAGTGTGCTGCATACGAGCTGAATGTTCCATTCACCGGCCATCCTATGATAGGCCATGATATAATTTACACTCATCCTCTCAACCACGGAGCCGCTATCGGAAGGACTGCCCTCAGAGACTTCTTGAGCTACGCCGACAGCATAAGCAATCTTGAAGGTGGTGTATATATTTCCTTAGGTTCCGCAGTCATGTCACCGATGATCTTTGAAAAATCTCTTTCGATGTCCCAGAACATTGAGATAAAGAAAGGTGGCCTGATCAGGAACCATTTTATGCTTGTCGTGGACCTTGCCGAAAACAAATGGGACTGGAAAAGTAAAGGAGAACCTCCCCCTGACAATCCTTCCTACTACCTTCGTTATTGCAAAACCTTCAGCCGGATGGGAGGTGAAATGCATTATCTGACTGCAGATAACAGGGATTTCCTGTGCCAGCTATACCATTGCCTGGCTGAATCTGACAAACAGTAAACTATCTGAGCCAGATAAGGATCAGGATGGTCACAACTGTCAGTAAGCTAAGATGAAGGCGCCAGTCGCTGATTCCTTTGAAGGCTGCCAGTCCCTTTGAATAATCGACTGTCGTTTTAACAAGCTTTGAAGGATCAGTCTTTTCCGAAAAAGCAGAAACAGCAAACAAAACGATTGTTATTATAAGCTCTGCCCAAAGGCCCCTGTATCCGAAATTCAGGGTGAGCTTGTGATGAAGGAAGGGAAAAAGCCTCGATCCGGCTGCTTCACCTGCAAGCTGATCGATGACAAAGATGGTCGCAAGAATTATCCCTACAAACACTGAGGCGTAAGCCCCTTTCAGGGTCACCTTCCGGCTGAGTATCCCGAAAAAGATTGCAGGAAACACAGGGACAACGAGATAGGCCGATATGGTCTGAAGGTACTTGTACAATCCTTCCTCATTCTTATAAACCATATATGCTGCTCCTATCCCGAGAAGGGTAACTGCCACAATCACCAGCCTGCCCAGCGAAACTTGTTTCTTTTCATCTGTTGCAGGCTTGAATTCAACTACGAAATCCCTTACGACCAGTGTGGAAACAGAGTTAAGAACACCTATCAGTGAAGTTATCAGGGCAGCCAGCAGTGAAGCCATCAGTAAGCCCCTGAGACCTGCCGGAAGAAGATTGTTAAGAAGAAGAACAAAGGTCTGCCTGGTATCGTCCCCCTGTAGTTCCCCTGGAAAAAGGGCAAAGGCGATAACACCCGGAAGGGCAAAAATAAAAACAGGAAGAAGCTTGAGAAGGGTCGCGAACATGGCTCCCCATCGTGCATTGTTGAGATCCCTTGCAGCCAGGACCCTCTGGACATTCACCTGATCCATGCCCCAGTAGAAAACTCCGGCATAAAAGGCAGTGGCAAGAATACCCCAGAAAGGATAAACAGGATCGTCGTAGGGTTTGGCAATAGCCATCATCTCAGGAGCTTTCTCCATAAGACCCTCCAGGCCTCCTATCCTGCCCAGCCCGATTATAAGCATTATAAGCGAGCCGGCAATCATAATGATCACCTGGATGGAATCTGTATATGCGACTGCGGTGAAGCCTCCGATCATAGTAAAGATCGCAACAATCATCCCTATCCAGAATATCGTTGTCATTATTTCCCAGCCTAAAATACTGTGAAGCACCAGCGCTCCTGCAAAAAGTGTGAAGGCCAGTTTTGTCATGACACTGATAATCAGCATAAGACCTGAGAAAAAAGTTCTTGCTCTCCTGTTATATCTTAATTCAAGGAATTCGGGAATTGTAAACAGCCTGTTTTTCATGTAATAGGGAAATAAAACCGCACAGGCAACTCCAAGTGTGATAATGGTTGTAAGTTCAACCAGCCCCGCTGATAATCCATAGCGGTAGCTGTCGCCCGAAAGACCCACAAGATGTTCAGCTCCGATGTTCGTTGCGAAAAGTGAAGCGCCCACCACGGGCCATTTTATCGACCGGCCTCCCAGAAAGAAACTGGAACTGTCACGTCCCGACTTCCTGCGGTATGCCATGTACATTCCAAATCCCAGGCTGCCTGCCATAACGATGGAAAGAACAATCCAGTCGAGAGAAGTCAGTGATAATTTCATGTTATGGTAATGAGAGTATCCTGTTCAATTTATCAACACTCAGAACCATCGATCGTACCGTATGATAATTAATCTTCCATGAATGGCCCATATGTGTCCAGATCGGCTCGCCTTCACGCGTCATAAGGGGGAACCACTCTCCCACCCCCTTGTTTATCATTTTGTCAAAAACAAACCTGTGAACATTTTTATATGATTCCCAGAAGATTGGGTCGCCGAAGATGAGATAAGCATCAAGCATGGCAGTAAGTACCTCAGCCTGCTGCCAGAATTCCTTCTCACGGTCAGAAACGCCTCCTGAATGAGGCCCTTCAACAAATACTCCTCCGTATGTTGTGTCAATGCCATTATTGACCGTATGATCCGATATTTTTCTGAAGTCGGAAAGAAAAGGCTCCCTGTCGATTCCAAGAACCTCGAGGGCATGATTCAGAAGCCATAAAAACTCAGAGTTATGACCGAAACAAGTATTATCTGTTTTATTGACCTTGGTTCCTTCGCCGGTGAACCTGTCCCATCCCCAGATAATTTCAAACTTGATCTGCGGAGCAATTGTCCAGTCTCCGAAAAACTGAGGGATGCCTGTCCTGTATACAGGATGGTTTATTCTTTTCTGAAGGATATCAATTACCTCGAGAAGCTTTCGTCTGTGAACGTCCTTTCCCGAACATTCATAAAGAGTTGTAAAAGCTTCCATCAGATGCATATGAACATCGAGTGTCTTACGGTCGCCTCCGGCAGCACCCGGCCCCCTGAGAGTCCAGTCGCGGTCGAACATCTCCCAGTAACCTCCGTACATCGTATCGGCGCAATACTTCTGGATCAGGTCAAAGACCTTTTCAGCGAATTCAATTCCCCGTTTGTCGCCGGTGGCAAGAGTATACTCGCTGAGGGAGTAAATGGCGAAACTATGTCCGTAAATGATCTTGCTGTCAATCTTTACATTCCCCTTCCTGTCCATCATCCAGAAGAACCCGCCATGTTCCCTGTCCCACATCCTGTCAATAAGAAAATCAGCGCCGTGTCTGGCTAAATCAGCAAGCTTTCCGTCTCCGTAGCCTGCCCGGTGTGCTGAAGAGAGAGTGTACAGACACCGGGTCTGTGCTATCAGCGATTTTTCATCCTCGCCGGTATCATTTCCATTCCTGTCAAAATGAGTAAGATACCCGCCATTTTGCAGGTCAGCCATTCTCGTAGTCCAGAAAGGCAGAAGCTCGTTTACCAGATGATTCACGGCTTCATCCCTGAATTTTAATACCTCTTCTCTTTTCATTTTTCTAAATATCAGATTTGTTCCGCTATTTTCTTATTGTTCTTTTCCATCAGCGAAGTAACACTTGCATATCTCCACGTCTTCAATAAAAGCCTGACATAAAGCATTAATTGTGAAACAATCAACAATAAGAATACTCCTCCTGACGATGACGGCTTCCATCCTGACAGAATCCTCATCATCACAAGTCCGAAAATTACCTGGATTATGATCACTATCAACATCAGGAAAAATGATGACCCGAATTTTCCGAAGGTCTCTCCGAATCCGAATCCGACAGCCTGAAGCCCCGACTTGTTTCCTTCAATGGCAACCCAGGCTCTGGCATAATCTGCGACAAGGAGCAAAACAGCAATTATTATGACCGAAACCGAAACCGCCAGTCCAATAGCCAGGTTCACTACGCCTTCTGATACCCTGCCCGGCGTTGCTGCTAGTCCCATCGTTAGAACAATAACCATTGCAATGGAGGCAAATAGGATAAGGCTTACAATAAACAGTATGACAATATTGGGCCAGAAGTTACCGGCTCCTTTCCTGAAAAATTCCTCTGAACCGGTTCCGGTTGCTCTACTACTGAGTAATCCGAAAATACCGGCAGTTATAAAAGCATTCAGAAAGAATCCTGCAAGATAAATAAATAGCATGCCTGCAGAAAAATACGCCATGATATTTCTGAAGTTTTGCCCGAGATCTGTAAGCACATCTATATCAATCCCGCCAGCAAGACGCTCGGTTATCATGCTGTTTCCAAAGGCTCCGCCAAGGATGCTGCGTAAAGGGTAAACAAACAGAATGACCAGGATAAAAAGTGTGAACCACCAGACCAGAACCAGCCTTCGGGCTGCGAGTGCCCTGAGAAAACCTGAACGCAGTGAGTTTAAAATCTTCATCAAATTAATTTTACAAAAGGAAAATACTCAGATAAAACTGAACAAAAGCAAGGATTTTATTGGCGATGCGCCGTACAGGTGTCAGGTCAGGTTTTTCAGTTATAGAATTATTTATATAATTGACATCCATGATGATCCTGAATTCAGGATCGATCCTGACCCACTCAACTTCCCGTTTTCCCTTGTAGGTAAAATCCCTGAATCGCGCCCGGCCATCCCATTTCTCGCGTATTTCGGTACCATCAGTGAAACCAATGAGAACATCCACCGGCAGCATTACCTCACCCAGTCTCTGAAGCTGGACTGTCGAAATGAACAAGGAATCAGGGTCAGCACCTTCAGGCAGATCAATATCAATGGTATCGGTTCTGCCAGTGGGTTTTCTGTATTTATGATTTCTAATCATGAAGACCTTATAATCGCATAACCCCGTTCCGAAAAGAGTCTGGTCGAAAAACCAGTTCATATCCTTTCCAAACGTCTCTCCATGCTGTTTGGCTACAACCTCATTTACTACATTAATAAAGTCCCTGGTGCATGGATGTCTGAATGCCCATTTCCTGTAATATTCCCTGAATACATCATTTATGGTCTCCTCCCCTATTATCCCTGTCAGAGTATGAAGCCAGACGGATGCCTTTTGGTACGAAAGCATGTTGTATGAGTCCTGGGGATAGTTCCATGAGAACTCATAATTCGATGCTACCTGACGCAAAGGAGATACAAGGTAGTTCCTCCTGGCAAGCGAACGGTCTGATACTTTCAGTAGCCTGTGATTAACCATTCCATATCCTGATCCGTAATAGCTGTCCATTATTCTCTGTTCCCAGTATGAATTTATACCTTCATCCATCCAGGGTTCTTCAAATTCGTTCGTTGCTATTATGCCCATGAAATAGGCATGACCGAACTCATGTACCGTAACCATCTCGGGGCTGTATAAAAATTCCGGCATTTTGTCAGACGAGCCCGAGGTAAAAAGAGTTGTATATTCCATTCCGCCTGCACCTCCTCCTTTTGAAGGCGGATCGATAAAAGTAAGGTGCGGCCAGGGATAAGGACCTACATTCCTTTCAAAGTATTCAAGGGCATTCCTGACTGCTGTAAGTTGTCTATCCACCTGCTCAGTCCTCGCCTCCGGTATCAGAAGGGTAATATCCACATGTTTCCACTTATCAGTGAAGACCTTATATCCAGGCCAGGCTGTCCACGCAAAATCAACTATATCCTCAGCCCTGAATCTCATTGTTTTGAGAACTCCTCTTTTTTCTTCAGAAAGAAGAAGACCTCCAGTGCCTACGACATATGACGAAGGAAGTGTTATTGTTACGTCATATACGCTGTGGTTCGAGTAAAACTCAGAATGGGCATGATACTGATGACAGTTCCATCCTCCTTCTGTCGAATACCTCATTCCCGCTGGCTCATATACTCCAAACTTGGGAAACCACTGTGCCACGAAAAAGAAATCGTCGTTGAAGCCGGTCCTTATTATCTGCGACGGTAATTTCGTCTCAAAACTTATCCTGAGGTACACAGTGTCGCCTGGCAAGACCCGATCGGGCAAATTAATCCGTATAACTGTTTTGTCCTCACTGTTACCGTCATCCGGACTGATGTAGTCCATATAAGGTAAGAGATCGTTGCCTTCCCTGTCAAACAGGGATCTTATATCAGTCCATCCAGGATCTATCTCTTTTGTTCCGGGCGACCCTCCACTCTCGCGGAAAAAAGTTGACCTGTTACTCCTGAATGCATTCATGTAAAGATGCATTCTTACCTCCGGAACAGTATCGGAAGATATGTTCACCCAATAGGCTTCCATATCACCACTTACCGTTTTGGCTACAGTGTCGAGTGATACTTCCAATTTGTAACCGGTAATTCTTTCACTGAGAGGCTCCTTTACAACAATCTGAGCCGGCGTCAGAACAGATAAAGACCAGAGTACTGCAAACAGAAACAGCCTCCTCTGAAACGAAAGGCCCATAATTCTATTTGTTCTGAGCCTCCCTGGTGAGTGTGAGGGGTATCTCTCCTTCAACATAAGATGCTTTACCGGTCATTTTATCCTTGCCATCGGGTTTAAGTGAAATTGCAACCTCATTCCCCTCCACATAAACTGAAAAAGTAAGAGTGTCCTTTTCAAGCTTGGTATTTTCCCCTGCGATTTTATAATCACTGCCGGTGAAAGTAATCGAAGATGAATACTTGTTCTCTGCAAAGCTGAACTCTATTAATCCGGTATTGAATCCTTCGGGTGCGTAAGGAGCTTCAAATTTCCATTTACCAATCGTATTGTCCTGTTTTGATCCTGTCTGGGCAGAAACAGTTACAGCGCAAAAAACCACAATAACCGTAAGTAGTAATAATTTGTTTTTCATGAGACGTTTTTTTTATTTATCCAAATATAAAAATCAATTTTGAAACTTTTCCTGACAGTGGTATTAATTCACCTTATTATGCCCTTCATGTCATCGGGAGAATTGATGTTAGTAAAAGCCAGCCTGTTCTCATCGGTTTCACTAACCTCAAAATATGCGAAGTTTTCTTTTACAAGAAAATCCCTTACTGCATTACTCCCTCCCTCCTCAAGGAAACGCTCAATTTTCCCGGCAAGACTGCATGTATATATTGCATGAAGGGGTTCAGATTTACCACCCATGATGGGAATCAGGATGCTTTTATCTCCCTCCTCAAAAACAGAGATCATCTCCCTTATTATTTTCCTGCTCAGGAAAGGCATGTCGCCTGCAAAAACAAAAGCCGCCTCTCCGGAGCACGAACTTAGTCCGGAATGAATACCGGCCAGTGGCCCTAAACCGGAGAAGAAGTCAGATGCTGTCCTGATTCTGCTGCCAGGGGCTGATAATTCAGAATTGTTGCTTACCACGATGATTTCTCCAAAGAGATCCTGAATAATACCTGTTATCCTCTCAAGAATTGTTTTCCCTTCAATGATGATGCTTGTCTTGTCAGTTCCACCGAACCTCCTGGCTTTTCCTCCGGCCAGGATCACAGCTGAAAGCCCTTCCATATACTTTCTGATTAATCCTTTCTTTCCTGGCCCTTGGAGATAGCTTGTCCGGGATCAGAAACAACCCAGTTTCTCAGACCGGGGAGATCGCCAGGCTTCAGCCCGGGTCTGAAAAGGCTGAAGGCCAGAGGCCATATTTTGTTCAGATACCTGTCCTGTTCCTGTTTTATTCTCACCGCCAGCAAATCGAGACAGTCGGGAGACTTTCCGGTATTGAACCTGTGTCCGATTGCCCCAAGCAGAACGGCATTGTCGTTGTATTTTCCAAGAAGCCGGGCCAGCGATTCAACTTTTTTTTCCAGACGCCTGACCGATTGCGGGTCCGGCTCCCTGAAATAGAACAACTGGTAAAGGAAATCCTTGGTCTTCTTCCTGAAATTATGAAGGTTACTGTTTTTTGGACTAAAACGGGCATTCATATAATATGCCGAGACAATTTCATACGATACTGTAAATCCGGAGAACAGCTGACCGTCTGATTCCTCTTCAAGCCTGTGGAATCTTATGCGGTAAAGCGATTTGTGCAGAAGGCTTATTATTTTCTCCAGTTCCTTTCCGGTGTTCTGCCCTGGCAAATTATCTTTAGCCACTGCCGCCATAAGAGCTTCAATCTTCTCATTGCCTTCAAGATCTGCAAAGATATCAGGATACTTCTTTTTGTAGCCCCTGAGAAGCTTGGAGTTTACAGATGATTCTCTCCACGATCCCATCAGTTTTCCTGCCTCCCTGAGCGCAGCATATTCCCTTTCGAACGATTTCACATCGAAAAGTGCTTCAAGCAGCTTCAACGATGCCCGGGCTTTCTTGAGAAGAACCCTTACATCATGAACGCATTTTTCGTCAGGGATATGATATGGATCAAGCATCTCTTCTGCCTCCCTGATATATCCGCAGAGAAAGGATTTTACGGATGTTTGTCTTGTCTTTTCTGCCGGCATGTGTTTCCTTAAGCTGAATGAACCTCCTAAAGATAAAATTAATAGCCCGTCCAGGCAAATTTCAGGTCTTTTTATGTTACGCTAAATCGCCTTTTACAGCTCTGTCCGGTTGACGAAAAAAGAGTAATTTTGTCTGAGTTCAAAAAACAAGGCTCTGATGGCAAAAATACGTACCGGACAGAAAATAGGCATACTGACTGCAGGAGGTGACTGCCCCGGCATCAACGCAGCTATTCGCGGTGTAGGCAAGACCGCAATAGTAGAATACAACATGACGGTGATGGGGATTAGCGACGGTTTTACTGGTATGATCAACAAAGAATACCGGGAACTTAGCGAAAATGATCTGTCGGGAATACTGACAATGGGTGGTACAATACTCGGGACCTCCAGGGAGAAGCCGTTTAAAAGCAATGGCAAGGGAAAAAATGATCTTAAAAAGCCTGTCCTGATCAAGGAACATTATGAACAACTCGGACTCGACTGTCTCGTCTGCATCGGCGGCAATGGCACTCTGAAGACTGCCTACCTCCTTTCGCAGGAAGGACTGAACGTGGTGGGGATCCCCAAGACTATCGATAACGATGTCTGGGGAACTGATCTTACCTTCGGGTTTGACTCGGCCGTTAATATAGCAACCGAGGCAATCGACAGGCTTCACTCAACAGCCAATTCACACAAAAGAATAATGATCATCGAGCTTATGGGCCATAACGCCGGATGGATAGCCCTCTATTCAGGATTGGCAGGAGGGGGAGACGTCATTCTTATCCCCGAAATAAAGTACGACGAAAAGAAGATCGCAGATTATCTTTTAAGCAGGTTCAGGGAAAACAAAGCATACTCAATAATAGTGGTAGCAGAAGGTGTCAGAACACCAGATAAGGAGATCTCACCGGCACAGTACCTTAGCAAAAGAATCCCCGAACTGACAGGAATAGAAACGAGAGAAACAGTTCTGGGTTATATCCAGCGAGGAGGAACCCCGTCACCCATGGACAGGGTGCTGGCAACACGCTACGGAGCCGCGGCAGCTGACCTTATTGCGAAAGGCAACTATGGGAAAATGGTAGCTCTTAATAACAACATGATCACTTCAGTACCCCTTTCGGAAGTTGCAGGAAGGCTCAAACTGGTAGATCCCCTGAATCCAATGGTGATACAGGCAAAAAACATGGGAACCAGCTTCGGCGACTGAACAATATTCTGAAACCTGTTACGTAACTATCATAAAGCTCCGTAAATGAAGAAAATAATTTTTGTCAGACACGCCAGAGCCGAAGAATGTTCATCATCATTCTCTGACTTTGAACGGTCACTAACCGGCAACGGTAAGAAAACTTCCGAAAAGATGGCGATGAAACTTCTCGAAAAGGAAAAGGATGACCTTCTCTTCATAACGAGCCCGGCTTTCAGGGCTTATGAAACTGCTGTTATTTTCGCCAGGACAATGGAATCGGACCCTGACAGAATAATTCTGAGAAAAGAGCTCTATTCGAAAGCAACCCTGAATTCATTCGCAGCGATCTTCGATGAACTGGATGATGGTATTCGCAGTGTTATCATGTTCGGGCATAATCCGTCATTTACAGAAATACCCGACAGACTCTCAAAAAGCGGATGCGATTTCGTGCCTAAAACAGGAATTGTGTGCCTGACATTCCTTACCAATACCTGGACAGGAATAATGCGTGAAAGAGGAACCCTGGAATATTTCCTGAAACCTGAAAAACCGGCATGAACAAGACCTACATACCAAAAGAGATCAGCTGGCTTTCTTTTAATGAACGCGTATTACAGGAAGCTGAGAACAAGGAAGTTCCCCTTATAGAAAGGTTTAAATTCCTTGGAATCTACTCAAACAACCTGGATGAATATTTCAGGGTCAGGGTAGCTACCTTAAGACGACTTTCTAAATTCGGATCCAAATCTAACGATGTCCTTGGTTACAACCCAAAATCGACCCTCAAGAAAGTCCATGAGATCGTTCTTGAACAGAATACCAAGTTTGAGAAGATCTACAACAACCTCATTGGCGAACTGGCAAAACATAAAATACATATCGTCAATGAGAAAGAACTGAAAAAAGATCAGGTAGAGTTCGTAAGGGAGTTCTTCTTCAGGGAAGTAAGGAACAGGCTCATGCCTTTTCTTATCAACAAGGATTCAGAATTGCCTAACCTTACCGATGATGCAATCTACCTGGCAATACACCTGTGGCTGAAAAATGACCAGAAAAAACGTTATGCCCTTCTCGAAATACCTTCTGGTGTTCTTCCAAGGTTTGTTCAGCTTCCTTCAGACGACGACAGCAAGTATGTGATCTTCCTTGAAGATATTATAAGACTTGGCCTTAAGGACATTTTCTTTATCTTCAATTTTGACGAGATACATGCCTATACAATAAAACTTACAAAGGATGCAGAATTTGAGATAATAGACGACATATCCGAAAGTTACATAGAAAAGATTTCCAGGAGCCTTCAGCAGCGCCGCCATGGCAACCCCGTACGTTTCATCTACGACAGGGCTATGCCTCCCGAAATGCTGAAAATGCTCACAAAACTCCTGAAATTCGGGCCTGACGACGTCATAATTCCGGGCGACAGATACCATAATTTCAAGGATTTTATGAGGTTCCCCTATCTTGGAAAGAAAAAGTTCTACTACGAACCACTCGTACCTGTCCAGCACAAGGATATTCTACCCGGCAAAAGCATTCTCTCAGCCATTAAGAAGAGAGATATAATGCTCTTTTTTCCTTATCACCCTTTTGATCATTTTATCGACCTCCTCAGGGAAGCATCCATCGATCCCTACGTGACTTCAATCCAGATAACTCTTTACCGGCTGGCTACAAATTCAAGTGTAATAAATGCACTCCTTAATGCTGTAAGGAACGGAAAGAAAGTAACCACTATCGTCGAACTTCAGGCACGCTTTGATGAAGAAGCCAATATACTGTGGGGCAACAAGTTAATGGAGGAAGGAGTTAAGGTCATCTACGGGGTCCCGGGCCTGAAGGTGCATGCAAAGCTGTGTCTTATAACCCGGACCAAAGGTGATGTAACGCAAAGGTTTGCCGCGGTGGGAACCGGTAACTTCAACGAAGATACAGCCCGTATCTACACCGATCACCTTCTCCTGACTGCGAATAAAAAGATCACCTACGAGGTATTCAAGACATTCAGCTTCTTCAATGTTAACTACCGGAAGGACAACTATTATCACCTTGTTCTCTCTCCCTTTTTCCTGAGGAATAAAATGACTCAGCTGATTGACAATGAGATTAAAAATGCCAAAGCAGGCAAGAAAGCCTTTATCGACATCAAATTAAATAACATCAGCGACCACGAAATAATAAATCACCTTTATGAGGCAAGCCAGGCAGGTGTGAAGATAAGGATGATCGTCCGGGGTATGTTCTCGCTTGTTACGGGAATTAAAAACATCAGCGATAACATTGAAGCAATAGGTATTGTCGACAGGTTCCTTGAACATTCCAGATTTATGATTTTCTGTAACGGAGGCGACGAGGAATGCTACATTTCCTCTGCAGACCTGATGACCCGTAATATTGAACACCGCATCGAGGTTACCTGTCCGGTCTTTGACCGTAATATCAGAAATGAACTAAAGCATATTTTCGAGATTCAGTGGTCAGATAATGTCAAGGCCAGAAAATTAGATCCTTCCCTGTCGAACCTTTTCGTTAAACCGGGGAAAAAGCCTGTAAGATCACAGAACGAGGTCTATAACTTCCTTCAGAAGACAACTGCCAGATGTTCAGAGAAATGATACCGGGTATTAATATTCCTGCCTTCATTGCCGGTACGGTCGTGATAATCGTTTTTTCCTGGTATTATTCCCTGAGAGCAGGAAGAAATCACGGCATCCCAAGGTTTTTCTCCTTTGAAAGCATCTACCTTCTCTTGTTGTTAAATGCAGATGGATGGTTCAGCGATCCCTTCTCTCCCCACCAGATTGTGTCATGGATACTTCTAATCCTTTCAGCCTGGGCAGGACTTGCAGGCTTTATTACCCTCAGAAGAAGAGGTATGGCTGAAGGAGGTTTTGAAAACACTACCCGACTGGTAACTTCAGGTATCTACTCAGTGATAAGGCACCCCCTTTACCTTTCACTCTTTCTTCTGGGAACAGGGACTATGTTTAAAAATCCCGGCTTACCGGCGGTAATTCTTGCCATCGTGAACTTCGCAGCAGTGTTTCTGACAGGCCTCACCGAAGAAAAGGAAATGATAAAAAAATTCGGAGCCGATTATAAGGATTACATGAAGGGAACCAAAATGTTCATCCCATTTATTATCTGACAATTACTTCGACTTCTGTTGCTCATTTCCCGGAACTGAGCCATGCAAGCGACTTTTCCGACTCAGGCTTTTCCTTTGAATACATAACGTCAAAAAGCTTCCCGTTTTCATCAACAAGGTATTTCTGGAAATTCCATTTTACCTCTGAATCCATTACTCCATTTAAATCCTTTGATGTCAGCCATTTATAAAGAGGATGAATATCATCTCCCTTAACTGATACTTTTTCCATCAGAGGAAATGTCACTCCGTAATTTGCCGAACAGAACTGCCTTATCTCCGATGCTGAACCTGGTTCCTGGTTTGCGAAATTATTTGCCGGAAATCCTATTATCACAAGGTCCCCGCCATATTTCTGATACATCTCCTCAAGATCCTTGTACTGGGGAGTGAATCCGCATTTGGAGGCCACGTTTACCACCATTACCTTTTTCCCTTTCAGCGATGAAAGATCAAAATCTTCTCCTTCAAGGGTAAGGACCTTGAAATCGTAGAGATTCTGCTGTGAATATCCAACCATAGTCGCAAATATCAATACTGTAAGTAAAATTGAGAACTTCTTCATTTTGCTAAATTTTTCACGTTAAACAATTCCTGAAAGCTTTTGTTCAGCAACCAGCAACCCTCTTCCGCTACCAACTTCACTGCGTTTCAGTGGTCGAAGAAAGCTATGGCTTGCATGGCAAGCAATGAACAACCAGCAACGAGAAACACAGTAACCAGCAGCAAGCAACCAGCAACGAAGTTTAACTACTGACCTTACTGATCACCGGCATATAAAATATTTGACTGAGACAGGATAACTCTGCCCGCAAAAGTCCCCTGACATTATTTTCTGTTTTATCCTACTTCTTCTCTGCAACAGTTTTCATATCCAGGGTTATGGGCATCACCATCGACATTGATGGTATTTCAAGATCTCCGGTCATTTTCATGTTTATTGTCTGTTGCTGGAAAAAACCTTCCTTTACAGCAAATGTAAACTCTGAAGTTGAGGTATAGGGGCCACTAAGGTAAAGATCCATACCCTGTGCAGACATTGACTGCGTAATTTTACCTTCACTTGTAATGGATACTTTTGCGGTTTCAACCCCATCGGTATTTTCAATGCTTTCCAGCCTGTATTCCGACTTGAATACGATTTTCATTGAACTTGAAGGAGATTTTGACATAACTGAATCCTGAACGATCCAGGTATCGCCAGCATTCACAGGTTTGTCGGGAAGTCTCGGAAAGAAATCGGCAAGAGCCTGACCGAGATTCGATTCCCCGGTACCATCAACGATATATTTAAATTCCTCGGCACCTGTGAGATCTATCATCTTACCGTCAGGAGAAACCACGACAAAACACGATTTTCCCTTGACATCACTTACTGCTCCTCCTGAACCTCCCATCGGGGACATTGTAGTCTGTCCGAGAGTGTCAACGACTATCTCGAGTTTCAGATTTGCGTCCTGGTTTCCTGCTCCTTTGACTGAAAATCCGAAAGCAGAATAAACATCATTCTGCATCGTCTGGCCCTGGATATCCATTACCTGGGCCATAACTGTTGAGACCATATAGTTCACACCCGTACCGGCAGGATAATTATACGCGAGCTTTAATTCAGCTGCTCCCGACTGTGAGTAAATAACCGAATACAGGCCACTTATTATTATGAAGAGCGCTGTAAACACGATTGTTCTGACTGACCTGGATTTCATTTTCTGATGATTTATTAATGTGATTAATCGTTTTAAAACAAGCTTAAAATTTAATACTAATTATTTACATTTATGGAATGAAAACC
>JAVEZS010000029.1:0-7034 GCA_034002885.1 Bacteroidales bacterium
TTCGAAAATCTTATCGACGGAAACACAAAGGCAATCTATGTTGAAACAATAGGAAACCCGGGATTCAACATCCCCGACCTTGAAGCTTTTGCCCGCCTTGCGGAACGTCACGGCATACCCCTGATAGTCGACAACACCTTCGGCGCATGCGGATACCTCTGCAGACCCATTGACTTCGGAGCAAACATTGTTACCGAATCAGCCACAAAATGGATAGGCGGCCATGGAACAAGCATTGGAGGGGTAATAACCGACGCCGGCAACTTCAACTGGAACAACGGCAACTTCCCGGTATTCACGGAACCGTCGGAAGGTTACCACGGTTTCATCTTCGGCGAGAAGTTCTCTTCAACACCTGCGGGAAACATAGCCTTTATTGTAAAGGCACGAGTCGAGGGACTGAGGGATCTCGGTCCTGCAATAAGCCCCTTCAACTCTTTCCTGCTTCTGCAGGGACTCGAGACTCTCTCTCTGAGGATGGAGAGACACGTGACAAACACACTGGCCCTCGCTGAATGGCTTGCATCAAATCCGGCCGTGGAGAAGGTAAATTATCCAGGACTTCCGGGCAACAGCCAGCATGAGCTGGCAGGGAAATATCTCCCGAAAGGCGCCGGCGGGGTGCTGAGCTTCATTCTTAAGACAGGTAAGGAAAAGGCTTCGGAACTGGTTGAACATCTTCAGCTTGTGAGTCACCTTGCAAACGTGGGCGATGCAAAGACCCTCATTATAGAGCCGGCCTCCACAACCCATGCCCAGCTCTCGGAAAAGGAACAGAGGGCGGCAGGAATCGAACCCGGCCTCTTCAGGGTCTCGGTTGGGATAGAACATATTGACGATATAATTTCAGATTTTGAACAGGCATTTAAAAAGATATCATGACAAGGGAGAAATTAAGAATAGGATTATTCGGCTACGGCTGCGTGGGCCAGGGACTGCATGACGTCCTGAACAGCAGCGCCGGCTTCAAGGCCGACATAGTAAGGATCTGCGTTAAGGACCGCAACAAGAAGAGAAGACTCCCGATGTCGCACTTCACCTTCGACAAGAACGATATCCTGAACGATACTTCGATAAACCTCATAGTTGAACTTATCGACGACGCCGAAGAAGCATTCAGTATAGTAACGACCGCAATGAAAAAAGGCAAGAATGTCGTCTCGGCCAACAAGCTGATGATAGCAACACACTTCAGGGAACTTGTCGACATGCAGGATAGATACAAGGTGTCGCTTCTCTACGAGGCATCAGCAGGAGCCAGCATACCTATAATAAGGAACCTCGAAGAGTATTACGACAACGAGCTTCTTCACTCGCTCCGCGGTATACTGAACGGGACTACCAACTACATCCTGACAAAAATGCATAACGAGGGTACAGACTTTAACACAGCCCTCAGAGAGGCTCAGGAAAAGGGCTTTGCTGAGTCCAACCCCACTCTCGACGTGGAGGGATGGGATGCAAAATACAAGCTCTGCATAATTACGGGTCATGCCTACGGACTCTTCCTCGATCCCGGCGAGGTGTTCCATTATGGAATAAACAAGATCTCGACTTTCGACATCCGCTATGCGAAGGAGAAGGGATTTAAGATAAAACTGGTGCCCTTCGTAGGCAAGACCAACGACAACACCGTTACCAGCTTCGTTCTGCCGCGATTCATCTCATCCGACAAATATCTCTATAATGTCGACAACGAGTACAACGGGGTGATAACAGAGGCGGCTTTTGCCGATAAGCAGTTTTTCAGCGGGAAGGGAGCAGGCGGACATGCAACCGGAAGCGCCGTCTTGTCGGATATTTCTGCCAACTCGTACGGATACAGATATGAATACAAGAAATACCAGCAGGGTACCATTACAAATTATACCCGCGACTACGAACTGGAGATCTATCTCAGGTACAAAAACGAAAAGGACAGGAAATTGTTTGGATTAAAGGATGTATCGGAATACTTTAGCAGTAAAATGTACAAGTATGTAATAGGCACTGTGAAGCTTGAGACTCTCTTCCGGCTGAGGGAACAATTGCCGGGTATGGATGTTTTTATTGTGAATACGGGAAGAAGGGTTAAGGAAGGAAGTTGAAGAGGTTGAAGGAGTTGAAGAGGAGATGAATGACGCAAGACGCACGACGCACGACGCAAGGAAGACGGATGACGCCTGCCTGACTGAATGCGTCAGCAGGTAGGCAGGGATGACAGAAGGCAGGTCTCAGAGGTTCCCCTCCTGCTTGTCCACCGAAGCTGCTAAGCGAAGGTGGAGGAGGGGCTAGGGGTGGGTTAGGGAGGACTCAAGACGCAAGGCGCACTTGTCCACCGTAGCTTAAGCGGAGGTGGAAGACGCAAGGAAGAATAATTTAGATTTTAATAAAACGGGAAACATCATAATCGTGAAAAACTCTTTGGAAGAAATAATCCGGCGCCGGATACTTGTCCTCGACGGGGCGATGGGAACGATGATCCAGAAGCATAAGCTTACGGAGGAGAATTTCCGCGGCAACAGGTTCTCTGACCATCCAAAACCGCTTAAGGGAAACAACGATATCCTGTCCCTGACAAAGCCTGAGCTTATACTCGCGATCCATAATTCCTACCTTGAGGCAGGAGCCGACCTTATTACGACGAACACCTTCAATGCCAACAGGATCTCTATGGCTGACTACGGCATGGAGGAACTGGTGTATGAAATGAATCTCAGCTCGGCAAGGCTCGCGGCTGAGGCAGCAGCTGACTGCATGAACCGCGACAACTTAAGGAGTTGTTTCGTTGCAGGAACTCTCGGACCGACAAACCGCACGGCCTCGATGTCGTCGGATGTGAGCGATCCCGGGGCAAGGTCGGTTAGCTTCGGCCAGCTCGTTGAAGCTTATGCAGAACAGGCACGGGGACTTATCGACGGCGGTGCAGACATACTTCTCGTTGAAACGGTTTTTGACGTTCTTAACTGCAAGGCTGCTCTTTTTGCAATAGACAATGTTTTTGAGGAAAAGGGAAAAAAAATCCCTGTAATGGTTTCGGGAACGATCACCGATGCAAGCGGGAGAACCCTCACCGGACAGACTCTCGAGGCCTTCCTTATCTCCGTTTCACATTTCCCGCTCTTCAGCATAGGGCTTAACTGCGCACTGGGGGCCGAACAGCTCCGGCCTTATGTGAGGGAACTCTCGGCAAAGGCAGGATTCTATGTCTCGGCTCATCCCAATGCAGGACTGCCAAACCAGTTCGGTGAGTATGACCAGTCGGCAGAATTCATGGCATCGGTAGCCGAAGAATTCATGAAGGAGGGATGGGTAAACATAATCGGAGGATGCTGCGGGACTACTCCGGAACATATACGTGAACTGGCAAAAAAGGCGGGGCTTTACAAGCCCAGGATTATCCCTGAGATAAAGAGATATACAAGGCTCAGCGGACTGGAGTCTCTCACAATAACACCCGAGACAAATTTCGTTAATATAGGAGAGCGTACCAACGTTTCAGGTTCCATTAAATTTGCCCGTCTGATACGTGAGGAAAAATATGACGAGGCTCTGGCAATAGCTCGAAACCAGGTTGAAGGAGGAGCGCAGGTGATTGATATCTGCATGGATGAGGCGATGCTCGATTCCGAAAAAGCCATGGTAAGGTTCGTAAACCTCATAATGTCTGAGCCTGACATAGCGAAACTTCCCCTGATGATAGATTCTTCCAAATGGAGCGTCATTGAATCGGCACTCAAATGCATCCAGGGGAAATCGGTGGTGAACTCCATTAGTCTGAAGGAAGGCGAGGATGTTTTTCTTGAGCATGCACGCCTTATCAGAAAATTCGGAGCATCGGCAGTTATAATGCTGTTCGACGAGACAGGCCAGGCCGATACCTTCGCCAAAAAGACAGCTGTTGCTGAAAGGTCATACAGGATCCTCACTGAGAAGGCAGGCTTCCCTCCGGAAGACATAATATTCGATCCTAATGTTCTTGCAATAGCTACGGGAATAGAGGAACATAACAATTACGCGGTCGACTTCATAAAGGCTGCCGCATGGATTAAGGAGAAGCTCCCGTACGCAAGGGTCAGCGGAGGGATAAGCAACCTCTCATTCTCGTTCAGGGGGATCGACAGGGTGAGGGAAGCAATGCATTCGGTATTTCTTTATCATGCAATTAAGGCCGGCCTCGACATGGGGATAGTAAATCCGGGTATGTTGCAGGTTTACAGCGAGATTGAGCCCGATCTTCTTCAGCTCTGCGAGGATGTAGTACTTAACAGGCGGAAGGATGCAACCGAAAGGCTCGTTAAGTTCGCCGAAGGACTAAAGAGTGAGGGAAAAAAGGAAGAGAAGGCCGATGCCTGGCGTTCGCTTCCCGTTCTTGAGAGGATCAGGCATGCCCTGAAAAGAGGTATTGATGAATACATTAGTCAGGATGTGGAAGAGGCTCGTCCGCTTTTCCCCCGCACGATAGAGATGATCGAGGGTCCGCTGATGGGAGCGATGAACGAGGTGGGCGATCTCTTCGGATCGGGAAGGATGTTCCTTCCGCAGGTCGTGAAGAGCGCCAGGGTGATGAAGAAGGCTGTGGCCGTGCTGGCTCCGTATATCGAGGAGGAGAGTCAGGGAGGAGAGAACAGAAGCGCAGGAAAGATTCTTCTTGCCACGGTGAAGGGCGACGTTCACGACATAGGAAAGAACATCGTCGGTGTGGTTCTCTCGTGCAACAACTACCAGGTTCTTGATCTCGGGGTGATGGTCCCGGCCGACAGGATAATAGATACTGCATTAAGCGAGAAGGCCGACTTCATTGGACTGAGCGGACTGATAACCCCTTCGCTGGAGGAGATGGTTAACGTCGCATCGGAGATGGAGAGGAGAAATCTGGACATACCGCTTCTCATCGGAGGAGCGACAACCTCGGAGATACACGCGGCAGTAAAGATAGCGCCGGCTTATTCAAAAAGTGTGATCCATGTGAAGGATGCCTCAAAGGCTGCAGGGGTTCTTTCATCGCTTCTCCAGGACAGCAGCCGGGACTATTCAACGGCGGTGAGGGAGAAGTACAGGAAGATGCAGGAAGAACATCTCTCGAAGAAGACTGAAAGGAAACTTGTTACTCTTGAACAGGCAAGGGAAAACAGGTTTTCATGCGACTGGAATTCATTGAAGATACATACGCCGGTGAAGCCGGGATTGCATCAGACAGGAGGATTCGACCATGACACTCTTGTTAAGTACATCGACTGGACATTTTTCTTTTTCGCGTGGAAGCTGAACGGGAAATATCCCGCGATATTTGACGATCCGGTGAAGGGGAAGGAAGCCACGACGCTTTTTGAGGATGCACAGAAGTACCTCAGGATAATAGCTGAGAAAAAACTTGTCGGGACAAAGGGTGTATTCGGACTTTTCCCGGCAGTGTCGGAAGGCGATGATGTGAAGGTCCTTGCTGAGAGCGGGATCGACGAAACCCTTGCCGTCTTCAGGTTCCTGAGGAACCAGGAGCAGAAGGAAAAGGGTGTTCCGAACCTCTGTCTTGCAGATTATATTGCCCCCGCATCGTCGGGAGTGAAGGATTATATAGGAGCTTTTGTCGTAACCGCTCCCATAGATGAAAAAGGCATGGAGGAGTTCAGGGACGACGATTACGCTACCATTATGATAAGGATACTTAGCGACCGCATAGCTGAAGCTGCCGCAGAGTATCTTCATGAGTTGGTGAGGAAGGAACACTGGGGCTATGCCTCCGGAGAGGATCTTACGGTAGAGGAACTCCTGAAAATAAAATACAAGGGCATACGGCCCGCGCCAGGCTATCCTGCTTGTCCCGATCATACCGAAAAACGTGTTATCTTTGACCTCCTTGATGCGGAAAGGCTGACAGGGGCGGGACTGACGGAAAATTTTGCCATGACGCCCCCGGCAGCAGTGAGCGGGTACTTCTTCTCACATCCCGGATCGGTGTATTTCAATGTAGGGAAGATAGGGGAGGATCAGCTCAGGGATTATGCATCAAGGAAGGGAATGAGTATTGATGAGGCAGCAAGATGGCTGGCTCCGAATTTATGAAAATAGTATGAGTGTTATTGACAGGATACGGAACGCCAAAGGTCCGTTGTTCACGTTTGAGCTGCTGCCTCCGCTGAAAGGGCACAGCATTGAAAGGGTTTATTCCACAATCGACAGACTGATGGAATTCAGTCCTGCATACATTAATTTCACCAGTCACCGCAACGAGACAGTGTACCGCGAGAGGCCCGACGGACTTCTTGAGAAACGTGTTGTGAGAAAGCGTCCGGGTACCATTGCCCTGGCCGCCGCGGTAAAATACAAGTACAACATCCCTGTTGTTCCTCACGTTCTTTGCGGAGGATTCACAAAGGAGGAGACGGAGAATGTGCTTATCGAGATGAACTTTCTCGGCATCGACGACGTGCTGGCTCTCAGGGGTGATCCCCAGAAAGGGAGCAGGAGCTTCATCCCCGAGAAGGAAGGGCATACCCATACCTGGGAGCTGGTTCAGCAGATCGTTGATATGAACAAGGGGAAATACCTGGAGGAGTCGCTGGAGGACACAAACCCTGCCAGTTTCTGCATAGGGGTTGCCGGTTACC
Organism: Bacteroidales bacterium; assembly: GCA_034002885.1. Classification (GTDB taxonomy): domain Bacteria; phylum Bacteroidota; class Bacteroidia; order Bacteroidales; family VadinHA17; genus LD21. Next base: position 6,588 of record JAVEZS010000029.1, read on the forward strand.
CTGAAAAACACTTTGAAGCACCAAACAGACAGATCGACCTTGTGAACCTGAAGCATAAGGTAGACACAGGAGCAAGCTATATCGTTACACAGATGTTCTTCGACAACAGCAAGTTCTTCAGGTTCAGGGACGAGTGCAGGGAGATCGGAATTGACGTTCCGATAATTGCCGGTATTAAGCCGGTTTCAGCTTTGAACGATATTAACCTTCTTCCCCAGACTTTTCATATAGACATGCCATACGATCTTGTTGTGGCTCTTCATAAATGCAGGACCGACAAGGATGCCAGGGAGGTGGGAATAGAATGGGCCGTGATGCAGTCGAAGGAACTGATAAAGGCCGGAGTACCGGGGATCCACTACTACACTCTCGGGAGGTCGGATAATGTGGCAAGGATTGTGAAGGAGGCGTTTTAGGGGGGAAAGAAGACGCAAGACACAAGACGCA
>JAVEZS010000029.1:7134-31529 GCA_034002885.1 Bacteroidales bacterium
CGATGCACTATCTTCGCAATCGCATCTTAATCACCTGTTGATATATGTCAATTGTAGTACAGAGTGTTACGAAGTATTACGGGGAACAGAAAGCTCTGGATAATGTATCCTTCAGAATAAATACGGGAGAGATTGTCGGTTTCCTTGGTCCTAACGGAGCAGGCAAATCGACGATGATGAAGATAATAACCGGCTACATACCACCCACATCTGGAAATGTGTTTGTGAATGATATTTCAATAACCGACGACTCCTCTGTCATACGCCGTAAGCTGGGTTACCTTCCTGAGAACAATCCGCTTTATCCGGAGATGTATGTCAGGGAATACCTCGAGTTCGCCGCGTCGCTGTACAGGTCTGATATTCCCCTGAAGCAGCAGGTTGACGAAATTATTGAGATAACCGGACTTGCTCCCGAAAGAAGGAAGAAGATCGGCTCTCTCTCGAAGGGATACAGGCAGAGGGTAGGTCTTGCCCAGGCTCTGATACACAATCCGGAAGTGCTGATACTCGACGAGGCAACGACAGGACTGGATCCCAATCAGATAGTGGAGATCCGCAACCTCATCCGCGATGCCGGAAAGGAAAAGACAGTAATGCTGTCGACGCACATTATGCAGGAAGTCGAGGCCATATGCGACAGGGTTATCATTATCGACAAGGGGGTTGTTGTGGCGGATGAAGAGAAGAAAGACATCTATTCAAAGATAAGTCAGCCTCAGCAGGTTGTTCTTGTTGAATTCGACCGCGAGCCTGATGAAACCCTTCTGGCAGCTATTCCCATGGTCAGCTCGGTAAGGAAGCTGAAGGCTTATACCTGGATAATAGAAGCTTCCGGCGGCGATGACATACGTTCGTCGGTTTTCCGTTTTGCAGTCAGCAATAAGCTTACAGTTCTTTCCCTCCAGAAACAGGAAAACAACCTGGAAGAGGTGTTCAGGCTGCTGACTAACGGATGAATTTTATGGCTTGGGGCGTGGGGCACGGGGCGTAGGGCCAGGTCAAGCACCCAGCACCCAGTAACAAGCACCCAGCATCCAGCATCCAGCAACACACACCTAAATTTCCAAATGCTTTGTATTCTCCCCGAATTTTACTTTCTTTGCACATCATATCTGGTGGAGAAATTTGAGCTGATTGCAACCACGGGAAAAAATGCTAAAACGCCTCAGATTCCATTTTTACAATCAACCCTTCTTCCTGCCAGTTGTTTAATTGTTTTTAGTTTTAATAGTTATTCAACAATTATGAGCCTAAGTACTTGAAGTACTTTAGTCACTACAAACTTAAATATCATGGGTTACTTTTTCACATCCGAATCAGTTTCGGAAGGGCACCCCGACAAGGTTGCCGATCAGATATCAGATGCTCTGCTTGACGAGTTCCTCAGGTGGGACCCTGAGTCGAAGGTGGCATGTGAGACATTCGTAACAACGGGACTGGTCCTCTGCGGAGGAGAAGTACGCACCGAAGGGTGGGTTGATGTACAGGAAACAGCCCGCCGGGTGATAAGGGATATTGGTTATACAAAGGCGGAATACCGTTTCGACTGCGACTCATGCGGCGTGATCTCGACGATCCATGAACAGTCGGGCGACATCAGGCAGGGTGTCGACCGCGAATCACCGGAGGAGCAGGGGGCAGGCGACCAGGGAATGATGTTCGGCTATGCATGCCGTGAAATGGAGAACTTTATGCCTCTCAGCATCGAACTCGCTCATTCGCTTCTCAGAGAACTTGCAGCGATCAGACGCGAAGGGAAACAGATGAAATATCTCCGTCCCGACTCGAAATCGCAGGTAACGATCGAGTACGACGACAACAACAAACCCCTCCGGATCCACACTATTGTCATAAGCACCCAGCACGATGAGTTCATAGTCCCGATAGACGGGTCGCTTGAGGCGGAGAAGAAAGCCGAAAAGGAAATGCAGAAGAAGATACACGACGATCTGAAATCCATATTGATCCCCCGAGTAAAAAAATCACTTCCTGAAGGAATCCGAAAGCTGTTCGAGGACGACATGAAGCTTCTTGTGAACCCGACAGGGAAATTCGTTATCGGCGGACCACACGGCGACACAGGCCTCACCGGCAGGAAGATCATTGTAGATACCTACGGAGGGCACGGAGCCCACGGAGGAGGAGCCTTCTCAGGGAAGGACTCATCGAAGGTCGACCGTTCAGCTGCCTATGCAGCCCGCCATATTGCCAAGAACCTCGTTGCTGCCGGAGTCTGCGACCAGGCTCTAATCCAGATAGCTTACGCAATAGGCGTCTCTGAACCCGTAGGACTGAATGTTAACACCTTCGGAACCGCAAAGGTGAAGGATGGTAACGGCAAAGTGCTTACCGACGGCAAAATAGCCTCAACGGTAAATGAGCTCTTCGACCTGCGACCCTACTCGATTGTGAAACGCTTCGGACTTAAGGATCCGGTATTCCTCCGCACGGCATCGTACGGACATTTCGGACGAAACCCGGAGACCGGTGAGGTGGAAGTATTTTACGAAGTGCCCGGATCCGAACCAAGAACCTTAAACAACAACGGTAAAAAAGCCTGGAAAAAGAAGGTTGAATTCTTCGCCTGGGAAAAGCTGGATTTTGTGGAGCAGATAAGGAAAGCGTTCGGAATTTAGAGCAGAGTCTTACTGATTGGGTTTTTGTTATTGGGTTATTGCCCCGGAGTTTCGATCACAGTATCGGATCTGGTTACAAAACCCCCCAGCCCCCCTGGCAGGGGGGTCGAAATCCAGTGCCTTCAACCTTGTGTAGTGCTTTTTTTCTCACAGATTAGCGTAGAGGCTTTTCAACCCCTTCAACCTCTTCAACTTCTTCAACTTCTTCAACTTTTTCCCTGTGTCCTCCACCTCCGCTTAAGCTGCGGTGGACAAGTGCGTCTTGCTTCCTGCGCCTTCACCCACTCTCCCCATCTCCCACTTTCCCCTTCGGTCATCCGTCATCCCTGCCCGACTGACTTCGGTCAGGCGGGGGTCATCCGTCATCCCTGCCTACCTGCTGACGCATTCAGTCAGGCAGGCGTCAACCGTCTTCCACTGCCATCCCCAAAAATTTGTATAAATTTATGGCACCAAGCTCTGCACCTATGGAAAACCAGATCACCTTCATCACCGTCATGGTTACCTATATAACCCTGCTGATACTATGGGGCGTTTATCAGGGAAGAAAAGTAAAATCGGGAAGCGACTTCGCGATAGCGGGACGCAAGCTTCCGGGATGGGTGGCTGCCCTGTCTGAAAGGGCAACTGGAGAATCGTCGTGGGCGCTTCTTGGTTTGCCAGGAGCAGCCTATGCAACAGGACTTACGGAGATATGGACTGCGGCAGGATGCGTGGCGGGGATAATAACAGCATGGACTTTCCTTGCATGGAGGCTCAGGGCCGAGGCGGAGAAATACAATGTTAATACCTTCACGGAATTTCTCGCTGCAAAGCACGGGGAGTCGGGCCGTCAGCTTAGGATAGTGTCGAGCCTTGTCATTGTGTTCTTTTTCTTCTTTTACGTGGGAGCCCAGTTCCTTGGCGGAGGAAAGACGCTTCACACTCTTTTCGGGATGAAACCATGGACGGGAGCCCTGATAACAGCAGCAGTCATCATACCCTACACTGTTTACGGAGGATTCCGGAGCGTGGTCTATACCGATGTGATACAATCGATCCTGATGATCGTTGCTCTTGTTATCGGTCCGGTCGCAGGGATCATCTACCTGTCGGATCACCCTGACCTCTACGCGGGCGGAATATCCGAAGCACTTGTCAGATCGGGAAGCTCATGGTCGTCGCTTACCGGGACGGCAAAAGGCTTCGCGGCGGGAATGATCATCGCGGGAGGCTTCAGCTGGTTTTTCGGCTATCTGGGAGGCCAGCCCCAGCTAAGCGTGCGCTTTATGGCAATAAAAGATGCCAGGCAGGCAAAAAAGGCGAGGAACATCGGAATTGTCTGGACAATAATTGCATATACCGGAGCCCTGATGATAGGATGGATAGGACTTGCAATATTCGGACCTACAGGACTAAACGATCCGGAATACGTGATGCCCAGCGTTATGGTAAGGCTCTTTCATCCGGCGCTGGCAGCTTTGCTGATATCAGGGGCGATTGCCGCCATGGTGTCAACAGCCGACTCCCTGCTTATCCTCTCGGCAACGGAACTTACCGAAAGCATAAAGGGAAAGAAACATAACAGCAGGAGCCTACAATCCGGAGGAAACCTGAAACGTCACCGCCTCACGACAGCAGCTCTCGCGTTGGTCGCCCTGGCCCTGTCGTATTTCTCTCCTTCCGACCTCATCTTTACAATTGTAAGCTATGTATGGGCGGGAATAGGATGCACCTTCTCGGTAGTAGTCCTTTTGTCGCTCTTCTGGAGGAAATTCCACGGAAGAGCAGCGATAGTAACAGTGGTTGCAGGAATGCTTTTTACAGTTGTATGGATCTCGGGAGGGTTTGAACAGCACTACAGGGTTACTGCCGGAAAAACGGATCTTCTCCTGAGCCATAATGACCTTTCTGCACATGAAGGACTTAAACTGCTTTCACTCGAAGGAAAAAAGTTCGTCAGCAGGACGAAATTCGAAACAGCCGTTTCCAATGCTCTGGGAGAAGAGACTAAGACCGGAAAGATCTCTGTCATATCATCAGCATGTATAAAAAAGGGTGTTCCTGCAAGGCTCACTACCTTCTTTTTTGCCCTTGCAGCTGCAATACTGGCAACATTCTTTATCAAGCCGGGAAGGAAAGAACCGAAGGGGAGATAGGGAGAGTGGGAGAAAGGGAGAAGGAAGGACGCAAGACACAGGACGCAGGACGCACTTGTCCACCGTAGCTTAAGCGGAGGTGGAGGACGCAGGGAAGAAGGAGGAGTAGTTTAAATTCCGGAACCGGTCACCAACCCAGGCAACCAAGCAACGAGCACCCAGCACCAAGCACCCAGCACCAAGCACCAAGCACCCGGATCAACCGTACATGAACTGACCCACCTTGGCAAATGAGGACCTCGGATTTACACAGCAGACCGGTATCTTCGAACTGTTGGCAATTATATATTGCTCGGAAGCTCCGACAACATAGTCGGCCATGGTGATATTCTTCGTGGTCATTATAAGTATCAGGTCGGCCTTGATGTTCTGGGCAAAATCGATTGTCTGCTGAGCGAACTTGCCGTGGGGCACCTCATGGACCTCAAAATCTATGTTGTTCTGCATTAAGAACTTAACGGCAAAATTCAGGTTTATGTTGGTCTTTTTGGTGAGACTCTTGTCTTTTGTGACCGTACGGAGTATATGGACCTTTGAATCGAAATACTTGCCCATGAAGATCGCCATCCCCATCTTCTCCTTGTTCTCGGTCTTGAAATCGACAGGGAAAACGATGTTATGATACCTCTCCTGATCGGATGGAGGATCCTGAACGACAATAAAGGGAGCTTTTGACTTTACAATTACCTTGAGGGCCCAGCTTCCCGTTAGTTTCTGCATCCCTACCATTCCGTGCGTTCCCATAACCACCAGGCTGGCATCCCTGTCATTGACAAATTCGGCTATGGAGGTGAATATAGAACCTTTAATCACCTCTGAATCTATGGGGAGATTGTATTTCCTGCTGTTTTCGTCCGCTATATGCCTCAGAAGGGTTTTTTTCTCACCCTCGGCCCTGACCTTTGTTCCGGGATCGACAATGTGGAGAAGACATATTTTGTTTCCAACCATCCGCGAGATCCTTGCCGCATGGGCAAGAGCCGATTCGGCCACAGGGGTGAAATCCCACGGAACCACGATAATGTTATTATTCTCTTCCATAGCTCATTTAAAATTTCGGGTTCTTCAGTCCAAAGTTATTCAGATTTTACAAAATATCCGATCACAAATTCCGGCACTTATCTTTCGTTATCAACACATTTTGCTTCAGGCTCAGGTCGTGGCCAGAAAAACAAACTGATTATAATAAAACTGTTTTTATTATGAAATATTATTGTAAGAATCAAATTATCTGATCAATCGGAGCGCACCGGTTAAAATAATAGCTGCCCCGCGGGCGTTTACGGACAACAATTTATTACTTTTGCGGGGGAAATTTCTGAAAATAATGAAATATGATGAAACCCGCATGATTGAACAGATAACAATAATTTATGTTGATAATTAGTATTCAATTCTGTGCGGTTCCATCCTGCCTGTAAAGTAAAATTATTAAAGGATGAAAAGGATAAAGGTTAAAGAGTTGCTGGCTGCTCCGGCCCTGGGTTCGGAGGTTCTTGTAAAAGGCTGGGTAAGAACAAAAAGGGGAAACAGGAATATTGCATTCATAGCCCTGAACGACGGATCGTCAATAAAGAACATCCAGATCGTTGCAGATGTCAGCCGCTTTGATGAGGATCTCCTGAAGGGAATTACAACAGGAGCCTGCCTTGCAGTTACGGGAACCCTGGTCGAATCGCAGGGCCAGGGACAGACTGTTGAGATAAACGCCCTGAGTATAGAACTTTACGGGAAATGCGATCCCGAGAGCTATCCTCTCCAGAAAAAGGGACACTCAATGGAGTTCCTGAGGGAACACGCCCATCTCCGTTTCCGCACTAACACCTTCGGAGCTGTTTTCAGGATAAGGCATGCAATGGCCTTTGCAGTTCATAAATATTTTAATGACAAGGGTTTCTACTATCTCCACACGCCGATAATAACCGGAAGCGACGCCGAAGGGGCAGGTGAGATGTTCCATGTTACTACTCTCGACCTTAAAAACCTTCCCCTTACAGAAGACGGGAAGATAGACTTCAGTAACGATTTCTTCGGGAGGGAGACGAACCTTACAGTATCGGGACAACTTGAAGGGGAACTGGGAGCCCTCGCCCTGGGGGAGATCTATACCTTCGGCCCGACTTTCAGAGCGGAGAATTCAAATACACCAAGACACCTGGCGGAATTCTGGATGATAGAACCGGAAATGGCATTCTACGATCTGAATGACAATATGGACCTTGCCGAGGATTTCGTCAAGTACCTTATCAGATACGCTCTCGAAAACTGCCTCGACGACTTGACATTTCTCAACGATATGATTGACAAAGATCTTATCAGCCGGCTGAAGTTCGTGGTGGATAACAGTTTTGTAAGGATAACCTATACAGAGGCTGTCGGTATTCTCACAGCCGCCGAAAGAAAATGGGAGTATCCGGTGGGATGGGGAAGGGACCTTCAGGCAGAACATGAGCGCTATCTCGTTGAGGAGCATTTCAAACGCCCTGTGATACTTACCGACTATCCGAAAGAGATAAAAGCCTTTTACATGAAACAGAACAACGACGGAAAAACAGTACGGGCGATGGATGTTCTTTTTCCAGGCATAGGAGAGATAATAGGAGGATCGCAGAGGGAGGAGGATTATGATAAGCTTGTTTCGAGGATTGGGGAGCTGAATCTTCCTGTAAAGGACCTGTGGTGGTACCTCGAGACCAGGAAATTCGGGACAGCGCCTCACAGCGGATTCGGACTGGGATTTGAAAGACTTATACTCTTTATGACTGGAATGGGGAACATCAGGGATGTCATCCCGTTTCCCAGGACACCCAGGAATGCTGAATTTTAAATGTATCTTTGCCCTTAACCTCATTAACTGCACCGGATGTTAAAGCAAAAGCTACAACAGAAACTTCTGCAGAAACTATCGCCCCAGCAGATCCAGATGATCAAGCTGCTCGAGATACCTACGATCCAGATTGAACAGCGGATCAAGAAGGAGCTTGAGGAGAATCCGGCTCTTGAGGAAGGAGATAATGAAGATGTGGACGATATAAACAACAACGGGGAGGAAGAAGAAGAATTCAGTGACGACGACAGGGACCAGGAGGAGTTCACTCTCGACGATTACATAGAAGAGGATGATGTCCCTGAATACCGGCTTCAGACAAACAACTACAGCAAGGAAGATGAGAAGAGGAGCGAGATCCCTTTCTCGGCAGGATCATCGTTCCACGAGCATCTCCAGGCCCAGCTGGGACTGAGGGACCTTACAGAGAAACAGAAGGTGCTCGGGGAATATATCCTGGGAAACATCGACGAAGACGGTTATCTCAGAAGGGAACTGGAAAACATCGTCGACGACCTTGCCTTCCTTCAGAATATTTCCACAAACGAGGAAGAACTGGAAGAGGTCCTTCATATAATCCAGGACCTGGATCCTCCGGGTGTGGGTGCACGTACCCTGAGGGAGTGCCTTCTTATCCAGCTGGCAATAAAGGACCGTACAATACCTTCGCTCAGGACGGCTTACACCGTTATCGATCTGTATTTTGAGGAGTTCTCAAAACGCCATTACGACAAGATAACGGCTAAGATGAACATCCCGGAGATCGAGCTTAAGTCAGCAATAGATGAGATACTGAAACTCAATCCGAAACCGGGGAGCCTTTACGGGGACACTTATTCCAAAACTTCGCAGCACATTATACCCGATTTCATCCTCGAATTGAACGAGGAGGGATTTGATCTTCACCTTAATTCCCGCAATGTCCCTGAACTGAGGCTTAGTCCCTCCTACAACGAGATGCTTCAGACCTACGTCAGGAACAAGGAGCAGAAGAAAGATATGAAGGAGGCAATCATGTTCGTGAAGCAGAAGATCGATTCGGCAAAATGGTTCATAGATGCCATAAAGCAGCGCCAGAACACTCTTCTCATGACAATGAATGCTATTCTTACTTACCAGCAGGAATATTTTGAAGATGGCGACGAGACCAGGCTGAAGCCGATGATCCTCAAGGATGTGGCGGAAATGACGGGACTCGACATTTCGACAGTGTCGAGGGTTGCAAACAGCAAATACATACAGACGCATTTTGGCATTTTCCCCCTGAAATTCTTCTTCTCCGAAGGGCTTCAGACAGATACGGGAGAAGAGGTCTCGACGAGGGAGATAAAGAGGATTCTTCAGGACTGCATAGAGAATGAAGAAAAGAGACGACCGCTTACCGACGAAAGGCTTACAGAGATCCTTCAGGAAAAGGGTTATCAGATTGCGAGAAGAACAGTTGCTAAATACAGGGAACAGCTGAACATACCAGTGGCCCGGTTAAGGAGAGAGATCTGAATGGAGAATATGCAGGAATCAGGAATATCCTTTAAGCTGGCCAGGATCATTTCGGTCATCTTCCACCCCTTGTTCATGCCTGTGTACGGACTTCTGATCCTTTTCACGGCGCCTACTTTCCTGAAATACCTTCCTGCCCAGGTTAAATTTCTTCTGATGGCTATTGTGCTTATTAACAACGTCCTGCTGCCTGTTGGCATGCTTCCCCTTCTGAGGTACAGGAATGTGATAAGCTCTTATTCGATTGAGGACAGGACAGAGAGGATAATACCCCTTCTGCTTGCTTCCATTCTGTACTGCACCACATCTTTCATAATATTCAGGTACCAGATCCCTTTTTTTATTAAGTCGTTCATCTTTGCCACCTCAATAGTGGCAATAATATTGTCGATGATCAACTTCTGGTGGAAGATATCCATACACGCTGCGGCTGCCGGGGCCCTTACCGCAATGGTTATCATGCTATCCTTCAGGATGCATACAGGACTTATCCTTCATCTTGCTGCCGTAATAGTCGTGAGCGGGATGATACTTTCATCGAGGCTGAAACTCGACGCGCACGATCCTGCACAGGTCTGGGCAGGCTATTTCACAGGCTTCCTGGGTGTGAGCCTTTTCATTTTACTTGTTTAGGATAATGTCGACGGCTTTTTCAAGAAGTCTGCCGCTTTCCTCACTTAAATCTTCTGGCCAGTTTCCCTTCGCCGGAGGGAGGATGCTGTTCTTATTCAGATCTTTCTGTTTTACTGAAGTGAACCATCCTCTTCCTGAGAGATAATCAGCAAGATACTCCTGTTCAGTCTGCCCGGGAGTCGGTACCAGCAGGGCACTGCAGCCCATGGTCACAAGCTCCATCAGTGTTGTATATCCCGCGCGGCAGATTATACCTTCGCTTCCTCTGATGATGCGTTGCATAGAGATGTCGGGGAGGTCGTTGTGCGGGATTGTATTAACGGTGACTGAGGCAATATAATTCCCGAGTGGCTTTCCTTCAAGGATGACAAGTTTCCGGGTCCTTTCCCGGAAAGCCTCCGCTGCCATCTTCCTGAGAAGGCTTCTCTGGGGCTCAGGGCCTGAAAGGATCAGGGTATTGTACCCTTCCTCGTCCGGCTTTGGAGGCGAATCATCATCGACGGGGAATCGCGACATCATGCCCGCGTAGAAGGCATTGGCAGGCAGTCGCATTCCATGCGAAAGGCGTCCCGAGAGGTTAGCCGGTCCGGGCAGATCCGGAATGAGGCAGAGATCGTACCTCCTGATGAAGAAACGGTGGAACAGTGCACCGAGGGGCTCCATGAACCTGAAGGGACGCGGAAAAGGTATGTTGATCTGATGCGTCACATAAACGGTCCTTATCCTTTTGTTCCAGAGCCCGAAGCGGTTATCGCTTATTACTATGTCGACGTGTTGCTCCCTGAGCATTGATTTCAGTTTCATGTGTTCCGAAACGATATGGAACAGTAAAAGGGGCATCTGCGCAAGAAGGGCAATATACTGTGGAAATATTGATGAATATCGGGGCCTGAATCCCGGAAAATCGACAAAGCTGACTCCCGGAAGATGGTTACGGAAGAAGGCCTGGTGCTCTCTGCCTGAACCTATCAGGATCTTGCAGCCCCGGTCCTGCAGTAGTCTTGCCACGGCAGCCATCCGGCCGGCATGACCGAGCCCCCATTCGAGGGGACAGATGAGTATGGTCGGATAAGTTTCCAAGGTCAGCCGGATACGCTTGTTCTTATGCCGAGCCTGTTTACCATTGAGGCGATACGGTGAAGCTCATCTTCCGGAACCTTTGCAAGCTCGCCTCCGTCGGGAGTGTCTCTCGAGATAGTGTATATCATAACCTCTTCCGGCCTTATAATTTCAAGGGCTCTGAGCCATGCTTCGAGCTCTTCGGGAGTGGTGTTGTCGATAGTCCGTCCCCTGTAGGTTCCCCTCAGGAAGAGAGTCTGTATTATCAGCTGGCCGTTGAAGTCCTTAAGGTTTCTTATAAGTTCGGCAACCTTGAAGTTGACCCTGGGCTGATTGTGACTTTTCACTGTAAGGTCGAAGCCCGAGTCGAGCTTGAGAATATTCTGGTCAACCTTCAGAAGAGCCTCGCGTATGTGGGGTATGGTGATAGTTGTCGAATTTGAGAGAACTGCTATCCTGGTCGCGGGGAAATGCTTGTTCCTGAGTTCTATGGTATCATCCACAATTCCGGGAAAGTCGGGGTGAAGGGTAGGCTCACCGTTTCCTGCAAAGGTAATTACATCAGGCGGCCTGTTTTTATCTTTCAGCTCCGAAAGCTTAAGATCGAGGGCATTGTACACATCTTTTCTCGAAGGCAGGCTGCTTCTATCCTCCCCGCTGTTCATTGTCCATCCGCATTCGCAGTAGATGCAGTTGAAATTGCACACTTTCCTTGTGGCGGGAAGAAGGTTTATTCCCAGCGAATCGCCCAGACGCCTGCTCACAACGGGGCCGAAAATTATTTTATCGAACAGGAAGGTCGGCATAACTTACTTTTTAAGAAAGGCAAAATTAGCAATAATAAGCCGTATTGTAAGGCAGTTTCAGATAAGCCTGGTGACTTTGGTCTCCGGAAGAAGCCTCATTCCCTGCAGGTCGGTGTTTTTCAGCAGAAGAAGTCCCGGTTTTTTGCCTTCCTCAATTGACCCGTAAAGCTTTTCTTCGCCGAGGGCCCTGGCGCCGTTGATGGTGGCAAAGCTTATCAGGGTTGAAAGAGGCAGGGCCGGATTGTGGTGCTGAAGAAGCTTTACCTCTTCAAGGATGCTCAGGGTGTCGTTGGATGCATAACTGTCGGTTCCGGTAACTATCGTGCATCCTTCTTCCATCAGCATGCCGAGAGGAGGCATGTTGCCCTCAATGTACATGTTTGCCTTCGGGCAGAGGCACCAGCTTACCCTTCCTCTCCTGTTCACCTCCCTTACAACTTCCCTTTCTGCAAAGGTATTATGCACCAGGATCAGGTTTCCCGATTGTGTTACGTACTTCATTACTGCTTCGGTGTGACTGCCTGCCGTTTCAGGCCTGCCTGTTATCAGTTCCGATTCGCGGTATGAATCCATAAGAGGACCGCTGTGATCCCTGAGGAGCATCTTTTCAGCCCTTGTCTCCATGAAATGGAGCGAGCTTACCCTGTTATTCAGCGTCTCTTCGCGAAGAAGGGCGAACAGGCTCAGTGATATCGAATATACGGCATGGGGGACGATCCACCATTCAAGCCCCGCTTTCTCAGCCTTGTCGGCCAGCTGCCTTATTTCTGTCATTCTCCGGAGTGCCTTCGACGCTTCGATACCGAAAACCTCAAGGAGACTTATATATTTTATACGGCTCCTGCTTTTAATACCAAAGGTGCCGGCTGTGTTGCAGATGTCGCTGCATAGTACAATGCCGTCCCTGTACATTGAAGCATCTGCTCTGGCAGCTGAATCTTCAATAATATCGGGATCGTCAATCCTGGCATCCTTAAAAATTTTAAGGAACTGTGCCAGTCCGGTCCGCGGAGGAATGACATCCTTCATGTGGGAAAGCTCGAGATGGCAATGACAGTTTACGAATCCGGGGATTATTATTCCGTTGTGAAATTCAACACCCTCTCTTTCATCAGGGGAGCCCCCTGTATCCTCGATACCTGCAATGGTACCGTCGCCGGCAACCTTAACGATACCTCTCTTCAGGGGAGGCCCTGCATTGGTGATGATATACTGGGCAGAGAACCTTCTCATTGATCTACGCGGCTCCGCGTCATGAGGATATTATCGACCCTGTAATGTTTGAACCTGCCGGGAGGGGTAAGGCTGTCGTTGATGAAGGATCCTCTGAGCCTTGCCGGCGAAGGGATGTTGTTCATCCGGAAGAGGTTATAGTTATGAGGCTGACCATCCCGGATATAGGGAAAGGAAGGGAATAATATCTTTTGCTCGACGCCTGTTGAATCAGTATGTGAAAGATAAAGTGTTGGACGGGGATCGATGGTCTGATCGTCGGGATAAAGCGTCAGCGTGAAATTGATGTTATAGGCTTCACGCTCAGGCAGGATGAGATCGAGTTCATGCAGTTCATTCCCGGCAGGCGAGGGGAATGAATATATTTCTTCTCCGGGCCAGAAATTGAGATCTTTTATCCGGGCGGCGGGAAAGTCCTTGTCGACAATCGATTCGAGCTTGCTGAGCGCTCCGAGGACCTGATCATAGATCTTCACAAGCTCCTTTGGTTTCCTGATAAAGTAATAACGCATGGTCCGGTCCATCTGCTGCCTTGTATAACCATGTCCTTCGATTATATCGGTGTAGGTTGTAAGGGTATCCCCTTCGGAAAAATCTTCAAATATCCCTGGAATGGAAAGGAGTCCGTCGGCTATGTAGGAATCGGTCAGAATACCTATCAGATCTTTTTCAGGGATAAGGTCTTTATGCCCGGCTTTGGCCCTCCGGCTGCTGCACGACGACCACATGGCCGCCATAATAATGAGTGAAAGGATTATATGTTGAAGTAGCTTTCTCATTTCAATGTATTTATCAGTCGCCGGCAAGGTATTTTTTTGTCAGGTACCTGACCGGGTACCAGGCTGCCCAGTAGCCGATAAGAAGCACGGTGGCGGGAACTATGATAAAATCCCTGAACCTCAGAACGACAGGATAGGCGTCCATGATAAGGGAATCGCCCCTCAGGCGGACAATCCCGAATCTCTGCTGGATGTAGCAGACAACAAAGCCGAGGAAGATCCCCGCGATGGCTCCTATTATCGCGATCAGCCATCCTTCAAAGATAAAGATCTTCCTTATCAGGTCATTGTCCGCTCCAAGGCTGCGGAGTATCTCAATATCCCTTTCCTTCTCGATGATGAGCATCGTCAGGGAGCCGATAATACTGAATGATGCTATTATCAGGATAAGGGTCAGAATGAAAAAGATTGCCAGGCGCTCCGAACGCATAACCTTGTAGAAGATCTCCTGCTGTTCATACTTGTTTTGCACTATGAACCCTTCGCCGAAGATTCCTTTTACCTCTTTCTGTACCGACGATTCTGATGCTCCCGGCCCGAATCTTATCTCAATGGAAGAGACTTCTTTATCATATTCAAGAAGTTCGCGTGTAAAATCGATGGGCAGGAAGACATATTTTGAATCAAATTCCTGCTCAACCTGATAAATGCCTGAGGGAAAGATGAAGTTTCTGACAAAGGCATTTTCCGGGTTCATGTCGGTTCCGGCGGTACGGCGGGGAACGTAAATGTTCAGCGGGGTGATGAAATTGACCCTCATCCCGAGGTAGTTCGCAATGCCGATGCCCGGAATTGCGTAGGGCCTTCCCATGTCAGATCTCAGGATGAACTCGCCGTCCCACATCGAGCTGTCGATGCCGCTTACATCGGGGTAGTTCTCATCAACCCCCTTTATTGTAGCAATATATTGCCTTTCATCGTATCGGAGAAGGGCGTTCTCCTCGAGGCAAAGGGCATAACAGGCAATACCGTCTGCTTCAGAAAGAAGTTTCAGTCTGGAATCTTCTGGAATGAAGGTCTTTCCTGTCGCAGGAGTGATCTTAAGGTCGGGGTCGAAAGTGTTGAAGATGGAGCGCACGAGGGTCTCGAGTCCGTTGAAGACGGAGAGGACTATTATAAGAGCCATTGTTCCCACTGTGACTCCGGCCACTGATATCGATGAGATCACATTGATTGCGTTCCTCGACTTTTTGGCGAAGAGATACCTGCGGGCGATATAGAGCGATAGCTTCACTTTACCTTTCAGCTGAAACCAGTAAGCCTGTACCTGAACTGTGAGTCAGCAGGACATCAAAAATATTGAGAATGACTGCAAAGGGGAATACTATCATGTAGTAGAAAGGGAGGAGGAAGAGGAAAAATTTCGAAGCTCCTGCCATTTTTACCGGGATCTTCATCGAGAGGATCCACGAAATGTGGCCCGGTGATCCGTAAGTATATTTCGCCTTTATATTCCTGAATCCTGCCTTTGCAAGTTTTTCAGATATTTCGTTAATGCCGTAGCCGTCTCTCACGTGCTCATCGATAAAGGAACGGTCGTTTTTACTGTGTACATCCGAGCCTCCCCTGTCGGAGGGTGTTGAGATCAGAAGGATTCCGCCCGGTCTCAGCGCCCTGAAAAAGTTGCGGAACACTTTCTGGTCGTCGTCTATGTGTTCCATCACATCGACCGAAAGTATGAAGTCGTAGGTTTCGCTGTCGCTAAGGTCCCTCAGGTCGGCTGTTTCGCATGTTATTCTTCCGGCCATACCTGCCTTTTCAAAAAAATCCCTGTTTGCCTCTGTGTGATCAGGATCGATGTCGACAGCTTTTATTTTCCAGTTCCCGTTCATCCTTCCAAGGCGCCACGAGTACTGACCGAATCCTGCCCCGGCATCAAGCATCGATGCCTTGTGGGGGTTTTTCAGAGCCACACGTCTGAGGGCTCTTCTTACATGCCATGCCCTGAGAAGGAGCAGGTCGAGAAGCAGAAGGAAGATCTTTCTGCCGGCGACGGAGCCTGAGAAAAAACGGCCAACACTCTTTTTTACAGGGTCGTACTGCATATTCTCACGATTTCAGGAGCTTGTCGATGTTGTCGATATAATCGAGGCTGTCGTCGACAAAAAAAGCAATCTCAGGAACAATGCGAAGCTGCTGCCTCACCTTCTGTCCCATCTCGAACCTTATCCTTGAGGTGTGGTCCTGAATTACCTTCAACACTTCTTCCTGCCTGTTCGAGGGAAATATGCTGACGAAGACCCTTGCGAACGACAGGTCGGGGCTTATCCTGACCTTTGTTACAGAGATCATCGCACCGTGGGCAAGCTCATTGCCTTTCCTGAGAAAAATATCGGCCATCTCCTTCTGTATAAGCCTCGATACCTTTTTCTGTCTTGTTGATTCCATGGCCCATCCTGTTTTGATCTGGCAAAGGTACGATTTTCCCTTAAAACCTCCTTCTCAGCGCGATCATAATAATAAGAGATGAAGTTCCGGGAGCTTACCCTTTATGCAATCCTCAGGTTCATTATACTTCAGGGACTGCGGTCAGCTAAGGAAAAAACCTTAATTTTGCGGGGAATTTTTATTATTGAATCATGGAGACTGTAGTGAGCGGAATACGATCGACGGGAAATCTGCACCTCGGGAACTACTTCGGTGCTGTAAAGAATTTTCTGAAGATGCAGAAGGAGAACAGATGCTTTTTCTTTATCGCCGATTATCATGCATTGACGACCCATCCCAAACCGGATGACCTTCACGGGAACATAAAACAGGTCCTTGCCGAATATCTTGCCTGCGGGATCGACCCGGATACAGCCACAGTTTTTATACAGAGCGACGTTCCGGAGGTTACTGAGCTTTACCTCCTTCTCAACATGAACGCCTATGTGGGCGAACTCGAAAGAACTACTTCTTTCAAGGAGAAGATAAGAAAACACCCCGACAACATAAACGCAGGCCTGCTAACCTATCCGGTTCTGATGGCAGCCGACATAATAATTCACAGGGCAACGAAAGTACCGGTAGGAAAGGATCAGGAACAGCACCTTGAAATGACGAGGCGTTTTGCGAGAAGGTTCAACATGATCTATGGTGTCGACTATTTCCCCGAACCCGATGCATACAACTTCGGCGAGGAACTGATTAAGATACCCGGCCTTGACGGAAGCGGCAAGATGGGCAAGAGCGAGGGCAACGGGGTCTTTCTCGCTGATACCCCCCAGGTGATACGAAAGAAAGTAATGAGCGCCGTTACCGATGCCGGACCTTCGGAAATGAACCAGGAGCCCTCCGAACCGGTAAAGAATCTGTTTTCACTGATGAAGGTCGTTTCAGAGCCCTCTGTTGTTAATTATTTCACAGAAAAACACGCTCAGTGCACCATTCGCTACGGCGATCTTAAAAAACAACTTGCCGAGGACATCATTAAGGTCACTGAACCGATAAGGGAAAGGATCACGGCAATACTTGCCGACAACAAGTATATGTCACGGGTTGTAGCCGAAGGAGCGGTAAAAGCCCGCGAGAGCGCTTCAGCTACCGTGCGTGAAGTGAGGGAGATTATCGGATACAGGAATTTCGCCTGAAAAATGAAAGCCAGGCTTTGGACCTGGCTGACCTTGAAGGATCAAGTATATGATTGAGATTGCCTGTGTACTTAACAGGGAACAAAATGCGTGCCAAAGCCCGATGACTGCCTTTTTTTAGTATTTTTGGGGATATTAAACTCTAAATGATCCGGTGTGGGCAAACGGACTGCAATAATATTGATTATTGTATTGTTCACGGGTGTTCTTCTCTTCGGCTGGTTTCTTCACCAGAGCAGAAAGAGCCTCGTGGCCGATCCCTACAGGGTAATCGGCACTGATGCCGGGATAGTTATTGAGACCTACGACCTGAAGAGCCTTATAAACTCGGTTACCACAGGAAAGGGCATTTTCCCCGAAACGGGAAACGTAAAGGAACTTGGGGAATTCAACAGGCAGCTGAGGTACCTTGCCGATCAGATAAACAAACCCGGCTATAAAAAGATCCTTCAGGAAGGAACATTCATCCTGTCGTTCCACGAGGAAGCAGGAGGGGAGCTGGCTCCCTTCTTTTCAAGAAGCCTTCCTGCTGACCTTCATTTCAGGAGCATAAAGGAGGCCCTGGTGGCGTCAGGAATAAACAGGATCTCAGAAACAAGGTTCTTTGGAAAGAAAGTCATCGCGCTTCCGTTTACCGGAGGTGAGAATAACGATACTCTGTACGTTTCTGCTGACGCCGGTCTTCTTTTCGGTACAACTTCCGAACGGCTGATAAAGAGTGCGTTGACACAAAACCCGCAGTCGCCGGATATAAGAAAAGCCGGCGATTTTTCAAAACTGCTGAAAAGCGCTGGGAAAAATGAGAATAAAATATTCTTTATCTTCGAAAACCTCAAAAAGACAAGGGAGAAGATCCTCGCTGCAAAATCTCCGGCAGCAGGGAGCTTCATCCTGCCCGGGAACAGCCTGGGAGGAGATCTCCTCATCGACGATTCGGGGATAACCATAAGCGGCTATTGTGAAGTAAGCGATGCTTCAGGATTTGAAGCCGCTTTCGGACCTGCAGAACCATCAGATTTTGAGACCTACAAGGTCCTCCCTTCGTCAACTTCTCTTTTCAAGTCGATGAAGCTGGTCCCTGAACTGAAGGCAGGGCCCTCAGGAGATGTACAGCGCGGCAGGGTCCGCGATCTGGCTGCCAGACTCCTTCCTTACCTCGGAGATGAAATAACGAGGGCCTACATAGGAATAAAGGATAATCCGGTGAATGAGAATACAATCGTCATCTACAAGCTCAGAAACAGGGTCCAGTGCGAGAATATACTGAACGATTTTCTGGGAGGCGACCCTCCTGTAAGATTTTTCAGACCTGATGAGCAGACCAGGATTCCTGTTTACATGACAGGCTTCGGGGGACTCGGATCGGTAATAAGTCCTGAGTTCACAAAGGGAGCATCCGACAACTGCTTCGCCTTCTACGACAATTACATGGTAACGGGCAACTCATATACGACAATATCAAGATTCCTGTACGATAATATCCTTAACAAGACACTTGCCAATGATATATTTTACAGTGAGTTTGAAGAAATGATAGCAAGCAGGGCGGGTTACCTGTTTTATTGTGTCCCTTCTCAGAGCCTCGACCACATAAAGGGTTTTTTCAGCGAAAAGGTTTCACAGGGACTGACCTCCAATAAGAGCTCCCTCGATAAGATACAATCGGCAGGATTTCAGCTTGCATCGATAAACGGGATGATATACAGCAACATATCAATCAGCTACCGCGATTTTGTAAGGGAAGAGTCCCCGACCGAATGGGAGACACTCCTTGATACCACGGCAGGAATAAAACCCTTCTTTTTCACGAACCATAACACCGGAGCAAAGGAGATATTCATCCAGGACACTAAAAATAATGCCTACCTGATAAATGCGGCAGGACGCGTTCTCTGGAAAGTACCCCTGAGAGAAAGGATAAACGGACAGATCTATATGATCGACTACTACCGCAACGGCAAATATCAGCTTCTCTTCTCAGGAAAGAATCATCTTCACCTTCTCGACCGGAACGGCAATTACGTCGACAGATATCCTGTAAAGCTCAGATCGCCTGCAACCAACTCCCTTTCGCTTATTGACTATGACAACAACAGAAATTACCGGCTTCTGATAGCAGGTGAGGATAAACAGATCTATATGTACGACAGGTCGGGAAGTGTTGTTAAGGGCTGGGAACCGTTCAGGACAGCCGGTTATGTACCCGGCGAAGCATCATATTACAAAATCTCGGGTAAGGATTTCATTATTGTCGCCGATGAATCGTCAGTTTATTTCCTCGACCGCTACGGAAAGACAAGACTCAGGCTCAACGACGCTGTGACCCTGGCAAAAGGATCGGCACTCCGTCTCGCACCGGGATCGGATCCTTACCTGGTGTGCTCGGCTCCCGACGGAACTATTCAGAACATTTACTTCAACGGAAATGTAAGGAAATTCACTCTCAGGGAATTTTCCTTTGACCATTCATTCGATTTTTTTGATGTGGATGGCGACGGTTTTGGCGAATATCTTTTTATAGACAAGGGGATCCTGTATCTTTACGATAATAATCTGAAGGAAATGTTCTCGAAGGATTTCAGTTCTGCAAAACTGGGAGGACCCATCAATTTCACCTTTTCATCGGCCGACAGGAAAATAGGAGTTTTCGATACCGGCAGGAACCTTATTTACCTCATTAACCAGAAAGGTGAAACGGTCAGGGGATTCCCGCTCAGGGGAGCATCGATGTTTTCCATAGGAAAACTCTCGTCGGGAGCTTACTGGAATCTCATAGTAGGGGGCGCCGACAGGTTTTTATACAATTATAAACTTGACACAGCGCAAAAGTAATTCTCAAAGCCATGAAAAAAAGAGTAATCCTGATTTTGACCTTTGTCATTGCAGCAGCAGCAGGTAAAGCACAGAACAGCCAGCTTCTCTATTTCATGAACCTGCCTCAGAACCATGTCCTTAATCCTGCACTGGTAACCTCCGACAGCTGGTATATCGGGATACCCGGAATCTCAGGAATCAACGTCAACCTTACAAACAACTTCCTGAGTTTTTCTGATCTTTTCATGAAGGGGGTGGAGATCTCAAAAGACAATCTGGCCTTCCTCGATCAGGATTTTGACAGAGACAAGTTCCTTGGCAGCCTGAGGGAACTGAATTATATCGAACCCAAAGCTTCAGTACAGATCCTCAGCACGGGCTTTAAAGTCGGCGACGGTTTTTTCCTGTTTCTCGACGTATCGGATAACGTCAGGGCAAACGTGGTATTCCCAAAAGACCTTCTCAGGATAGCCTTCCTGGGAAATGAGGCCTTCCCTGGACAGACCTTCAACCTTTCAGATACCAGGGCCGAATATATCTATTACCGCGAAATAGGAGCAGGAGTCTCAAAACAGGTTACCCCGCGGCTGCGCTTCGGAGGAAAAGCGAAGCTCCTGTTCGGCATTACAGCAGGAATGCTTCAGAATTACGGGTTGAACCTTACCGTGGGAAGCGACTATGCCACAACTCTTCAGGCTAATCTGGCAATGGATCTCAGCGCCCCGGTTAATGTCTACACAGACGCGGACGGCGAGATCGAGGATTTTGAACTTGACGATTCGAGGTTCGACAGCGGAAGCGGGGTTTTTGATTTTCTTGCCAACACAAAGAACGCCGGTTTTGGTGTCGACCTTGGTGCTGAGTTCTCGCTGACAGACCAGATAGTGGTTTCGGCAGCCATAACTGACGTCGGTTTTATAAAATGGAAAAGCGACCTTGTAAACCTTGAAGCAGTAAGCGATATCGAGCTCAGCGGCCTCGATTTTGAGGATGTCTACCAGGACAGGGCCAGCATTGATGATGTGATAACATCCCTGAGAGACTCAATCAGGTATTCATTCCGGAAGGCTCCCGAGGAAAAGGTGTTTACTACAAAACTTCCCGTGGGACTTGCAATAGGAGGGAAGTATATTCTTAACGACAGATATTCATTCGGGATTCTGTCGTACAGCAGGATAACAGCTCAGCAGATAAAACAGGCTGTTACACTCTCGGCAAATATGAATATCAGGAACTCATTTCATGCAAGCCTGGGATACACGGCATGCAATCACGATTACAGTAATCTGGGACTCGGTCTCGCTTTCCGCGCTTCAGTGTTCCAGATGTACTTCCTTGTCGACAGAATACCTCTCAACTGGAAAAAGACCGGTTCCGGAGGAGAAACATTGACTCTCCCGGCAAACTGGAACACAATACATACTATGGCAGGAATAAATCTGGTGTTTGGGAACAAGCGCGCAAACAACCTGTAGGGATAAGTGAAACAAAATTCTTAGTTTATAATGACATTGCTGATCCGATTCGTTTTAATAAGTATTATAGTTTATCTTCTGATAAAAAATATTGCAGGATTCTTTACTGTGAAGGATGAGCCCCGGCGCGATCATCACGACTATGGAAACGGCAAAAAGAGCGCATCAAAAGGGGTTTCAAAGGATGTAGGGGAATATGTGGATTATGAGGAGGTAGACTAGGACCTTTTCATCCTTTTCCTCAGCTTGTCTTGCGCAGCTTTCGCGCGAGGGCGTTGGCAAAGATGAATTCGTTAAGGGCGCTGCACTCTGAATCGAGGACTTCCTTGTTGCTTCCCTCCCAGCATTTCACGCCTTCGTTAAGGAAAATGATCTTTTCCCCGATCTTCATCACGGAATTCATGTCGTGAGTGTTGACAATCGTCGTCATACTGTACTCTTCAGTAAGTTCTTTGATGAGATCATCGATAAGGATTGATGTCAGAGGATCGAGGCCGGAGTTAGGTTCATCGCAGAACAGATACCGTGGATTGAGGGAGATGGCCCTTGCGATGGCTACCCTTTTTTTCATGCCTCCGGAGAGTTCAGAAGGCAGAAGCTTGTTTGCATTTATGATGTTAACCCTCTTCAGGCAGAAATTCACCCTTTCTTCTTTTTCCTCGTCGCTCTGGCTGGTGAACATGTCGAGAGGAAACCTTACGTTCTGTTCCACATTCATGGAATCGAAAAGCGCACTTCCCTGGAACAGCATCCCCATCTCTTTCCTGATCTCTTTCATCTTTTTGAAATCGAGCTTGTTAAAGAGAAGATCCCCATACCATATCTCTCCGCTTTCTATCTCATGAAGACCGACAACTGATTTCAGAAGAACAGTCTTTCCCGAACCGCTCTTTCCGATGATAAGGTTTGTCTTTCCCGGCTCGAAGGTGACGGAGATATCTGTCAGAACCTGCTTCCCGTTGAAATACTTGTTGAGGTTGCTTACCTTTATCATGACAGAAGCAGTTGTGTAAGGATTACATTGAACAGCAGGATGAGGACACTGCTGTAAACAACAGCTTTCGTACTGGCCCTTCCTACTTCGAGCGCTCCTCCCTCCACGTTATATCCCTGGAAAGACGAAACGCTGGTTATGATAAAGGCGAAGACAAGGGTCTTGATTATGGCGTAGGTTACATAGTAGGGAATGAAAGCGTACTGTATCCCGTAAATATAGTCTTCGGCGGTTATCACACCGGCCGAGGTTCCTGCCAGCCATCCTCCTACTATCCCTACCGAAATGCTGATGAGGGTAAGAATGGGATTAAAGAGAAGGGTCGCCACTATTTTCGGAAGAATGAGGTATGAAGCTGAGTTGACCCCCATTATCTCAAGAGCGTCTATCTGCTCGGTAACCCTCATCGTACCCAATTCTGATGCGATGCTTGAGCCTACTTTCCCTGCCAGGATCAGAGCTGAGATGGTGGATGAGAATTCAAGGAGGATGGAATCGCGGACCCCGAGTCCGATAAGATATGTAGGGTAAATGGGATTTTCTGTGTTATAGGCTGTCTGAAGGGTAATTACCGCTCCCATAAAGAAGGAAATTATGGCAATGATACCGACAGAATTGAAGCCGAGATAAACCAGCTCGTGCATCGTTTGCCTGTAATAGACTTTTGCTTTTTCCGGCTTCGAAAATACTTTCTTTAAAAGCAGAATGTAGTTTCCAAGCTGCGATAGGAATCTGATCATGCCCGGGTTTTAAACGGTTTTAAAATTACAAATATTTATGGTATTTACCACAAGCCTGTTTAAATAGGGTTTATACAAAAGTTTTATCTTTGCGTAGCTTTTAACGGAAAACAATTGCCGATGGACAATAAGTATGTGATAATAATGGCTGGAGGAGTAGGCAGCCGTTTCTGGCCTTTGAGCCGTCAGGAACGGCCAAAGCAGTTTCTGGATATCCTCGGAACTGGTGAAACTCTTATACAGCAGACATACAGGAGGTTCAGCTCAGTATGCAGAAAAGACCACATTTATGTGGTCACGAGCGACAGACACAGGAGCCTTGTCGAAGAACAACTCGATATCAATCCTTCCAACATCCTTTCAGAGCCTTTCAGGAGAAACACAGCTCCCTGCCTGGCCTACGGCACTTTCAGGATACTGAAGGAGAATCCCGAAGCTGTTGTGGCCGTTACCCCTGCCGATCACCTTATAATCAAGGAGGAAAAATTCAGTGAGGTAATCAGGGAAAGCTACAGGTTTGCTGCCGGAAACAACGCACTTCTTACCCTGGGGATCAAACCCGACAGGCCGGAAACAGGGTACGGTTATATACAGGCCGATACCAGGAAGAGCGTGGCAGGTTTTTCAAACCTGATGAAGGTGAAGACATTCACCGAAAAACCCGATATAGAACTGGCAAAGGTCTTTCTTGAAAGCGGCGATTTCTACTGGAATGCCGGTATCTTCTTCTGGAACATTAAATCGATAATTGAGGCTTTCGGTAAACACCTCCCGGATATGTTCTCAGCATTCGAAGAGGGAAAGGACCTTTTCGGAACAGAGAAGGAGAAGCGATTCATTGATAAAACCTATACTGAATGCAGGAACATCTCCATCGACTACGGTATTATGGAGAAGGCTGAGAACGTTTACGTGATGTGCACCGACATAGGATGGTCGGATCTCGGAACATGGACTTCACTTCATGAACAGTCGGCAATGGATATGAGGGGCAACTCAAAGATCAGGGGTGAAATCTTCTCATACGATACAAGAGGAAACATCTTCAGTATCGCTCCGGGTAAAATAGCTGTTATACAGGGGCTTAAGGACTATATTGTTGTCGATACCGGAGACGTCCTTCTTATTGTAAGAAAAGAGGAAGAACAGAACATAAAAAACTATGTTGAGGATGTAAAACGTGCAA
>JAVEZS010000029.1:31629-38962 GCA_034002885.1 Bacteroidales bacterium
AACCTTCTCTGCATGAAGAGATCGTCGAAAGTAAGCCTCTGCGCATCGTTATTTGCCAGAAATACTTCATGCTGTGCAAGAGCGTCCCTTATATCGTCGAATTTAATCCAGAAAAGGGGTTTCCTGAGGGCGCGGCCGAGTTCCTGGTCATAACCCATCCAGAATGGTTCGATACCAATGATCCTTACATCAAGTTTTGAATGCTTCTTATCGAAGAACCACTCCTCATAGATCAGGAGCTGTTTAACCTCTTCGGGTTTTGCAGCAACCACTATCGTGGAGTCTCTTGTTGCACCCTCGGCATTGAGCTGGATTGATTCTATCTTGGTTCCTGCTCCCATCTGTGTCTCGATCTCGCCGTAAGTGGTTGGCATGTTGGTGTCGAGAGGAGAAAAGGCGCTGACCCTTCCTGCCCTGATCTCTTCAAGGATTATGTTGATAAGGCTCATTCTTCCATCCTGTGTCTGCTTGGTAGGATAATAGAGAGGCTGGTTGATCTTCTCCCTGAGGTCAACAAGGCGCCACACCTTTTTTGACCACACAACATCTGCCTCGCGAAGGAATGGATAATTGATCTTTTTGTTCTCAGTTACTGATTTCTGGTATATATCGCCGAACGACTGTGCACTGGCCATTACTGACACTGCTGCCAGGGCGACAATTCCCAAAATGATTTTCTTATTCATCGTATTTCAGTTTTATTTTCTAGTCAATTTTCAAGATTATAGGACTCAGGTCCAGCGTCCTGCCGTCAGGAGCGAGGCATTTGATATCCTTAATGATAAGGTTTTTCCCGCGCGTGAGCCTGTTAATGAGTGATTTCTGTCCGGGAGTGAGAGCGCTGCTTTTGCTCTGCTCTTCAAAGTCGGATCCCTTCTCGGTATACAGAATCGTAAATCCGGTAACCTTATATACAAGGTCGAACTCAAAATCGGGCATTGATGCGAATACTCCTGCCTGCGCGGCTGCAGTATTCTTGGTGATGGTCCCGGTGTTTTTTCCGGCGAAAACTGCTATCGGTGCAGGTACAGGCTTGACCCTGAACTCAACCGGAGGATAGGGCGTCGCTTTACCTGTCTCGTCGGTTGTTGATACTATTACCTGAACATTCTGTCCCACTGCTGTCGGGTTTATCGACCAGTTGCCCTTGAAGGTAACCCCCCTGGAGTTCTTGACCCTCTCATTTGAAACGGTTCCTCCGACAACCCTGATCTTGATCCTGTCGGGGTTTACTCCGGGCACAGATACATCTATAGGGTTCCATATACCTTTGTACATTACGTTCATTGCCGTAGGAGAAACCACAACATTTGGTTCTCCGACATTGTAGCTCGATTCGAAAGGATATTCAACAATTGCTCCCGAAGGATTCTTGAGTGATATAACTCCTCCCCATCTTTTAATGCCTGTCGAGGATGCTCTTACCTTGTAAATTCCCCTTCCCGATTCGTCGGCAGGAAGAGCGGTTCCGTTTACCGTAACCGTAGGTGTCTGCGTTGAGTCGACAGCGGAGATGAATACTTTTGCTTCATAGTCGCTTCCCAGGGTAACATAGCTTGAATTGGGAACTACGAGGGGAACGATCTTGTTTACCTTGAAGGCGCCGGCATCTATCTGTGAGTAAAGATGATTAAGAACTTCAGTCTCGGCATTCCTGACATCGACCTGAATCTTCGAGAGAATAGTTACTACCGCAACAAGCGGTAAAGTGTGAAATGTCATGTTCTCCCATCTCGTCGGTTGTCCGTCGGGATCGCGACCGTCGTCAGTATTCAGGCTTGTTCGGAGAGCTTCTTCGGCAGTGGTGTTCTTCCCGTCAAGGGTTGAGATGAGGAATTCCCTGTAGTCGTTGATAAGAGATTTGAGATAGAAAGCTTTTCCATTCTCATTTGCTCCAATAAGGATCTGAGAGGGGACATTGTTTTCGTCGATCTTCTTGACTTCCTCAATGATAACCTCATCACCCTGTATTGCTGTTGTCTCCGGGCCTTCGGCTTCGTATATTATTTCTTTTTTAAGGTCCTGGATGTAGTTGATAACCTCATCTGCACGCGCTTTAACCTCGAAGGCCGTACTCTTGTATTTACCAGCCTTGGTGGGGTTTTCGGCGGCTGCCCTGGTGAACTCTTCATAAATAAGGTTGTTCTTTATGACATAGTTTGCCAGTGTCGTGGTCAGACTCTTATCAACCTTCTTAAATGCTTCCACGGCTTCCTTTGACACGTTAAGTGCAAGCATGGCGGTAAGAATAAGGTACATCATACCGATCATCTTTTGCCGTGGTGATAGCCTCTCGTGAGCCATTTTCTGGATAGTTTATTATTTTATTAAAATGCCACGTTATCTAACGTTCATTGCAGCCAGCATATTGCCGTATACGTTGTTAAGCGCTGAAAGATTATCGTTTAATTTTGTTATCTGGTCACGGTATTTCTTTGCATCGCCGGCAGATTCTGACAGATCCTTCATAAGCGATTGAATGCCTTTCTGCAGTTCTTCAGATTCCCTCATATGATTGTCGGCTCCTTTTTTCTGAAGCTCATATACGGCATTCAGAGCTGAAAGGTTCTTGTTAAGCGATTCAAGCTGCTGCTGATATGATTTTCCGCCGGATTCTATCATCGAGAATGACTCAGCCATCCTGTCGTAATTTGTGTTGGAGTCGCCAATAATTTTTGCAGTCGACTTGTATGTATCAGACAATTTTCCAAGTGCATCATTTGCTGAATTGATAGTATTCATATACATGGTAGATGCCACCGAAACATCGCCCATCGCCGTTATGTTCGATGTGGCTTCTCCGAGTTTCTTCATTCCGACACCGAGTTTCGCGAACAGGTCGGGGGTGATATCAGCCTTCTCAAGCATCTCATCGAATTTCGAGAGAGCCAGCGAGCCGCCACCGCCTCCTATTGCTCCACCGCCTGCAAAACTTCCGCCCACGGCACCGCGTGCAGATGATCCTCCGCCCTCTATCCCTGCCAGCTCGGGATAGACAAGAGTCCAGTCGACCTCTTCGTGGAGCGGCTCAAAAGCCGAGAAGAAGAAGATAATGGCTTCTGTAAAGAGACCTACGGTTAGCATCGTTCCTGCACCTGACCAGTGCTGTATTTTGAACAATGCACCTATGATGACGACAGAAGCTCCGATACCATACAGTTTGGCCATGAAATTCTTCCATCCGCTTGTCTGAACTATTTCTGCTAAGCTCATATACCTGGTTATTTAAAGATTATTTATTTTATTGGTTAACTCCTATATAGGATCTTACGTTACGGAATCCTATGTATGATTTTGTTGAATCCTGGTATTCATAATCCCTCGAACTTGTCTGGAGAAAATATGCTATATCCTTCCACGAACCTCCCCTGATTACTTTTCTCTTCAGTACGGGCGGATCCTGAGGACGCGCATTATACTGGTAATTCGGGTTGAGGTCGTGCTGGAAGATATACGCGGATGGATGATAAGCGCACAGAGTCCATTCAGCAACGTTACCCGACATGTCGAACAATCCGTACTCGTTGGGTTCGTATGAACCAGCCTTGGCCGTGTAAACCGTTCCGTCATCGATATAATTGCCTCTAAGAGGCTTGAAGTTGGCAAGGAAACAACCCTCGTAGTTACGGGTATAAGGTCCTCCCCAGGGATACATCGAAAGATCGAGACCTCCCCTTGCGGCATATTCCCACTCGGTCTCAAGAGGAAGACGATAAGCCTGAACGTCGGCAATACCACTTTTGCGCAGCGCCGTATTCATATAATCTGTCCTCCACCTGCTGAATGCATTGGCCTGCGGCCATGAAACTCCCACAACAGGATAATCGTCGAATGAAGGATGCCAGAAATAAAGGTCGGCCTGCGGATCATTGAACGAATAGGTGAAATCCCTTATCCAGCAGAGGGTGTCGGGATATATATTTATGGTATCATGCCTTATAAAGGATGAACGGTTCCTCACATCCGTAACATTTCCGCTGCGGTCTATTACTTTGCCTTCATACCTTCCGGTGTTGTTGGCATAGTCGTATATGTATCTTGATTTTGCTGCCTGCTGGTAATCGACCCAGAAATAAGTGTAGTTAAGCTTACGGATGTCGATCTGCTTCTTGCCGCTGAAACGTTCCTCGGGAGGATAATACATTTCTTCCAGTATGGCTGCTGTTGTCTCTTCCCTCGGATCAATCCTCTCTGACCAGTTAAGTACATAAGGCTCGACGGGATTGCCGTCCCTGTCCGTTACGAAATAATCCCTGTCGGGAATCTGTGCCTCTCCCAGTTTTGTCCTGAGTATTGAGTCGCGGACATAATAGACGAACTGACGGTATTTATTGTTTGTTATCTCTGTCTGATCCATCCAGAATGCTTCAACAGTCACTACCTTCGACAAGCTGTTCTGTGCAAATATTGCATCCTGATCGCTTGGACCCATAGTGAAACTTCCGGCAGGGATGAAAGCCATCTCAAACGGTTCGGGCTCAAAGAAATTCTTTCTTCCAGGGACTCCGGTCAGTTCTCCGTTATCTGCAGACTTACAACCACCTAATAAAATTATTATTACCAGAGCTGCAAGGATTACCTTTTTCATAATTCTTTAGAATTTTGTATTGCAAGTAAAGATGTTCTTAATCAAGTTATAAAAATCTTATGCTTTTGTATCTCATCGGGCTTTTACCCATACTGAGACTGAAACAATAATTCACCATAAATTCGTGCGACCCGCTTGTGCTTTTTCTGATATCTGAAGTCGTGAAGTCATATGCGTATCCGACTCTTATACCGTTGAACAATTCAATCCCCACAATTCCAACCAAAGCATCTCCGGGTCTGTATGAAACGCCCCCCCATGCCTTTTTATTGTATCTTATTAAAGAAGTTGCAGAAAATTGTGTTGACCTGCCATCGCTGACTGCAAAAAAGGAGGGTAGCAGTTCGAGCGAGGGATTGGGCAACTGAAGGATGTAGCCTGCTGTAAGATAGTAATGCCTGCTGATAAAAGAGACCCCCTTGTTGAATTTGACTTTCGGCTGATTAATGTGTGTGACCGACAGACCAGCATAGTATTTGTCGGTTGTATAATACACTCCAAGGCCTGCATCGAAACTCAGAACACTCTCCTTGCTTTCGGGGATCAGGGGATCGCCCGAAGGAGGAGTGAAGGCATCACCGTCGGGAATGACCCACTCGGGATCGAGCGTGATATTGTACATCCCCGCATTTACTCCTATGCCAAGCCTTCCGTTGCCGACAAGGGCAATATAGGAGTACGCAAGAGAAAGGTTAATGTCGCGGTCGAAGCCTACATTGTCGCTGGCTACCGAGAGTCCGATTCCGCTGCTTATCCTGAACGGAGCTACGGGGGCGCTTATGCTGAACATTGTCGTCGAAGGGGCACGGTCAAATCCAACCCATTGCTGACGGTTAATTGCAGTCGCGCATATCATTCCCGAAGTACCGGCATATCCCGGATTGAAAGAAAATGTATTGAACATGTAATTGCTGGTAAGGGGATCCTGCTGCGAAAAACAGACCAGTGAGGATAGCGCAATACAAAAAGCTGAGAGAGTGTATTTTTTCTTCACTTTATTAAGGTATAGGATTAAGCCCATTTATAGAACTCCTAAAAATAAGATAAATAACACAAAACTATGAAAACCGGCAATCCATTAACGAAAAGTTTTTGAACATTCCAGCATTGTTACCCGCAAAGAACATTCCAAACACTGGTAAATAAACGGAAAAACAGGTAAAAAAGTTTAAGGGATCAGGACTTTAGCCGGTCGGCTGATCTGACGACACGGTCGGGAACCTCATTCCTGTTGGCTTTAAGGTAATCGTCGTGAGAGCAGGCAATATATACCTTATTATTATTACTGTCGTTTAGTTCGATCCACCATCTCTCGGTAAGGCTGCTTCTGACGAATATCAGATCGTCCTCAAGGTCGGTAACCCTGACATGGTACTTTATGAAACGGCCCGAGTTGTTCCCGCTCAGCGAAGGAGTCTCATACTGCTTCTGCGAAAAGCCCTCGAGAAAGAACCATATTATCTGCGCTGCAAGCCCGGTGGTCTGCTCACGGTTATCGAACCGGGGATTTACATCAAAAAGGGCAAATACTTTCAGGTTGTCTGAAATTCCGGCGTACCGCGACAATAGACAGATCTCCTCACTGTAAAAACCATTAGGCGAAGGAATGGCAGTCCCGGGGGCGTCCGACTGCCTCACGGCCGAGATGTCGATAACAGCAGCATCCGAATCCCTGAAATAGGGCTCGGTGAGGTAAATGGCCTGCCTTACGTCGCCAATCCTTATCATGTCGGCATTCCTGCGGGTAAAACGGTTTATGACCTGCTGGTCGTTGAGGTAGGTCTGGTACCCTATGTTTATATAATGACTTAAAGTGCTTTTGCTGTTTCCTGTTATCCTGTTCAGCCATGAAAAGGAATCAGGTACTCCGGGCGACGAAGTGAAGTCGATCCTGGGATCGACGGCAGTTAGTGTGTATTTTATCTTAAGAAGACTGAAAGCCCTGTCGATTGCAGCTGTAAGGGCACTGCTTCCACCTATTATTACGGGAAAGACCGATTCGCTTATCAGATGACAGAGAACATCTGTAAGTCCTGCAAGCGTGTCGCTGAAAGCTACTCCCTGCTTCATGTTGCCCAGATCAGTTATTTTAGTCCTGCCCGGGATCCTTGCCAGCGAATAGAGCTGCCGGCGTATTGCATCGGGAGCCCCTGATGAACCATGATCGGGAGAATTCCTTCCGTCAGGCACTCCAAGAATCGCAGCCTTGAAGCCGTGTATCCCCTTCAGAGGCTCATTCTCGGTGTAAATTGATATGTTATGCGGGAAACCGGCGTTTTCTGCCAGATTTTCAAAACCGGTCCTCTCAAGACTTACAGGATCAAAATAATCGTTTAGGTCAATCATCGCTTACTGTGTGCTTTTCTTTGATTTCTGGCTCTTTTCAATGATGCTGATGCAATCCTCCCTTGTAAGCTCTTCAGCTTTGGTGCCTTTCGGGAGCCTGTAGTTCTCCTTGTCCTTCGAGAGATAGGGCCCGTAACGTCCGTTAAGGAGTAATATTCCGTCGAAATCCCTTATTACTTTCTTCTTATCACTTTCTTCCTTTTCCTTTACCAGCTCTGCAGCTCTCCCGAGGGTAACAGTATACGGATCATCGATTCCTTTCTTGAGCGAAAAGAATTTACTCCTGTACCTTACGTAGGGTCCGAATTTTCCTGTTCCGACAATCATCTCATCTCCTTCATACTGACCCAGCGACCTGGGCAGGCGGAAAAGATCGAGAGCCTCGTCAAGGGTTATGGT
>JAVEZS010000030.1:0-9424 GCA_034002885.1 Bacteroidales bacterium
AAAAATTGACTTCCCAATTCTTATGGAGTAATTTTGATTAAGAATCAAACTATTATGGATGCATATAGAAATACTTATAGAACTTCTTCTGTTTCAGAAAAAGTTGTTGTTATTTGCAGCCTGGTTATATTTCTGGCAATGACTTCATCCTGTCGAAATTCTAAGGCGAAGGATCCTGATAAATTTGCTCTCTCAACCTCTCCCGATGAGGTCAGAAGCAACTTCGGAAGACGGCTGTTTTCTTTAATACCATGCCTTGAAAACGGATCACCGGTCGGAGACGATCTGAAATACCTGCAATACCTTAAAGATCAGGGGATAGCCTATATTACTCTTTGCCACAGCAAAACAAATCTGATATGTGATTCCAATTTTGACCCCGAACGGAAGTGGAACGGATTAAGTCCACTGGGATATGAAGTGATCAGGGAAATGAACCGGCTTGGAATAATGGTCGATATTTCACATTCATCCGACAGTACGGTAATACAGGCCTTAAGAATATCGGAAGCTCCCGTGATAGCTTCTCATTCATCATGCCGGCATTTTGTACCTGGTTTTGAGAGAAACCTGTCTGACGACTTTATCAGGGCCATAGCTAAAAAGAATGGCGTGGTCATGGTGAATTTCTGTACCCAGTTTCTTGATTCAGTGTGTCTGAAAAATACGGAGGAGATCCAGCAAATTCTTGAGTCCAGGAACCTGAGGTATGATTCAAAGGAAGGGAACGATCTTATCGTGGAGTTTGCCAAAACACACAGGCTGGTCTGTGATTCCAGGCAGCTTGTTGACCATATAGAGCATGTAATAAAGGTGGCTTGAATTGATTACGTGGGTCTGGGTTCTGATTTTGACGGTGTCGGGCCTTTAAAGCCCTCTGATGTGCCTGATGTTTCAGGTTATCCGGTTATCGTTTTTGAATTGCTGAAGAGGGGTTATTCTGAAGATGATATTGTGAAAATATTATCCAAAAACTTCCTCAGGGTCTGGGAAGAGGTTCAGAAGGCTGCCGGCAGCTGATCTTTGACTGATGCCAGCGTTTAAAATATTCTCGTGTCCAATGGTTTGGAAGACTATTATCCGCATGCATCAGAAAGTAATGACTTTATCGCTGTCAGCAACCCAGTTAGTTAGTTCAGCCATGTTGCTTATTTCTGTTCCTTCTATCAGGGGAGCACCCTTCAGGCCTCTGGCTTCAGCGCAGCCACCACATATTTTTACTTTTCCCTTTTTTGAAATAACTGCTTTAAGCATTCTTTCTATATTATAATACCCGTCAGGTGTGTTCTGTCCTGCAAGAGCGCAATTTGCAGCATCTGCCATCAGAAATACTCTTACTTCCATATCAGCATGGTCTTTCCCAAGTTGCATTGCCAGGCGCAGTGCGTTGTACGCTTTTTCTGTTCCATAGGGAGCGTCATTTATCAGAATAAGGATTTTTTGTGCCATTATAGATATTTTTAGGACATTCAGATGTAAAATTATTTGTTTCCTGGCTTTTCTGACATTATATAGCGGAAAAATATCGGCTTCACAAACCAGCAGCTGATGTTTGATAAAACTTAAACACGCCTCACTGAGGCAGGTTTATGTTACGAATCATGATCGTTTAAACAGTGAATGATGCCTTGTTGTTAAGGGCATCGTTTTTACTGACCACATATAGGTGGATTTGAATTCAATCTTCCATTTCAGTTCAGAATTTTCCGGATACGGTTCAATTGTCCGGTCGTTCAGATAATAGTTACCCAAAATCCCCGCTGCAAGGCAAAATGGATGTTTAACCGTTGTGGCGTTGCATGCAATGCCACAACTACTACCTGTCAAACATTTTTAAATTCAGGTTGTTATATTAACATTACTGTGTGGCGTTGCATGCAACGCCTACTGAATCTGAATAACATTATGGCTGATTTTCATTTTAATATTGTACCAACATTTTCTCTTCTTACCGGCGTTGAGGTTGACAGGATGGAAGAAAAACTCCTGTGCACAAGCAAAAAAATCCCGGCAGGTGTTCTGATCCCTGCTCTTTTTCGTGATCTTTCAGGTGATGCCATGCAAAACATCATTAAAGTTCTTTCTGAGACAGAATATGTAAAACGTGTCTATATAGCTCTCGATCAGGCTGACGAAGAAGAATACCGAAAGGCAAAAGAAATCGTTGCACCCCTTAAGGATAAAGCCTCCCTGATCTGGAACGACAGCCCAGAATTAAAACAGGTTATTGCCCTGATTGAGGAGCAACTGCCATTGGGTCCACGGGGGAAAGGACGTGCAGTCTGGACTGCTCTGGGCTATATCACAGGCAAGAACGAAGTGGCCGTACTTGCTTTTCACGATGCAGATATTATTACCTATGATAAAGCTTTCCTTTCACGGCTTATTTTTCCTGTAATGAACCTGGGGTTTCAATTCTCCAAAGGATATTACATCCGCTATAAAACAAAATTCTATGGACGGGTAACCAGATTATTCTACTTTCCTTTAATCAGGACTTTAAAAGATATCCTGGGCACAACTGAGTTTCTCGATTATCTCGGCGACTTCAGGTATCCTCTTTCCGGTGAATTCGCTACTTTCGTTTCACAGGCAAGACTGCTGAGGTATCCATCCGACTGGGGTATTGAGGTTGGATTGCTTAGCGAAATTTACCGTATAGTGCGTGTTTCGCAGGTATGCCAGGTAGAACTGACAGAGCGCTACGATCATAAACATCAGGAGGTTGGCACAGAAACAGATAAAGGTCTTAATAAGATGGCTACCGATATTGCCAGGACTTTTTTCTCGCATCTTTCGAGTAATGGAGTCATTTTGACTCGTGATATGCTGTCAACCATCAGGCTTACATATTTAAGACATGCCAGGGAAAGCGTTGGAATATATGAATCGTATGCCAAGATCTACAGCAATGATATTTCTTTTGATTTTCATGAGGAACTTAAAACAGTTGAATCATTCGCACGGATTATCGAAACTGCTTCAATCGATTTTTATCAACACATTTATGGTTCTCCCATGATCCCTGCATGGAAACGTGTCAGAGCTGCTATTGACGGGATTAGTGAGAAACTCATTCAGGCAGTCGAAACTTATTGAGATGTATATAATCTTCACAGATCTTGATGGTACTTTGCTTGATTCTGAAACTTATTCATTTGAAAGGGCAGGAGAGGTCCTTGCCTGTATCCGGGAACAAAACATACCCCTTGTGGCAGTAACAAGTAAAACTGCTGAAGAAGTCAAACAAATTATCAGGAGAATAAATATTTCCCATCCTTTTGTTGTAGAAAATGGAGGTGGTATCTTTTTCCCGGAAACCTACCCGGGTGAATTTCCCCGGGCACAGCCGGACAATGGTTATTATGTGGTTCAATTTGCCAGCCCAGCCATGCCACCTCCTGACGTGCTTAATGAAATAAGCATTCATCTCGGGATCCGGTTACGGGGATTCAGCAATCTTTCTGTTGAAGAGGTTATTTCATATACCGGGCTCTCGGCTGAGGAAGCGGGGAAGGCGAAGCAGAGACAATTTTCAGAGCCATTTATATTACCTCCCGACGAGTCCGTTCTTAAAAAGATTATCACGCTCTCTCATTCCTATAATTATAAAATTGTTCTGGGAGGCCGCTTTGCCCACCTGATCCCGAAAGATTCCGGCAAGGGCAATGCGGTTAAATTCCTTCTGGCTTTTTACAAAAAGCAATTCCCGGATGTTCCTGTCATTTCAATTGGTTTGGGAGACAGTTACAATGATTTTGACTTTCTCTCAGAAACAGATATCTCAATAATAATTCGTAATAAAGGGAGAATTCTCAGATCTGTTAAGAAAAACTGGATAGTAAGTCAAAGGCCCGGAGTAGAGGGTTGGGCTGAGGAAGTTAAAAAAATCATTTACCCGTAAAAGGAGACAGATGGATCCCGTTACCGATCCATTCCCGGCAGCCATGAATATTTTCCGGCATTTCCGCAAGGTTTTTTCTTTTCAGGATGTAGTACTTGTTAAACAAAATTTATAATTTTGATCAACACTCTTTCAAAAAAACGTAATCAAAATCTCCTGGATGAAAATCTTTCAAAAAACTTCAGCTTTCCTTTTAATTCTTACAAGCGTTATTTTTTCCCTTTCTAGTTCCTGTAAGAAGGATAAAGGAAATCCTCCGGTTGTCACAACCGCTGCCATCTCCGCAATTTCCCAGACATCTGCAGAATCGGGAGGAAATATCACGGATGATGGAGGATCTTCAGTCGTGGTAAAAGGTGTCTGCTGGAATACAACACCAGATCCGACAACTTCAAACAGTAAAACCGACGAAGGTTCAGATATCGGGAACTTCAGCAGCTCTATGACGGGACTGACACCGGGTACTACATATTATGTCAAGGCATACGCTACCAATAGTACAGGTACCGGATATGGAAATCAGGCGACTTTCACAACTCTTGTAATGGTTAATCTGCCTGCTGTCACAACAACAGCAGCAAACAATATTGCACAAAACTCTGCAACTGCCGGCGGTAACATTACCAGCAATGGAGGTGGTGTTGTGAATGCTTCCGGAGTCTGTTTCGGTGTCAACCAGAATCCTACACTGTCTGATGGTTTTACGGTAGATGGAACAGGCTCAGGGCAGTTTACGAGCCAGATGTTAAATCTTTTACCGGGAACTACATATTACGTAAGAGCTTATGCGACAAACAGCGCAGGGACGAGTTACGGAAATCAGGTATCTTTTTCCACGTTAAAAGGCCTGGCTGTTGTGAACACCAGGGATATAACTGAGGTTTCGGCAATGGGTGGCGTTTCGGGAGGTATAATTATTTCTGACGGAGGTCAGGCAATTTCTGAGAAGGGCATATGCTGGAGCGAACTTCCTGATCCGACAACAGACGACAATGTAATTGTCAGCGGATCTGGCCCATCTTCATATAATTCTGCCATTGTAACCGCTGTTCCGGGCACCACCTATTACGTACGCTCTTATGTGACCAATGAGTCAGGAACCAGTTATGGAGACCAGAAAACTTTTACTACACTGGGAAATGTTAATTATTACAGTTTTGAATCAGGATTGATACCAGCAGGATGGGTTGGAGAATGGGCTGTCAGTAACAGCAAAGCTTTTGTTGGCAGTTATTGTCTGACATCATTGCATGGAGTAAATTCCGAAACATCATTAACAGTCACAATAGCAAATTCAGGCCAGATAAGTTTCTATTATTTTCTGGACTGGTCAACTGCATCTGGTTTTTCTGTCAGCACAAGTATTGATTTTTATATTGATGATGTTCTGGCAGGGAATTTCCCCTCGTCTTCCGGATGGCACCAGGCATTATTTGATGTATCAGCCGGAACACATACATTCAAATGGCGTTTCAATGCAAGGTATATGGATGGTCAGGCCTATATTGATTACATTATCTTCCCAAAATAACCTGAAGTCTGCTTACTCTTTCGTTTAAAGGCAAATAAGACTGTGGCAGATTTTTGAGTTATTTGTGAAATGGAATGATCTTTTATTGAAAAATCAAGGATTCCCGTTCGTTAATATAAATTTTAAACCGGACCACTGGTAACGGAAGGGAATTTATTTCCTGAACCTTGAATTGCCTTTTCTCTCTTCTAATAAATATATCGCTCTTCAAACCAGATTAAGTCTACAACAAGAACAAGTCTCGGATAGATTCATTCTCTTACAGGACAGATTATCCGTTTTTTTGTTAGATCAGGAATGTTGAAGGGATCTGTGGTAAGCGAAAATAACCTGCTGAAAATTGACTTTATCCAAACCTAAATGAACCGTCTTTGTTATCTTTTTACAGATACAACCGGAATATGATAAACTCAGAACATAAGCTTTTCAAGACAGCTTTTATCTTAAGCCTGTTTACCATCTTCTACAACATCCTCGAAGGGATAATATCCATGATATCAGGCATTGAAGATGACGTGCTTAGCTTATTTGGCTTTGGAGCGGATAGCTTTATTGAGGTTATTTCAGGTATTGGAATCGCAGTGATGATAATTCGCATAAGGAAAAATCCAGATAGTCCCAGGACCAGATTTGAAATAAATGCATTAAAAATAACAGGGACAGCATTTTTCCTGTTATCGGCAGGATTGCTTTCCGGTATTGTCTTTAATATCGTGAACCATGTGAAGCCTTCAAATACATTATGGGGAGTTATAATATCCCTGGTCTCAATTGCAGTTATGCTCTGGTTATTGAAGGCTAAAAACAATGTTGGGAAAAAACTGGATTCCGATGCGATAATAGCTGATGCCAACTGTACCAAGGTATGTATTTATATGTCGTTGGTTTTGCTTGTGTCAAGCCTTATCTATGAACTCACCGGATTTGCCTATGCAGACGCCATCGGAGCCGCCGGCCTGGTATATTTTTCGATTTCTGAGGGTAAAGAGGCCTTTGAAAAGGCAAAAGGGAAGAAATGCAATTGTTGAATTTCAAAAACCTAATGCTGATCTGTTCCATCCGGGATGAAGTATAAAAACAGAAACTGTATGAAAGCAGACATATGCAAACGGACGCAAATGGTTATTCAGATATGGCAGAGGGTTGTCAGGATTAGCGGTTCCTGAAGACCAAAACTATAATCCGATCAGGAAAATATCACTAAACGCCTGCTCTTTTACGAAAATACCACAAAGAAATCCCGGGATTCCAGAAGCAACTTACAATCTTGCTCCTATAACCAGTATATCATCCCTCTGGGGATTTTCTCCCATCCAGTCTTTAAGAGTTTGCTGCAAGATAAGCTTCTGTTCGAAAAGGGGGTTGTCGTAGATCTCAAGAAGCAGTTTCTTAAAATTACTGCTGCCGAACCTGGTTTTGTTACTGCCACCGGTCTGATCAATAAAACCATCTGTTGATATATAAAAAGTATCGCCTATTTCAAGCTTAATTTCATGATTCGTAAATGGCTTATCGCTTGAAAAGTGGACACCGACCGGCATCTGATCAGCTTTTGTTTCCCTGAGAACGGGCTCACCGTTATTATGGCTGACAATATAAAGCGGACTGAAAGCGCCTGAATATTGCAATATGTTGGTTGAAGTATCAATCACACATAAAGCCATATCTATACCGTCTCTTGATTCTTCTTTCTTCCCGGTTTGACGAAGTGAGTGCTTGATTCCCTTTC
The DNA here is from genome assembly GCA_034002885.1 of Bacteroidales bacterium. Classification (GTDB taxonomy): domain Bacteria; phylum Bacteroidota; class Bacteroidia; order Bacteroidales; family VadinHA17; genus LD21. Next base: position 7,165 of record JAVEZS010000030.1, read on the forward strand.
TCAGCTCATTAAGGACCTGATTTGCCTTCGTTATTTCCTTTCTCTGAACAATCTCATTCAGATAGCTTATGCCAAGCATGCTCATTAAAGCTCCTGGTACTCCATGTCCTGTACAATCTGCCGAGATCAGAATGATGTACTGGTTAATCTGTTTTATCCAGTAGAAATCTCCGCTTACAATCTCTTTGGGTTGATAGAATATGAAATGTTCATTAATCAGTTCCTTGATATAATCTTCCGGAGGGAGGACTGCTTTCTGGATCCTTTCGGCATAGTTTATGCTGCTGATAATCTCCTGCTTCTGAGAATTGGTGATCTCGTACAACAGCTTCAGCTCCTCATTGGATTTAACAATTGTATCATTCTTTTCTTTCAGCTCCGAGCTCTGTTTTTCAAGCTGCATCCGTCGCTCATCAAGTGCAGCCATAAGTTTGCGTGAACGCTTCAGACTTGAATAATAGAGCATTATTATGCCGATGGCCATCAGGAGAATAACTGCCAGTCCGATATTGATAATGCGCTGTATTATTTTATTTTTCTCCAGTATCTCAACCTCAGTCTGCTTCTTGGCAACTTCAAATTCCGTACGCATATCTGCCATTTTCCGGATAGCCTCGTCATTTACAATACTGTCGTTGGTATTTATGTACAAGGTCAGATAATGGAATGCGCTGTCATACCTTCCGGATGACTGGTAGATCCGGGCAAGCGTACGGGCAGCATCACGCACATATTCCCTGTTGTCATTCTTTTCAGCAATGCCAAAGGCTTTTGATGCATATGCAACTGCTTTGTCATATTCTCCCTTGTTCTGAAGTACACTTCCATATTCGATCATAAACTCGGGGACTCCCCTTTTGTCGTCAAGTTTTGAGAGTATCTCAATTGCTTTGAGCAGATATCCTTCAGCCCTTTCGAAATCTGAGATTTTTGAAAAAACCAGTCCTGTATTTCCAATGGTATACCCATACTCGAGCTGCATATTCAGGTTTTTGTATATATCGGCAGTACCGGAGTAATAGATAAGAGCACTGTCATATTGCTTCATTCCGTAATTTGCATAACCCAGATTGGTAAGGGAAATGGCAAGCTTGACAGAATCATTTTCCTGCCTGAATATTTCGATGGCGTTCCGAAGGTATAATTTTTCATTATTATGGTTTCCCTGCTTGTTATAGGCTTCAGCTATTAATGTGTAAACCGTGCCCAGGCCAATATTATCGTCATGATCCCTGAAATAATTCGCTGCCCTGATAAACCATTCGAGAGCAGATACCAGATCACCGGAATCCATATAACACGTGCCTTTTAAAATATACGACATGGGAAGCATAGTACTCAGCCTTTCAGCAAGCTTCATGGCCTGGTCGCAATACTTCAGCCTGGTTTCAACATCAGATGTACCTTTGATGATCCTTGACAGAAGTTCGTACCTGGCTGAATCATTTTCTACCAGGTTGTTTTCAAGTAAATAAACCAGACTATCGGTGGATTGCCCTCTGACACGGACAGGTGAGTAAATAGTCGCAAAAAAGACAACTACAAAAACAGAAACAAGACGATAACACATTATCGTACAGATATTATGGTACTATTCTCAGATAAGGATCTTTTGTTATCAGTGAATTGTCCTGATCGGTATAATCAATGTAATATCTTTCTTCTGTACCTCCGGCTAATCCATCCGGTATTTCAAGTTTGAATTTTTTACTGAAAAGAATTTCCTTTGCATCTTCCCTGAAAATTGGTCCGTTATTCTTTGAATAGATTTTTTCTATTCTCCTGATCCCGCTGGCTTTGTCTAAGTTCCAGAAGACTGTACCGCCTGCTTTAACATATGTTACAAGGCTATCATTCATATCAAAATTCCCGTTTGAGTCGAACATTGAGAGGTGTTTTTTCTTGTTGATTTCGATTGATCTAAGATAAACCGTTACTTTTTCCTGAGATTTTGTCCTCTCTTGTCCATTATACCCTGTACATCCCCCGGAAACCAGAATTACTGTCAAAAACGCAATTCCTGCTGAAATTAGTAGTGATTTTTTCATTGCATGTTTGTTTTTGAATTCATAAAAGGAAACACTATAAAATGACAGAAAGATTGAACGAAAGCTCTATAAAAGTGAAATCTTACAAAAGTGATCCTTACAGAAATCCGGCTTAAAAAATTCTTTTCTATCTCATTATCAAATTTAAGCATTCGGGGAGCAGAAGTCAAGTTTATTTCGTGACCTGCCGGACATCGAAAAAACCATTTGGT
>JAVEZS010000030.1:9524-38026 GCA_034002885.1 Bacteroidales bacterium
TTTGGTTTTTACAACTGAAACGCACCAGTGTTGTGTTTTCAGACCTTTTCAGGAAGTTGTGAAAAAGGGAAGGCTCTAAATGATCGGGAGCTTGTAATCATCTTCGCTTATTTACATCATTCCGCTGCCTGTTCCTGCAAATAACTGCACCAATCGTGCCGGCAATTATTCCGGGAATGCATAAAAAAAATACTATTCCCATGGCAAGATTATCATTGACAGATTTACCCTTACCCGATAAATCAAGAATAGTTATTACAAGCAACACAAGCAACATGATTCCGGTACATAGTCCGGTTAAAATCAGGTAAGTACCCGTTTTGTTCCAGAGACGGTTCGCCATAATGGTATATTTTTATTTTATTCTGATGCTTTCCTGATTGCAAGAGCATGGTAACCAAACCATAGGAAGAATGCAAAATGCAAGAGAACGATCGACCAGCCCAGCGAGTTCATCATACCTCTTATCTGAGCTGTTAAAAGAATAATCGTGCTGAGAAAAAGGTAAACCAGGACACAATAAATTACAGCTCTCCTGAATTCAGGATTTTTTGATTTTCGCGCGAAATACAGAAGGAACGGAATGCTTATTATCAACGATCCAAACATTCGTGCAAAAGTTATTGATGTTTCATCAAGAGTAACACCCATGGGGGCCATTAATGCTGCAGGAAGAAACAGGAAGCCGAGACCAAACAGGACTTCTGCAATCAGATAGGCAAGAAAAAGAGCGTTCATTTCAAATTATTTTTTTGATTTATGATTTAAAGAGTCGCTTGCTTGTATGCAAGTTATGCCAACAGAACAGTGAAGTCAAATAAATCTTAACCTGCTCTTTCTAAAACAGAACAGCATACAAGCAGATATTCAATTGATCAGGTCTTTCACCTTGTTGATCGGCAACCCTTTTGATTTAAGAAATGTTATAGAAATACAGTCCCGATACACTTTAGTAAGTGATACTTTATTCTCCACCAGATTATTGAATAAGAATACCTTAATCTACAGTCTTTTGTTAATGGGGAATTAAACAATTATCGGGATATCTTCCGAACCAGTAGAAGGGATCTATCAAATAAAAATTATTCTGCAGACCCCAGGCAAAGCTTACCTGCAGTTTTATTGAAGCTGCTCACAAAAATTCCTTTTGTCAGTTATAGTAGCCGGTATTTGTCCTGGCCGATTCACTTAACGATCAAGGCTGCAGCGAAGGTTACCTTTTGGAAAAATATAAGAAAAAAGATGGTACAGGCAGATGCTTGATTTACGTAATTAATTACGTAATTAATTACGTAAATAAGGTCAGGGCCTCTTCTTATTTTCCAGCGCTCCGGAACTTTTTTTCTCATCAAACTCCTTGCAGATTGTCTCTATGAACATTCTGAAAAGGCGGAGGAGTTCCGGCTAATTGATGAAAGGCTGCAGTATATTAAATTGTTATTTGTTTAAATATTTTATCTAAAGAAGGTTTCCCTGCAAGATCCGGAAAGCTAATATTCCTTTCCATTCTCGGGATTGATTTCCTTTCCGCCTTCTTCCACTGAGATTTTGCTGTTCTTTTTGTCAAGGAATGTGATAGAGAGGTAATCAAACTTCACTTCCAGGTAAACGCTGCCCTTACGGCCAAGATACCGTGTAAAGTCGCCATTTTTCGGGTCCCTTGCAAGTTTTGGCTCGTTGAACAGGAACCTGGCTGAATTATTGAATTGCTGATACTTGCTTGCTCCCGGACCTAAAATTGAAGCACAGTATTCCTTTAGTCTTTCGTAACTTATTTTGAGTGAATCGTAAGGTTCTTCCTTAAAATCTACCCTTACCATATAAGGAGTCTGACTCTTTTTGGTCGTGGAAAGATATATGCTGCAATCTTTCTCCAGAAATTTACCTGTAAATTTCACTTTATTCTCCTCTTCTGTCGGAGCCACCTGATATCCCATTCTGATCAATTCTTCCGTGAAAACAGTCAGGTCTCCATTGAGGGGTATCCCCTGAAATTTAAGGTGATTACGAGAGGAACAACCTATTGACAAAATAATTATGCTGAATATGATAACATTTGTCATCATACCCTTAAAGAAGTCAAATTTCTGATCAGATAAGCTATCGGGGTCTGATGGAATCGGATTTTTGAATTTTGGATTCCGGTGATTCATGATCGCAAATGCTTGTTTTCTGTTTCCTTTTATGTCCCAAAAATAACTCTTTTTGCATTCTGATCGGCCAATGAACTTCGGTCTCGTCTGACCACATTTTACCGCTTCCTTCCTCTCAGTGCGCCAAGGATAGAGGCAATTACCGATAGCACCCATCCGCCGCAGATGGCGATCCAAAGCGAGCTTATCCAGAAATCAGGTTCATAAATTGCTGAAATTATTGGGAAGAAGGCATCAAAATTTTTCTGATTGATTCAAGGTTCACGGGATTAACTATATTCTTCGCCTCAGGCGTGTACAGATATTCTATAGTATCCTTATGCTTTTCTACGATCCTCGCCCTTACCATTTTCCCGAGGCTGTTCAGCTGCCTGTTATCCGCATTGAATGGTTCATCGAGAATAGCAATGGCAGAAGGAAGCCACCTTGACGGAAAAAGATCAGCGTATATCCCTCCGGGCATATACTGATTGAACACTGATTTTATTTCATTTAAAATGGAAGCCGGACCAGTTTCGTCTGTCATGCTGATATTTTTACCTTTTGCCCATCTTGCCAATGCATCCCTGTTTGGCACCACAAGGGCGGTAGTGTACTTGTTCTGGTTATTGTAAAGCATCATCTGGTCGAGAAGGGGAGACCGGTCAGTTATCGTTTCTTCTATTCCTTCCGGACTGTACTTTTCACCATCATCTGAAATAAGTAGGCTCTTATACCTTCCAAGCACATAAAGGAATCCGTCGTGGTCAATGTATCCCATATCACCAGTGTAAAGCCAGCCATCGCTGAGGGCCTCTCTTGTGGCGGTTTCGTTTTTCCAGTATCCTTTCATTATATTTTCTCCACGGACAACTATCTCCCCTTTTTGGCTGAGAGGAAGTTCATGACCCTCTTCATCGCAGATTTTCAAATCGAGGTTCTTAACGAGCAAGCCGGAAGATCATTCCTGATGGATTTAATCTTGTCATACTGATGACCTGAGACTATCACCCATCTTGATTCAGAATGGTTTAGCCTGAATTTCAGATCATTGCTTTCCTTTAACAGTATAGAAAGCGGAACGCTCACGGCACCTGAATATAAAATGCCAAGCTCGCTTATCACCCAGTCGGTCCGCGATTCAGATAACAATGCGATCCTGTCTCCCTTTTTTATTCCAAGTGAGATTAGGCCGGCTCCTGTTTTATAGGCCAGGTCTTTAGTCTCACTGAAAGTTGTAGTTATATAACTGTCAGTTTTTTTCTCCAATAGATATGGGTTCCCCGGATACTTTTCTGCACTGATTTCCAGTAATTCGATAATTGTATTCATTCCGGAATTTATTAGTTGAATTCTCTGAAAATCAAAGTTACACCCTGTGCTTTCTAAAGTCAATAATATTTTCAGGACTCGCAGGTCAAGGCAATTTCTCCTTAATTCAGGAACAAGATTTTGGGATGGTTGATCATGAAATTCAGTCAGCCTGGATGGCTGACTTTGGAATAATATCTTACAAATTCGTATTGTACGGGGTAAATTATCTGATAGATTACAATAATAAATTATTGCTGCAGGTTAAATATCCTGAAATTTCTGTGGTGCGTTTAATAATACAAAGGTTTTTTATTATAAATCGCAACTACCTGTTTACTTTTTCTTGTAAAACCCCTGTCTGACAGTTGAAGTTTTCTTTTGAGATTATCGGTTATTATTTGTATCCTTTTTCGTCAAAAAGATTTTGCCACATGTGAATTTTAGGTTTATTTTAATTGAACAAAACACCACCTCAATACTTGTTAAACAAAACTTCAATGAAATTTTTCTTCTTTTCCAGAATGAAATTCGATAGAATTTTACTGGTAGTTATGATTTTGGTATTTGGTTACGGATGCCAGAAAAATTATCCTGAACAGGATGGCCTCTTATCCGGTTCAGATTCACAGACAGGTGCAGTCGCGGTAAAAGGAGCCAGGGCAGGCAACTATATGGTCATTACCCGTTCCGAGACTCTTCCTTCCGGACTGGAATCCCAGCTTTCTGCCTATGGCCAGATTGTCAGGACCATACCTCAGATTGGTATGGTGGTTGTAAAACCAACTGTGTCCGATTTCAAGGCCAGGGTTTCAAAGCTGGCTCAGGTACAGGCCGTTGTTCCTGATTTTGAAGCTCAGTGGATAAGTCCCCCCGACTTTGTTGTGCAGGCAAATCCTCCCAGCATAGGCGATAACGAGCCGGGCTTCTGGCTTCAGTGGGGTCTGGATGCCATTAATGCACCTGAGGCCTGGAATGCAGGATGCACGGGCGAGAATGCAACTGTTTTTATACTCGACAGCGGAATCGACAGGGATCACCCGGATCTGGCCGGAAACCTTGATTCCGATTTATCAATTTCCCTTGTGCCTGGTAATTCTTCATTTGACGATGACAGGGGACATGGTACTCATGTAGCAGGGATAATTGCCGCGGCAGATAACTCGGGAGGAGTAATAGGAGTGGCTCCCGAAGCCAGAATTGTGGCAGTAAAGGTACTTAACTCAAGCGGGTCCGGTGCTTTCTCCTGGATCAATGCAGGAATAATTTACGCAGCTGATAACGGCGCCGATGTCATTAATATGAGTCTGGGTGCCCTACTGAAAAGAAGCGGCTTTTATTCTGGATCCGATTGGATCTCTCCTGTTGATGTAGCTTCAGTTTTTTTAGCCCAGCAGAGAGCTGTTGATTATGCTTACAAGAAAGGAAGCCTTGTTGTCACTTCTGCAGGGAATGATGGCTATAGCTTCGATGGCAGCGCCTCCTACTTTGTAATGCCGGGTGGACTTCAGAAGGTCATTACCGTTTCAGCAACCGCTCCGGAATGCTGGATACTTAACAGACTGAATAATCCTTTCCTGGATATTCCTGCAAGTTATACGAATTTTGGTAAATCGCTGATTGAAGTAGCCGCTCCCGGAGGAGACTTTGATTGTGACTCTCCTGGTTCTGTTAATGGATATCCGGTTTATGCTTATGATTTCGTTTATAGCACCTATCCCGGAGGATATGCCTGGATGGCCGGAACCAGTATGGCAGCTCCCCACGTTGCAGGTGTTGCTGCTCTCGTGATCGGCAAAAACGGAGGTAAAATGAGCCCTGTGGATGTTACTCAGAAACTGCTTAAAACTGCCGACAAAATCAGTGGCACCGGAATAACACCCTATTACGGGTATGGACGGGTAAATGCCTTCCGTGCAGTGACGGAATGAAAAAGTGAATGAATAGGATTATGGGTTTCATTCTGAAGTAATCCCGGGTCCTGCGGGTTCGCTTCTGAAGTACAATGCGATATCCCCTCTGGTTTCAGGGGGGATCTTGTTTTGGTCTGGCCCGGGCACTTCCTTCCAATTGAGGAATACCCCTTGTTTTATCACATAGGTTTTTTAATAATTGACCTTTAAGATGTGGTCAGCCAGCCGGCTAAAGCAAGTTTTTCATCCTTCTTATCAAGATCGTAACTCATGAACTTCCTGCCTGGCTTATGTGTCATTGTTCCGTCCCGTGCCTTCGTCGGAAAAGGAAATAGACCGGTATTCCTGCCATTATCAGGGAAAGGCCAATAAGGGCTTCACGCGGCCTCGTAATGATGGTATTGATAAAGAGTCCGGCACAGAAGAGGACAAATAATGCCGTTACTACCGGGTAGCCCCATGCTTTGTATGGCCTGTGTGCTTCGGGCATTCTGCGGCGCAATAGAAAAACCCCGGTGGCCATTGCCCCGTAGAATATGTAAACGGCAAAGATGAGCATATCGGTAAGCTGGTCAAAGTTGCCTGACAGAACAAGCACGGACGCCCATATTCCCTGCCATAGCAATGAATTGCCAGGCACATTGCGGCTGTTGAGCCTTCCGATCCCTGAGAAGAAAAGCCCTTCCCGCGACATTGCATAATAAGGCCTGGAGCCGGTGAGGATGCTTGCATTCAGGCATCCAAGTGTTGATACCAGTATCAGCAATGATATGAACAGCACACCTCCCGATCCCTGGAAACTCCTCACCATCTCGATTGCGGCAACCTGATTGCCTGCCTCATGCACACCCACAAGTTCAGGGATCGACATTACTGCGAGGTAGGAATAATTGACCAGCACATAGATAATGGTTATGGCAGAAACGCCGATAATTATTCCCCTTGGCAGATTACGCCTGACATCCTTTATTTCTCCTCCGATAAAACCTGCCGAGGCCCATCCCTGATACGCCCAGAAAGCTGCCAGCATTGCTGTCATGAAGGATGAAACTGTGACCGAACCTCCTTTCAGGCTGCTGATATTAACTATCTCTGAGGGGCTTCTGGAGGCATTTGTCAGGCCGGATACTACAATCACTGTCAGGCCTGCACAGACAAGGAAGAACAGGACTTTATTGACCCTGGCTCCGCTCTTCAGTCCTGACATGTTGAGAAATGTCATCGCCATAATCATCAATATTGCTGTGAACTTTATCCCGCTTTCATGGAAGGGGAAGAAAACATCTCCGATATTGACATCCTGCCATGAGGAAAACAGATCAGGCAATGGAACGATACTGTTGAGAGATTGTGTAAAGACATATGCCAGCGATGCGATAGTTGCAGTCTGGATTACTGTAAAAAGAGACCATCCGTAAAGAAAGGAGAAGAAACGGTTATAGATTTTTTTAAGATAAACGAACTCTCCGCCGGTGTCGGCCAGTAAACCGGCCAGCTCGGCGTTACTAAGGGCACCGAAGAGAGTGATTACCCCTGCGGCTGCCCAGGCAATGAGTATCCAGACGGACGATTGCAGACTGTCGGCCATGGGGGCAATCTTTTTATAAACCCCTGAGCCAATGATGTTGGCAAAGACGAAGATAATGACATAACCCAGTCCGAGTGTCCCGGAGAGGCTTCGCTGATTACTCATTGGCACCGTTTATTCCTGAGATTGAAGGACCAAAATAAGAAATAAGTTGAATCTTTTTTTACTTTTTGCTTCCGTTAATCGCCTTTTTAAATATCAGGAACCATGACAATTGATAATATTCCCCTGATTCTTTGTTCATGACTGAAATATTTCACGAAGCTGATTTCAATGAAATAAAAAGCCCCCGGGGCCGATCCGGAGGCAGAGGGTAAATTAATTGAGGTTACTGTTATTCAATCTTTTAAGCAGCGAACAGATAGGCCGGAAACTTTTGCGGTTATCCATGAATAGTAAAAGTTGGATTCCTTTGTATAAAGGCCCACAGTGTTACCAGCATTCGGGCCATCCTCTGTCGCCGACCACCATGCAGTGTAGTATCCAATATTATCGAATACGTGATCAGGTAAATCCCAGACGGCCTCACGAGACCCTGCAGGGACCGCTGTAAACCCGGACAGATTGCTTGCTCCCGGATCGGGATCAACCCAGTTGCCTGTCCCTGTTTCTTTCATCTTACCGCCTGCATCGGTTCCCAGATAGTCTGAAAGACTCTTCCATTCATCAATTGTTGGTACATGCCATCCTGCCGGACAAAGTTTATCTGTGTTTACTGCATACCAGTTATAGAGGCCTCCGTAAGTATCCCTGAAGGATACGACATTGTTGTACCAGCAAAAGGCAGGGGTTGTAAGTGCCACCCATTCGGAAACCTCCGTTACATTTGGTATGGATGTTCCATCATTGAATTTGGTTGTCCGGAGGTTTTCTGCCATCCAGGTCTGGGTGCCGATCTGTATTGTTTTGTAAATATTTCCATCTGAATCGGAAACAGAACCGTATTCCAATTCAGAATTGAAAAGAATAGGACTGACTGCCAGGGTAGTAAAGCTCAGTTCCTCACCGTATGATGTTCCCATGTCGTTAATTGCATAAGCTCTTGCATAATATTTTACAGATGGGAGTAAACCATTAATTCTGGCAGAGAAAGTTCCTGTTCCACTACCCCAGGACGTTCTGCCATCGTTGGTTGTCGGATCTGCAGAAGTGGCCCAGCAAACCCCCTTGTCGATAATTTCCAGTCCGCCATTGGTGGTTACAGAAGAGCGTATCACGGCACTTGCCACAGTGATCTCCTTAACTGAAATTGTTTTAATTTGTGGGACGGTTGGACCCGAAACAATCTTACTTGTTGTAAAACTAAACTCATTTCCATAGCTGGTGCCGGCACTATTGGTCGCAAAAGCCCTGACATAGTATTTTGTGTCCGCTGCCAGACCGTTAAGATTACGGGTAAAAGTACCAATGACAATTCCATCATCAATGATTACAGTATTTGAATTAATTGTCGGATTGGGTGAGGTGCTCCAGCAGATTCCCATTAAAGTAACCTCTGAACCGCCATCATTTGTCAGGGTAACTCCGGCTAAAGCAGATGTCGGAGTGATGTCTGTGACAGGAATTGTTATCACGTCAGGTGGAGTCACTTCCTTCTTACAGGAAGACAGGTAAATTGCCATCCCGGATATCAGGATAACAATTAAGGTTAGCTTAAATAGAGGTTTCATGGCTATATTTAAATTAACTAATTGAAGTACAATTAGATTAACAAAGAATCAGGACAATGGTTCATTAACAGATTATAATTTGAAGCAGCGGGTGTTTTTTACCCTTTTTTCCTAAGCTCCCGTTCATTTTAATTCTAATCTGGGTAAAGCCATGATAGAACTGGCATAGTCGTTCTGATATACAAAATCATACTAATGTAACTGATCGGGATTACAGTGAAACAGGTGCGTATTGTGATTATGAAAACAGACCGGTGGTTTACATCCCTTGCAGAACTAAATTATCCGGAGAAAGTATCAGTTTGTGTTTTTCCAGGTGTAAGCGTGCGGCCAGCTTGTTGTGGTTGAAGGGATAGATGTATGACAAGCCCTGCAGCCAATTGCTTTTTCAGGACTGTTACCCCCGTGGACTTCAGCGAACTCTTCCGTATCGTCTTCACCTCTCGATGATTCATGGCAGACACCACAGCTTCCGATGGTCTTGATTGTTGAAGTAAAACCCTGATATTGTTTTGACTGATAATTATCTGATGTTTCGCGTGATGGATACATTGCATGAGGACTTCCGTGACATGCACTGCAATATATGCCGCCATGTCCCAGGGAATTACGGTATAATGCCGATCCGGTACTGACTCCGGTGACGTCCTCATGACATGATGCACATGCCGGTTCTGATACCCATGGTATCCTTCCGGCAGCAATTGTTGCGGCAACATTTGCCATATCCCCATGACATTCAATGCAATTTCCATTATCCGAAGTGTGAGCAAGACTCCTGTTGCATCGGGTTACTGCTCCCGGATGACAATCGTAACATGATGCACCTCTTGATGAATGTGAACCATGAAGAGACTGGGATAAATATTTCCCGGGTCCCGCATTAATTCCAAGTGCCGGGCTCGGATGGCACGATGCGCAAAGAACCGGCTTACTGGCTGCTGCTGACAGAGTCGTACCATGTTCTGAATCGTGCTCTGACAGGATATCATCGAAAGCGTTTGTTCCATGGCATTTTGCACAGTCCAGCTCATCCGATGTCGGGACAGTGGCTTTGGTTTCAGCGAGTATTTTGCCTGTTCCGTCCTTAACAGTTATTTCGGCTACCTGGTAAGGATTCCAGGTGTTGTTATCATTAACCGGCACAACAGGAATCCCTTCGGCAATAAAATAATTCCCGGAAGCTGTCATGTTCCCCGACAGGCCCATTCCCGTCAGACCAATGTCGTGAGCAGGCGTTGTACCAAAGAGTTTATTTGCATTATCCCAGAATCCTCCATAGGATCTTTTGTTGTATGATGTGGTGTTGCCCGTCAGTTTATACTCAACAGTTATTCCTGCCGTGACAATTTCAGGCGGAGAGCCCCTTTTGACAACCTGGACCATCACGTTGTTGTAAGGAGGTAGTATAACAAGCTTATCGTAGCTTGGATTCAGGCAATGCATCCCGAGATCGTTCCATGCAAAGACCGACCAGGCTCCTTCGGCATCTGTTGATCCGTCATCGGTTTTAGTGCAGGAAACCAAACCGGCTGATAATACTATCAGCATAAAAAGAAATCCTGTAAGATTTTTCATTCGGCTGAAGTTATGTTAATTAATTAACAATCAAATTGATGTACCCGACGACTAAGCGAACCCTTTGATATTGCCTGCACATGAGTTTCAGATAATAAATTTAAACTAAATACCTGGAAATAGATGGGAAAGGGCAACATATTTTAATTGATAGGCTTGCAGTGCTTTTCCCCCTGGGGGAAAAGTTTAAGTGGGTCAGGACGAATTAAAGGAAACATATTGTCATTAAAAAATCAGACTCATCTTCTGAAATTCGTTGCACAGGGACATGCAATTTGGCGGTGTTTTACGGATTTTTTTTGAGTGGCACAACTTTCAAGAGCCTGCAGGATCAAAATAACCAAAAGGGCTTTTATAATAATTCCCTTCAAACGATCGTGTTTACAGAGCTCTTTATAAGTCATGTCAAAAAAAATATAATTAAACCCAATCCTTCAGTAAGATAATAACTTATCCGGTCCTGCAATTATTGCATTTTTCAGAATCAAAGGATATACTGTATCTTCTGCCAATATCATTTATTGGGTCGTTTCAGGAATTAAGGCACTGATATTTCAATACATACCTTGAAATTTTGCTGATCAGGCATTTTTCACTAACTTTACCGGCTCTCTTTCATTTAAGAAGATCACATAACATAAATGATATTTGACAAACTTGACCTGAATCCGGAATTGCTGGAATCAATTGAATATATGGGTTTCAGTGAAACCACGCCCATTCAGGAAAAAGCTATTCCGGTTATAATGGCCGGCAGAGACCTGATTGCCTCTGCACAGACAGGAACAGGGAAAACTGCAGCATTTCTTCTCCCTGTAATGAACGACATTTGCAGGAAACGTCCCGATCATACCCACACACTAATACTGGTCCCTACCCGTGAACTGGCGTTACAGATCGATCAACAGATTCAGGGCATAGCCTATACATTGAACATTACATCAATAGCTGTGTACGGGGGCGGTGACGGCGGTGGCTGGGAACAGGAAAAGATTGCTCTTTCAAAGGGAGCCGACATGATTGTGGCTACCCCCGGACGATTGATCTCACATCTTACCCAGGGTTATGTCAGATTTGACAAAATAGAGATGCTTATACTTGATGAAGCCGACCGCATGCTCGACATAGGGTTCTATGACGATATAATGCTGATAATCTCACATATCCCTCCAGCGCGTCAGACTCTTATGTTCAGCGCAACCATACCGCACAGGATCAGGTCGCTTTCGGAAAAAATAATGAAAAATCCGGTTGAGATATCTCTTGAAATGTCGAAACCTGCCGATGGTGTCATACAGAGTGTATATCATCTGGATGAAAATCAGAAAGTACCCCTTATCACCGCACTTCTTAATGAAAATCCCGATCATCAGAGCGTCCTGATATTCACCTCGACGAGAAGGAAAGTGTCTGATGTGGTAAGGGGATTGCGTTCCGGAAAGTATCTTGTGGAAGGTATTTCATCGGCACTTGAACAGAATGAAAGGGAAGAGATGCTTATAAGGTTCCGTTCCCGGCAATGCCGCGTACTCGTTGCAACAGATGTTCTGAGCAGAGGGATTGATGTCAGGGATATCAATATGGTAATTAACTATGATGTACCGTCAGATGCTGAGGATTATGTGCACCGTGTCGGGCGTACTGCGCGTGCTGAAAAAACAGGTATTGCAGTCACCCTTGTTAACAGATCAGACATGTTCAAAATGAAGCGAATTGAGACACTGATCGGTTACAAAGTAAACATTGACCAGCTCCCGGAATTTATAGCCATGAAACGTCCAAAAAACAGGGTCTCACGGAATTCAAAACCAGATTCCACAAGGAACAAATCAAAAAAGAGAAATAACCGGAAGTACTTTAACAGGACTTCGAAGTAGACAGGAACAGTTTTCGTATATGGTCACGAAAATCTTGTCACCCAATCTGACCACCAAGAATCGCCTGGTTCACAACGGAGAGCTTCCTCATAACATTTCCTTGCTTCTGAACATGGGCATGTCATAGTAAAACCTCCCGGCCATTCGGGATGCAACGACTTGAATGTAAGGCTTCCGAGCATACCCCAGGCCCGCGCTTCCTCACTTTTTGAAGAAAAAGCAAGTTCTGGCATTTCGACAATCGTTTCTTCACAGTAACTATGCAGGATTTCTGGAGGATACAAATCCTCCCGTCCCTGGATTATTGATGTCCAGAGGCTGCTGATCTGACTATATGGATTGTTTTTGTCGAGTCTTAATAAGGAATTTTCATTTTTTTCGATGTTGGCAAGAGCTGTCAGGGAAGCTTTGTGTATTTCAAAACATTGTGACCTGGAAAGCTCCTTGAGCTTCGGGATTGCCTCCTTTGCACCTATCTGTCCCAGAATGATGGCAGCATCGGCTACGACATTTATATCGCTGTTGTCTAAAAGGGGAATCAGATAAGGGATAGCCTTCTTTCCGAGTTCATTGAGCTTTTTAATGTGGGTCGAAGGACCCAGAAGGTCTCTTCGTCCCAGCTGTGAGACCAGTTCAATAATTTCGGCATCAGCTGTATCCGAAGGCCCGGGCTCTGTTTTACCGTTTGCTAAACTGACCTCATCTTCAGGAAGATTATCGGTTTCGTTCAGCTCCGGTTCGATGTCCTCATTAAGAGGATGATATTCTTTTTGTTGTTCGCTTTTAAACCTAAGCAGGGCTACAGGGTCGGTATGAAGGTAGAATTCAGCAACACTCCAGAGGGTTTTATCATCTTCTGTGGTTTTTGCAAACCCGAACAAGAATCCCCCGTCATCTGTTGCACATATATAATCAAGCGTTACTGATTCTGGGATCTTTGTAGTGTACTCAGGCTGAAATTTTACATAATTATTTATGATCAGGATTGGACAACCAATATCAACCAGCCCGACAATAAACAATTTTAGGATAAATCAGGCAAGATCACGAAATAATTTTACGTTGGTCATTATGACTTCACTGGCAATATCATCTCAGAATCTGCCGATGAATTCCAGCGTCAGCTTATCAGTGTGGATCGGAAGACTTGATTTGAAATAGTCCTCATAATTCAGACGTATCTCAGAGTAGAATTGTTTTGCTTCAAAGCCCAGGTTGATGCCAATAGTAAGCCTTTTCGCATCGACCTCCTCACTGAAGACCGATTCCCCGATCATATCCCACCTAACAACCGGTGTGACCTGGTGGATCATGCTTCCCTTCAAAGGAAAATTATAGTAAGAATGAATATATAATCCGTCGTCATTATGTCTTACCGAAAGAGAATCGTCCCAGTTTCTTCTGATGTATTCGGATTCAATGAAGAAAGATCCGTTAGTGTATCTCATTTCTCCTCCGACCATTGCGAGATTCTTTTTTTCATCATCGTCTCCGTAATACACATTTCCTGTTAATCTGAATCCTTTTTCCGCCCCCACAGTTAGCCTTCCGGCCAGATTGGGCCTCTCAATCCATTGGGGATTATTGTTTCCCGTACCATTTACAGCGGCTGCCATTATGTTTACAGGTATCTGTCCCTCAATGCTATATTCGGCATAGAATCCGATATCACGCATGCCGTCATTAATGTATTTTGCAAGGAATGAACGGTTTGCAAAGATATTTTCGGCAGGGTTCCGCATATAGTCGGTACTGAAGGGAATTTTTTTCTGGCCAAGATAGAAACTGAGGTTGCTCACAGGCATGAATTTAATATAGGCGTCAAGCATCTTCATCCGGCCCTCATCAGAGAGATCGATCTCAACCTTATACGACATGTGATTATTTATCTTCCCTGTTGCTCCGAACCTTGCATTTCTTACTTCGAACCTCATGAGAGAATTGTCCAGATCGAATTCTGCCTTGGTCTTAAGGATACCAAAAATGTCAGGAGTGTATTCGGATCTTTTTTGAATGGTGTCCTGAGAAAAGACTTCCAGGCAGACGGATGATTTTAACAAAAATATGATTATCAGGCCTTTCTTCAGCTTAAAACGGGAGATAAGCAATTTCACGGCTAATAGCATTAATAAATAATCATTTGCTTTTCAAAACTTCTGCAAATGTAATGATCCTGTAAGATTGCCGGACCTTAGGTTCAGTATTACTTCAGATCGAATGAAATGAATTGATAAAATACTCCCATTGATGAGGCTTTCAGATAGAAAGTATATCTTAATCCAGATAAAGTGCTTTGTCGAGGACAATATCTTCACCTTTGATCGCCTGCTGAATAGTCGGACTTATCTCAATATCCGGCAAAACGCCACGATCAAAGGGCTGTATCGGAGGTACAGACATGTAGTATCCCAGCATGGGTATTCCCAGTACCAGACGACTGTTTGGCAATGTGACTATTACAAATGTTCCACTGTTATTGCCGCTGTATGTACCGCCGGTTTCCTCTCCGATTAATCTGGCACGGCCAGTAGCTTTTACGACGGCTGCAAATTCGGATGTAACGGAAAAACTGAATCCGTTAACGAGCACAAATACCTCACCCATAAAAGGATTTCTGGAAGGTTTCCGGGTCTTCAGGTTTCGATGTAAAGTCCATTTGTATCCGCCATCTTTATCTTTCCTGATCAGCAGTTTCAGCAGTCCGTAAAATTTAGGCATTTGTGCATATTCACTGAAACTCAATTTTTTGTTTGGCAATTTTAAAGATTCGTAATAACTAAATGGTTTGTCAGTTAATTGAGCAAAAAGCAGTGCTCCCCATCTGTCATTTCCTCCTTCATTGTCACGCAGATCAATAACAAGTCTTTGGATTTTTCGTGAGTTGATTTCCTTAAAGGAACTTTTCAGAAATCTTTTAAAATTATCCTCCTTACTCAAAGGGTAAAAAGCTTTAATCTTCAATAATGCCACCTTTTCATCAGGAAAAGTCAAAACGAAGTTGCGCTCCGTATTATCAGGCTTATTCTTTTCAGATTCCTTTATTTCAGACAATGTTGTTGCAGGAACCATGACATTTTCTATTTCGCCATTGTTTTTTCTCAAGGTCAGCCGGAATTGCCCGGGGCTTTCAATAAGATTCGCATAATAGGCAGGAAAAAAGTTGTTTAGCTCGAGATACCTGGAAGATTCCACTTTCCCGTCTGCCACTATGTTTTGAAAAAGGAAAGGCAATATTTCCGAGACAGGCTTATCATTTATTGAAAGGATTTCGGTTCCTTTTTCTATATCAGTTTTTTGATCATAGCTGTCGAGCAAATAACCCTCTTTCCCGGAAAACATCAATTTCAAAGGGAACAAACTGTCTGTACCATAAAAGTAGCGATACAAATGATCTTCATCAAGAAAACCCTCGGGAAAGAACTTTGTATGCCCGCAGCGAACTGATGCAACAACAGGAGCTAAGAGACGGTAGAATTCTGTCTGACTGATTGAATCAATCAAAGCAATTTCGGTGCTTCTAAAAAGTGAATCGAAGGTTTCCCGTGATTCAAATCTGTAAATACCCGGATGTGCTTCGACAAGTGCTGTTCTAAAAACCATTAGATCCTTTCTGGCCTCTTCGGCACTTATCTTTTGCCCCGCTGATTCGCTAACAATGAGCAGGATAAATAAAATAAAAACAATTAGCCTCACTTTCATATCCATTAATTAATGCTCTTTCGTTCCTTTTTCCAGTTTTGGCCGGTCTGAAGAATTATTCTAGTCTTTAAATGCAGGTAAAAAATCAGTCAAAGTATAATAATGACGTTTTAGGTCGCTTAAAAGTTGCATGTTTCCTGATATTTCAGGATAGTATTTTTTGCAGTATTAAACCTTAAGGAAGTACTTGATTCCAACCCTGAATCTGGCCTTTGGATCGATGTAAGGATTACCTATCATCCAGCCTTCTGTCTTGTAACCGGCAGTTATATTCACCAGAAGGCTTCTGCCAATATGATAATCAGACATAATCTCCAGGGCTCCTCCGAACTTTTCGGACTGATCGAAAAATCCCTGATTTTCGGGTTGGCTCCAAAGACTCAGTGTCCCCCCCAGTTCTAATTTTTTGTTGAGGAACGGAGCCACATTATATATACCATACTGGAAGCCGGGGAATTTTTTATCCCTGTTGCTATAACTGTGAATAACAACAAGCTGGTTAACGGATTTTACTTTAAAAGGAAAATAAAGGGCAATATCGTTACCGAAATGAACAGGGATGTACTGTAAAAATGCAGTAAACTCGAAATCAGGACTGACTTTAATCCTGTTTATCAGAAAAATGGCAGGATTAACAAAATTCAGCAATGAAAGCTGCTTTTGTTTATTAAGGTAATCCTGACCTTCCGTTGTCAGTTCACTGAAACCAATTCTCCTGTTAACTCCTTCTCCGTCAGGAAACATATCCCGGTCAGTATAGGGTGCTTCAGGACTGAACATGTCGTATATCCATGCTGTAAGATCGGCTCCGGCGAAATCGCGGTAAAAAGGATTCGGGTCCTCATGCCGGGGAGCACTTACTTTTACGGAATCGCTCAGCGGACTTGTTGAAAATCTGAAATAATCGTGAATATAATAGGCATTATACAGATAAAGAGGATTTTTGTAAAAAGTCCGGCGGTGGAAGAAATCATCGATAACATTAACCTGTGTCATGAAGCTCTCTGACTGAACCCCGCTGACATATGAATACAGTAAGTCACTTAAGTCATTTGTTTTAAGGTCGCTCAGAACCTCATCGGGCAACCCGTAAACAGTTCCGTCCCAACGATTGAAAACCCAGTTTCCGTTCTTCGATGAAATATCATTTACCCCAAGAACTGACCGGTGAAATTCTTCATGAGTAAATACACCAAGGGGGATGGGAAGCTCGCTCCCGTAATAGCTGAAGCCAAAACCCAGAATGTATTTGAGGCCGGCATTTGCAATTTTGCCTGCAAATGATCCGTTACCGTTTTTAACTACAGCATTACCGGCAGCATCAATTCCCCAGAAACTTATGTCATACAGACTTGATGATAATTCAGAGGACTGTATCATGGATGGATACTTACCGGATGAATTTAAGTTATGAGGAACATCGAGCAGAGACCACGACAACCTGAGTTTATAAACTGCAGGATCCTGAGCAAATGAACTATTTGCTGAAAGCAGGATAATTCCCAGATAAATTAATTTTTTCATTTATTTGTGTTTAAGGCAGATGAAACATTATTTCTGAGATTAGTAAAGGGGTAATAGAATAGTTTAAAATCAAGCTCCCAGGGTGTAATTCCAGGGAGCTTGATTAAATGCCTGGTGAGGGATAAAAAATTGGTTACTGACCCTGGTGGAACTGCAGATCACGCAGGGCGATAATGTACTCGTTCCCGGTCCTGGAGTATGAGATCTCATAGCTTGTGGCGTACCATCCATCCCGCTTGTATGCAGCGGGTTGAGGTAAATAAATTAGCTCCTGCGGACGGGTAAGCAGGTAATTCCGGGTCATCATAGGCTCCCAGAATACAAATTCTCCGTCATAGGAACCCCAGATGAATGTTTTTGTAAAGGTGGCGCCACCCAGTTCAGGGGATGCGCCATCAAGCCAGTGCACTCCCATCTGTGGAACGAATCCCGGACCGCGAAAATAGCCGGCCGGAACATATTCCAGAGATGGAAGATTTTCAAATTCAGCCACTTTATCGGGGAGCATAGCAAGACGCTCCTCATCCGGAATTATGTAAAAGTGGACATCAAAATGAGGGAGATCGTAGATGCCCGGAGGTTCATGCCCCTGAGGATTCCAGTCAAGCATCACAAAAGTGTAAAAGTTCTTACCCCATTTTTTAGGAAGCTCCATAACCACCCCCGTCATCTCCTCCGGAAGGTTGTTCAGTGCCCCTGCAGATATGGAAAGCCCGACCGAAGTTGGCTCACCATCACGGTTTTCAGTAACCCAGGCCTGTGCACGACCGTTGCCGATGTGACGGGCACTGCTGTAGAAGGTTCGTTCAGGATTGGCGTTGTTTACAAGCGCCTGTCCCATTTTGAGATCAACCGCGGATTCTGGAAGAAATCCGTCATCTTTCTGACAAGCCTGAAAAAATGCAAATACTCCGGCTGCCAGAAACAGCGTAAGTCCTCTGCCAGATTTTTTCATGATTAAAGATTTAATTAATTCTTACTCTTAAGGCTTTTCAGTTCTGCCCCGGTTTTGTTGTGGTTTTCCGGTTACACAAAGAATTTGAAAGGATCTTTTGAAAATTAAAAACAATGTGTTTCCGAAAAAGTTCAAAAAAATTTGAAGATGTTGTAATTGTAATTTCTGACAAAAACACTGTTGTTCCCTTAATCAGGATTTGACGCTTCAGTTATTGCAGTTGAAGTTTTATCTGCAGATTCAAAGGGATAAGTCTTGGAAAGGCAGGATACAGGCTAACCTTAATAAAAGAATTGCAAAGCAGGTCAGGTGGGTTTGTGAAAATGAATCACTAGCTTTAAGGATTAATTCAGCAATATTAGGGTACTTTTATTCTGTAGAAACATTCCGGAAATGAAATCCGGGAAATTAAGGTTTTAATAAATTATCTTTTTATCCGTTCAAACATGTCAATACTTTTTTCGCCGGCCACTATTAGAAATATTACCCTGAAAAACAGGATAGCGATGTCGCCCATGTGCCAGTATTCTGCAAAAGATGGTTTCGTCAGCGACTGGCACCTTGTTCATTATGGGACAAGGGCAAGCGGAGGGGCAGGACTTATCATTGTTGAAGCCACGGCAGTCTTTCCCGAGGGGCGGATCACTCCGGGAGACCTTGGCCTCTGGAGCGATGAGCACATCGCAGGTTTAAAGAAGACAGCTGACTTTATCCGGAGCCAGGGATCGGAGGCGGGGATACAGCTTGCCCATGCAGGAAGAAAAGCCTCGTGCGCCGTTCCATGGGAAGGGGGAAAACAACTTGAACTGAAGAAGGGAGGATGGGAAACGGTTGCCCCTTCAGCCATACCATTCAGCCCGGGAGAAAGAATTCCGTTAACAGCCGGCAAAACCTATATTGCCTGTGTTATTGATGGATTCCGTGAGGCAGCCCTGCGAGCCCTGAAAGCAGGATTCAGGATAGCAGAGATACACGGCGCCCACGGTTACCTTCTGCAGGAATTCCTGTCGCCCCTCAGTAACAAGCGCAACGACGAATACGGAGGTTCGTTTGACAACCGTACACGGCTGCTCCGTGAGGTTGTCCGTGAGGTAAGATCGGTATGGCCTGATGAATTCCCTCTTTTTGTCAGGATTTCCTCAACAGAATGGACTGAAGGGGGATGGACCCCTGAGGAAAGCGTCAGGCTGGCAGCAATTCTGATTGATGCCGGAGTTGATCTCATCGACTGCTCCTCGGGAGGAAATGTTCATGATGCGAAGATACCCGCCCTGCCTGGCTATCAGGTGCCTTTCGCAGCTTTGGTAAGGAAGGCAGGGATCATGACCGGCGCTGTGGGACTGATCACCGACGCCGGTCAGGCAGAAGAGATCCTCTCGGCGGGGAAAGCTGATCTGATCATTATGGGAAGAGAACTTCTCAGGAATCCTTATTTCCCGCTGAAGGCAGCAAAAGAGTCAGGTGCTCAGATATCCTGGCCCCCGCAATACCTAAGGGCGAGATGATCATATCAACACTTTAGGATGGTACTTTGAACTAAACCTGATATTAATAAATCGTAACCATGAAATGCAAATTACTGCTGTCATTTCTTTTATTACTGCCTATTGCGGCAGGAGAAGCCCAGACCAGGTTTGACAACATTCTTTATGGCGTCGCCTACTATCACGAATATATGCCTTCGGAAAGGCTTGATGAAGATATTCGTCTGATGAAGGAAGCCGGGATCTCGGTTGTCCGTGTAGGAGAATCGACATGGAGCCTGTTTGAACCCAGGGAAGGAGAATTTGAATTTGCCTGGATGGACCGGATAATAGATAAAATACATGCAGCCGGGATCAGAGTGATCCTTGGAACTCCCACATATTCAATACCAGCATGGCTATGGAATAAACATCCTGAAGTGCTTCTCAATTACCAGAAAGGCGACAGGGCTTATTACGGCATCCGCCAGAATATGAACATAACCAGTCCGGCATATCTGTTCTATTGCGAACGCATAATCCGGAAAATGATGGAGCATTATGCGGCTCATCCCGGGATTATTGGTTTTCAGGTTGACAATGAAACTACCTCGCGTGATGTGAACAACTACGATTTCAATGTGGGTTTCAGAAACTACCTGAAGAATAAATTCGGGACACCTCAAAACCTTAACAGGATCTGGGGACTGCAGTATTGGGGAATGAACATCGACAGCTGGGATGAGCTGGCCCCTCGCGATGGAATTACCAATACAGGCTACAAGCTTGAATGGGAACGTTTCAACAGGAAAGCCGTGGCGGATTTCCTGAAATGGCAGTCGGAGATCGTCCGCGAATACAAAAGGGATGATCAGTTTGTAATGCATTGTTTTATGCCTTCGGTCCAGGATGTTGATCAGCCTGAAAGCTCAAAGTATATGGACATGATGGCAGTGAATGTATATCATGGCCAGCAGGATCAGCTTACAGGAAATGAAATTGCCTTTGCCGGTGATTATTTTCGTTCAGTAAAGAATGGGCTGAATTACCTTATTACTGAAACAAATGCACAGACAATAGGATGGAACTCAAGGATACAGCAGCCACCATATCCGGGTCAGCTCCGTCAGAATGTATACGCGCATCTCGGTTCAGGAGCCAACATGGTTGAATACTGGCACTGGCATTCCATTCATTACGGCCAGGAAACCTACTGGAAGGGAGTTCTGTCACACGACCTTCAGCCTAATCGGGCCTATGCCGAAGTCACGAAGACTGCAAAGGAACTGCAGCGAATCGGCAAAAAGCTGGTTAATCTGAAAAAAGAAAACAAGGTGGCAATTCTGTTCAGTCACGATTCCAACGAAGCGCTCAATTTCATGCCCTTCGACCAGGGAGGATCAGCATGGGAAAGTGCCGGCAACGATTACTACAGGAATAATCTGGTGGCCCAGTTTCACAGGATCCTGTACCAGAACAATGTAGGTGTGGATTTCATTTTTCCTGAAAAGACTGATCTCAATAATTATGAACTGGTCATAATTCCTTCCCTGTATATCGCAAGTGATGAGTTGCTGAACAGGATCACTGATTATGTCAGGAACGGCGGCCATGTGATCATGCAGTTCAAGTCGGGATTCTGTGATGAGAATTCCATGGTGAGACCGGTTATATCTCCCGGACCGTTGAGGGAAGCATGCGGGTTTTATTACCAGGAGTTCACAAACTTCAGTTCGATTGGTCTTAAGGATGACCCCTTCAGGGTTGGAGCCCAGGATAACAAAGTGAATACGTGGGCTGAGTACCTGATCCGCGAAAAGGCGGAGCCTCTTGCTTTCTATGACCATAAATACTTCAATGTTTATCCTGCAGTAACCCGTAACATTTATGGTAAAGGAAGCCTGTTGTATGAAGGGTGCATGGTATCAGATGCAATCCAGGAAAAGATAATACTGAGCGAACTTGAAAAATTTAATCTCAAAACTCCCGACCAGGATATCCGCTGGCCGTTGATAACCAAATCAGGAATAAACGATGAAAATAATATCATTCATTACTATTACAATTATTCATCAGAATCAGGAGTGTTTTCTTACCCGTACCAGGAGGGAAAGGAACTGATATCAGGCGAGAAGGTGAGTACAGGACAAAAATTACAGATAGCTCCCTGGGATGTGCTCATAATTGAAGAAAATATAATCAGGAAAAAATAGTAAAGCCGGCGGCAGAACTGGTTCTGACATAGTTTCTTTTTGGAAGTATAGGAGCTTAAGTATACTTTTGTGCATTATATAAAAGCGACTCATGGTATTACGTACGATAGTTGATAATGTCAGGACCTATGTCGTGATAGCATTCGGCCTTCTGATATTATCCATAGCATGGACCGCCTTTCTGATCCCTCACCAGATATCGGGCAGCGGTGTAACCGGTCTGGGCGCCATAATTTACTATGCTACAGGTATTCCAATGGGGTATACCTATTTCGCAATAAATGTGTTATTGATGGTTGTGGCTCTGAAGATACTGGGAGCAGGATTCGGCATAAAAACCATATACGGGATAGTTCTATCTGCAGTCATGCTTACAGTATTGCAGCCGCTCATCCCTTCTGCGGTAGTCCAGGAAAAGTTCATGTCAGCAATTATAGGCGGTATGCTTTGCGGTGTAGGTCTGGGAATAGTTTTTACTCAGGGAGGCAGTACGGGAGGCACGGATATTATTGCCCTGGTTGTTACAAAATACCGGAATATCAGTCCTGGAAGGATAATACTTTACTGCGATGTGTTCATAATAAGCTCCTCGTATATAATACTCACTCACCTCGAATCGGCACAGAGAGTGGAGACCATGGTGTATGGTTTCGTTACAATGGCGATACAGGCCTATACTCTTGACGCGATATTGTCGGGAAACAGGCAGTCGGTTCAGATTTTTATATTCTCACAACATTACGACAAGATAGCCGATCAGATAATCTCAAGGGTACACAGGGGCGTAACGGTCATTGATGGTACAGGCTGGTATACTAAGGAAAACCAGAAAGTTATTATAACCCTGGTAAGAAAACATGAGCTCACTGATGTATACAGATTAATAAAGTCTATTGATAACCAGGCATTTATCACTGTTGCTAATGTAATGGGTGTCTTTGGGAAAGGCTTTGAGGAACTGAAAAAATGATAAATACGTAAGTCCTGTTTGACTTACAATCAATAGCATTATGGTGGGTTGCTTTGAGTAAGCCTGATCCGGTTAAAAAAGAGAAACTTATGAATTTTAATCCTCCGAAGCCAGAATTATTTATGTTAATCAGGAACGGAAATAAACACAACAAACATAGTATCAGACTGCCTAAAGGGCAACTTCTGTCAGATTTACTGAAGATTTGATATCAAAGTTTCCAGAATGACTTACTAAAAAGGACAAAAACGGTTACAATCTCCAGCCTTCCCAGGATCATTAAAAAACTCAGGACAATCTTACTTAATCCTGACAAGTCCGCATAATTACCCATCGGTCCGACGGAAGCAAGTCCCGGACCTATTCCTGCAAGACATGCAGCAACAGAAGTTGCTGATGTTATTATTTCTGATCCAAGGACAATCAAGAATATAGTACCAGTAAGAAACAGAAAGATGTACAAAATGATAAAGGAAATAATTGAAGAGTTGGCTTTTTCCTCTAAGCTCTTCCCATTAAATGTTACCAATGAAACGGACCTGGGGTGAATAAGTCTGGTAAAATCGTTTTTTATATTTTTAAGTACAATTAAATGCCTTGCCATCTTGATACCACCACTTGTAGATCCGGTGCTGCCTCCTGCGAACATTAACAGGAATATCAGGGTTACTCCGGCAGGAGGCCAGAGGTTAAAATCAGCATTGGCAAATCCTGTACAGGTTATTATTGAGATAACATTAAAATATCCTTCTCTAAGTGCTTCTTCCAAAGGTTTTGATGTGGTAACCATTAACACACCTGACGCTATTGCACCAGAGAGAATTATAATGTACGAGTAAAACCAGAATTCCTCATTATGTTTTACCTTTTTAAAATATAATTTCACAAGATAGTAGTAAATAACCTGACTTATTCCGGCCAGAAACATGAAAATCATTACTATATATTGACTATAAGGAGAATAGAGCATAAGACTGGTGTTTTTTGTCGAAAAGCCTCCTGTAGCGATAGTTCCAAATGCATGGCATACGCTGTCGAACATATCCATATCGCCAGCAACAAGTAAAACAGTCATGATAAAAGTAAGTCCGCTATAAATTAATAATATCCTGTATGCCACTCCCTTGGCTTTCGGGTGTATTTTTTCCTTCATGGATGATTCAAGGCTGAAAAGCTGATAGCCTGTTACTTTCAGAGAGGGAAGGACCAGAATTACAAGAACAATGATTCCTATTCCTCCTATCCAGTGGGTGAAACTCCTGTAGAAAAGAATGGACCTCGGCAGATCTTCAACGCTCCGCAGTATCGAGGCCCCTGTTGTTGAATATCCTGAAGTTGATTCAAACAGGGCATTAATAAATGAGGGTATAGTTTTACTTATGAGGTAAGGAAGAGTTCCAATAAGAGAAAGCAGTACCCAGGCTAATGTAACGACCAGAAAAGTATCCCTGTTACTTATTTTGTCAATATTTGCATTCCTGCCTGTTAAACTGAAAGCTATGAAAAATATAACTGCAGTTCCGGATGATAGCAGAAATGGAGTCACCGGCTCTTTGTAAATGAGGGCAACTGGTAAACATGGCAGAAAAGATAATGAATCAACTAAAAGAATGGTCCCCAGTATTCTGGAAGTAATAAACGGATTTATTAAATTCATTTGGTTTTGCCAGGAATTTCAGTTGGCAAATTTGCAGCTGAATTTATAAGCATGAAGTAAAGAATAATCTAAAGCTTATAAATATTTTATAAAGAAGCCGGGATCTTATCCTCTGGTTACGGCCATCCGGTGAGGTGTTTTCAGGGAATAGAAGAAATCAGGATTACTGTAATTTAATCACCGAATCTGTATCCTATTCCTGATTCAGTCAGAAGCAAAACAGGGACAGAAGGATTATTCTCGATCTTCTTTCTGAGTTGAGCAATAAAAACCCTGAGATATTGGGTTTGTTCCCGGTAACCATAACCCCATACCTCTTTAAGAATAAATTGATGAGTCAGTACCCGTCCGTGATTCATGGCCAGCAGAGCCAACAATGTAAATTCTGTGGAGGTTAGTTTAATTATTTCGCCTTCCTTGCGTACTATATGGTTTATCATATCGATACTGAGCTGTCCGAATTCCAGTAAAGGATCATTTTTCTTTTCCTGGTTCAGTCTTATAGAGGCACGGATCCTTGCAACCAACTCCCCGCTTCTGAAAGGTTTTGTCAGATAATCGTTCGCGCCATTATCAAGAGCCTTGATTATATCTTCTTCAGAATTGCGTACCGACAGAACAATAATTGATTTGGTAAACCATTCCCTTAGCTTGATCAATAAGATATGGCCATCAATATCGGGTAGCCCCAGATCAAGTAAAATTAAAGATGGATTGTGTGTTGCTGCTGAAATAAGGCCCTCTTTCCCATTTGTTGCAAAACAGGTATTAAAATTATGTGTTGTTAATGTAATCTCCAGGAGCCGGCGGATCTGGATTTCATCGTCAATTATCAGGATAGTTTCATTTTCAGTCATTATTCAAGCTTTAATTCGTTAATGTCCGGTACTTCTGATGGGATTATAATTGAAAATTTCGCTCCTCTGTAATCAAGATTTTCAACCGTTGTCATTCCTTTGTGGGACTCAACAATCCCTTTTACAATTGATAATCCCAGTCCTAATCCACCAGCCTTTGAACCCTCCACCCTGAAAAATTTGTTAAAAACCTTTGGCAAAGCCTGTTCAGGAAATCCGGGACCGTTATCTGAAATCTGCAATAATAAATTACCCTCTCTGTAAGAAGCCTCAAATCGGATTTCTGATCCAACAGGCGAGTACTGGCATGAATTAAGTAAAATATTATACAAAGCCTGCTCCATCAGACCAAAATCAAGTTTTACCAGCGGTAATTCATCAGGAATAATTGTAATAAAGTTATACTGGTCAAGTTCTTGCTTAAGATTTTTATAGACTTTATTGATAAGATCATTAATATCGCACCAGTCAGGATGCAAAGAAATCTTGCCACTTTCCAGACGTGACATGTTCAAAAGGTTTTCTATAAGATGATTAAGCCGCGCTGAAGCTTTGAAGATTTCATTGTACAGTTCTTCTTTATTTCTTTCTGATGTCCGGGATGTCAACAAAGTGTCGGAGGCTCCCATTATAGTCGCTATAGGTATTCTGAATTCATGGGAAATAAGATTGAACAGTGTCTTGTAGAGTTTATCTGATTCATCCAGAATGCCTGCTCTCAGAGCCATTTCTCCAAGAAATTCACGTTCAAGGGCATTTGATATCTGTGAAAAATAAGTTCTCCAGAAAGCTTCTTTATTCCCGTAAACTGAAATATCAATGTCGAAGGCAACCACTCCCGGATTAAGCCTGGTTCCCGTTAATGGATAATAAGTAAGTGCTGCTTCAGACTTTGAGTCTGTGTATTTGCCAGCCTTTCTAGAACTATTGAAAACCCATCGCACAATATTAAGATCAAGATTTGACTGATTATACGTATCCACAAACCTGCCTGAGTCAGAAATTTTATTATTGCCATCCTGCAAAATGAAAAAAAGCTCCGTATTATAATGTTTCCGGAATACCAGTTTAGCTAATTCCAGAACGTTGTCAATACCTCTGGCTTTGGATAACTCGCCTGTCAGCTGGAACAAGGCTTTTGTCTGATCTTCCCGTTCTCTTACCAGCATTTCCTGTCTGCGAATCCGGTTAGTTAAAACCCCGTTCAGAAGTGCAATGATGAAAAAAGATCCGAACATGAACTTGTCTTCGGTCTTTTCAATACTAAAAGTATGGTAGGGAGGAATAAAAAAGTAATTCCATACTATCGCACTAAATGTTGAAGCCAGCAAGACAGGTCCGATTCCCATAAAAACTGCAAGTAATGCAACAACGAAAAGAAGAATAAAGGAAACAATATGATAACTCTGCTGATTTGATAGAGGGCTGCACAAAAAAGTTGTCAGAGCAATTATAAATACAGCAATTAAGTAATGATAAAAATTTGAATTATGTGCATCTGTCTGAAATCTCTCAGGAAATATTCCCTTCATGATAAACTTTTTCTGAGAACAAATTTATATTTAAATTACTGTATACAGGCATTAGTGATCTGTTTACAAAATTGCCACAGCGTTTATAAAGAATTTGTTAAGAATAGGTGCCTGGATACAAATATTTAATAAAGCACAACAGAATATTGCTTATGGGGATGACTATTAGTGATTTTCTGTTTTTTGACCCTGGTCCATAATGTCAATTTTTTATCCCTAAATGTTGCTTGATTACAAATTCCTTCCTTCAATTATGATAATCAACCATGTATTGGTTTTAAACAATATAGTGGTCATGTCTTACCAAAAAACCCTTTGCGGGCGGATACTATAACCGGTTTATGTTTTAACAATAGAGTAAATCTGAGCTTCCAGGACAGATCACTATAGATATTAACCGGGATTGTAATTATCTTTATGTAACCATAAAACACAACGGAAGCCATGCTCGGATCTGTAATAGGAGACATAATAGGATCAACTTATGAATTTAAGAATGCTGGTAATTATGATTTTGAACCATTTCCATCAGGGTCGTCATTCACTGACGATACCGTTCTGACAGCAGCAGTGGCTGATTCACTTCTTACAAAAAGACATTATTCCGAGACCATTAGGGAGTATGCTTTGAACTACCCGGGCAGAGGATACGGGACATGGTTCAGCAAGTGGATCTACATGGACAATCCCAAACCTTACAGGAGCTTCGGAAACGGGTCTGCGATGAGGGTCGCTCCAATCGGATGGGCATTTGATTCGCTTGGAGAAACATTGAAGGAAGCCGAAAGAAGCTCAGCAATTACCCACAATCATCCTGAAGGTAAAAAAGGAGCCAAGGTTGTTGCTGCATCAATTTTCCTTGCAAGGACCGGTCGCGATAAACAGGAGATAAAGAATTTTGTCGAACAAAGCTATCATTACAATCTAAGCCGGCCACTAGCTGATATAAAGCCTTTTTACAGCTTTAACGAGACCTGTCAGAAAACAGTTCCTGAGGCACTTATCTGTTTTCTTGAATCGGAGAATTTTGAGGATGCAATAAGGAAGGCCATCTGGCTTGGCGGCGACAGTGATACGCTTGCCTGTATTACCGGGGGGATTGCTGAGGCTTACTACAGGGAAATACCAGACGAATGGGTTGAAAGATCTTTTAGCATTCTGGACCATAAATTAAAAGAAATTGTCGATCAGTTCCGGAAGACATTTGTAATACAAGGGAAATAAATCAGAAGAAAAAAGTTCACTTTTCAGGGAATGAGACCCTGCGCGAAAGAAATATCATACTGAACAATACTTTATTGGCATAAATGCCGTGAAAATGCCGTAGAAAAACCATTCCATTTTGGTATGTTCTGAAGCTGATCTTGAAATCAGATCAAATACTTGCGAGGCAAATCCCCGACCAGATTTTTCCGGAAATTTGTACAATAATCGTTCAACACTTCAAGTTATAGCATATATCATTTGTATAAAGTCTGCAAAACATAAAAGCTCTCCTATCGAAACAACGTCTACTCAGATTGAAATAACAAAAGTTTCTAAGGTAATATCTGATCTGTAGGT
>JAVEZS010000031.1:0-35582 GCA_034002885.1 Bacteroidales bacterium
TGTGCTCGACATAGGTACGGGTACCGGGCTCATCGCCCTTATGATGGCGCAGAGATGTGACGCGGAAATTGTTGCCATTGAACCTGACTATTCTTCTTTCCAGCAGGCCCGCGAAAATACCGGGAACAGCCAGTGGAGAAACAGGATAGAAGTCGTGAACAGCCGGCTTCAGGACTATTATCCCGGGGAGAGGCTTTTCGACCTGATAGTTACTAACCCTCCATACTTTATCAGTTCGCTCAAAAACATCGATCCTGCGCTTTCGACTGCAAGGCATAATGATGGACTCACGCATAAGGACATCCTTGAGGGTTCGGCCAGGCTTCTTGAACCATGTGGGGAACTGCAGCTTATTCTTCCATGGGATGAAGGAAATATCTTCATAGCCTCGGCACCGGAATTTGGTTTTTACTGCAACATGATAGTCAAGATAAGGCCAACCCCGGCCTCGGAGCTCAGAAGGCTGGTTCTCTCCTTCGGAAGAGAAAGAAAAAAGATCTCCGAAAGGTTTCTGACAATAGAAAAGGGCAGGCGGCACGATTTCACTGACGATTATATCGCCCTTACCAGGGAATTCTATCTGCGATTCTAAACTTTATCCCAGACACCCGGCTGGTTGGCAAACAACGAGCAACGAGCACCCAGCAACGAGCACCCAGCATAAAGTAAGCAGTTGGCAGTAAGCTGCAAGTCTGTCAATAATCTAAAGATTAATCTCACTTTCCGGCAGGTCATATTCCTCCTTCATATCGATTCCAAGGTTCCGCAGTTCGTTGAGGATTGGATTGTAAATAGCCGGAATTACCGGTCTGTAAACCCCGGCCAGGTCAATCTTCCCTGCAAGGATCATCATTACGGCTATTGCAGCAGGAAGAGCAACGGTTCTCGCAACGGCGGTGTTGGTTTCAGGGGTCCCGAAATCGAGCATTGACGATTTGATAACCTCTTTCTTCCCATCGGGATATGAAGCAAGGAAAATGTGCTGCATCACAACCATATCGCGTTCGTTTCCTTCGATAAGCATCTTTCCTATCATCCTTTCGGCGGTGATCTCAAAAGGGGATGTTGTACCTGCATTGATCTTTTCATCGCTGAAAAAGCCCAGCCAGTCAAGAGATTCGAGCGCCACCGATTCCCCGGTCAGCCCCAGGCTTTCCATGATACCTTGCCTGAGTTTTGTTTTTTCTTTTCCTGCCCTTTCGGCAAGGAAACCGGAGTAATCCATTCCTGAATAGTCTTTTACAGTATCGTCAAGCATGTTTAGGGCTTTCATCACATCGAGTGTTTCGCACCAGCCTTTGTACCTGAATGTTCCACGATACATTGTTAAGGCTTCCGGGATTTTATAAATATCAATGTAACTCACCGAATCTCGGTTAGGATAAACTTCCAGATCGCCTGCACCAGGGAAGCTGTAAGTAAACCTGTCCTTGAAAAGGTTTATGGATTCGACATTGACTATCTTTCCCTTCCGGAGGTACTGGGCGCTGTTCCTGCTTGCAAGGACTACCCCTTTCGGGCTCCACGAAAACTTGTATTTCATTGGGTTGTCAGCTGCTTCGGGAGCCGGCAATGCTCCGCAGAGCGAATAGAATTCATCCACCCTGCCACCCTGTTCGTGAATATGGTCAATTACCTTCATGGCGGTCATGTGATCGATACCAGGATCGAGACCTGTCTCATTCAGCAGGATGACTCCTGCCTTTCTTGCATCTTCATCGAGAGCAAGCATTTCAGGCTGGACATAGGAAGTTGTGACCAGGGGCCTGCGGCACCTGATGCATGCTTTGGCTACCATTGCATGATAACGGTAGGGAAGGAATGATACTGCGATGTCATTTTCTTCCACAAGCTTCTCAAGAACATCGGGCTCATCCGTCGACCATCTCAGCGAGGAGCCCTTAGGGTGCCCCTTGATCATTCTGTCAGCTTTTTCCTTTGTTGTTGTGGCTATTTTAACAGAGAAGTTTTTCGCGAGAAGGAATTCAACCATAGGCTTTACAACGAGCCCGGCCCCGAGAATCAGTACCTTATTCATTTGAATCAGATTTCGTTTATAAAAAGTACAAGTTAGCAAAAGCCCTTCAAAGAGAACATGACTTTTATTTCCCTGATCACTTCTTTGCCGGATTTTGTCACCGCTTCAATCCTGTTTATGTCTCAGACTGTCAGGAGATGGTAAGCAGAAGCAGAGAAAATTTTCTGACTTATTGACTTTTGAAGAGTGTTATTTACCCATAAAGGTATCGGAGAAAAGAGAGAATTTATCCTGAAAGATTGTAAATAATATTGCTGTCGGTGTATCTTTGTTAAGTATCAGAAATTATAACAGTCTCTGCAAACGTTTACAATGCCCGAAGACCAGAACTATGTTGAAACTCCGCTGATGAAGCAGTACTTCAGCGTTAAATCGAAGCATCCCGACGCTATCCTGCTGTTCAGGGTGGGAGACTTTTATGAGACATTCGGGACAGATGCAATAAAGGCCTCGGAGATTCTTGGCATCACCCTTACAAGAAGAGCCAACGGTTCAGCGGCATTCGTCGAGCTGGCAGGATTCCCGTACCATGCGCTCGACACATACCTGCCCAGGCTTGTGAGGGCAGGCCAGAGAGTGGCAATATGTGAACAGCTTGAGGATCCAAAACTGACAAAGAAGATAGTAAAGAGGGGTATAACGGAATTAATAACCCCCGGGGTTTCGCTTAACGACAATGTTCTCAACCACAGGGAGAACAATTTTCTGGCTGCCGTACATATTGAAAAGCAGATTGCAGGAGTAGCCTTTCTTGATATCTCAACAGGAGAGTTTCTTGTCTCGGAAGGTACCTTTGAGTATACAGATCAGCTGCTCAGTAATTTCCAGCCCAAGGAGGTGTTGTACGAGAAGAGAAAGGGCAGCCTCTTCTCAGATGCTTTCGGAACGAAATTCTACACTTTCAAGCTCGACGACTGGATCTTTACGAGAGAAGCTGCCAGCGACAGGCTTCTGAAACAGTTTGAGACAAGTTCCCTCAAGGGATTCGGAGTGCAGAATCTTTCCTATGGGATAATTGCTGCAGGGGCAATACTTTACTACCTCGATATCACCCAGCATTCCCAGCTTGGCCATATAACAAAGCTTTCAAGGATAGAGGAAGACAGGTATGTCTGGCTCGATAAGTTCACTATACGGAACCTTGAACTTTTCCATACTCCCTATGAGGGCGCGAGAACTTTCACCGATGTGATCGACAGAACTATTTCGCCCATGGGGAGCAGATTGCTGAAGCGATGGGTATCACTGCCTCTTAAGGACATTCAGCCGGTGACCGACAGGCACGATATCGTAGAATATTTATTCGGTAATCCCCCGGTCAGATCCGACCTGACAGCATTCATACATCAGGTTGGCGACCTGGAACGGCTGCTTTCGAAGGTTGCCGTCGGAAGGATAAATCCTCGGGAGGTTGCCCAGATGAAAAAGGCGCTTACAGCCATAGGACCTGTAAAACAGATATGTGTAGGCAGCGGCTGCGAGCCTCTTGTCAACATCGGTGAGCAACTCAATCCCTGTTCAATTCTAGCTGAAAAGATAAGCAGGATGCTTGAAGAGGATCCTCCCGTTCAGATCATCAGGGGCAAGGTTATATCGCAGGGTATTTCCGCAGAACTCGACAATCTGCGGTCGGTACTCTTCAACAGTAAGGAATATCTCGCTGCACTGCAGGCCCGCGAAAGCGAAAGAACAGGCATCTCCTCGCTGAAAGTCAGCTTCAACAATGTATTCGGATACTACATTGAAGTTAGAAATACACACAGGGAAAAAGTACCTCCGGAGTGGATAAGAAAGCAGACTCTTGTCAGCGCCGAGCGTTATATAACTGAGGAACTGAAGGAATATGAAAGCAGGATCCTGGGTGCGGAAGAGAAGATCATAAGCCTTGAGACAAAGCTTTTCAATGACCTTGTGAACGAAATTCTTGAATTTATACCTCCCATTCAGCTCGATTCATCGCTTATTGCAAGGATCGACTGTCTCCTCTCATTCGCTTCAGTATCGGTTGAGAATGGTTATGTAAGGCCTGTTATGAACGATTCGCACAAGATCGATATCAGGGATGGCAGGCATCCCGTCATTGAAAAACAGCTTCCTCCCGATGAGTCCTACATTCCGAATGATCTCTACCTTGATACTGAAGATCAGCAGATCATTATTCTGACAGGTCCCAACATGTCGGGTAAATCGGCTCTTCTCAGGCAGACTGCCCTTATTGTGCTGATGGCGCAGACCGGATGTTTTGTGCCTGCGAAGGAGGCATCTGTCGGGATGGTCGATAAGATATTCACCAGGGTAGGGGCCTCAGATAATATCAGTCTTGGCGAGTCGACCTTCATGGTTGAGATGAACGAGACGGCAAGCATACTTAATAATCTATCCGACCGCAGCCTGGTTCTGCTGGATGAGATCGGCCGGGGAACAAGCACATACGACGGGATTTCCATCGCCTGGGCAATGGTGGAATTCCTTCATGAGAACCGTTCAAGGCCGAAAACGCTTTTTGCCACCCATTACCACGAGCTCAACGAGATGGAGAATTCCTTTTCCAGGGTAAGGAACTATAATGTTTCAATAAAGGAGTTCAACAACAAGGTCATTTTCCTCAGAAAGCTCAAGAGAGGCGGCAGCGAACATAGTTTCGGGATCCATGTTGCCAGGATGGCAGGGATGCCAAGAAGTGTTGTCAGGAGGGCTGATGAGATCCTTAAGGAACTGGAGCAAAGCCATGAAAAGCAGGAGCTGGCAAAGCCTATTGCCTCGCTGGCAGATCACAGGGAAGGTCTTCAGCTGAGCATTTTCCAGCTCGACGACCCTGTATTGAAGCAGATACGTGATGAGATCCTCGATCTTGATATCGATAACCTGACTCCGATGGAGGCTTTGAACAGGCTTTACAATATAAGGAAGTACCTGAAGTAGGGAGTCATGCGGTCGTGCGGTCGTGCGGTCATGCAGTCATGCGGTCATGTGGTCATGCGGTCATGCGGTCCTGCAGTCGTGCAGTCCCGGTGTCTCATTCCTCATCTTCAGTCTTCCCTGCCTGCCTGCTGACGCATTCAGTCAGGCAGGGGTCTTCGGTCTTCTATTTCCATATCGTTTCAGGTAAAATATTTACCGTGATTCATATGATAATTTATCGTAAGACAATAAAAATTCTAATGATTTTCAGAAGTTTACCTTCAGGGTTAAAGTGTGAATAAAGATGCAGGAATTTTCAGACTATCTCTTTTTCGTTGTGTGCATTTACGAACAAAACCGTTCCGATGCCTTCGTAGCCGGATAGTATTGATTCCCCCTTGCTCTTAAGTGCATGAGTGTTGAATCCTATCATGGTAAGTGCAGCTGTCGAGGACTTCTCATTGATAAGGCCTTTCAGGGTCATTCCGGGCTCTTCCTTTATTATCTCGATGTTTTTCTCGGTTATAGGCAGTCTGCCGGTCCTGACAAGATCATTCAGCCCTGAACGTATTTCTTCATAATCCTCCTGCCCGCATGTATCGAAAATCATAATATTAGACTTTTTCCAGTCGGGATGTCCGGAAATTATAAAGCTTAGCAAAATCAGAAGGCTTGAATTCTCGGGATATTTATGATCTATCCATACATGTATTCCGTTTCTGAACAGCATGTCCTTCCTGCTTGAAGCCAGGATACAGATATCAAAATGACCTGCTTCAACAAGGCCGGTATTTTCTATAATCTCCTTTAAGCTATCGGGTTTCTCCTTATCGTATTCGAAGATCACCATGTTGTTTTCCATGCCTGAGATACCCGGAACCTGAATAGCCTGGGCAAGTGCAGAGGTGTATGACGGAGAAATAAGGGTATCGACGTAAACATGGTTTCCGGCAGTGTCATAGGTTTCGATCAGTCTTGAAAGTTCCTTGTCTGCCTGCTCGCAGGTTGCCTTGGAATAATAACCGTCAATTCTGTGAAGATAAGTTCCGAAACCGTACCTGAAGGATATCCAGTTGAGGAGGTTGAATGCTTTTGTACGTATGAATGAATCCTTTGAAATGCATATTGCACTGGGTCTCCATTCTTTGACTTTTTTCCTGCTTCCGGCCTGCTGCAGGTAAACCTGGATGTTCCTGTTTATCTGGAAAAGGGCATTGGCAAAAAGTGATTCCAGTCCGTCCCTTTCGCGATGGTATGACTTTATATAGAAATACAAAGCAGTCATTAATCCAAGTGAAACGAAAGCATAGGGAGTGTTGATCTTGAACATTACCCAGACTGCGATAATGAATCCTGTGAGTGAAAGGAACCATAAGGACTTGAATGAAGGGCGGTAGGATGGGGAAGAACCAAAATGGTTAAGGAATGATATAAGACACAGTGACCCGTAGGTTACAAGAAAGAACATTGTAATAATCCCGGCTACTGCATTGACATTTCCCAACGATACAAAAACGAGTGCAATAATGATAGTTACCAGGGAAGCATTTACCGGCTCATTGTCACCTTTCCTTCCCATGGAAAGCCATTTGTTTATCTTCTCTGATGGGAATGAGGAATCAAGTGCTAGTGCCTGCAAGGTCCTTGGCGCTACCATTATGGAGCCGATGGCAGATGAAAGGGTGCAGGCAGCAAGTCCTACAGGAATAATTACAATCCCGAAGACAGCTATTTTGGACATTATCAGTTGATTAGCAAGCATGTCCTCAGGGCTGGCTGATATTGCCAGTTTGTAGATAACCGCAAGATAAATGAGAAGGCCGGTGGCAGTTGCAGTTATTGTACCAAGCGGAATTGCTTTGGCCGGATTTTTAAGGTCCCCCGACAGGCCCACACCTGCGGTCATTCCGGTGAAGGCAGGGAATACTATTGCGAACACGATGAAAAAGTCGCTCATATTCCTCAGATCACCTTCAGGGATATTGCCGCCGGTAACAGACTGGTAATCTGTTGAACCGCTGAAGAACAGTATAAGGGAAAGAAGCAGGATTCCTGTTACAACATAAAGCATTTTCACGCCCATGTTGGCTCCTTTTTTGAGGATAACAAAACCCAGCAGAAGCATTGCAGGAACGCTTATTGCCTGTCTGGGAAGGTTAAAATTCAGCGAGTCGGCAAAAAAGTTGAAAACGAATTCAAAGGCCTCGGTAAAGGCGATAATGTAAAAGGCAACGCTGATGGCCTGGGACAGAAAAAGCGCAAAACCTATTGTCGCCCCGATATTCAGTCCGAAAGAGCGCGACATTATGAAGTATTCACCCCCTCCTTCAACACGCTTGTTCGTTGCCAGTTCTGAAATCGCAAATGCTGTCGGAACTGTGAGTGAGTGTCCAAGTATTATTATCATCAGCGTTCCCCAGAATCCCAGCGTTCCCACTGCGAAACCAAACCTGAGGAAAAGAATAGCTCCGACAATTGTTGAAATTGCGGTAAGAAAGACCGGCAGGGTATTGAATCGTTTTGCTTCATTCGTTGAATTCATGAATAAGGTCAGTTAAGGGTTTTGTTCAGACTTGTTTTCCTGTTAATAAGAAAGCCTTTTAAGTTGCTGCCAATGCAATATAACCAATAAATATCAACTCTGCTAATACCCCTGTTGCAGGTTAAGGGATATTTTTGCAACTTTGCCCCATGAAAAACAATGCATTATGAGAAGAGTGATATTTCTTTTTACGGCGGTGATGCTTGTTGCTGTTTCATGCAACTCAACCAAAACCAGCCTTTTCGGTAAGTCAAAAAGTGAAAAGGATCCTGGCGGAACCTCAATAAAACCCACCACATTGATGCCTTCAACTCCAATTCCAATTGTGGAAGTGGAAGAAAAGCTGGTACCAAATGAAAACAAAGAGCCTTCGCCCGGGAAATTTTTCGTGATTATCGGAAGCTTCAGGGATCCTGCAAACGCGAAGGATCATCAGACTCTTATCGGAAAGGATGGATTCACTTCAGAGGTTCTGAAGAATGATGCCGGTTTGTACAGGGTATCCGTTAAGGCTACCGACAATATAGTTGAGGCAAGAAATGAGATCGGACGGATCCGCACCAGATTTCCTGCATATTCCGACACCTGGCTTCTTATAAGAAAATAACCGTTCGTCACGGGGACGTTCCCGGAAAATAAATATCAGCAGGACAGGTTCATGACCATGTCTATGGTTATCCTGATCCTGCTTTTCCTTTGGTAAAAAACGGAGGCAGTTGAGGGGAACAAGTGTATAATTGAGTATATTTCAGTTCTGAAACTTCTTGTTCCGGATGATATTTTATGAAAGAAACCAGGGAAGTGCTGAACAAGAGTTTCGCTGAGAGCTGATAAAACAGAGGCATACCCTCTATGACAAACTATATCATTCTGGTCCTGTGCGTTATTATCATCCTGTCGTATCTGTTCGACATTACAGGGAAGTATTCCAGGATACCGGGGGTTATCCTGCTGATCATCATGGGCATAGTTCTTCAGTTGCTCGTTAAATCGCTCCCCATTCAGATACCCAACCTCCAGCCCCTGCTTCCGGTAATAGGCACAATAGGACTTGTGCTGATAGTGCTGGATGCCAGTCTCGACCTGAAGCTCGAGAGGCGTAAAAAGGGGATGATACTAAAATCCATCGCCTCAGCCTTCGTTCTGTTCGTGATTTTTTCGGCGGCAATGACACTGATCCTCACAGAGTACTTTGGTTTTTCATTCAAAGTTTCATTACTGAACGCAATGCCTCTCGGGATAATCAGCAGTGCGATAGCGATCCCGGCCTCGTCAATGCTGAAGCCTGCGGAAAAGGAGTTCATGATTTATGAGAGCTCTTTTTCAGATATTTTCGGAATCATCTTATTCGACTTCATCCTGCTCAGTGAGGGAGCCATAGGGAACGGAATCATTGAGATGGGAGCAAAGAGCCTGTTAACTATAATGGTGGCTGGGGTCACCTCCCTGATTCTTGCAGCCCTTCTTCACAAGATAACCTACCACATCAACTATGTCCTGATAATGACCTCAGTTATCCTTATTTATACAATAGGGAAAATAATGGATCTTCCATCACTTCTTCTTGTAATGATATTCGGACTGATACTTTCGAATAACCATTTTCTTGAAAATGATTTGGTAAAAAAATATGTTGATTTTCCGAAATTCAGAACCGATGTCCGGTCATTTAATACGATACTTACGGAGTTTACATTTCTTGTCCGCTCCTTCTTTTTCATAATCTTTGGTTTCTATGTCAGGGTGGAGGGCCTGTTTGAGTGGCATAATCTTATAACAGCCGGGGCCATCACTGTGGGAATATTCCTGTTGCGACTGTTGTTTTTCGTTACTGTTATAAAGATGAAGCCAGTTCCCCTGGCATTGTTTGCTCCGAGAGGTCTTATCACAATCCTTCTTTTCATCAGTATCCCTGCGGCATCGAGGATTTTCCTTATTAATGAGGAGGTGATAACACTTGTGATACTTCTCACGATTTTTATAATGACCGTCGGGAATATGGCCGTAAGGGGAGAAAAAACAGGTGGATTGGAGAAGTCGGGTTTGCAATCACCGAAGGAGAGCTTTGATAATAATTAGCTATATTCACAATGTCCTGAAAATGCAGGTTCTGTTAAACTATTAACAATATCACAATAACGAATATGATACGTATATTAAGATTGATAACGGTGTTTTTGCTGATCAGCCAGTCCCTGACTTTCTCTCAGGAAGGCAGGGTCCGACAGGTTAAGCTTACCGATTTTGAACTGCAGTCTTCTGCAGTCGTAACTGCCGCAGGAGAAGAAATATCTGCTCCGGGTTACATGGCAAAGGACTACTGGTTCCCGGTGAAGGTTCCTTCAACCGTCCTTTCTGGTCTGGTTGCCAACGGCGTTTATCCCGACCCTAATATGGGGCTGAACAATATGCTGATCCCTGATGCTTCGGATGAGTTCAACAGGAAATACGACCTCGGGAAGTTCAGTTTCATTCCGGGTGAAACCAATCCCTGGAAGAAGCCTTACTGGTACCGTACCGAATTTCAGGTGCCTGCTTCCGATGCAGGACGTTGTTTTCAGCTGATCTTCAAGGGTATCAACTACCGTGCCGGGGTCTGGGTCAACGGAAGCCAGGTGGCCGATTCGACTGTGATGGCAGGAATGTTTGCACAGTACAGTCTCGATGTAACCCAACACATAAGGGCAGGTGAGCTGAATGCAATAGCAGTGAAAATATATCCTCTCGATTACCCGGGACTTCCTTCATCGGAGCAGCTCAAGGCCTTTGATGATTTTTATCCAAACGGAGGCCCTACGGGTGATATCGGAAAGAACGTCACGATGCTTTGTTCGGTGGGATGGGACTGGGTGCCCCCGGTGCGTGACCGCAATATGGGTATCTGGCTGCCGGTCTACCTCAGGACCACAGGCGGGGTAACAATCGGAAATACAAAAATCACAACCTCATTTGCGGGCGAACAGGATACTTCCGTGGCAAGAATCTCTCTTGGACTGACACTTTTCAACCATAAAGGCGCAAATGATATTGGTAAACTGACGGTCAGAATCTCTCCCGAAAATTTCAGGGGCAGATCGGTTCAGTTCTCCAGGAATATGGCCATTGGTGGTAATGGATCGAATTCTGTTGAACTGACACCCGAAAACACAAAGGAACTTACATTTAACAAGCCGGCAGTATGGTGGCCCAATGGATACGGAAGGCCTAACCTTTACAGGATAAACCTCAAGTTCACCAGTCAGTCGGGCCTTTCAGACGATACGACCTTCCTCTTCGGAATCAGAACTGTTTCGTCAAAGGCAATTGAAACAGACGGCAACTGGCGCCGCGATTTCTATGTCAACGGGAGAAGGGTCCATCTTACAGGCGGAGCATGGGTGCCTGATTTCATGCTTAACCGCGATTCTCTCAGGTACGACTACGAGATGAGGCTATGCCGAAACGCAAATATAAATCTGGTAAGAATATGGGGCGGAGGTGTCACTCCCTGTGATGAGTTCTTTGATGCAGCCGACAGGTACGGCCTCCTGGTATGGTCCGATTTCTGGATCACCGGTGATACCCAGGGAGAATTCAAGGGGTCGCCCGACTGGCCTCTCGAGAGCGAAGTCTTCAAAAGGAACGTTGAAAGCACGATTCTCCGGATCAGGATCCATCCCAGCCTGCTTGTCTGGACCGGAGGAAACGAAGGACACGCCAGAAGGGAACTGTACGATTTCATGAGAAACAGTATTATTTCACTCGACGGGACCAGACCGTTTATCCCGAGTTCTTCTGGTTTTGCCAG
The DNA here is from genome assembly GCA_034002885.1 of Bacteroidales bacterium. GTDB lineage: Bacteria > Bacteroidota > Bacteroidia > Bacteroidales > VadinHA17 > LD21. The sequence goes on from JAVEZS010000031.1 coordinate 11,269, forward strand.
GCTGCCAGAGGGCTGGCCTGCCTCATGGCCCGACAATAATCCCGGCGGAGTGTACAGCGGCGGTCCCTATACATGGCAGGACCCCATCAGCTCCTACAAGAGAGCGGTTTCGGCAAAAGACTGGGTGTTTAAGGATGAAACCGGATTGCCTTCCATGCAGCCATACAACATTCTGCCAAAAATCATTCCCGATCTGGTATGGGATCCTGCGCTGCCGTATCCTCTTAACAACACCTGGGGTTACCATGATGTGTGCACTGGCAACGGAAGATGGGACAATTATTACCGCGATATGATAAATCGTCATGGAGAAGCCGGAAGCATGGAACAGTTCTGCGACAAGATGCAGCTGATGAATGCAGTTGGGTACCAGGGTATCTTCGAGGCTGCCGGAAATAAGCTGAATGATATCGGCGGAGTGATGCTCTGGAAGCTCAACGCAGCATTCCCGAGTCTCGTCTGGCAGGTGTACGACTGGTACATGATGCCGAACGCCGGGTATTATTTCATGCAGAACGCATGCGAACCGGTTCACATCCAGATGAACCTTTTGAATAACAGGGTTATGGTGCTGAACAGGACATACAGGCCTATCTCCGGACTTACTGCTCAGGCGGAGGTTTACTCGCTTGATTCGAAACGTCTGTATACCGACAACATGGGCATTTCGCTGGGTGCAACCGACATTAAGGAAACATCCACACTCGATAATATTATAAAGGAATACGGAGGCTTTGTGTTTGTCATTCTGAAACTGAGGGATAAGTCCGGAAACGTACTCTCCCGCAATGCTTACTGGCTCTCGCCATCGGGCGATTACAAGGCACTGGATGATATGGTTGAGACAAATGTGGAAACAACGGTGCTGAAGTCGGAGGACAGCCTTAGTGACCCGACATGGAAGATCCAGTTCAGGAACAACTCTTCAAAAATCGCTTTCTTTATAAGGCCTCAGATACTTATTAATGAGGAGGAAATTCTGCCGTCGTTCTGGTCGCAGGGATATCTCACCCTTGCTCCCGGAGAGAAAACAGAGGTTACCGTAACCTGTCCGGAAGCAAAACTTGCGGGCGGAGTGCCGGTGCTGAAAGTGTCGGGGTGGAATGTACCGGCAGCATACACGGGATTAATATTGAAATAATAAAAACAGATATAATAAAGATTGGCTGATATGATCACTGAGGGCTTATTCAGAGCTCAGTCAGCCAGATGAAATGTTGAAACTATATGCTACTTGCTTTTACAAATGCCAGAATATTCACCGGCACTGAGACTATAAACGGGAAAGCCCTGATTGTCAGGGATAACAAAATCGATTCATTAACTGAACTTTCGCATATACCTTCCGGCTGCGAAATCATCGACTGCGATGGAAATTACCTGACGGCGGGATTCATCGACCTTCAGATTGCCGGCGCCGGAGGATATCTCTTTTCCGCTGAGCCAACACCTGAAGCCCTTAAAGCCATCACCTCTGCGATTGTCCGCACCGGGACCACGGGTTTTCTTATTGCCATCCCTACAAATTCAAATGAGGTGTACCGGCAGGTAATTAAGACTGCCGGTGAAAATCCGAACCAGGCCCTGCTTGGTTTGCATATCGAAGGACCATTTTTGAATCCGTTGAGGAGGGGTGCCCATATTAAGGAGTATATCAGAACTCCCGTCCCGGAGGATGTAAAAAATCTTGTATCATTAGGCAGGGAAGCAATAGGAATGATGACCATCGCACCGGAGGTATGCAGCCGTGAGATTATTGAGTTCTTGAATGAGAGTGGAATAGTTATCGCAGCCGGACATAGCAATGCCACATTCAGGGAGGGGGTCGAAGGTTTCCGTAATGGAGTAAGGACCACCACCCACCTGTTCAATGCCATGTCGCAGCTTCATCACCGCGATCCGGGTCTGCCTGGAGCGGTGTTTCAGACCCCGGGTGTTTTTGCCAGCATTATTGCCGATGGGATACATGTTGATTACAGTATGGTCTCGATTGCAAAGAAGCTGTTGAACGACAGACTCTTTCTTATTTCCGACGCAGTGGAGGAAAACCGCAGGGAAGCCTATTTGCATATCAGAAAGGAAGACAGGTTCACGCTTCCCGACGGTACCCTTTCAGGATCGGCCCTTACCATGATGAAAGCAGTGGAGAATTGCGTAAAAAATGTCTCCATCCCCCTTGAGGAGGCGCTCAGGATGGCAACACTTTATCCTGCCAGGGTCATGGGTATCTCCGGCAGAGGCAGGATCGAAGCCGGATGCAGAGCCGACCTGGTTGCATTTGATGATGAATTCAATGTGCAGAAGGTCTGCCTGAATGGCAGCATGGTATGATTTCCGGACAGCGGGAGTGTTCCGCCTGGATCATGTAAAGGGAAAGTGGCAGAACTCTGGTCACAGCCGGTAAGCATCAGGAAAGTAAAGATCGAGGCTTCGGGGCTTGGAGGGTCAGCCGACGTTTACGGGGCAGGTTATCTGGCCCTGAAGAATCACGGTGCCCTGAATCCTTAAAAATTTAAAGATGTATAGCAAACGCAGAGTATTCTGGTCGGCCTGTTTCGGCATGCTGCTTTTCGGAGTGGCGCTTATCACCCTGGGTTCCATCGCAACAGACCTGAAGGTGAAGCTGGGGATGAGCGAAATAGAAACAGGCACCCTGTTTTCGATATTGCCTCTCGGCATCCTGACCGGATCGCTTATTTTCGGACCGGTTGCCGACAGGTATGGTTATAAGCTGCTTCTGGTAATCACCTGCATATTTCTGGCTGCCGGTTTTGAGGGTGTTGTATTTTCTTCTTCATCGATTCTGCTTAAGATTTCTATTTTTCTTATCGGATTGTCGGGCGGTGTGCTCAACGGAGCGACAAATGCGCTTGTGTCGGATATAAGCGATTCTGAAAGAACGGCAAACATAAGCCTCCTTGGAGTATTCTTCGGAATAGGCGCACTTGGAATTCCTGTTCTGCTGGGCTCCGCCGGCGAAAAGGCAGGATTTGAAAAGATTGTCTCACTGGTAGGATTGATTTCGCTTCTGAGCGCAATGATCTATGCGCTGACAAAGTTTCCTCCCCCTAAAATTGTGCAGAAGATACCCATCTCGGGAATAAAGGATTTCTTCAGGGACAAAGTTTTATTGCTGATAGCTTTCTTCCTCTTTTTTCAGAGCAGTTTTGAAGGATTGATGAACAACTGGACAACAAGTTACCTTTCGGATCATCTTTCCCTTTCGCAGCCAAAGGCACTTCTGGGCCTGTCGCTTTTTGTGGGCGGAATGGTCTCGATGCGTCTTGTAACCGGAATTCTGATCCGGAACATGCCGCCTGCCAGGATGCTTGTCATATCATTTATCCTGCTGATAACGGGTATCGCACTGGTATTTTCCGGAAAAGCTGCAACAGTTGCGCATAGCGGTTTTTTTCTGATAGGTACCGGACTTGCCAACGGATTTCCGGTAATGCTCGGCCTGGCAGGGGAGAGATATGAGAAACTGTCGGGGACCGCTTTCAGCTTTGTGCTTACCATCGCCCTTCTTGGGAATATGATCATTAATTACATGATGGGAGTCATTTCGGATAAAACCGGGATAGGTAACCTTGTGCTTGTTATTACCTTAGAAACTTTGATAATGATAATGCTTGGAGTACTGATATTCAAAAAATATAAAAGACAATGAAACCGGCAAATTACCGGTTAATGAAAAGAACAGGAAAGGCTCGATGAAGCCCTTGCCGGATACAAGAGAAGGATAGCAGGAGTCTGACCCGTTATTCCTTGCTGACTGTTTCTTTAGCCTTATGAATAACAGTCTGGGGGAATGGTATTTCTATTCCCTCCCTGTCGAAAGCGATCTTCAGCCTTTTCCTCAGTTCTCCGGCAACCTCCCATTGCTTCAGGGGTTTGGTGTCGCCCAGAATCTTGATAACAATGGCCGAGTCGTCAAATCGCTGAACCCTCAGGAATTTCGGAGGACTGATTAAGGAATCCTTAAAGGCAGGATCTTCAGCCAGTTCGATTCCTGTCCTGTCGACAACTTTTATTAGGTGCTCAAGATCTGTGTCGTAGGCAACTCCGATTTCAATATTCACCCTGGCAAAATCCTTTGACAGATTGGACACCAGTACTATGGATCCGTGATTTATATGGTGAACAGTCCCGTCCATGTCCCTTAAGGTGGTCTTTCTCAGTGTAATATCCTGAACAACGCCGTCCGTTCCGTCGATCTTCACAACATCCCCGATGCGGTATTGATTTTCAAGTATCATGAACAATCCCGTGATAACATCCTTTATCAGGTACTGTCCTCCGAACCCGACAGCCACGCCTACAATCCCTGCACCGGCAAGAATGGGTCCTATCTTCAGTCCGAGTTCCTGAAGTATCATCAGGATTGCAAGGATGATCAGTACCACCCTGAGGGCTCCCCTGAAAATATGTATCAACGTGTCTTCGCGCTTTTTCTCAGCTTCCTCCGACATATTCTCATCCCTCACAACGGCAATCCTTACCGTTCTGACTATGATCCTGCCTATTATTACATTCAGCAGATATGCCAGAACCGCGATAAAAACGATTTTAATCCCGTGGTTAAGAAGCCAGGGGATTATATTATCAATCCATTTACTAATATTCTCCTGCATTTTTTCTGCAATTTCAGTAAAACATACGGCCCGCAAGATAGCAAAAATCATCCATCGTCTTCAGATTCCGTAAGAACTCATAACTTTGTGACCGGGCTAAACGCTGGTTAATAAAGTTATATTGCTGCTTGTTATGGACGTGAGTAGTCTGAATTAAAAATAATAAATATGAGGAGATCAACCCTGATACGTAAATTTCTCCATTTCACCAATCTCGAGGGGGAACTTGATGATTACGACAAGATCCACAAGACTATTGAGGCAGACATGATATTCAAGGGGACAAACCTCTGGATTCTCGTTTTTGCAATAATAGTGGCTTCGGTGGGCCTGAATATGAATTCAACAGCGGTTATAATAGGAGCGATGCTCATCTCACCCCTTATGGGACCTATAAACGGGATGGGCTATAGTATAGCGACCTATAACTTTCCTCTTTTCCGTAAGGCCCTTATGAACTTTTCATTTGCTGTAGCAGCGAGTCTTGTGGCATCCACAGCCTATTTTGCCATGAGCCCGATCTCCACTGCCCATTCAGAACTTCTTGCAAGGACCAGCCCGACCATCTATGATGTCTTGATTGCGCTTTTCGGTGGACTTGCCGGAATAGTTGCAATCAGCAGTAAACAGAAGGGAAATGTAATCCCAGGTGCAGCTATTGCAACAGCCTTGATGCCGCCCCTTTGCACAGCAGGTTACGGGCTGGCTACAGGTCAGCTGGAGTACTTCATGGGGGCTCTTTATCTGTTTACTATAAACACTGTCTTCATTGCTATTTCATCGGTTGTTGTTTCACAGATTCTGAAATTCCCCATAATTACCCTGGTCGACAATGCACAGAAAACAAGGGTAAACCGTTGGATCTCATTCGTGATCACTCTTGTTTTAATACCGAGCATCTATTTTGGCTACAAACTTGTTCAGAAGGAACGATTTTCCGAGAATGCAAGTAAGTATGTGAGCAACATAGGGTTGTATGAGGGTAACTACCTCTTAAAACATGAAATTAATCCGGAGAACAGGTCAATTTTACTTGTCTATGGAGGAAACATGCTGACAGAGGAGCAGAAGAGAATGATAAGGGCAAAGGCTGCTGATTTTTCTCTGGCAGATACGGAAATTGAGTTTCAGCAGGGCTTTTCATTCGACCAGTACAGCCGGCGCCTCGACGAGGTTAATAACATGCAGAATGAGATCAGCCGTCTTCAGAGTGTGATAGAGCAGAAGCAAAGAGAGATCGACAGCCTGAGATCGTTTGAAGATACAGGCAGGCAATTACTTGCAGAGATAAAGGCAATGTACCCCGAAATAACAGGTTGTTCTTTCGGGAGAACATTTCATTCAGGCAACGGAACCGGTTCCCGCGGGAATGAAGAAGTTGTAGTTTTTACAACGCTATCGGGTCCGCCGGCTGCTCCCGAAAGGAGAAAGATCCTTGACTGGCTTAAGGTAAGGCTGAGATCGGAAAGAATAAGGGTCTTCTACGAAAACTGAACGGGCTCAGGTTTTTATTAGTTTCCTTTTTTCCACATTGAAATAAATCAGGTAAATAATGAAAGGCAGGAAGAGATTCATTATTATTATTGCCATGTAACCGCTTCCATATATGAAAAGTGTGGCAAACAGAAGGATACAAATGTCTGTCACAATTGTTTTGTTCAGAGAGCTGATCCTTAGTTCCCTGAGCTGGCCGGATTCATTTTTCTCCTTCGAAAAGACTATCAGCGAAAATCCTGAGATGAGGAAAAGGATCGTCAGTTCATCTGCAAAATTGGTCTTGTAGGTTGTAAAGAACTTTGTCTCCGTGAAAGAGGAGATAATTGCCGGAACAGGAATTTCCAACCTGATGTTTACTACAAAATAGAGGTAAGTCATAACTGTTCCGGCTATCAGAAGAGAATAGCCAGGGATCTTGTAACTATATGGCAGAAGATTCCTCATGATTATATATTATTTCACCATCGGGCTATTTTATCATTGCCCCAGAACATAAGCTTTCTAAGGATTCCAAAGCGTCTTCTTTCATTTTCGGGCATTTCAAGGTATAGCTTTTCGGCAACAGGTTCCCACTTTTCTGCAAGAGGCCGGGTCTTTGCCGTAAGCTCCCTGGCGGTTTCGGGATGACTCAGATGGGTAGACCTTACACCCTCCATGTCGGTAATCTTTTCAATTGCATCGGGAACATCCAGAAAAGGACAGGGTCTGAGAAAGTTAGATGAAAAGGGCTTGCTTTTCCTGAATTTCCTGAAGAAAGGTGAGCGAAGTGCTTCTGTCAGCGACATGTCGTTGATATTCACGTCGGAATAATGGCAGAAAGCACAAGGCTCAAGATCGCCGTTGGCGTTAATATGTGCAAAGTCGTTACTTGCAGCGACGCATCCTATCGATTTATGCCCTGAATTCGGGAAATCTATTATCGTAAACTTTTTCCTTTTCTGGTAATCCTCTATCTTTTCCTTGACATAAGCACGCTGTTCCGCCGAGCAGCAGAGCGAGGTGTCTGCATCGCTGCCAATCGGAAGGTAGGTAAACATCCAACCGAACCAGGCTCCCTTTTCGCGAAGGAAATCGAGGAATTCATCGCTGGTTACGGTGAGGTAGTTTTTAGAATGATAGCAGATAGAAAATCCGAATCCGATGTCGCGCTGTTTGAGTATGTCCATTGCGGCAATCACCTTGTCGTAAGTGCCTTTCCCCCTTCGCATGTCTGTCTCTTCCCGGAATCCTTCAATGCTCAGATAAACATTGAGGTTTCCAAGCTTGACCATTTCATTGGCAAAAGCTTCATCAACAAGGGTACCGTTGGTAAACAGTCCGTAAGTGAGCCGGTTGTGCTTTCGGCAAAGCTTCAGAATCTCAGCTTTTCGCATCAAGGGTTCCCCGCCTGTCATCAGAATTTCAACTACACCGATCTTCCTCGCCTCAGTAAGAATCTCATCGAGTTTCTCATACGAAATGTTGCTGTCTTTCTGGTAATCGGCAGCCCAGCATCCTATACATCTGAGGTTGCAGGAGCTTGTCGGATCGATCATCAGAAGCCTTGGCAGGACAGTTTTATATTTTCTGTTCAGCCAAAGTCTTCTGGGGATGTAAAACAGTCCGTCGATCGTAAGAAAATCAAAAAGGTTTTTAACCTCGAAATACCGGTAAAGCCTGTAGATAAAATCCTTATGATGAGGGTATGACGGAATTTTTTTCTTTACTCCGCCAATATTCAGATACTTCATTATTTTCTTATTCCTTCGGGTGGACAGGAAAATTCTTATTCGTTTTCAGTACTGCTGTAAACAGGGAATTTGGCTGTCGTATTATCATCGAAAGTGAATTCGATTCCAACCAGCCCGAAACGGTGATTTGCCCAGTATTTGGTTTTCTTTACTCCGAATTTGTTGGTGTTTTCTTCAACCTCGATAACCTTGATATTCATGAAACCGTAAGCATAATCATCATCTTCTGATCTGCTCATGACTTCCCTGTTGCTGTCGTAGCGGTCGCCGACCTGTGCGTCATATTTTACAATAATGCCGGGTGCAAGTCCGGTTACACTCTCGATGCCTTCGGTTGTAATTTTCAGTTCGACGCCGCTTACAGTTACGTTGTTACCGTTAATAGTAGTAAGAGGATGATTGGCAAGTATAGTCTTGATAGTATTATTTGAAACCACCGCGCTTCCTGTAAAGGAAGATACTCCGTCCTCAAGCTCGACAACAGTAGCAGCAATGCCGCTAACCCCCTGAACTGTTGCTGAAGTACTTGATACAGTTGCTCCTACCTCACCCATGGGAGACTGGTCTCCGCCAAGAACCGTTCCGCTGTCTTTTTTACAGGATGTGAAAATCATAGCTCCGGAGAGAAGAAAAAGAAAAAGTTTTGTTTTCATACAGTGAAATTTTTGGTTAATGAATTATATGTCTGGTTTATTACATTTATAAGCGTTTTCTCTTCAAAAATAGCAGTCGTCATGACATTAACCGGTAAAATTTGACGAAAGCGTTATTATTTATGATTGTTTAATTCATGCTTGGCAAAATAATCCACAAACAGCCTCATTATGGTTTTAAAACACTTACCTGACGTCATATTAACGATTGCAATACCAGTAAAATTGTAGCAGGGATATCGTTTTTACAGGGTCCTGCAGGAAAGCCGGGAGTTTTGCATGTCTTTCTTCTCTGAAAGTGTCATGATAATCCTGCGACAGAAGCTTATTTCCGGGAATAAATCATACACGCCGGTCCTGGGTGTTGCGGGATCAGATATCTGGAATCTCCTGAAATTGCAATCCGGAACATTTCAAGGATGTGAAATATTCCGGACTGGCAATTTTAAGAGAATTTCATCAATATTTTGAAATATCCTGTGATTTTGAAGGTCGTAATTGTAAATATGTTATTTATCAGCTTTTTACAATCTCCTCCTTATCCTTGTCCCAGTACATAGTTCTGCCTTCCAGATAGGCTCTTGTTCCCATATGAGCGGTCATAGCCTCCTCGAATGCCTGGTCGATGTTGCATGAAGGGGTCAGTCCCTGTCTGATGCATTCGAGCCACTCCCTCATATGGAGGTGTGTCGTGTCGTAACGTTTGCCGTTAACATATGTATACAGAAGTCCGCGCTGTGCAAAATACAGTTCTGTTGCTGAAGTAACAGCATCCACCTTGCTCTGACCTGGGACGTATGTGAAGAAAGGCTGGTTGGTCGGGATTATGCCCTGCTTGATCTTTTCGGCATATCTCTCCGAGTCTCTGTCGGCTGTGATAGTCAGAATATTTGAGACCTCCATGGAGGCGTCGTGACCCATGAACACTTTCCCTCTTTCTCTTGCGCTAGCAAGCGTTGCGCTGTAGAGCATTGTCAGGTTTCTGTCGGGCCATTCGAAGGTTGTCTGGAGCACATCCGGAACTGTCCTTCCGTCCTTGAAGAAATACACTCCTCCCGAAGAAGTTGAGGATGCAGGGATACCGAGATGCATTATCTGGTTAGCCGCATCGTATTCGTGGGTAAGGAGGTCTCCTGAGAGGCCGGTGCTGTAATCCCACCAGCAGCGCCAGCGGAAGAATCTTTCAAGGCTGAACTGGTCGCGTTGCTCGGGGCCCATGTAACGTTCAAGCTTGTTTGAGAGCATATAGTCGTTATACTCTTTTATCCTTGCCGGATCTCCTTCAAACTGTTTCCAGTCGATGGTCTGAGGATTTGATCCCTCGATTATCGGATATACCCAGGCTCCGTTGGGAGTGTTACGGTTGGTACAAACCTGTATGAGGTTTACATGGCCAAGGAGGTTGTTGTTGATGATCTCTTCGGCTTTCTGGTAACATGCTGTCTGGCGTCCCTGATGGCCCAGCTGGAACACTATCCCGGTTTCCTTTACTGCCTGGCGTACAAGGTAAGTCTCAGGCACTGTCCATGTCATTGGTTTTTCACAATAGACATGCTTGCCGGCTTTTGCTGCTTCTATTGTCATTGTACCGTGCCAGTGATCAGGTCCGGCTATTACAACTGCATCTATATCGTCGGCAGCAAGCAGTTCCTGGTAAGTACGGTAGCGTTTTGGCAGATTCCCGGGTTTCCCGTTTGTTCCTTCCTTGTTAATATTGGCTCCGGCCTGTGCTGCAGTCCCGGCGTAAACGTCAAAAATGTCGCAGACTCCGTTAATGACAACATTCAGGTTGTCCTGCTCAAGGAAGACATCAAGCCTGGTATCGTTGGGGTTGGTCTTTTTTGCTTCGATCAGTGTGTCAATATAAGTTGGCTCTGCAAAACCGAGAGCTCTCATGAGCTGTTTGCCCCTTATCCCGAAACCGACAAGCCCGAGCCGGATCTGTTTTCCGGCTGCCTGTGGCTGGATGAAGACAGCTTCTTTGCTGCTGATATGGAATACGTCAGAAATGTCTCTGCCCTGAAGTTCCTTCTTTCTTGTCTTGATTGCGCCGTATGCCATTGCACCGAGAAGGGGAACAGTGGCAAGGGTTTTAATCACATCACGTCTTCCAACCGGTGCAGGCTTTCTCGACTCACTGTTGTTACCGGTTTTATTTATATTCTCCTTTTCCATATGATTTTTTCAGATAATGTATTTTTGACAGCTTACAGGCAAAACTTTTGCCAGAATACGATCAATACCTATAATTCTTCCGGTGGGAAAAACAAAAAGAACTCCCAGTCCGGCCAGTTCAACAAGGTTCTTGTCTATTAGAAAATATGATCCTTCCATCGGCATTCCATAAGTTACATTCAGAAGTGCCGGGTGAGAAAGGGTATATAATATAAGCAGAAGGATACCTCCGATACACGAGAGGCGGGTAAAACATCCTACAATGAGTCCCAGGCCTATCAGTACCAGCGCCCATTCGTTAAGAAAATCCACATATCTCATCAATCCGGCATTTGCCGACATGTTTCCGAAGAAAGTTCCGAACGGTCCCTGCGAATCCATAAGATAAGCTTTTGCAGTCCATGAAGGATTAAGGACCTTGACAAGTCCTTCGTAGAGAAAATGCCAGCCTATGAATATACGCAGGACCAGCAGCCACGACAATTGTGCTCTTGAATAGTTGTTTTCCATAAAATTACTTACTAAGAATTCCTGACTGGTTTGATAAATCAATCAATGATTAAATTTTTTAAAGCTGAATGGTTTATGGAATTTGTGCTTTTACCGTCTAAAACCCCATAAGCAGCGTAAACATAGTGTTTTTTAGTTTTCATTATATCTCTTTAACATAATTTAATATTAAGATTTTCGATGCTTTTTTACCGGATCCTGAAAAAATCCTTTCCGGAGGACTGTTCAGGCAGGATTCACGGATCAGTCTGAGCCTCACTGAGTGAGGGGATGTTTGTTCCGTTACTTCAACCGGTAAAAACCCGATTGGTGTTGACAGGGATATTCACTTCTAACCGAAAGGCGGGCAATCTATATTCTTTATTGCAGGGTTACCAGACGATCGCTGATCAGTTGATTCGTGCCTGACTGATTCCGGAGAGGGTGGAAAGTACGAGAATTTCCTTTACTCTGGCAATTGAAGAAATATCGTATGATAGTGCATTTGTTATTATTTCGATTATTTTTAGACCCTGTAAGAACAATAAAAATCCGTCAAATTGAATTTATTCAGAACCAAATCACTTCAGGAGATGATGCAGTTTGCATCCGATTCTGAACACGGGCTTAAGCGTGAGTTGTCAGCTACTAATCTTATTTTCATAGGAATAGGTTGTATTGTCGGCACCGGTATCTTTGTGATAACCGGAACTGCCGCAGCACAGTATGCTGGTCCGGCTCTTAGCATATCTTTTATTATATCTGCTGTGCTTTGCATGTTTGTGGCACTGTGCTACACGGAATTTGCATCGATGATCCCCATTTCGGGAAGTGCCTATTCATACGCTTACACGACCGTAGGAGAGTTGATAGCATGGTTCATAGGCTGGAACCTGGTTCTGGAATATATATTCGGAGCATCGCTGGTGGCAGTTGGCTGGTCGGGTTATGTGGTCAGTTTCATGAAAGATTTCGGAATTGTGATACCGGAAAGATTAAGCAGTGCACCCTTTACCTATGAAGGGGGCTGGATCGCAACAGGAGCGGTCCTTAATTTCCCGTCGGTTTTCATCGTAGGACTTATTACCACGGTTCTGGTTTTCGGGATTAAGGAATCGGTGAGGGTCAACAACATTATTGTGATCATAAAGGTGGCAGTTATTCTTCTGTTCATTGGTTTCGGGCTCTCGTATTTAAATTTCGAAAACTATAAACCTTTTATTCCCGAAAATACCGGAAAATTCGGAGAGTTCGGATGGAGTGGCATTTTCAGGGCTGCAGGGATCATTTTTCTTGCCTATGTTGGCTTTGATGCAATTTCGACAGTTGCACAGGAAGCGAAGAATCCACAGAAGGATATGGCTAAGGGTATCCTCGGTTCATTGATCATTGTTACCGTTCTCTACATATCTGTATCACTTGTACTGACAGGGATTGTCAACTATAAATTGCTGAATGTTCCCGATCCTATAGCTGTTGGTATAAATGCAGCCGGACAGAAGCTGTTCTGGCTTCGTCCGATAATCAAGATCGGGGCAATAGCAGGAATGAGTTCGGTAATACTGGTGCTGATAACAGGGATGCCACGTATTCTTTACACAATGTCGAACGACGGACTGTTACCCCCGGCGATGGGAAGGGTTCACAGGAAATACCGGACTCCTCATGTAACAACAATAATGGTAGGGGCCGTTGTAACAATCATCTCGGGTCTCTTCCCGATCGATCTGATAGCGGAACTTGTGTCAATAGGGACTCTTCTTGCATTCACAATGGTATGTATCAGCATTATTATCCTGAGGATAAAGCGGCCTGACATGCACCGGCCATTTAAAACTCCGGTTGTATACTTTACAGCTACAGTTGGTGCTGTCGGTTGTGTTTACCTTATGACTTCGCTTCCAGGCTCAACCTGGGCCAGGCTTGGGGTATGGACAGTGCTGGGCCTTTGTATTTATTTCTTTTACGGTATGAAACACAGTAAATTGAATTATCCTGACAGGTCGGCTCTCAGCCGGAGAAAAGAGCAGTAACAGAGACATTGATCTTATTGGTATTCAGAAGATTTGCCCGCTTATTGTTTCAGGATAATATTTGTAGGAGGTTCTTTTCTGAGTCAGGTTTTTATGAATTAAAACCTGTTCAGAAAAACCGGGAATCATGGTTTCATTCTTCATCCTCATAGACTTCCCTAAGCGACAGCTTAAGCAAAATCAGTCCCAGAACCCCGGCAGTAAGCGAAGAAATGAGAATAGCAATTTTTGAAATATTGATTATCTCCTGATCAGAGAAAGCAAGGAGTGTTATAAAAATTGACATTGTAAAACCTATTCCTCCGAGAAATCCAACCCCGGCTATATTTTTCCATTTAAGGCCGGGCGACAGGCTTGACAGGCCCAGTTTTGCAGACAGAAATGAGAAAAGCCAGATCCCTGCTGGCTTCCCGATAACAAGTCCGGCGAATATTCCTAAACTGTAAGGTTTGGCCAGGCCTTCCCATGAGCTTGTGTCGACCGGCAGACAAGTATTGGCCAGGGCAAAAACCGGAAGAATGAAAAACGCAACCGGTTTATGAAGGTAATGCTGAAGGATAAACGAAGGGGATTTTTCATTTCCGTTACCGAAAGGAATTGCGAACGCCAGCAGGACACCTGCAAGAGTTGCATGCACTCCTGAGTTATGCATGAAATACCACATCAGAACCCCTCCTGCCAGGTAGGGTATAAGGTTCATTATCCTCAGACGGTTAAGGGCGATCAGTACAATAAAGATAACCAGTACAATAAGCAGATTGAGGATTGAAAGCGATGAAGAGTAGGCTACTGCAATGATTATTATGGCGCCCAGATCATCGATTACAGCAAGGGCAGTGAGAAATATCTTCAGTGAGACCGGCACATGTTTCCCCAGAAGCGACAGTATTCCGATTGCAAAGGCTATGTCAGTAGCCATGGGGATTCCTGCTCCGGATTGGGTCTCAAGTCCGAAGTTGAAAGCAACAAACAGAATGGCAGGCACTACCATTCCTCCTACAGCACCGAATATCGGGAGAGAAGCATTCTTAAGGCTCGACAGTTCCCCGACATAAATCTCCCGCTCCAGCTCTAGTCCGATAAGGAGGAAAAAGAGTGCCATGAGACCGTCATTAATCCAGTGTGTAATCGAATGCCCTCCTGCCTGTGTATGCCAGAATTCTATATAGGGAAGCTGCTGACTTGAATTTGCCAGAGCTATGGAAATCACGGTTACGGATATAAGTATTAATCCGCCAATTTTTTCGCTGTCAAAAAACTCTTTAAATAGCCGTGCCAAAAACATCTGAATCCTTTGTCATTTTTATTTTCGGTAATCCGGAGCCGAAATTAGCAAATTCAGACGGGTATATGTCAGATATTCTGTTAAAAAATGTTGACCCGTTACCGGTTATGCAGTTGCAACATTATCATAATTAAATGAATATTCATGGTTAATCAGCCTTGTTATTATTCCTATTTCTGAAAATAATTGCTTTGCCAGGTTTGATATTCAGCAAACGCTTTAGCAAGATAATAAGAGTGCTGAAAAACAATGAAGGGCTTTTATGTTTAACCGATTTGATAAACTGACTTCTTGCTATATTTACAGGACCCGACGGTCTGTACTCAATTCTAACGGGAGTAAGTGATTCCTGGTCAGTCACCTCCGTACGACACAGGCCTATTTCAGAATAAACATGAGCGTCGCTTCCGCCGATTACGGGAATATTATGTTTACGGGCCAGATCGACAGCCATTGCATTTGCCTCGCTGTCCAGACGGGAATTCCAACCTTCAATAAAATCGATCATTGAAAAGTCGATAAGGCTAAGATCGTGACTCCTGTATGGATGATTCAGTATCACCCTTCCTCCCTGGTCCCTTATTTCCCTGACTACATCTCTGAATTTCCTGGATTTTATCTCATTCTTAAGGAAGATTCCTGTTATGTCACCTGCTTCGGTTGCAATTTCTGCCCCGGCAATTATGATAAAATCCTTGTCGTTGTTTAAGGACTGCACCTCCAGCGCGCCTTTTAAGGTATTATGATCACAGATCACTAACCCGTCAAGCCCCCTCGTTTTTGCAAGTCTTAGTATCCGTGCCGGTTTCATAAGACTGTCGTAGGAATGATATGTATGGATATGGAAGTCAATCTTCATCTGAACCATTTTTTATAATAGTATACCGGGATATAGACAAGCTGGAAAAGGTTTGGAAGCGGATCTCTGAGCCAAATGTCATTTGAGGCCACGAAAAGATCCCGGACAATGGAAAGGAAGCTACCAGGTTTTTGCAGTACGTGAAAAAGGTCCCCGTTCAGAATCCACTGGAACTTTATTCCCTCTTTATACAGAGTCTGTCCGGTTTCAATTCCAAGCGCCTCATCAACAAGCATGCGTGGAAAATTCACCCCTGCTACAAGGGCAAGGTCAAGCGAGCCCCAGAATTT
Source organism: Bacteroidales bacterium (assembly GCA_034002885.1). Taxonomy (GTDB): domain Bacteria; phylum Bacteroidota; class Bacteroidia; order Bacteroidales; family VadinHA17; genus LD21. Next base: position 26,914 of record JAVEZS010000031.1, read on the forward strand.
TGCATTTATCTCCATCAGATAGTAAACTCCAGATGATTCCTCTTTCTTGAATTCTATCATGGCAACCCCATCCCATTTAAGGTGATCGAGGATTTTTTTGCCGTGTTCCAGGATCTTCTCATCAAAGAAACTTTCGGCGCAGGTGCTCGGCCCGCCTGTGTAAGGGTACTCCCTTATTCTGCGGTGCATGAACCAGGATCTGCATTCACCTTTTCTGTAATAAGCAAAGAATCCATAGCCTGCCCCTTTAATGTATCTCTGAATAATTGGAAGAGGGCCGGAAAAACCATGTTCATGGCATATTTTCCTGAACTTCTTTATCATTTCCTCTTTGCTGAATGCGTATTCCACTATGCTGTTTCCTGTTTCGAAGGGTCCCTTTATTACACAGGGATAGGTTATCTCAGCCTTCTCTATGTCATCAACCTCATCAACGGTTACGGTTTCCGGGTAAGGAATTCCTAATTTAACAGCAAGCCGGCCCGTGTCGTTTTTGCTGTTTGCAAGGAGGATATTTTCGTGGCTGGTAATTGAAAGATGTGTTTTTTGCCTGATCTTACCGGCATTCTCCGAACAAAGTCTGTAGCTTATATATGAAACCGGGATTATGGCCAGATATCTTTCGTGGTCGAGGAGATCGAGGATCTGCATAACGTATTTTGAAGGCTCTTCCCGGGGATTGCTGATGATGAATTTCCTGTTACCGTATTTTGAGAAAAAGGCTAACGAAGCTTTACCATGAGCGACAAGATCAATGATGTAACGGCCGCTTTTGCCCAGGTGCCTTACAATAGCAAGGGCATTTTTATGGCCGCAGTCAAGTATCAGAATTCTGTTTCTATTTTCCCGTGATCCTTTCATAAATTTTAAGTCCGCTCGTCAGATATCCGTTTTTTCTCCTGCAATATTCAAGGATTTTAATGTACACATCTTTCCATCCTTCAAATTTGTATCTGGAAAAGAATGTATTGTGCCATAGAAGGGTAAAGACCCCGTTGAACCTGACTATTTCATCGATAATTTGTTTTATTCTTTCGAATGCTTCACCCGGATCCAGTCCCAGGTATTTCCGGAATCCAAGTGTTGCATCCATTACGATTAGGGGTATTTCGACAACATCAGAGATCAGGTCATTCTCATAGTCGTACAGAAGGAAGGGATAACATGTTCCCCTTCTGAATCCCGGCATCTCTGAAAATCCCAGAGTAGTATCATATTTAATCCCGCATTCCTTAAGGATGGCCGGTGTAACCCTCTGGTCGAACATAAGGAAATGGAACCTGTTTCCCGAGACTTTGCCTTCTGCCACCAGGGAGATCTCTTCTTTCAGGCGCGATCTGTCGGAATGCGAACCATAGCTTCCGTGGAGGCCTGTCTCATGACCGGCTGAAGCGAGGTCCGCCAGAGTCTTCTGAACCCTTGCCGAATTTATGTTATAATCGGCATTTTTCACGCCGTCTGATTTGCCTTTACGTGGCAGGAAATAAAACGATGAAGACTCTGCATAACGCAGATCTGTTGCAGAAATCTCATCCAGGTTGAACCAGGCATCTCTCCCGGCAAGTCTATTCATAAGCAGACCAGGTATGGAAAAAAATCGTCCTTTCCTCAGTTCGCTCAGCGATCCTTCGGTCCAGGCACTGTTGCAATTATCAATGTCATGGGTTATTGCCGCTGCAAAAGCCTTTCCCTTCCATAAATCCCTCCTTTTGCATTCGCCTGTCATCGACAGTGCAGACCGGAATATGTCGAAATAATAATTAACGACAGGCACTTCTTCAATTCCCAGCCTTTTTATTATGCTTTCGGGGAAGGGGTATCTTCCGTTATTGAGATTTTCGGTGGTTCTTATTTCGTCCATTCCAGTTAGGAAGAAGCAGGCAGAGGCAACGATGTCGTAGTTTATCCTGACTCCGTCATCATTTTCACCTATAATGGGTTTGCTGTCATCATCGTCAAAGAGGAAGGGGAGGCGTGTACCTTTCCAGTCTTTCCATATCACGCTCAATGGAGGAGGGTCTTTTTTATCTATGAAGTCCGAAAGACCTTTGCATTTGCGTACCAGTATCTTCTTTCCGCTATCTTGCCCATATCCTGATGCCGATTCATCGAAATGATAGAAGAGCCGGAAGTTCTCGAGGAAATAATGAAACTTTGGAGTCATTTCCCTTGTGTTTATTACAAATCGTACTGGTATAGACCATAGCAAATATAATCAATCCTGCCAATGGCCCTGTTTATATCCTTTCTGTAAAAATACTGTTTTAAAGCTGAATCCTGAAAGGCTTTGCAAGCGGTTCCGGTTTCACCGGAGGTTATTAACATCCTTATATGAAGCCCTGCAAGGGTGTAATCCAGCTTATAACGCGTCCCTGCCTGCAAAGGCAGTCAGTCAGGGAACCAGAGAGTTCGAAATCAAAGTCAACTCTGGCATAATACCAATTAAAACGAAAAAAGCGAAAGATCCAGGGACTTTCACTCTCGCTTTTATTTTTGTGGTGCCACCAGGAATCCCTGCCTGCCTGCTTCGGCAGTCAGTCAGGCAGGCCTGCCTGCCTGCTTCGGCAGTCAGTCAGGCAGGGAACCGGGGCGAACTTTATTTGGATTTGTCCAGAATAGCTTTTAATTTTCTCTTTCCGGCTGCTGTCTTGAAATATTTCTCTCTTTTTCTTGCCTCCAGTGATTCGCCTATGTATTCCCTGTAAAACATTCTCCAGGGGACATGACCGCAAGTATACCTGGACTTTCCTGCGTTATGCTCCTTCAGCCTCTTCTCGCAATCAGAAGCCATGCCCGCGTAAATGACCCCATCCTTTTCGCTTACAATAGCGTAAACATAAAATTTATTCATGTAATAAACTTCAAGCCACCTAAGAACAAAAAAGCGAAAGATCCCGCTTTCGCTCTCACTCTCGCTCTTTTCCTGTGGTGCCACCAGGAATCCCTGCCTGCCTGCTGCGGCAGTCAGTCAGGCAGGGAACCGGGGCGAACTTTATTTGGATTGGTCCAGAATAGCTTTTAATTTTCTCTTTCCGGCTGCTGTCTTGAAATATTTCTCTCTTTTTCTTGCCTCCAGTGATTCGCCTATGTATTCCCTGTAAAACATTCTCCAGGGGACATGACCGCAAGTATACCTGGACTTTCCTGCGTTATGCTCCTTCAGCCTCTTCTCGCAATCAGAAGCCATGCCCGCGTAAATGACCCCATCCTTTTCGCTTACAATAGCGTAAACATAAAATTTATTCATGTAATAAACTTCAAGCCACCTAAGAACAAAAAAGCGAAAGATCCCGCTTTCGCTCTCACTCTCGCTCTTTTCCTGTGGTGCCACCAGGAATCGAACCGGGGACACACGGATTTTCAGTCCGTTGCTCTACCGACTGAGCTATGGCACCATCATTTTGGACTGCAAATATAAACCTCAAAACGGTTAATGCAAAACTTTGCCTGAAAATTTTATGTTTGGAATCATTTTAGCGTTGTGGTACATTTGCATCCATATACAAGACTCAAAATGAAGCTTCTCTTTCACACGCTTAGCAATGGAATCCGGCTGGTACACTACCCCCTTCCGGGTGTTGTTGCTTACTGCGGACTTATGATTAATGCCGGGTCTCGCGACGAAAATGAAGGAGAAAACGGAATGGCTCACTTCATTGAACATATGCTTTTCAAGGGAACAAAGAAAAGGAAAGCATTTCATATCCTGAGCCGCCTTGAGGATGTCGGTGGTGAACTGAATGCATATACTACAAAGGAAGAGACAGCAATACATGCATCATTTCTTAAAGAAGACTATGAAAGAGCTGTGGAACTGATCAGCGATATCACCTTCAACTCACTCTTTCCTCGAAAGGAGATAGAAAAGGAAAAAGATGTAGTTCTGGAGGAGATAAGTTCCTACCTCGACAATCCCGCTGAACTTATTTTCGACGACTTTGAGGAGATTATTTTCTCCGGACAACCTGTTGGTCATAATATCCTGGGAACCAACGACACTGTAAAATCCTTCAGGCAGGAAGACATAGCCCGGTTCATCGCGAGAACCTACAACACGGATCAGATGGTTTTCTGTTCTGCAGGGAACATCCCGGATGATAAGATACTTCGTCTCTTTGTAAAATACTTCGGGCATTTAACACCCAGCTACAGAGAAAAACATCCCTCTCAGCCATGGACTTACCATTCGGCAAAAGTGACAAGAAAGATGAACACCAATCAGAATCATTGCATAATAGGAAACGTTGCGTATGATATCAGGGACGAACGTCGAATGGTTATGTTCCTTCTTAATAACATTCTCGGCGGGCAGGGATTGAATTCGCGGCTCAACCTCTCGCTCAGAGAGAAAAACGGACTTGCCTACAATGTTGAGTCGGCTTATAATCCCTATATTGATACGGGTGCTTTCTCAATATACTTCGGTACAGACAGTAGTTCTCTTGAAAAAAGCATTAAAATAATAGATTCCGAACTCACGAGATTAAGGACCACAAAACTTGGCCTGGTCCAGATGAGCAAGGCCAGAAACCAGATAAAGGGGTATCTTGCAAGAGCTTATGAAAACCATGAGAATCTGATGCTTAGCCTTGGTAAGAGCCTGATAGTCTTCGACAGAGTGGAAAGCATCGAAGAAAGCTGCGAAAGGATTGACAGGATAACAGCTTCAGATTTGCTCGAAACCGCAAATGAGATTTTTGATCCTGCAAAACTTTCAACCCTGCTATATTTATAAACAGTATGGATCGGGAACTTGAGAAATTCATAAAGGATCATTCTTCACCTGAAGATCCTGTCCTTGAGGAATTGTTCCGGCAGACCCACATCAGATTCGTAAATCCCAACAGAACATGCGATCATGTGCAGGGTATGTTCCTGGAGATGATCTCCCGGATGATCAATCCTGAACGTATTCTCGAAATAGGAACATTTACAGGGTATTCTGCAATTTGCCTGTCGAAAGGACTGAAAGACGGAGGCCGTCTGATAACAGTTGAGTCGAATGATGAACTGAGGGATTTTGCCCGTTCATATTTTGTCAAAGCAGGAGTTGATTCGAAAATATTCCAGCTTACAGGAAGGATTCAGGACATTATTAATTCGATAGAAGAAACCTTCGACCTGGTCTACATCGACGCGGATAAACGCGAATATATGGAATATTACAACCTTGTTATTGATAAAGTCAGACGTGGGGGCTTCATTATTGCCGATAATGTCCTCTGGGGAGGGAAGGTAAATGATGTTGACAGCAGGGATTCTCAAACAAGGGGGCTAATTGAATTCAATGAAATGATAAAGCTTCAGGAAAACATTGAAAAAGTGATCCTTCCTTTGCAGGATGGGATTATGATGATAAGGAAGAAATAGATGCGGTTAATGTTTAATGCCCGGATTTTGCCCCTGGCCTGGTCTTGTAATTCATGGTATAGTTTTTGAATTATTCTGAAAAAACATCAGATGAACCCCGCATGTAAGGAATATACAAACGTGCATGAAGATAATTCTCTGACATGCGGGTTACATCAGGCCAATAAGCTAAAAATTAATAACTGATGAAAAAGTATTTCCTTTCAGGAATTTTTATTTTCCTGTTATCAGCATTCTACTCTAATGCCATCAATACTGACACGTCCCAGTGGCAGGATGAATATAATTTTCCTGATCAGCAGGATAAGATCGCAACAGCAATATGTAATTCAGCCACAAGACTGTTCAAAGACAAAAATGATCTTACATCGGTGATTATGGTCATACCCGCAAGCTCAACGGTGGAGGTTATTGCCGCCGACTCTGCATTCCTCATAGTTAACTATGAAGGAAACCGCGGATATATAAATTCGGAACATGCTGAAATAAAGAAAGAAGTTAAGGCGGTTCAGTCAGATGCTGAAGGTTATCTAAGAACCGGAAGGACGGTTCAGAGGACTAAGGTAAGCAGGATGGAATATCTTGAGAATAAATATGGAACCTCTGTTGCCCGGAGAGTCTATGAAGGTAAAATCTGGAAGGGAATGAAGGCTGAGATGGTTAAGGACAGCTGGGGTTCGCCTTTAAAAATAACCAGCAGGATAAACGGGAATATAATTAAGGAAGAGTGGTTTTACAGAAACACAACTCTATATTTCGAGAACTACAGACTGTTTGGCTGGAAACAGACCAAAGATTAATTTAGGACTCGTATTTGCAGATAAGAAATTTTTTTTAATTTTGCCACTGGTTTTGCGGGAGTAGCTCAGTTGGTAGAGCACGACCTTGCCAAGGTCGGGGTCGCGGGTTCGAGTCCCGTCTCCCGCTCAGACAAAAAGGCTGCGAAAGCAGCCTTTTTTAATTGACTCAGACCGACTCAGGCTTTGCCTGGAGGAGGGATGAGTCAATTAAAAAAGGAGGCCACGATTTACAAGTCAACGCCCGCCATTTTTAACCTGTATCCAGGGATCAAAATCTGACTCGACTTTCTTAAGTCTCGGAGAATCCTTCCCGTTAAGAACAATATAGGGCTGTTCTCCTTCATGGTTCAGGTAAATGCGGTCATTGGTAAGTGACGATTTTCTTATCTGCGCAAAAGTCTCAGATTTCTTGTCCCTGTTAGTGTTACTTCTGTACACCAACTTGACCTCCCTTATTTTATATTCTGATTCAGCAATGAACTTCCCTGATCCGGGATAGGCTGCATAGCCTGTCAGAGTATGACCCTTTATAACAACTTTAAGCCATAGTTTCGCTTCTGGTTCTGTATAGGCCCATGTTCCCTGAAGCAATTTTATGAAGGAAATCCTCCCTTCAGCTTTCTTTCCGTAAATAATTGTCTGAGAGTGAATGATCAAGACAAAAATCAAAAAAAGTAATCTCATAACTGTCTGTCTATGTGGATTTAATAAGTGATGTTGAATCAGAGCATAACTGTATGCCATTTGCCTCAATGTTGTGGTTCATCTGTAATTTTTTAAATATATGTTTTATGTTCAGCAAAACCTTGCATCAGGGGAAAATATCATCTCATGCAAAACAAACGTTTTATTTACTGAGATGATAGAAGCAATACATTATGGAAGTACTACATTTTCAATTCAGCGTTCACCCTGCATTTTGTCCTTAGGAACCTTAAATATACTTGATTTGAATGGCACAGCCCTTATGACCTGGTATGTTTCTTTTTCTGTCGTATTAACCTGTTCACGCCGGAACCTGATAAAATGATTCAGTTAAGGGTCATTATCTGATATTTTTAGTACTTTCGTTCTCCAAAACCAACCAAAATCAAAGTATCCACAAATGAAAAAGCAGTATTTCATTTTCCTGCTTATTGCAGCAGTGATCATGTTTTCATGTTCAAAAAAAAATAATGACGCAGGGATCTCAGTACCCTTTGAAAAGTACACCCTGCCTAACGGACTTACAGTTGTCCTTCATGAGGACAAGTCGGATCCTATTGCGGCTGTGGCCGTTGTCTATCACGTGGGCTCAAGTCGCGAAGTGCCCGGCAAGACGGGATTTGCACATCTTTTCGAACATATGATGTTCCAGAAATCGGAGAACGTGGGAGAAGATCAGCTGTTCAAACTTATCCAGGGAGCAGGAGGCGAACTCAACGGGGGCACAAGTTATGATAACACAGTCTACTATGAGGTGGTACCAAAAAATGCACTTGAAATGGCACTGTGGCTTGAATCTGACAGGATGGGTTACCTGGAAAATACTGTTACAAAGGCTGCATTTGCAAATCAGCAGAATGTCGTGATGAACGAAAAAAGACAGAGTGTCGACAATGCTCCTTACGGCCACAATAACGCTCTGATTCTTGCAAATGCATTCCCTCAGGGTCATCCGTACAGTTGGACCGTTATCGGTGAGATGGAGGATCTGATGAATGCCACCGTTGAGGATGTAAAGGCTTTCCACAGGAAGTTCTATTCACCGAATAACGCTACCCTGGTTGTTGCCGGCGATATAAGTAAGAATGAAGTAAAAGCGATGATCGATAAGTATTTCGGCGAGATCCCGGCCGGAGAGCCAATTGAGAAAAGAAGTCCTGTCCCTACATCGGTTTCATCGACGGTAAAACTATATCACGAGGATAATTTTGCAAGGGCTCCCAGGCTTACAATGGTTTTCCCGGCAGTCGAGCAGTTCTCAAAGGATGCTTATGCCCTGGACTATCTGGGACAGCTCCTTTCGAACGGCAAAAAGACACCATTATATAAGGTTCTGGTAAAAGACAAAAAATTAACCTCAGCAGTAAGTGCTTACAATATGGCACTGGAACTGGCAGGTGTATTTCAGATATCAGTAACGGCTAACCCCGGAGTGAGCCTGACAGAAGTAGAGAAAGCGATATTTGAGGGTTTCGAAATGTTCGAAAAGGAAGGATTCACCGAGGAAGACCTGACAGCTCTGAAAACCAGGAACGAGACGGGATTTTACAACAGCTTCAGCAGTATTCTGAGCAAATCATTCACACTCGGTCAATATCAGATGTTTAAGGATGATCCTTCCTTTTATGCTGATGATTTCGAGGGTCAGCAGGCAGTTACATCCGAAGACATTAAAAACGTATATCAGAAATACATCAAGGGCAGGAACTATGTAATGACAAGTTTTGTACCGAAAGGTGAAGTTAATCTTATTGCTGAGGGATCGGTCGATGCAGGAATTGTTGAGGAAGACCT
>JAVEZS010000032.1:0-35047 GCA_034002885.1 Bacteroidales bacterium
TCGCCGATGAAGCTGAGAGGCTTGCGGGTGACGGAGTAAAGGAGCTGATTCTTATTGCACAGGATCTCAGTTACTATGGACTGGACCTGTACGGCAGACAGATGCTTCCGAAGCTCGTCTCCAGGCTTTGTGAAATAGAGTCACTTAACTGGATAAGGCTTCATTATCTGTATCCCGCAAATTTTCAGAAGGAGATCATTGCATTAATGAAGGAGGAACCTCGGATCTGCAGGTATATCGACATCCCCGTTCAGCACATCTCCGACAGGATGCTCAGTATTATGAGAAGGTCGCATGGGGGAAGGGAGACCAGGGAACTTCTGGAATGGATAAGGAAGGAGCTGCCCGATGCTGCGATAAGGACCACGCTTATTGCCGGTCATCCCGGTGAAACAGCACGCGATTTCAGGGAGCTGAAGGATTTTATCAGATCATTCAGGTTCGACAGGCTTGGTGTCTTTCCTTATTCCCATGAAGAAGGGACATATGGTTGGAAGCATTACAAGGATGACATCTCTGAAAGAGTGAAAAAATCAAGGGTCGGTGAGATCATGGAGCTACAGCAGTCAATCTCGGCAGAGCTTAACGGGGAAAAGGCCGGCAGAGTAATGAAAGTTCTTATCGACAGGAGAGAGGGGGAATATTTCACTGGCCGGACCGAACATGACAGTCCGGAGGTTGACAATGAAGTCCTGATAAGTTCAGGATACAATCTCACCCCCGGATGTTTTTACGATGTCCTTATTACAGGATCAACTGAATTTGATCTTTTCGGAAAGCCTATTGGGCAGGAGGAAGTTCAGCTTCCTTCTTCTTGACTATCTTTATCCTTATTTCGGATTTACCTGCATTGAATCCGGCGTGAATGGTATCTCCCTCTTTCAGTTCAGCCTTTATAAGTACCTCAGCCATAGGATCCTCGAGGTATTTCTGAATGGCTCGTTTAAGCGGCCTGGCTCCGTAGTTTGCATCAAAACCTCTTTCAGCGATGTAATCCCTTGCAGCAGTGGCGATTTTAAGATTATACCCCAGAGAATTGACCCTGTCATAAAGTCCTTTTAGCTCAAGGTCGATTATCTTGTTGATCTCTTCCTTACCGAGCGAGTTGAACATTATCACGTCGTCGATCCTGTTAAGGAATTCCGGAGCGAAAGTCTTCTGAAGAGCTTTCTGGAGAATACTTTTTGCCTGTGCATCCCTCGATGCCTTTCTTGTGGTCGTGTCAAATCCTATTCCGTGTCCGAACTCTGCTATCTGGCGAGTTCCGATGTTCGATGTAAGTATTACGATTGTATTCCTGAAATCAACGCGGCGTCCGAGGCTGTCGGTAAGCTGTCCCTCATCAAGCACCTGGAGAAGAATATGGAATACGTCAGGATGGGCCTTTTCTATTTCGTCGAGAAGGACAACAGAATATGGTTTTCTTCTCACTTTCTCGGTAAGCTGTCCTCCCTCTTCGTAGCCCACGTATCCGGGAGGTGCTCCGACAAGCCGCGACACTGAGAATTTCTCCATATACTCACTCATGTCGACCCTGATAAGGTTATCGGTAGTATCGAAGAGAAACTTCGCAAGCACCTTTGCCAGCTGGGTTTTTCCCACTCCGGTAGGGCCGAGGAAGATAAAGGTTCCTATGGGTTTGTTTGGATCTTTGAGACCAGCCCTGTTACGCTGAATGGATTTTACTACTTTCCCGATGGCCTCATCCTGTCCTATGACGCTTCCCCTCAGTTCATCAGCCATTTTAAGCAGACGGGTTCCTTCGGTCTGAGCTATTCTCTGAACAGGGACTCCTGTCATCATTGCCACAACCTCAGCAACTTTTTCGGCATCCACCGTTTCGCGGTTCACGGCAAGCTCCTTTTCCCATTTTTTCTTTTCAAGTTCTATCATATCAAGAAGGTCCTTCTCCTTGTCCCTGAAGCTTGCAGCTTTCTCGAAGTTCTGGTTCTTGACAGCCATCATTTTCTCCTTCTTGGTATCCTCGAGCTGGCTTTCCAGTGAAAGTATCCTTTCGGGTACAACAATATTTGAGATATGGACCCTCGAACCCGACTCATCGAGAGCATCGATTGCCTTGTCGGGCAGGTGACGGTCAGAGATATACCTGTTTGTCAGTTTAACGCATGCATCGATTGCATCATCGGTATAGTTAACGTTATGATGATCCTCATACCTCTCTTTAATGTTATGAAGGATATGGATGGTCTCCTCTATGCTTGTAGGTTCAACGATCACTTTCTGGAATCTTCTTTCGAGGGCTCCGTCCTTTTCTATGTGCTGGCGGTATTCATCCAGTGTTGTTGCTCCGATGCACTGGATCTCGCCCCTTGCCAGGGCCGGCTTGAGCATGTTTGCCGCGTCGAGCGAACCGGTGGCTCCGCCAGCTCCGACAATTGTATGTATCTCGTCGATAAACAGGATTATATTATCGTTCTTTGAGAGTTCGTTGAGTATCGCCTTCATTCTCTCCTCGAACTGACCCCGGTATTTTGTTCCCGCCACAATCGATGCCAGGTCGAGTGCTACAACGCGTTTGTTGAAGAGAACCCTCGAAACATTCTTCTTTGTTATTCTCAGGGCAAGTCCTTCGGCGATAGCTGATTTCCCAACCCCGGGTTCGCCAATCAGTACCGGGTTATTCTTTTTCCTTCTTGAAAGTATCTGTGCCAGCCGTTCTATTTCTCTCTCACGTCCCACAACCGGATCGAGTCTTCCTTCTTCAGCTGCTTTTGTAAGGTCGATCCCGAAGTTATCGAGGACCGGGGTATCGGAAGAAGTTTTTGCCGAAGATGATGAAGCGCCTTTTCCCTGTCCTCCTCCGAAAACCTGTCCTTCGTCATCCTCTTCCCTCGGGAAGTCGGCTTTTGCACTTGGATGACTTGCTTCCACGACCCGTCGTACCGACTGATAGTCGACATCGAGTTCCGCAAGGAACCTTGTCACCAGTGCATTTTCATCCTTAAGTATTGCAAGAAGGAGATGCTCGGTGTCTATTGTGTTACTTTTTAACGACTTAGACTCAAGATAAACAAGTTTAAGTATCCTTTCCGTGCTTCTGAGGAGTGGAATTATTTCGTGATCGGCCACAGGGACCGGGGTGTCTACTTTTATGCTTTTCTCAAGTGAACCTTTCAAAACCAGCAAATCAATTCCCTGGTTAATAAGTATTTCAACCGCAACTCCTTCACCATCCCTCAGAATTCCAAGAAACAAGTGCTCGGGACTGATATGACTGTTTCCAAGCCTGATAGCCTCTTCCTTGCTGTATCCCAGAATATCCTTAACCCTTTGCGAAAATTGTGAATCCATAGTTTTATTCCTGATTTTACTGATTTCAGACACTAAGCCATTATGTCAGGCAATACAAGACAAAAAGGCCTGTTATCCAAAGATCAAAGTTAATTTTAATACATTATATGACAGGCAATTTTCATGCCCATTTATAAACAATAAATGTTAAAAAGTCGCAACAGATATCCCTCACAGTTAACTAAATAATCACTATTTTCGTACCCGGATGCTGTACAAGTATAAACGTGTATTATCTATTTAAATTATAATAGTTTATGTCAGAAAGAGAAAGGGTGGTTCAGGTAAACATTGAAGAGGAGATGAAATCGGCATATATAGATTATTCTATGTCGGTTATCGTGTCGAGGGCTTTACCTGATGTAAGGGACGGACTTAAGCCGGTTCACCGGCGTGTTCTTTTCGGGATGTCGGAACTTGGTGTGTATTCGAACAAACCGCACAAGAAATCGGCAAGGATAGTGGGGGAGGTGCTTGGTAAGTTTCATCCTCATGGCGATTCTTCGGTATATGAGGCAATGGTAAGAATGGCTCAGGAGTGGTCGATGAGATACCCACTTGTTGACGGGCAGGGTAACTTCGGATCAATTGACGGCGACAGTCCGGCAGCGATGAGGTACACCGAAGCACGGCTCAAGAAATTAGCAGAGGAGGCACTTTCGGATATTGACAAGGAAACTGTGGATTTTCAGCCTAACTTCGATGATTCCCTGAGTGAGCCTGTTGTTCTTCCTACAAGGATACCGCTGCTTATGGTAAACGGATCCTCAGGTATTGCAGTAGGTATGGCAACAAACATGCCTCCTCACAATCTTTCGGAGATAATAGATGCGACAGTGGCTTTTATCGACAACAGGGAGATCACGACAGATGAGATTCTCAGATATGTGAAAGGACCTGATTTCCCTACGGGAGGGATAATATACGGAGAGCAGGGCATCAGGGATGCCTGCGAAACGGGAAGGGGAAGGATCGTTGTAAGGGCCAGAACCGAGATCGAGCTTACCCATTCAGGCCGTGAATGTATTATCGTCAGGGAGATACCCTATATGGTAAACAAGGCGGAGATGATCAGAAAGATCGCTGACCTTATAAATGAAAAGAAGCTCGAGGGTATTTCATACATAAATGACGAATCGGACAGGAACGGGATGAGGGTTGTCATTATACTGAAGAAAGATGCAACTGCCAATGTCGTTCTCAACCACCTTTATAAATACACCTCTCTTCAGACATCATTCAATGTTAACAATATTGCACTTGTGAGGGGCAGGCCCAGGACCCTCAGCACAAAAGACCTTATTGATCAGTTTGTAAAGCACAGGCATCAGGTAGTTATCCGCAGAACAAGATTCGATCTGAACCAGGCTGAGAAAAGGGCTCATATCCTTGAAGGACTGATTATTGCAAGCGACAATATTGATGAGGTCATAGCAATAATCAAGTCTTCAAAAAATCCGGATGAGGCAAGGGAGAGGCTTATGGAAAGGTTCGGCCTTTCAGATGCCCAGTCGAGGGCTATTGTCGAAATGAGACTCAGGCAGCTTACAGGCCTTGAGCAGGACAAGCTGAGGGAAGAATACAGGGAAATAATGGAGTTGATCGGTCATCTGAGGAATGTTCTTGAAAATATTGATCTCCAGATGAAGATAATCAAGGACGAACTCCTGGAGATAAAAGAGAAATATGGCGATGAAAGACGTACGGAGATAATTCCCAATGCCGAGGAGTTCAATCCTGAGGATTTCTACTCCGACGACGAGATGGTCATTACCATTTCACACATGGGCTATATAAAGAGAACTCCTCTTACGGAATACCGCCGTCAGAACAGGGGAGGAACTGGCGCCAGAGGAGGAGCCACCCGGGAGGAAGATTTCATAGAGCATCTTTATGTTGCCACGATGCATAACACCATGCTTTTCTTCACCAGGAACGGAAAATGCTACTGGCTCAAGGTCTACAATATACCCGAAGGTTCCAAGACCTCAAAGGGAAGGGCAATGCAGAACCTGATTGCCATAGAACCTGATGATAAGGTAAGAGCCTACATAAATGTCAGGAATCTGAACGATCCCGATTATATAAATAATAACTTCATTGTTCTGTGCACAACCAGGGGAATAATCAAAAAAACATCCCTCGAGGCATATTCACGGCCACGCACAAACGGTCTGAATGCTATCACCGTGAGAGATGGGGATGAGCTACTTGAAGCAAGAATGACAAACGGCAACCATCACATAATGCTTGCTGTGCGCTCAGGAAGGGCAATCAGCTTCCCCGAAAAGGCAGTACGGCCAATGGGAAGAACTGCAACAGGAGTCAGGGGAATCCGCCTTGCCGACGAGGAAACGGATGTTGTGATAGGAATGATAACCGTCGAGAACAAGGAAAAAGAAATACTGGTTGTCTCGGAAAAAGGCTATGGTAAAAGATCAGATATCGAGGATTACAGGATCACCAACAGGGGAGGAAAGGGAGTCAAGACAATTAACATCACCGAAAAAACAGGAAAGTTAATAGCTCTGAAAGATGTAACTGACAATGACGACCTGATGATTATCACACAGTTCGGGAATATTCTCCGCAGCCCCGTATCAGCTCTCAGAATAATGGGCAGAGCCACGCAGGGAGTAAGGCTCATTAATCTGAAAGAGAATGACATTATTGCTTCAGTTGCTACAGTAATGGTAAATGACGAAGACGAAGTAATTGATAATATGAGCGATACAGAAGGAAATGAAAATAGTGAGGATTTTGGCAAAGAATTTGAAGATTAGATAGTAATGTTTTAAATTTGAAAAATTTTATAATGACAATTAAACCAAACAAGAAGTATATCATGAAAAAGTTGTTTCTGCTCTTAGCAGTTGTTTTTATTACGACAGGAATCTTTGCCCAGAAAGGGAAAGTCACCAGTGCCCTTACCCTGATCGAACAGGGAGCACTTGACAAAGCCAAGGAAGCTCTTGACCAGGCCGCAAATCATCCCAAGTCTGCTGAATGGTTCAATACATACTTTGCCAAAGGGAAATTTTACCAGGCAGTATTCAGAACAGAGAACGCAGCCTTTAAGGCATACTCATCCGATCCGCTCATGGATGCATATGCATCTTATGAAAAAGCCATGGAGCTTGATCCTAAAGGAGGAACCAAGAAAAGGATCATAACCGGAATGGTCTACAACAATCTTGCACTTGATCTCTATTCTCAGGGAGGGACACAGTTTGAGGCTCAGGACTACCCGAATGCACTCAAATCATTTGAAACACAGATCAAGATAACAGAAAGCGACAAATATGTAGGCGTTACAGATACGGGTATGTATTACAATGCAGGTCTTGCAGCAATGAACTCAGGCAAGCATCAGGAAGCAATAAAATATTTCGAGAAATGTGCAGAAATGAAATATCTGGGGATCACTCCTTACTTCCAGATATCACAGAGCTATCTTCATCTTGGAGATACTGTAAAAGCTGAATCCATCCTCAAGGAGCTGCCAGGCAAATTCCCGGGCGACAAAAACGTGATCCTGAACCTTATTGATCTTTACATAAAAGCCGGAAAGAACAAGGAAGCTCTTGAAAACCTCGCCATTGCCAAGGCTGACGACCCCGGAAACTTCAGCCTGTGGTTCGCTGAAGGTATACTTCACCTGAATCAGGACAACTTTGATGACGCTATAACAAACCTTACAAAATCGATCGAGCTCAATCCTGATCTTTACGACAGTCAGTACGGCCTTGGAGCAGCATACATCAATAAAGCATCAGATATGTTCGTCAAAGCAAACGACATAATGGATGTTGACAAATACAACGCTGCCATCGAGGAGGCAATGAACGTATTCTCAAAAGCCCTTCCGTATATGGAAAAAGCCAACCAGTTGAAAGCTGACGACCTTTATGCCCTCAGAGGCCTCAAGGAACTCTATTACAGACTGAGAATGACCGATAAATACAACGAGGTGAAAGCTAAACTTGATGTTCTTGAACAGCAATAGATTAAGAAAGTAAAAAGAACTATATAATATAAGGAGGAGCCTTTTCGTTTAAACGGAAAGGCTCTTTTATTTTTAAACGTTAAAGCTTCAGTTTATGAAGAGAACTACTACATGGCTTTTTCTTGTGCTTCTGATACTGACCGGTTGCAGTGAAAAGCAGGATCCGGAACCAACAGGAGAAGGCAAGATAATTGTGCTGATGTACCACAGAATAACCGGGGGAGAGGCTACAAATCTTTATGAAAGAAGTGCCGAAAACTTCGAAAACGATCTTAAATACCTAAAGGATAACAACATACATGTAATTTCCTTCGACGATCTAGAGAAAATAGCTGCAGGAGGAAAATTGCCTGCACCTTACTGTGCAATAATTACATTTGACGACGGCGACAGCTCATGGTACTCAATTGTAAGGCCATTGCTCCTCAAATACAAAATGAAAGCAACATTCTTCCTGTGGGCATATATAATAGGAGCGGATTCTTTTCTCACCTGGGAGGAAGTACAGGACATGGCTCATTATTCCCTTCCCGGTGGTGAACGACCGTTTGTTTTCGGATCTCACTCATATTCACATACATACCTTTTGCAGAGAAAATCTGGTTACACCACAGCGGAAGAGTATAATTCTTTCCTTGACTACGAGATGAGAGTATCAAAAGAACTCATCGAAGAAAATGTACCGGGTCTGGTCGATATTTTTTCACTTCCATACGGAGACGGAGCAGGAAACACAGACATCATCCAGGCTGCCCAAAGAAACGGATACAAATTTATTCGCACTTCAGTCTGGGGAACAATGGAAACGTCGGACATTGATCTTTATGTCATACCAAGTCTTCCCGTACTGGATTCAACAGAATCGGAACTGATAGGGGAATACCTTGGAATTTAAACTGAAAATATTTTTTTGTATCACTAATGCGGTATATACTAAAAATCAACATTGCATATTTTTTTGAAGCACTTCAAAGTAGGGGACAGACAACTCAGGATCTGTTCCTTTTTTTATTTTCAATATATCCTATTTTACATAATATTAATTATAGGAATATTGAAAATATTCCGGAAGAATGCTTTTAAGACCCATAATATATTGATCTTAAGCTATTATAGTGGCGTTATTCAGAAACCAGATCGACACACCCGCTTATTTTTCTATCCAGGGCTTTTCAGAAAAATAAAAAATCAGAAATATTTCATTAATTGCATTACGAAATTCAGGATCATATGGAAATAAATATCAGATCTGCTTCAGAAAAAGATTTCCCTGCAGTTCTTTCTCTTATCAGGGAACTTGCCGAGTACGAAAAAGCATCCGGAAAAGTCACCAACAATGTTGAACAGATGAAAAAGGAAAAAGATCTTTTCAGATGTTTCGTTGCTGAAACCGTTGCCGGTGAAATTGTCGGCATGGCGTTGTATTTCTTTGCCTATTACACATGGGTCGGCAAGTCTCTCTATCTCGATGACATTTACGTAAAAAAGGAATTCAGGCAGAACAAGATCGGGTCCGCTCTCCTGGAAAAAATCTTCGAAGTTGCTGAATATGAGAACTGTAAACGGGTAAGATGGCAGGTTCTCAACTGGAATAAGCCGGCCATCGAAGTATACCGGAAATGTGGAGCGGAAATCGATGACGAATGGCTCAATTGTTCATTCGATGAAAATGGAATAAAAGGCTACAACAACACTGTCGATTAAACGAGGCCATAAATGCAGACAGGAACCTTTTCGTGCAGGTTCCTGTCTGACAACAATTAAGCCTTAATTCCTCCGGTGGCCGGAAGGGAAAAAAGTCTGTCTAGCCTTTCCTGATCTCATCTTTTATTCTCTGGATATGGCCCCGCCCAAGTCCCTTCACCTCACATCCGAGCTGGAAATACCTTTTTATCCTGTCGTCCGACAGTATACCGAAACAATCAATTATTGCAGCCGGTCCTCCGATTGTTGTCACAACCTTATCAGGGTCCAGATCAAGATACGCCTTGTGCGGAACGGCAAAGACAACCGCATCCACATCCTTCAGGGCTTTATCAAGTTCCTGTTCTATGCGTATTTCCTTAAGCTTCTCCTGGTTCCTGAAAAACCGGGCCTTAGTCTGACCGACACCCGGATAACTGTCCTGCTGTTCAAATTCCCACCAGTGCTCAACATAAGGATCGTGTACGTGAATCTCCGCTCCCATCTCGGCCAGTTTCCTTATCACAATCTCCGATCCGCTGTATCGCGTATCGCCTACATCTTCGCGGTATGCGGCACCCAGCACCAGAACATCAGCTGCTGCTATCGGCTTCCCCATATTCCTGAGCGCATCCCTGACCAGCTGACCCACGTGCAAGCCACGGGTATCATTTATGTCGATGGCCATAGGTGTTATTTTGAATATATCATCTTCAAAACCAAGGATATGCTTATATGCCCACACACCAAGGCCACCGTCTTTCGGAAGGCAGTACCCTCCTACCCCGGGTCCCGGGAAGATAATGTTACTGTGGGTCGGTCTTACCTTGATTGCCTTTATCACCTTAATAAGGTCAACGCCATTACGTTCTGCATAAAGGCTCCATTCATCAAGAAAGGCCAGGATAGTTGCGCGGTAGCTGTTCTCAACAATCTTGGCTGTTTCCGATTCTATGGGTCTGTCCATTACAGTAAGCGGGAATTTCTCTGTATTCAGCACTTCATTCAGAAATTTAACCACCCTCTCCCTGGCTTTCTCGTTTATCCCGCTGCATACTCTCCAGAAATCGCGGATGCTCGCAACGTAATTTTTCCCCGGCATAACCCTTTCGTAGCTATGTGCCAGAAGAGGATCAGATTTAATTCCTCTTTTCCTGAATTCCTTTTTCATTATCGGGTATGCCACCTGCTCGGTTGTACCCGGAGCAACAGTGGTCTCTATCAGCACAAGAGCCTCGGCAGGTATATGCCTGGCTATAACATGAAGCGACGATTCGAGTGCCGCCATGTCAGTTTGTCCTGTCCTTACATCGCCTAGGTCTTCCTTTATATAATCGCACTGGACGTCAACGACCACTACATCGGCAAGTTTAAGAACGTCATAAGTATAAGTAGCAATCAGAGTCTTCTTTTCATTTACGCATCTGGCAATCATCGGATCGACCTCAGGATCCTCTGCCTTCACGGGCGAAATGCCCCGGTTAAGAAGCGGGATCTTCCAAAAACTGCGGGCACTAGGACGTTGCATCCCGACGACAAATTTCGATGGTTTACCTGTTTTTTTATCAACCGTGTCAGCGACTATTGCAGCCATGACAGCGCCCACAAACCCCACTCCCATCACGACCACTATCTCGCGGCCCAATTTTCTTTCATCTTCTATTCTCTTCTTAAGGTTCTCATATTCAGCTTTATACTCTTCAGGTTTTGGCAGGGCAAACTTCTCCCCTGCCGGACTGATTGAAAAATTATCGCTCATAGTTTATATAATTATTTAGGTACAGATTCAAAGATTAAAAACGCTCTGCATCTTCTTAAATTGTCCCTGATAGTCCTATTCTTAATCTGCACATGCAAGAATATCATTAAGAAGTCTTTCGAAATCGAGGAAATTATCAGGCTTGTGGGAAAATCCCGGAAAGACGACAACTATTTCGTTCAAAGGCAGGATCAGTGTTCCGGATATCATATGGCTTCCTTCCTTACAGGGCCCTTTTCACGAATAATCCGAATGGTCTTGTTGTTCTGCCATTATTTCGTGATATTTGAGGAAATCAAAACCATCTGAGATGAAATTGCCGACAGGAGCATATCTTGCAGCTCTCTTTATTATCCTTCTTTCCGGATGCAGAGGTAAAAACAATGAAATAACTGTTTCGCATCTGAAATGTGAGAACCTGACTGATCCTCTGGCTCTGGCTACATCATCGCCCCGGTTTTCCTGGAAGATCCTTTCGGGTGTCAACGGCACATATCAGACTGCCTTCCAGATTCTTGTGGCAAGTGAAGAAGATCTTCTCACCGAAAAGAAAGCCGATATCTGGGACTCCGGAAAAATTGACTCAGACCAGAGTATTCTTGTTCCGTTCGAAGGAAAAGAACTGTCCCCGGGAACGATATGCTTCTGGAAAGTCAGGATCTGGGATGATAACGGGAAAGCTACAGACTGGAGCAAAACTTCAGTTTTCGGGACAGGGCTTCAGGAGAAAAAGGACTGGGATGCATCGTATATCGGATTTCCTGGTAAGCCAGGCTCAGATGTAAGTCCACTCCTCAGAAAAAGGTTCAGATCCGAGAAAAAAGAAGGGCATGTAATGGTACACATAAATTCCCTTGGCTACCATGAGGTATGGATCAACGGTAAAAAGGCCGGTGACCAGGTGCTGACACCTGCTGTTTCCCAGTTCGGGAGAAGATCCCTTTCAAATACCTATGATATAACTTCTCTTGTAACTGAAGGAGACAATGATATAGTAATATGGCTGGGCCGGGGATGGTATTGCGAAGGCCTGCCAGAAGTTATACCAGGGGGCCCCTTCGCACAAATTCAGGTCGAAACTGTAAACAAAGGAGAACGACATACAATGTTTGTCTCCGATGCATCCTGGGAAACAAGGGAAAGCGGATATTCAACCTTAGGGACCTGGAGACCTGGACAGTTCGGAGGAGAAGTGATTGACGGTTCCGTAATCCTACCCGATCTGACAGCAAAGACTCTCGATTCAGTAGTATGGCAGCCTGTAAGAACAGTCGTGATACCCGAACACGAGGTTACTCCCCAGATGACAGAACCAAACAGGGTTCAGGAAAGAATAAGACCATTATCAGTGAGCAGGCTTGATGAAGTTTCGTGGCTTGTTGATATGGGAACGACTCTTACCGGATGGTTTGAAATCGCTCTTCCAGATCTTCGCCCCGGTCAGAAAATAGAACTTAACTACTGTGATCACCTCGACCCAAACGGCAGCATGGTCGATCAGGGACAAACCGACTTCTACATTGCAGCCGGAAGCAAAGATGAGTTCTTTGTCAATAAGTTCAATTACCATGGTTTCCGTTATGTAAGAATAACAGGTATGGACCGGGAACCTGAGAAGGAAAAGATGAGCGCCTATCTTATTCACACAGGATTTGCAAAAGCTGCATCCTTCGGATGTTCTGATCCTGAACTAAACCGTATTCACGATATGCTTCAATATACCCTCCGCTGTCTTAGCCTTGGAGGCTATCTTGTCGATTGTCCCCAGATCGAAAGGCTGGGTTACGGTGGCGACGGCAACGCTTCGACCTCCACCGCCCAGATAATGTTCGACCTTGCACCGCTTTACCATAACTGGCTTCAGGCCTGGGCCGACTGCATAAGGGACGACGGAGGTATGCCTCACACAGCTCCCAATCCGTATCCAGCCGGAGGAGGGCCATACTGGTGCGGTTTTATAATAACTGCAAGCTGGAATACATACATGAGTTACGGAGATATTGATTTCCTCAGAAGAAATTACCCTGTTATGCAGAAATGGCTTGGCTATGCTGAGAGCCACTCTCATTCGGGACTTCTTGAAAGGTGGCCTGACACCGGTTACAGGAACTGGTATCTGGGCGACTGGGCTGTTCCCGACGGTATCGATCAGACCGACACGGCCTCAGTGAATCTTGTGAATAATTGTTACATGGCGGTCTGCTACAGTACCATGGAAAAGATATCGGGACTCCTCGGCAATGAAAATGATGCTTCTTTATACAGGAAAAAGAATGATACCCTAAGGGAAAAGATCCATGAAAGGTTCTTTCAAAGAACAAAGAACATCTACGCAAGCGGATCTCAGATCGACCTTACGTATCCTCTTCTCTCAGGCGTTGTTCCCGACTCACTGGCTGGAAAGGTCAGGGAACAGCTTTACAAGGTAATACTTGAGGATAACAGTGGCCATATTGCCTGCGGACTTGTCGGCGTTCCGGTTTTTACCGAATGGGCAGTCAGGAACAGGGAGCCGGAACTTATGTATACGATCCTGGGCAGTAAGGATTACCCGGGATACCTTTTTATGCTGGAAAACGGAGCTACAACAACATGGGAACACTGGAACGGAGCAAGAAGCAGGATACACAACTGTTATAACGGGATAGGGTCATGGTTCTACCAGGCTCCCGGCGGGATACAGACCGACCCGGAGGATCCAGGTTACAAAACCGTTCTGATCGATCCGCAGATACCCGCAGGACTTACATGGACCGATGTCAGCAAAGAGACACCTTACGGGTTGCTGAATGTAAGCTGGAGAAAGGAAGAGGGTAATCTGGTACTTGAGCTTCATGTTCCCGCGAACAGCAGGGCAAAGATAAAAATACCAGATAAATCTCAGGATTATCAGCTTAACGGCAAGACCCTGATAAATGAATCAGGAGAAGTGTTTACGGAGAGTGGCTCTTATATTGTTAAATATCAACTAAATGATTGATTTATATCACCTATTTTGATACTATTATGTTCCTTCGTCCTATCCTGATACTGCCCTGATATATCTGAAGAACATAAAAGCCGCCTGCAAGACCTGAAATATCGATTGTGAAGTAAGCATAGCCCTCACCTTCCGGAGTGATATTACTGCTAAATACCTTTCGTCCCGTCAGGTCGAATATCTCTGTACGAATATGGCCGGTATTGGTCAGGTACAAATACAGGTTAAGGTTTTCCCTTGCCGGATTAGGGAACACCAGGATATCTTTTTCATTGTAATTTTCCGAAACGTTTTCAGCAAGCATCACATTTGCATCCATCCAGTTCACCCTTGACACGATCCAGTCTTTCAGGTAGTCAAGTTCCTCTTCGTAGGTGTTTCCGACAAAATAGTTAGGCCATACATATTTCCCCAGAATGGGCCACCGTGAGAAATTCCTGACAACAGCCTCGCCGAGGTAATCTGAAGTACTGTCTATGAAATGCATTATCGAGTCGGTGCTGAAGGATCTCTTTCTCAGGTCTTTCCATCGTGAGATGAAAACGCTTCTGTAGCTCAGGTCCTCCATAAGCCTCGCCCACCAGTGTAACCGGCTTCCATACTGATCTGTGAACTTGGGATACAGCCAGTTGTCTGTTTCAAGGTTAAAGTCGGTATAATCCTCATTTCCGTAGCAAAGGTCGAAATCCCATAAGGGACCGGCTTTAAGTTTTTCTCCCCTGGAATCCTTATCCTTGTAGAAATAAGTGCTGAAACGATATCCGTCGACATTGTTGGTAAGTTCCTGTATAATCTGAAAATCAACAAACGAGCTTACGTCAAGGTACTTTCTGAAACCTTTTTCGTAGTCGGAAAATGAATCCCCGTTAAGGGCATTTTCAGCATCTGCAATAAATTTTCTGATATATGACTTTTGTTCAGGAGCTATCTCATCATACCTGGGGTATACAAAGGTAAAATTATACTTCGTCGATCCGGGGTACGTGGTGGCAGTGTTTGTTCGGAAGTATTCGTCTGAAGTGAGTCCGTCGATCTTGTCAACCTTCAATATGTATCCCCCTGTGAGATCATCACCTGAAATTTCATCAGGGTTCAGTTTGCTTATGTCCACCCTGTTCTTATCGCGCTTGACACTCTCCGTGAGCTGGTAAACACCTATGTAATCGCCATTGAGATATACTTCGCAGAACCTGAAACGCGGCTGCCATTCTCCCATCCGTTTTCCCAGATTGTAGGTAAGGGCATTCCGCATCATCGTTTTGTCAGAATACGGAGCGTACAGGATCCAGTCTTCTTCCTCAGGCATCCCCAGAAGGCTTGCGGATGTATCCTCCCCGTCGGTTGTTTTCAGCTCAAGGGAATAACTTTTCTTCGGGAACATCTGTGAACTCTGTCCTCTTACTTCGACAGCAATATTCCCATCAAAACCGGTAGCCGGCTGGAACTGGTTGTTCTCCTTTCCGGGCATGTTATCAATCACCTTCATCCGTGCCGCGATCTTCGGTTCGTCAGGGATTGTCTGGCCCATCGTTTCTATCACAACGAGGGGAAGGTGCGACAGCTCGCCGAAAGGGTCTGAAAACCATTCCGGAGTTTCGCGGTAATTGTTGCTTCCATCTGTTATGGCAGCAATGAGGTAAGTTGTTGAAGACAGGTCGGAAGAGGTCTCATTGCAGTTGTGAACCTGTAATGCAAGAATATTATTCCCTTCATTTACAACACCTTTCATCATTTCTTTTCCTAAAAGGAACCTAGCAGGCGTTCCTCCCGACGGAATCCTGGCCTCAAAGGTGTTAAGGATTGCAAATTCGTTGAAGGCAGGTCTTGAACCTGAGACCCCGATGTTTGCCCTTGCAACTTCATGTCCGTTAATATATGCAACAAACCCGTCGTCAAAATCGACATACAACAGCATGTCAGAGATAACTGATGTATCAGTCAGACTGAAATATTTACGGAGATAAAGAGAGCCAACCTGTCCTGTCAATGTAGCATCGTCGCCGTCGCCGTAACCAATTCCTCCGGGACCTGTCGGCCACGAAGAATCATCGAAACCAGGCGCTGCCCAGTTTACCGGAGGTTCTGAAGTTCCCGGAAAGTAAGACCAGATGTCATAAGCCATCACAACCGTCTGCCAGGTAACTGCGGTCTGAGACATAATAGGGTTAACAGCCAGAAGGAAAACCAGCAGAGCCGGACAGAAGCGTTTTTTCGGAGAATGTTTTAACATTAAAGGAGATCAGGTTAATCAAGCTATACCTTTTAACATCCCGTTACATCACTTTATTGCATCGTATCTGCAGTTTTTAAGCTGTCCATGCATCAGAACAAAAAAGTGATAGAGGATTTCAGATATCCGGCCTGTAAAATTTCTAATTTAGCGGTGACAAGATTTTTGGTAAAAAGATGATCATGATAAAACAGCAGACACTCGAATTTCTGACCGGTCTGAAGCACAACAACGACAGAGAATGGTTCGGAAAGAACCGTCAGAGGTATGAAGAGGCAAAGCTCAACTTTGAATCCTTTATCCAGGATGCTATTAACCGGATTACTGAATTTGATCCCATACTGAAGGGCCTGGAAGCGAAAAGCTGCATATACCGGATAAACCGCGACATCAGATTCTCGCCCGACAAAACTATTTACAAAACCCATCTGGGGGCTTTCATTGTAAAGGGTGGAAGGAAGAATGGCGACCGTTACGCGGGCTATTACATTCATATTGAACCAGGAGGCAACAGCATGATAGCAGGGGGTGCATACATGCCTCCCGCCCCATGGTTAAGGGCAATCAGGGAGAAAATTGAGGAGCAGGGCAGAAAGTTGCTTAAAATCCTGGACAATAAAGAATTAAGGGGATATTACGGAGAACTGGAAGGTGAAAGGCTGAAAAGTGCGCCCAAAGGCTACCCGACTGATCATCCATATATTGAACTGCTGAGAATGAAGAGCTTCCTTGTATCGAATACTTACACTGACCGTGAGGTACTGGCGGATGACTTCTTTGAGGACATAATTAAAGGCTGCGCGATAATGAAGCCTCTTAATGATTTTCTGAATGAATACTAAGAAATTATGTCTTCCTGAAGCGGAAATATTTATCCCTGAGGTAGTTTCCTGACTAGAGAGAATGGTAATCTTACACCATACATGCTGGGAACAGGATTCATGGCAGAATCGGCTTATCAGAATTTCGGCTGTCCGGGTATTTTTCTTATTCTGAGATTCAGAGGGGTCACCTCGAGATATTCATCATCCTTGATCTGTTCCATGGATTCCTCGAGCGAAAACCTTATTTTCGGGGCAATCCTGTAGCTTTCGTCAGATCCCGAAGCTCTCATATTCGTTAGTTTCTTACCTTTTATCACATTCACTTCGATATCGTTCTGTCGAGAGCTCTCCCCTACTACCTGGCCTTTGTAAACATATTCTCCCGGATCGATATAGAATCTTCCTCTGTCCTGCAGACGGTCGATGGCATAACCCGTTGCCATTCCCTGCTCAATTGATATCAGCGATCCGTTCTGCACTGGCAGGAGCTCATCTCCCTTATACTTATCATAAGCCCGGAAGCGGTGGTACATCACTGCTTCGCCCGAAGTAGCCGTGAGCATGTTGTTCCTCAGACCTATCAGTCCGCGGGCAGGAATATCGAATTCGAGGTGGACAAGGTCTCCTTTCGGTTCGATGACAGTCATCTCCCCTTTTCTTAGGGTTACAAGTTCAATGGCTTTTCCTGAAAAATCGGGAGGGACATCAATGGAAAGTGTTTCGTATGGTTCCGATTTTTTGCCGTCTGTTTCCTTTAGCAGCACCTTAGGTTTGCCTACCTGGAATTCATAGCCTTCTCTTCTCATTGTTTCGATGAGTATCGAAAGATGAAGAATTCCCCGGCCATAGACCCGGAAGGTATCCTCGGAATTTGTATCTTCGACCCTGAGGGCGAGGTTCTTCTCGGTTTCCCTGAAGAGACGCGTACGCAGGTGCCGCGATGTGACAAATTTTCCTTCCTTCCCGAAGAGCGGCGAATTGTTTATCGTAAAGATCATGCTCATGGTTGGTTCGTCGACCTCGATCCGCTGAAGAGCTTCCGGAGAGATAAGGTCGGCAAGAGTATCACCTATTTCAAAATCATCGAGGCCGATCACAGCGCAAAGGTCACCGCATCTTACAATATCCGTTTTTGTCTTCCCAAGTCCCTCAAAAACATAGAGTTCCTTCACCTTAACCTTTCTTATCTCTCCTCCTCTTTTGCAAAGAGTATATTCATGACCGGTCATGATCTCACCCCTAAACACTCTTCCTATGGCAATCCTGCCGACATAGCTTGAGAAATCGAGTGAAGCAACCTGCATCTGAGCTGTTCCTTCGACATATTCAGGTCCGGGTATCTGCTCTATTATTGTATCGAGAAGAAATTTTATGTCGGAAGCCGGCTTCTTCCAGTCACCGCTCATCCAGCCATGTTTTGATGAACCGAAAACAGTTTCAAAATCAAGCTGTTCCTCAGAGGCGTCAAGGTTGAACATAAGTTCAAATATATCCTGCTGGACCTCATCGGGGCGGCAATTTTCCTTGTCAACCTTGTTAACGACCAGTATTGGTTTAAGACCCAGGTTAATTGCTTTACCAAGAACAAACCTTGTCTGCGGCATAGGACCTTCAAAGGCATCAACTAGAAGAAGAACACCATCAGCCATTTTCAGCACTCGTTCAACCTCTCCCCCGAAATCTGCATGTCCCGGTGTATCTATAATATTGATCTTGACACCCTTGTAGCTTACCGACACATTTTTTGAGAGAATTGTAATTCCCCTTTCCCTTTCAAGGTCATTGCTGTCGAGAATAAGCTCACCCGCCTCCTTTCTGTCATCCAGAACCTTGCACTCTTGTATTATCCTGTCGACCAGCGTTGTTTTCCCATGGTCGACATGGGCAATGATCGCAATATTTCTTATTGACTGCATATGAAAATTTCAGACCTGCAAAAGTAATATTGTTAGCGGGATTAATGTAAAAAGACAGGAAATTAATTTGAAGAGACCAGAGTATGGCAGGACTAAAGTTTAGAGTACCTGGAATAAGCTTAAGTTTGAGGTGGACTAAAGTTTGAAGTACTTAAAGTTGGCTTAAACTCCAGGTACTCCAGTCACTCCAGTCATTATGGGTACTCTGGTCACTTCAAACTTTTGCTTCCTCTCAGTACCTATTAGTAAAAAAAATTCTATATTTCGCCAAATTTAAAATCAATGAATATGAAAAAACTGATTTCCACCATTTTCCTCATGCTCCTGCCTTTTATATGCATTCTGTCACAGAATGGGAAACTGGAAGTTGGCATGAAAGCGCCTGACTGGGTTTTCACCGATGCCGACAAACAGGAATTTACCATGAATTCGTGGTCGGGTAAAGTACTTCAGATAAACTATGTCGATCCGGACGAATCAGACATGAACGATCCTTTCAACGATGCAGTTAATAAGGCTACAGATGTTGACAAGGTCATTAACCGCGATTATTTCAAGGGTTTTGGCATCGTAGACACCAAATCTACATGGAAGCCCAACGGCCTTATCAGGATGATAGCAGGCAACAAGGCAAAGAAATACGACACAACCATTCTTTTCGACTATAAGGGCGAGCTCCACGAGAAATGGGGAATGCCAAAGGACAGCTATACTGTTGTAATTGTTGACAAGAACCGTATATGCCGGGCCATATACACAGGAAAGATTCCTGATTCGGAACACCAGAAGATCATTCAGATGATAGCCGAACTCGCAAAAGAATAGACAGGTCATCACTGCAGTGCAGCCGGATGGAACAACATAGCCGGATTCCGAATGCGAACGCTGTAAGGGATTTTTTTCAACAGTAATGGTTCAAATACCAAATCTTCTGATAATTGCCGGCAGCGGCAATAAATCGGGCAAGACTACCATGGCATGCCGTCTGGCAGATCAGATGCGCGATAAACACATTGTGGCAGTGAAGATCACTCCGCATTTTCATGACAGCACGCCGGGACTGGAATTTGTTGCAGGTGGAGACGGTTATTCCGTTTCGGAGGAAACAAACAGAGATACTTCGAAGGACACTTCGAGGATGCTTAAAGCCGGGGCGGAAAGGGTTTTTTATGCCAGGGTAAGCGACAGTACAATAATGGCTGCCTTTGAAGAAATACTGAAAAAGATTCCTGAAGGAAGCCCTGTAGTCTGCGAATCCCCTGCATTAAGGCAGTTTGTGGAGCCGGGCCTTTTTATAATAATGAAATCTGTTCATAACGAAAATCAGAAGGAAATAAGTTCGTTGCTTCAATACCCACACTCCTCATTCACTCTAGACGGGATAAAGGATCTGGAAAAACTCCCTGTCAGTTTCGTGAACGGAAGATGGACTGTGGCCTGATCAGTGAGCTTTCAGTTAATCTCTCTTATGTCGGAAATGTCCTTTCCGAGCTTTGCCTTAATTCTCTCAAGGTCGTTTTTCATTTGTGCGATTGACTGGAATATCTGTTTTTCGGGCATTACTGGATCAGGAAGCTCGTTGCTTATGTAGTTGACGAATTTCCATATTTCCTTTACCTCATTGATATGCACTTCGTAGGGTTCATACAGGGGATTGAGAGAATAAAGGGCAAGGTGTCCGTTTTTCAGAATATTGTTCTCCAGGATCTTGAAGACTATCCCATCATTAAGGGTGAAGACAATATATGCTTTCCCGCTCATAATTCCGGTCCAGTCCTGCAGAAACTCTCCCGTGACCCATGAACCGTCGGGAATGGGAAGCATCGAATCGCCCTTGAGCTGAAAAGTCCGGTATTTCCTTTTGTCAGACAGGAAAGGAAGGCTGAATACCGGCAGTTCGCTTATATATTCCGGATCGGCATATCCCGTTGTATACCCTGCTTTTGCCTTTTCGGCCACGAGTTCAATATTCTCCCTGTTCCCGTTGTTGACAGTTGTGGCAAGCACCCTCAGGTTACTACCCTTTACGTAGGCATCATAGCCTCTTTCCAGCTCTCCCAGCTGACTTTCGGACAAGGAAGTCATGTCGATCTTGAGAAGAGTGTCTATCGACATGCTGAAGTACCCCGAGAAAGATATCAGTATATCTATACCGGGCTGGGCTACTCCGTTCTCATACCCGCTAAGGGTTGAACGTTTCAGGTTAAGACCCGCAGCGACATCGTCCTGCGTCCTCCCCCTTCTTTTCCTTAAAAATTTTATGTTCGAAGCAAAATACATATGAAAAATATGATTATATTGTAATCAGGATTTTGATTAATTTCTAATCAAAGCTATGAATAAATAATTATATAAGCAAGTAATAAGTGAAAAAGTTTGGAGTGACTAGAGTCTGGAGTACTTAAAGTTGATGGAAATGGACAGATCAGTTCTACATCTCGACATGGACACGTTTTTCGTATCGGTTGAAAGGCTTAAGAACAGCCGCCTCACCGGGAAGCCTGTAATAATAGGGGGCATGTCGGACCGCGGGGTGGTGTCGAGTTGCAGCTATGAAGCCCGGAAATATGGCGTAAGCTCAGCCATGCCAATGAAAATTGCAAGGATAATGTGTCCCGAAGCGATAGTTATACGCGGCGACATGGAGGCATACAGCAACTATTCAAATATAGTGACCTCGATAATTGCCGATAAAGCGCCTCTTTATGAGAAGGCCTCGATCGATGAGCACTACATCGACCTTACGGGCATGGATCGTTTTCACGGAACCTATAAATGGTCGCACGAGCTGAGGCAGTTCATAATAAGGGAAACAGGTCTTCCCATATCGATAGGGCTTTCAGTGAACAAAACAGTATCGAAGATAGCTGCAGGCGAAGCAAAGCCAAACGGGGAAAAGGAAGTAAGAAGGGAGATAGTCCTCCCCTTCCTCGATCCTCTCCCGATAAGCAGGATACCCATGATAGGACAGAAAACCAGCCACACGCTAAGATCGATGGGAATAGCAACGATATACACTCTCAGGAACATACCTGCAGAGATGCTCGAAAACCTGATGGGGAAGAACGGCATCGAGATATGGAAAAGAGCCAACGGAATAGATTCAACGCCTGTAATAAGCTATTCGGAACAAAAATCGATAAGCACCGAACATACATTTGAGAAAGATACTACCGACATGGCACAGCTGAGCCGGATACTGGCGGTAATGGTCGAGAAGATAGCATGGGAGCTCCGCAAACATGAGAAGCTCACTTCATGCGTCACGGTAAAGATCAGGTATTCGAATTTCGACACCCACACGCTTCAGAAAAGAATACCATACACATCGTTCGACCATGTACTTTCAGATATTGCAAGAGAGCTTTTCGGACGGCTGTACCAGCGACGGATGCTTATCAGGCTCATCGGTGTAAGGTTCAGTCATCTGGTCCGCGGGGTCCAGCAGCTCGACATGTTCGACGACACTCCTGAAAAGGTAAGCCTATATATGGCGATGGACAGGATAAAAAACCGCTTCGGGCGCGATGCAGTCCGCCGTGCCGTGGGAGTAATGACCGCAGGTGAAAGGGAAGAAAAGTTCCGGAAACAGGAGGAAGATACAATTAAGGAGCATAAAATGATGGAAGACAGACTGAAAGGATATATGATGCATGGGTTCTGCAATAAGAAATGAACCTGTTCCGGCTGATATAAGGATCATAGCCTCAGTAGGGACAGCGGACTGATTAAACCAGGCCGGGAAACAGTGAAAGATATCAGGGTGTTCCTTTCTCCTTTACGCGAAATAGAATGTATATAAACTGCCATTCATATTACAGCCTGAGGTACGGAATGATGTCCGTCGAACAGCTTGTGCAGAACGCTGTGGGCGCCGGCGCTGCGGCAATTGCCATGACCGACATCAACAACTCGACAGGAATCCCCGAGTTTGCCGGAGAATGCAAAAAACAAGGCATAAGACCGGTGGCCGGAATCGAGTTCAGGAACGGCAACGAACTGCTATACACAGGCATAGCCAGAAACAACGAAGGGCTGAGGGAGCTCAATGAATTCCTTTCGAGACACAATTACGAAAAGAGCGATCTCCCCTTTCCTGCCCCGCGTTTCCCAAATGCCTATACAATATATCCTTCCGGTAAGATCCCCACAGGAAAACTTGCGGAAAATGAACGGATAGCGATAAGTCCATCCGCCGTCAGCAGACTCATAACCCTTCAGGGAAGCTGTGACAGGAACTCAATGGTTCTTTCGCAGCCTGTCACCTTTGCCACAAACGACGATATAGCTATCCACAAAAGCCTCCGCGCCGTCGACAACAACATACTTCTTAGCCATCTGAAGCCTTCTCAGTGCGCGGGAGAGGATGAGTTTTTCAGGACACCTGACTTTGAAAGGGAAATCGAATCGCAGCATCCCTGGCTGTCAGGAAACACCCGGAAACTACTGGAAGACTGCAGCCTTGATTTCGATCTTAAGACTCTGAAAAACAAAAAGATATTCTCTGCCAGCAGGTACGACGACAAGCTTCTGCTTGAAAAACTGGCATGGGACGGAATGGCGTACAGGTACGGAAAGCATAACAAGGAAGCACAAAGAAGGATCCGGCACGAGCTGGAAATAATAGACAAGCTGGGTTTCTCAGCGTACTTTCTGATAACATGGGACATAGTAAGGTATTCAATGGCAAGGGGATTTTATCATGTCGGAAGGGGAAGCGGGGCAAATTCAATAATAGCCTATTGCCTGAAGATCACTAATGTTGACCCTATCGACCTGAACCTTTACTTTGAGAGGTTCATCAACCCCAAACGAAGCTCCCCTCCCGACTTCGACATCGACTATTCGTGGAAAGAGAGGGATGAGGTTATCGATTATATTTTCAAGAGATACGGAACGAGCCATACGGCCCTTCTGGGAACCATAAGCACTTTCAGGGGTAAGTCGATAGTTCGCGAGCTCGGCAAGGTGCACGGACTGCCTAAGGAAGAAATAGATGACCTGATAGAAAACCCGTCTTCGGAAACTCACAGGAATGATATCACTGACACTATTTTCGCCACGGGGCTCAGAATAGCCGACTTCCCCAACATGCGCAGCATTCATGCCGGCGGTATACTGATATCGGAAGAACCTATAACCTGTTATACTGCCCTTGATCTTCCTCCAAAAGGCTTTCCCGTAACACAGTGGGATATGTACACAGCCGAAGAGATAGGCTTCGAGAAGCTCGATATACTGAGCCAGAGAGGAATAGGCCACATACGCGAGAGCGTTGATATAATAAAGCGAAACAGGGCTGTAGATGTTGACGTTCATGCAATTCAGGATTTTAAGAAGGATTCGCTGATAAAGGAATACCTCAGCACGGGTGAGACAAAAGGATGCTTTTACGTTGAAAGCCCTTCGATGAGGGGACTTCTCCAGAAGCTCAGGTGCTCGGATTATCCGACGCTGGTGGCCGCAAGCTCAATAATAAGGCCCGGCGTGGCCCGTTCTGGCATGATGCGCGAATACATTCACCGTTTCCATAACCCGGGTAAGTTCGAATACATCCATCCTGTGATGAAGGAACAGCTTGAAGAGACCTTCGGAGTAATGGTCTACCAGGAAGATGTCCTGAAGGTATGCCATCATTTTGCAGGACTCGACCTTTCCGATGCCGACACCCTGAGACGGGCCATGAGCGGGAAACACAGGTCGAAGCAGGAGATGAACAGGATAACCGGCCGGTTCTTCTCGAACTGCCGGGCCAAAGGCTACAGCGAGGAGATTACAAAAGAAGTCTGGAGGCAGATCGAATCGTTTGCGGGGTATTCGTTCTCAAAAGCACACTCCGCATCATACGCAGTGGAGAGCTTCCAGAGCCTCTATCTGAAGGCTCATTTCCCGCTTGAATTTATGGTGGCCGTTATAAACAACTTCGGCGGCTTTTACAGAACATGGGTCTATGTTCATGAAGCCAGACGGTACGGTGCGGTAATCCATCCTCCATGTGTCAACAAAAGCACCTATAAAACAACAATCTACGGAAATGAGATCTATCTCGGCTTCATCCATATCCTGAGCCTGGGCGAAAAACTTGCTTCATCTATTGAGGAAATAAGAGCTGCAGAAGGTGAGTTCTGCGACCTCAATGATTTTATTATGAAGGTGTGTCCGGGTCTCGAAGAGCTTATCCTTCTGATAAGGGCGGGGGCATTCAGGTTTACAGGTAAAAAGAAGGCTGTTCTTCTCTGGGAAGCACATATGATGATGAACGGCAAAAAAAAAGAAAAGATCAGGCCGTTGTTCAGGCAGCCGGTTCGCGAATTCACCCTGCCCGACCTTGCCCACGAAACTCTCGACGATGCCTATGATGAGATTGAACTCTTCGGATTTCCGGTGTCGGTAAGCTGGTTCGACATGCTCGAGACATCATTCCGCGGCGAGGTGATGGCACGCGACCTTCTGAAGTATACAGGGAAAAAAGTCAGAATGACAGGTCATCTTGTTACCATAAAATATATCCGGACAGTGAAGCACGAATGGATGAACTTCGGATGCTTCATAGATGCCGAAGGCGGCTTTTTCGACACAACTCATTTTCCGCTGTCACTGAAAGACTATCCTTTCAGAGGAAGCGGAACATACCTCATACTTGGCAAGGTGGTGGAAGAGTATGGTTTCCCGTCGCTTGAGGTAGAGAAACTTGCCAAACTACCGGTGAAACCCGACAAAAGATACTGAGCTGATCAGTCAGTCTGATCCCTTACGATCTGATCAGCATCATCAGTGGTGTTGCGGAATGACGACTGATCCGACAAGACAGTCATTTTTCTGAATCCTGTTATCCAGAAATAAATGAATACCGGTACAAACAAAATCAGAAGGACCTGGGTATTCGACATGAGAAGGAAATCATAAAGCCCGTGGAACACAAAGGGCACCACAAATGCAAGAAGGAGATACAGTGGTCTCATGCCGGTTTCAAACTTCGCCTTGCTGAAATAATAGCCCATCATTATTCCGAAAAGAGCATGGGCCGGAACAGCGGTAAGGGCACGTACAAGACCTACGGCATATCCTCCCGAAAAAACGTAGATCAGATTCTCGATCGCTGCAAAACCAAGGGAAATATAAACTGAGTATACAATCCCGTCAAATTTCTCATTGAAGTTCCTGTTGTTCCAGAAAAAAAGAATGAAAGCCAGATATTTCAATGCCTCTTCTGTAAATCCGGCAACACAAAAAGCAGTATAGGCAGCATAGGCTATCCCTTCCATCGTTTCTGAGTATCGGGTAAGAAATCCTTCAATTATAACAACAGGAAGTACGATAAGAACGCCTGCAAACAGAGCGCGGAGCAGTACGGGAAGGGGTTCCTTTTCGTATTTGTCCCTGCTGTAGATATATAAGGCTATTATAAAAACAGGTGCAAGTGAGATAAATAACAATTTGTTTATCATATATTTATGTTTTTCATGTCATCCCGAGATCCTCGAAGTCTTCAGCACTCCCTTTATTGTATGGATCTTTCTCATTATTCCGTAAAGCACATCGTTGTTGGGAACCATAATACCAAGCGTTCCCTCGAACATACCTTCATCCATGCTATAGTTGAAGCTTCTTATACTAATGCTGTAGCCTGCCAGAATATCCCCAATCTTGTTCACGATACCGATGTCTTCGACACCAGTTATCCGTATGGTAGCGAGAAATGAGGGTACATTTTTCGATCTTGTCCATTTGGCCATTACCACCCTGTAAGGGTATCTGGCAATCATGTTACTGGCATTCGGGCAACCGGTCCTGTGTATTTTTATTCCCTCCGATATGGTGACGAATCCGAAAATTGAGTCACCGAAAACCGGATTGCAGCATTTTGAGAGTTTGTAATCAAGTCCTTCGATCCTGTCTTCAATAACCAGATAATCAGAAAACTGTGTCGCAGGAGCCTCTTTCACCTCTTTTTCCTGCAAAGCCTGGGATTGTTCTGGCGGGGGCGTTTTCTCTTCACTGGTGAGGATTTCCTTTATCTGAAGAAGTTCGATCTTACCCGATTCAATATTACAGTAAAGATCCTGGGCTGTTTTATAATCGTAATGGTTTATTAGTTTCTGTATTACTGCATCGCCATAATTCAGTTTCCAGTTCTTCAGCCTCCTCATGAGCATCTCCTTCCCCTCTGCTGCGGAACGCGTTCGCTCTTCATTGAGTGCCTGCCGTATCTTCGATTTAGCCTTGCTTGTAACAACGAATGACAGCCAGTCCTGTTTTGGTTTCTGGTTCTTCGACCGTATTATGGAAACATGATCTCCGTTCTGCAGTACATATCTGATAGTCACATTTTTACCATTGACCTTCCCTCCCACGCACGATGCACCCACAGCAGTGTGAATGTCGAAGGCAAAGTCGAGAAGGGTTGCTCCTGCAGGAAGTTGTCTGAGGTCGCCTTTTGGGGTGAAGACAAAAACCTCGTCGGTGTACAGTCCCGAACGCACCTGATCAAGGAAGGAATCATCTTCCTTTTCGGTCGATTCAAGTATCTCCCGCATCCTTGTGAGCCAGGTGTCAAGGCCTCCTTCTCCTCTAATCCCCTTGTACTTAAAATGTGCGGCAAGGCCTTTTTCAGCCATTTCGTCCATACGGTCCGACCTTATCTGCACCTCCACCCATTTACCTCTCGGACCGATCACCGTGGTATGCAGAGATTCGTATCCGTTTGACTTGGGAACCGAAATCCAGTCGCGAAGCCTGCTGGGATTCGGCTGGTAGAGATCGGTAACTATAGAGTACACCCTCCAGCAGTCGGTCTTCTCATTTTCAGGCAGGCTGTCGAGGATTATCCTTATTGCAAAAAGATCGTATACCTCATCAAAATCGACTCCCTGCTTTCTCATCTTAAGCATAATTGAATGGACCGACTTTGTCCGGCTCTTTACCGTGAACTTCAGGCCATGCTTTTCAAGCTGCTCGCTCAGGGGAGATGAAAACTCCCTTATCAGTTTGTTTCTTGAGGCTGTTGTCTGCTTCAACCGCGAATTGATATAATTATACTGATCAGGCTCGAGATATTTTATTGAGAGATCCTCCAGTTCAGACTTGATATTATAGAATCCGAGCCTGTGAGCAAGGGGAGCATAAAGAAAATAAGTCTCCGAAGCCAAAGGTAATATCTCATTCTCAGGTGCGGTATCGAGCTTGCGCATATTCTCCAGCCTTTCAACAAGTTTTATCAGGATCACCCTGACGTCGTCGGCAAGGCTCAAAAGAAGCTTTCTGAAGTTTTCAGCCTGATAGGATGACTGCATGGAGTCAATACCTGTTATCCTGCTGAATCCCTGAAGTATCTCTACCACCTTTATCCCGAATTCCTTTTCAAGTTCCTTTGGAGTTACTTCGAGCCTGGTATATGTATCATGAAGAAGAGCTGTGATTATTGAAGTGGTACCCAGGCCCATTTCACCGGCTATTATTGTGGCAACCGACAAAGCGTGCATTATTTCGGGTTCGCCGGTAATGGTCGTCTGGTCCCTGCAGGCTCTTATTGCAAGATCAAGCGCTTTACGGATCTTCTTTCTATCCTCTTCATTTACAGAGGAACCAGCAGACTTGAGAAGGTTCCTGTATGCGGTATCTATCTTGTGCTCTGTCAAATCAGAAATATTTCAGGGTAATTAATTCCACCTGAAATTAACTAATTAGTAAGCACTTTAGCAATAATATATTTCAAATATTTCATTTTCAGAACCAAGGAGAGTCAAGTCTCATATTATGGCTTTCTCCCTTCAACTTTCTCAAGGTCCTTGAGTTCTTCTATTCCGGTTCCTTCTGACAGTTCCGACAGGCTTTTCAGATCAAGATCACCCTTTATTGAGATAAGAGTATTGTCACCGGGTCCGCCGCTGATTACAATAAGCTCAGAAATCCTGTCGCCATTCTGTTTGATAAGGAATTTTGTAACATCCTGACCTTCCTTAACATCCATTAGTTCCTCGTACCCTGCGAAAGCCGATTTTCCGCCAAGCTCACGATAAAAGTTAATATTGCTCATAAGGGTAGAATCGTCGACTGTAAGTATTTTTATCGAGCTCAGACTGTTAATAACATTCTCCTTATCGTTTCGCACCTCGCTTCCGGCAAACAAACCAAGCAGCTTGCCGGATATCGTGATTGTGGTAAAGCCTTCACGATCGGCGTATTTTTCGAATAACCTTTCGATTGCACTTGTCTGGGCCTGCATTGTCAAAGCAATGAACAGTATTGTACCTGTGAGAAATATTTTTTTCATGTCTTTTGCTATTTTTTAAATCATTACTTTTCTGAGGATTCCTTTACGCTACCGGTCTTACCTTCCTCAATCATTTTCATTGTTGTAAACACATCATCAAGAGGTCTGATTTTTTCCTTCATCAGGGAAGTTGACCTGTGTACAGTCTGCAGACCATTTATGGTCTCACTTTCAAGAACTCCGATTTTTCCCAGGGCACTTGTTCCTTTGTTAAGCTTCACGGAGACTTCATATAGTATCTTTATTGCTTCCGCGTACGCTATCTGAGGGTCGGAGTAGGTGTCGCGGTCTGATCCTTTGTGCCGGGTGAGGAACCAGGCTGCTGAGATAATAATAATCAAAACTGCCGCAGCCGATATTATTGCAATTATCCGGTGTTTTTTGCTGAGCTTTGCTTCAGCCCTCTCCCTGTCGATTCTTATGATAATCCTTTCCTCTAAACCTGAAGGAGCTTCCGGAATTTCAGCAGAATCGAGGAAAAACCTGAAGATCTCGTTGTCGTGTCTGAATTCTTCAGGAACCTCTTTGCTGCTGAAAAATCGTTTCAGCAGCAGTTCTTCTTCAGAAGAAGTCGAACCCTCATAATATTTCTCAAGCAGTATTTTAATGTCTTCCTGGTTCATCGTAAAATTTTTTCAGCTCATCCCTTATCATTTTTCTCGCTCTCGACAGAGTCACCCTTAAGGTGTTCACATTCTGTCCGGTTATTGTGGCAATATCATCATAGTGAAGACCTTCGATATCTCTCAAAGTAACAGTCTTACGGTATGGCTCAGACAGATCGTCAATGATTTTCCTGATGAGAAGGAAAGATTCTTCATTGACCATTTTTTCATAAGGAGAAGGTTCCATGTCGAATAATGAAAGGAGTTTCTCATTTCCGGCTTCCGATGAATGTTTGTTTCTCCTGATCTGGTCAATGCAGTGATTTTTCAGCATTGTCGTTGCCAGGGCTTCAGTACTTTCATATTCATCCAGTCGTGAATTCATCTTCCAAAGTTTAACAAACACTTCCTGAACAGCATCTTCCGATCCCTGCTGATCCCCGAGTATCCTGTAAGCAAGGGCGTACAGACGCCGGCCTGTTCTGCGTACAAGATTATCGAAATCAGCTTCTGACATTCAGATGGAAAGTTTATTCATAATAACAAAGTTATTTTTATAATCAATTAATCAAGATGAGACAGAATCTCATTTCCATTTACAGTGTCATTATCTTCACGGATGTCGCGGCTGATTTTTTCCGCTTCCCTAGGTGTAAACTTTCCTTTAACCTGGATTATGAAGTTATCTTCTCCCCCTCCAACCAGAAGGAGTTCACTGATTAATCTCCCTTCCTGCCGGATCAGCATTCTGACATCCTGATCTGCTTTTCTGACCGACAGGTATTCTTCATAGTCTTTCCTGTCGAGGTCTCTCGCGGTCATTTTAATAAAGTTCAGGGCATCGTTTGATCCACCCTCCTGTGTAAGTATTCTTATTTCGGTAATATCCAGAGGCCTCTGTCTGTCGCTCTTTTTACCCTCATCACAATCCAGGATGTCAAGAAGGTTACCCTTCAGGGTGACTGTAACATACCCGTCATTTTCAGAATATTGTTCGAATATTTTGTCTACGGATCTCTGGCTGAAGACGGCAATTGAGAGTGCCGCAAAGAAAACAACTGATAAATATCTTTTCATGGCAGGAAAAATAAAGGTTAGACAATACTTTTATCTGCATGACGAAGAAATGATCAAATCATTACAAAAAAAGTACAGAAAAATGTGAATTTAACCCTGTAAGGCTATTTGAGCGGTGAATCAGGTTCCCTTGCCATCTCGCGGTAATAGCCCCAGTCGACTACTTCAGGTATAATTCTCTGGAGGAGGGCAGTAAAGCGGCCATCCCAGGTGAGAAGCTTGTTCCTCTTCTTTTTTCTTATGCCCTTGAGAATCCATTTGGCTACGTATTCAGCGCTTACAAGATTTTGTTCATTACGCGGTGAGTGGCCCTGTTCTGTCCCGTCTGCTGTCAGGGCATGTTTCCGTATTTCGGTTGCTGTGAAGCCAGGAGCAATTATCATAACATGCAAGCCCTTCTTCAGGTTCTCGATCCTTATTGTCTCAAGCAGGCCGTGAATGGCGAATTTAGATGCAGAGTAACCTGTCCGACCCGGCAATCCATGGAAACCAGCAACTGACGAGACTCCCACAACGGATCCTTTTCCGGCGACAATATAGGGCAGGGCATATTTAGTGCAGTATACTGTTCCCCAGAAATTTACGTCCATCAGCTTTCTTATGACGTTAAGATCGACATCATCGAAGAGGGCTCTCATTGAAAGGCCGGCATTATTTATAAGGATATCGACAGTGCCAAAAGTATCGACCGTTTTACTGACAAGATTGCGGCAGTCGTTTTCGACGCTTACATCGGTAACCGTATAGTCAGCGATGCCTCCCGAAGCCGTTATTTCCGCTGTTATTGCAGCAAGTTTCTCTCCCGAGCGTGCTGCAAGCATCACTTTGCTTCCCTCCCTGGCAAATTCCCTGGATACCGCCTCTCCTATTCCTGAAGAGGCTCCGGTTACAATAACAACCTTGTCTTTAAAAATGTCTTTCATATAATGATTCAGGTCAGTTTTAAGGCGATGCAAATTAAAAAAAATATTTTTTGCAGGCATGTTTTTTTTTAGCAATTAGAATATTAAAAAAAGACATATTGTTTGGATTACTTTTTTTTTCTTCTAACTTTGCACCGCAAAATAAAAAACTGATTCAGTAGCTCAGCTGGTAGAGCACATCCCTTTTAAGGATGGGGTCCTGGGTTCGAATCCCAGCTGGATCACAAGACAAACGACGCTCCGAAAGGAGCGTTTTTTGGTTAAGGAGCAGGAGGTGAACCTTCATGGTTCAGCAACTGCGACGAAAACAAAAAACATCCAGCCCGGCGTCAGCAGGGCTGTGTCGTTTGGCTTGTAAGACCCCCCCCGAGGGATCATTTTAATAATCCCAGCTGGATCACAAGACAAACGACGCTCCGAAAGGAGCGTTTTTTGGTTAAGGAGCAGGAGATGAACCTTCATGGTTCAGCAACTGCGACGAAAACAAAAAACATCCGGCCCGGCGTCAGCAGGGCTGTGTCGTTTGGCTTGTAAGATCATGAAAGCTAACAGACATTCTCCTGCAGGGTTTACAATCCTGGGGAAAGTCAAAGACAGGCTTGTGTTTCCTTAAGAATATTCCTTTTAATCTATCCTTACATATTTTTCAACGTAATGCCGGGTTTTATTGGCTTCTCCAAGATCGTTGACAGGAAAGATATGAAGCAGGGTATCATTTTTTATCTCGAGCCAGATCATGTTCTTTTTACCTTCGTAGGCCGGGTCAAAATGATACTGAATATTCTCTTCATACATGTTTCCTTTCAGGGTCCACGTTCCGACACCGTAGCGGTAGGAGGTAATAGTGTCGACCTGGTATTTGCCAACAAAGATGAAATTAGTGCCTGACCACATTTTGATCTGGCTTATCCGATAACGATCGGAGAAGTAATTGGTTACCTTTTTCCCTTCGACCATCTGCATTCGAACCATCTTCCAGGTACCTTTGGGAGCATTGATTTCCTGTTTATTGCAGGCTGTTACCACCAGCCAGAGAAACAGGCTGAAGAAGAATAACTTTTTCATGCTTACCGGGGTTAAACGTTAATAGGATCAGGAGAACTGTATTTCAAAGTTAAGCCACAACAGAAACAAAGTCAAGTTTTTATTTAAAGATTCTCATGAAAACGTTTTTCTCTCAGTCTATTAATGCTTAATCAATTGATTAAGGTAACTGATAAGTATTCTCCGATCATAAATAATCCTTTTTACCTGATAAAAACAGATAAGAACCGATCTAATCTGAGCTAAATGATTTCAGATTTGTAGTTTAACATTCTGCAGATGTATGAAAAGGAATAAAACCGCCCTGGTTACCAGTGAGATAATACCAATAGTGTCCGAAGAAAAGTTTATTATATTTCTTATTATATTGACTAAGAGCTATAGATATTACTTTTCATCCTGGCAAGGTATAAAATTGAATTTTCATTTCGGTTAAGATAAAATGCTTTGCCAGTGTTATCATGCACTCACCCCCTGCCTTTGCGAAGCTCAGGCTTTCCCCTCTTTACTGCGCAGATAGGGGGATCGGGGGGAGTTCGTTAAGTTGGGTCTGTTTCTGGAATCGTTGTTCAACACTGATCAGTTAAAGTATTTCTTTTTATTCCTGAGGTAGGCCTTCAAATTTTTCTTCGAGGTTTGATCCGAAATGTTGCTGAAATCATCATGCTTCCCCAAATAATACCTGATGCCTAATTTCACCCCGAACGATTGAAGATTTGTTTTCCTGCTTCCACTCATTATACTATTGATCTGCTGATCCTGCAGGATTCTGAAATCCTGCGATACCGAATAATCAGAAATATTGCTGATCGATCTTTCATAAAAAGCTGAAACTGCAATTTGAACGCTGTTGCTCAGAAAATAATCAAATCCTCCAACGAAATGGACCATATAGTTAATACGCTTAACCAGCAGGTTGCCATCAGATTCGAACTTAAGATCCTTGGGGAAACCGTATTCCGGGAGATTTTCCAATGTTACATTATAGTCGGGAAAGTAACCTCTGCAGGTGAATACACCGCTGTTTTCATATCGCTCCTTCAGTGGAACAGATAAATTCACTCCTGTCATCAAAAAAAATCCTGTTTTATTGCTTATCGCGGAGTGATAAATGAAACTTACCGGCACACCCAGAACCTGAATTTCTTCCTTCTCTTCAATATCAGAACCCTCTATTGTCAGCTCATAGGTGTCATTTTCAATATCAACAGTTTGAATTTTAGAGTTATAATCTGAAATTACTGTCTGAGAACCGTACGAGGAATAACTAAGACCAGTCACCAATCCGAAATTTTCTGAGAAGAAATGACCGATTTCAACATTTACCAGAGGTCTGGTCCTGAAATTCATACTGATGGCAGGATCTTCCTGCGCGAAATCATTTCTGATCTGGGTCAGGGCATACCCCGTACCCGCACCGATGTAGAATCCCTTTAATCCCGGATTTACAGATACTGTACTCTGAGCGTATAATGTCTGGTTCTGGCACCCAAAATGGAATAATACAGTAATTAAAACACTTAATGTTAATTTATTATATTTCATTGCTATCATTTTTAGAGATTATTTTGCAACCACAATCCTGGTAAAATAATTTTCCGCTTTGTTTACAGTTACCTGGATTATGTATACTCCGTTTTCAAGTTTATCAACAGGGATCTGTTTCAGTTCTGTGGCATCCAGACTTTCAACATTGAATTCCATGACCTTCAGTCCGGCCGATGACAAAATCCGAACAATGGCTTCTCCTTCGGAGAAGTTATTAAGACTTAAAGAAAAAGACCCTGAAGTCGGATTTGGAAAAGCTGAAAGAGACTTTTCTGCCTCAAGAGTAATAGTATTTGAGGTATTCGTACAGCCGTTCACATCAACAGTAACAACATGATATACTCCTGGTTTTTTGTGTGTCTGATAATACTGTCCCGTAGCGTTGGGAATTACCTTTCCTTCATCAAACCACTGATAGCTTGTAAAGGAGTTATCTTTATCTGCGCATATCAGAAGATCGTTATACTTAAGAGTGATTTCTGGAACAGCTCCTGAACTTACAGAATTGATCACAACCTGTTCTGAGATTGGTGAAGAACAACCGCGCGGATCTGTAACAATCCATGAATATGTTCCCGGAGAAAGACCAGAAATTACCAAAGTTGAACCTAAACCATTCGTATAAATCTGACCAGGATACTGTATTAAAGTCCACATCCCGACCGCAGGCAATCCACTCAATACCACAGACCCGAATTCATTATTGCATGTTGGCTGAGTAACATTGCCAACAACCGGCGGATTAACTTCCTCAGCCCGTGGAAATATAGTGACCTCTTCAGATATACCTGATACACAGCCAGAGCCTCCGGAAACAGTAA
This sequence comes from Bacteroidales bacterium, assembly GCA_034002885.1. Lineage (GTDB taxonomy): Bacteria > Bacteroidota > Bacteroidia > Bacteroidales > VadinHA17 > LD21. Next base: position 35,002 of record JAVEZS010000032.1, read on the forward strand.
ATACGTACATGTTGGGTGCTAAACCAGTTATCGTATAAGTAGATCC